>JBDSUF010000001.1:0-24700 GCA_039927835.1 Alteraurantiacibacter sp.
GCCATGGAGTACCACCCAATGATCGATACCCTTGACAACAAGCCAGCCACGAAGCGCCCTCGCCGGATGGCACGCGAGCCAAAATCGGCAAGAGCAGGTGAGGTCCCAGTCTCCACGCCCACTGCCAAGGTTGAACCGAAGCCCGCCAAACCGTCAAGCAAGTCCAGCCTAGTGCTGCAAATGCTCCAGCGACCTGAGGGTGCCACACTCGCGCAGATCGTGTCGGCAACCGGTTGGCTGGCGCACACCACGCGGGCGGCGCTGACTGGCCTGAAGAAGAAGGGCCATGAAATATCGAGCGAGAAGGCAGAGGGAGAGGAGCGCGTATACCGCGCTGCGGCAGGCTGATGGGACGACGCGCCTACGTTACCGTCGACCGGCTCGCAGACATGACAACCGATGAGCTGAAAACGGAGTGGGCGCGGCGCTATGCCGCGCCCACTCCCAACCTGTCGCCCGAGCTGCTGAGACTGGGTATTGCCTATCGATTGCAGGAGCAAAGGCTCGGCGGAGCAAGCCGATCGACCAGAGCACTGCTGCGCCAGCTGGCTGCGCAGCCCAAGAACGGGGAACGCAAGGGCCCGCCCCCTCGCAAACTTACCATTGGAACCCGGCTGGTCCGCGACTGGCACGGTGTGGGCCATACCGTAACCGTCTTGCACTGGAACGGGCCACGGTTCTTTGGGCTCTCGGAAGCGAAGAAGTGAAGCCGATGCGCTGCGCGGTCTACACCCGCAAGTCTACCGAGGACGGACTAGAGCAGGAGTTCAACAGCCTCGATGCCCAGCGCGAAGCCTGTGAGGCGTACATCCTAAGCCAGCGCCACGAAGGATGGTCGTTGGTACCAAACCACTATGACGATGGCGGGTTCTCAGGCGGAAGCATGGATCGCCCCGGCCTCAAGGCACTGCTCGCTGACATCGAGGCGGGCCAGGTTGATGTCATCGTCGTATACAAGGTCGACCGCCTGACCCGTAGCCTGGCCGATTTCGCCAAGATCGTAGAGCAGCTAGATGCCAAACAAGCCAGCTTCGTATCGGTAACGCAGGCGTTCAACACCACCACCAGCATGGGACGGCTTACGCTCAATGTCTTGCTGTCGTTTGCCCAGTTCGAACGCGAGGTCACCGGCGAACGTATTCGCGACAAGATCGCTGCCTCCAAGAAGAAGGGCATGTGGATGGGCGGCCCGGTACCGCTGGGCTATGAGGTTATCGATCGCAAATTGGTTCCTGTGCCCGACGAGGCCGAGCGGGTGCGCACGATCATGCGGCGATACCTCGAGCTCCGGACTGCTCCGCTATTGCTCGCGGCCCTGCATCGCGAAGGGATCCTCACGAAGGTACAGAACCGAACCAGCGGTCCGCACAGGGGTGGGATCCCCTTCCGCCGTGGCAGCCTGTTCTACCTGCTCAAGAATCCTGTCTATCGCGGCAAAATCGTGCACCGGGACCAGGTTTACGATGGCGAGCACGAAGCCATCGTCGATCAGGACTTGTGGGATGCCGTGCAGGCCCAGCTCGCCGAGAAGGCGCCGCCAAGGAAGCGGCCAAAGAACGACCCGCAGCAAGCGATGCTGCGAGGATTGTTCACCGATCCGCACGGGCGACCGATGGTTCCGACCTACGCTACCAAGCGCAGTCGGCGGTATGCATATTACGAGACCCGCAAAGATCTCGCGCGGCCCAACGACCCGCGCGCTACCCGGTTCGTGCAGGGACAGGTTGAGCGGCATCTCATCGTTCAGCTCACGGCATTGCTCGAAGATGAGCACGCGCTTCGTCGGCTTTCAAAGTGCGAAGGGGCCGGGCAACTTCGCAACATGTTCGCCGCATCTCGGACCCTAGCCCGTCAGCTCGCGCTTCATTCCATACACGACGACGCAGTGCGGAGTCTGGTCGCATCAATGCACGTTCGAGCCGATCAGATCCATGTCTCGCTGTATCTAAAAGCGCTGGCGATTCAAAGTGATTGCAGCGTGATTTGGAGCATGCCCCTTCCGGATCGCAAGCCATGGCGCGAGGCCAAGCTCAGGATCGATGCGGAGCACAAAGGCAAGGGGCCGGACATCAAGTTGGTTCAGCTGATTGCAGACGCATTCGAGGCCAGGAAGCTGGTGTTCAGCAACCCAGACCTCAGTATCAATCAGATCGCAATCAAGGAGAGTCGCTGCCGCAAGCAGCTGGCCAAGATGGTCCGCGTAAGCTGGCTGAGTCCGCAGATCATTGAATCCATTTTGGCCGGGACCCAGCCGGGCCCGATCAATCGCACCTTGCTTCTCGAGACAGAGGTGCCCCTAGATTGGGCTGCCCAAGAGGCATTGCTCGGCTTCCCAGTCTGAGCCCAACCCGCGAGCCGTCGGAAGGTGCGTGGGCGAGCAACTTCCAGACAGAGAATCGCCCTGATGTGGAGAGTCTTCAGGTCGTCGGAAAAGTATCTCTCACCCACGGCTGGGAGGTCTGCCCCCCAAAACCCCGCAGAACTGCGTCACTTTCGAGACGCGCGGTGCCCGAAGGCAAAATCATGTCTGCTTGGCTGACTGTTTGGTGCGGCCGAGAAGACTCGAACTTCCACGGGCTTTCGCCCACAACGACCTCAACGTTGCGCGTCTACCAGTTCCGCCACGACCGCAAATCGCAAAGGGCAGACGTGCGGCCCCCGGCAGGTAGGAGCGGGCCACTAGCAAAGACCCCCCGCCCCTGCAAGCGCGCTTATCGCCCCAGACCCACGCCTGGCCTTACTGCTGCTTCCAGCCGAATTCCGCCATCCGGGCAGCGCGCGGCACCTGATCGGTGAACACCTGGTTGACGTTGAGGCTCTCGCCCGGTCCCAGGCTGGCCTTGGCGGGGACGATTTCCTTGCTCCACACGTTGCGCCCCCGCGCGTCGCGCAGCACCACCAGGATCGACGGCAGGCCGTGCGCGGTGCTGCCGATATTGGTGATGGTGCCGTTGACCTCGAAGATCTCGATCCCCGAAATCGTCCGCTTGGCCTGCTGGTCGGGCGGGAAATCGAGCTGCAGGTCGGGCTCGGCGACGGCAAAATCGGGGCGCGAGACGGGCACCCAGTCGGGCAGGCCCCAGTAGGATACGGCAAAGATGATCGCCGCAGAGAACAGCGCGAAGATCACTGCCGCGTAGGTCCATACCTTCAGCCAGTTGCGGCGCGGGCGGAACGGCGGCGCAGGCTCGAACGCCGAGGGGCCCGTTTCATCGGGCACGGCGGGAGCCATCCGCTCGGTCATGCGCGGCGGAATCGCGGGCATGTCGGGGTCGTCGACCGGCGCCGAATGGACGCGCGGCGGCGGTGCGGGTGGCGGAGGTGGCGGCGCTACTGGCGGTGGGGAGGTCGGCGGCGGGGCAGTCGGTGGTGGGGCGCTTACCGGCCCCGAATCAGCCGTTTCCCGCGTCTCCGCCATTGCCAGCGCCGGGCCGTCCTGGAACCATGAATGACGACACTTGGCGCAGCGCACGGTGCGGCCTTCGGTGCCGATGGCGCTATCGGGCACTGCATATCGCGTGGCGCAGGCAGGACATTGGATGATCATGCTGGTTGCACGACCCTACGGGACACCGCCGCAAGCAACAAGCTGTGGAGCAAGATGGTTGCGGCGGTCCGTGGCTTTTTTCCACATCGAACAACGGCTATAGGCCACGCATGACACCTGCGAACCGTCCATGGCCGAGCGCTGCACCGGCCCCTTCTCCTGCGGAATGCAGCGCGGCGGCATGATCGGGGACGCCAGCGCAGTCGAAAGCGGAATCGTGCGGTTCGACAACGTCGGGCTGCGCTATGGGACCGATCGCGAGGTGTTGAGCGACGTGACCTTCACGCTTTACCCCGGCAGTTTCTACTTCCTCACCGGCGCCAGCGGCGCGGGCAAGACCAGCCTGCTCAAGCTGTTGTACCTCGCCCAGCGCCCCAGCCGGGGCATGATCTCGATGTTCGGGCACGACGTGATCACCCTGCCGCGCGGACGCCTGCCCGAGTTCCGCCGCCGGATCGGCACGGTGTTCCAGGACTTTCGGCTCGTGCCGCACCTCTCGGCGTTTGACAACGTGGCGCTGCCGCTGCGCATTTCGGGCATGGTCGAGGAGGACGAGATCCGCACCCACGTGCTCGACATGCTCGAATGGGTCGGGCTGGACCAGCGCGCCGAGGCCCGGCCCGAGACGCTGTCGGGCGGCGAGCAGCAGCGCGTGGCGATTGCCCGCGCGGTGATTTCGCGCCCCGAAGTGCTGGTCGCGGACGAGCCGACCGGCAACGTCGATCCCGACATGGCGCTGCGCCTGCTGCGCTTGTTCGAGGCGCTCAACCGGCTCGGCACCACGGTGGTGGTGGCAACGCACGACGTCCATCTGCTGCGCAAGGTGCCCGAATCGCTGATCATGCGGCTCGACAAGGGACGGTTGAGCGATCCGACGGGCGCGCTGCGCTATCCGCCCCGCCGGCCCGTGGTGGCGGCCCAGTGATGGCGGCTCAATGATGACAACGCCATGATCAAGCACCTGCCCACCCGCAAAAGCGCCGCCGCGCTGGGTGCCGCCGCTGCGCGCATTCTGCCGCAAGCACGGCTGTCCGGACCGATGCCGTGGGTCATCGCCATCATGATCGCGCTGACGGTGATCGCAGTCGCCGCCGGGCTGGCGCTGGCCAACCTGGCCGCTAACGCGCGTGACGAGATCGCCGGCGGGGTCACCGTGCAGGTGGTCGAGGCCGTGCCCGCGACGCGCGACCGCGAGGCAGAGCGGGCGCTGGCCGAACTGGGCAACCGCGACGATGTGGCCAGCGTGCGCCGGGTCAGCGACGCGGAACTCGCCGCACTGCTCGAACCGTGGCTGGGCGAGGCGGCAAGCGATGCTGGCGCGATCCCCACGCCCGCGCTGATCGACGTGCGTCTGCGCGGCGAGGTTACCGCCGCGCGCATTACCGACTTGCGCGCCGATCTCGCCCGCGTGGCCCCGTCGGCGCGCGTCGATGCGCAGGCGGGCTGGCTGGGGCCGGTGTTCGAGACCATCGCCTCGCTGCGCCTGTTGGCGCTGGGGCTGGTGGTGCTGCTGGCCGCGACCAGTGCCGCCGCCGTGTGGCTGGCGGCGCGCAGTGCGCTGGGGGCCAATCGCGACACGATCGACGTGATACACCACCTGGGCGGCACCGACGGGCAGATCGCCAGCATCTTCCAGCGCTCGATCGCGCTCGATGCCTTGGCGGGAGGCGCTGCCGGCCTGCTGGCGGGGATGGCCGCGATCATGCTGCTGGGCCGCCAGTTCGCCGCGCTGGGATCGGGGCTGGTGGCGGGCGGCGGGCTCGGGCTGCTCGACTGGCTGGCGATTGCCGCCGTGCCGCTGGTGGGCGTGATCCTGGCCACGTTGACCGCGCGGCTCACGGTTATCGCCGCGCTGCGGCGGATGCTGTAAGGCCTCCCGCGATGATCAAGCGCATCCTCTCCCTGCTGGTGATCGCCTGGGCGCTTGGCTTCGTGTGGTTTGCCGTCTCGCTGCCGCAGCCTGCCGCCAACGCGCATACCGATGCCATCGTGGTGCCCACCGGCAGCGGCGGGCGCATCCCGCACGGCCTGGCCCTGCTGCGCGGCGGCGCGGCGGAGAAGATGCTCGTCACCGGGGTCGATGTTGAGGTGCGGCCGGGAGAATTCATGGCCGAATACGGCGTCGAGCGGCCGCTGATGGATTGCTGCATCACGCTCGGCTTTTCCGCGCTCGATACCCGCGGCAATGCCCGCGAGACGGCCGAGTGGATGGCGCGGAACCGTTTCACCTCCTTGCGATTGGTCACTTCTGACTGGCACATGCGGCGCACCGCGGTGGAACTGGGCAGCCGCCTGCCCGCCAGCATTACCGTGTTGCGCGATGCCGTGCCGACCGAGCCCAGCTTCTTCACGCTGGCACTGGAATATCACAAGCTGCTGGCCGCCTGGCTGCTGAGCCTCGTTTAGGACCCGTCATTTTCATGTCCGTGCCGCGTAGCCTGCTGTTCTATGTCGCCTTCTATGGCGGATCGGTGTTCTGGGTGCTGGCAGCCGTGGCCGCCGCCTATGTCGCGCCCACGCGGATGCGCTGGTTCTGCGACCGGTGGTCGGGCTGGCATAGCTGGTGCGTGCGGTGCATCCTGGGCATCGAGATTCGCATCACTGGCACGCGGCCAGCCATGCAGGCGTTCTATGCGCTCAAGCACGAGAGCTTCTTCGAGGCGATCGCCATGCCGTGGCTGTTCGATTTCCCCGCCACTTTCGCCAAGCAGGAGCTGTCGGACATTCCCGCATTTGGCCACGCCAGCCGCGTCTATGGCAATATCTCGGTGGCGCGAGACCAAGGCGCATCGGCCTTGCGCCAGATGCTGCGCGAAGTGCGCCCCGTGCTCGCCGCCGGTCGCCCGATCGCGATCTTCCCCGAAGGCACCCGCGTGGCCCACGGCACCCGGCCCGAACTGCAGGCGGGATTTGCCGCGCTGTACAAGCTGCTTGGCCTGCCAGTGGTGCCGGTGGCGGTGAACAGCGGGCCGCTGTACCATCGCCGATGGAAGCGGCGTGGTACGATCACCATCCATTTCGGTGAGCCGATCCCCCCCGGCCTGCCGCGTGAGGAGGCGGAAGCGCGGGTGCGCGACGGCATCAATTGCCTGAATGACTGACGCCCGATAGTCTCCCGCCCAAACGGGAGAGTACACAATGCAGCCGATCACGCTGGGGCGGATGACCGTCCACAAGGTCCACGAGATGGATTCGCCCACGCCAATGGACATGAACCTGCCGGGCGTGACGGCGGCCGACCTTGAGCGCCTGATGCGCTGGTACGCCCCGGGTGATGACGAGATCACGCCCGATCCGGCGACGGCGCAGATGACTTTTTCGGTCCATTCGTTCGTGATCGAGGTCGACGGGCAGACCATCCTGATCGACACCTGCGACGGCAACCACAAGAACCGCCTGGTCCCCGCCGTCCACCAGCTGAACACCGACTACCTCGGCAACCTCAAGCGCGCCGGGTTCGATCCGGGTGACATCGACCTGGTGATGTGCACGCACCTGCATTTCGACCACGTCGGCTGGAACACCCGGCTGGAAAACGGCAAGTGGGTGCCCACCTTTCCCCAGGCGAAGTACCTGTTCGGCCGCCGCGACTATGCCTATTTCCAGAGCAGCCCCGCAGGCGAGGAAGCGCATCACGAGAGTTTTGTCGATTCGATTGTGCCGGTGATGGAGGCGGGCCAGGGGATCATCGTCGACGAGGACCATGTGGCGCACCGCGAGATCGGCGACGGCGTGTGGCTGGAACCCGCCTTCGGCCACTCGCCCGGCTGCTGCACCATCCGGGCGCGCGCGGACGGCGATGGGGCGATCTTCTGGGGCGACGTGATCCACCACCCGGTGCAGCTGATCCGGCCCGATCTGCCGTTTGCCTTCGATGCCGATCCGGCGATGGCCAGCGCCACCCGGCAGCGGGTGATGCGCGAGGCGGTGGAGGAACAACTGCTGTGTTTCCCCGCCCACTTCCGCAAGACCAGCGCGGGCAAGGTGCGCGCCGATGGCGATGCCTATCGCTACGATTGGGTGCCCGAATAGGGGATAAACACGAAGCGCTCTTGCCGCGCAGCGGGCAATCGGGGAACGGTCTGCCGCATGGCAATTCTCAGCGACAAATGGATTCGCGACAAGGCGCTCAACGAGGGGATGATCGAACCCTTCGTCGAGGCCCAGCGGCGCGACGGGTGTATCTCCTACGGGCTGTCGAGCTATGGCTATGACGCGCGGGTCGCGCCCGAGTTCAAGATCTTCACCAACGTCAACTCGTCGGTGGTCGATCCCAAGCAGTTCGATCCGGACAGCTTTGTCGACCGCGAGACCGATGTCTGCGTGATCCCGCCCAACAGCTTCGCGCTGGCGCGCACTGTGGAATATTTCCGCGTGCCCAAGGACGTGCTGGTGATCTGCCTGGGCAAGAGCACTTATGCCCGCTGCGGGATCATCGTCAACGTCACCCCGCTTGAGCCGGGCTGGGAAGGCCACGTGACGCTGGAGTTCTCCAACACCACCCCGCTGCCGGCCAAGATCTATGCCAACGAAGGCGCGTGCCAGTTCCTGTTCCTGCTGGGCAACGAGCCGTGCGAGACGACCTATGCCGACCGCGCGGGCAAATACATGGGCCAGCGCGGGGTGACGCTGCCGCGGCTTTGATCGTCACCCCGCTCGTTGCTAGAAACTGGCCCGCGCGGTCAGCTTGAAGTTGCGTCCGGCCATTGGCACGAACTCCTTGGTGAAGCTGGTGTGGTTGCGCGCCTCCACGTCGAACACGTTGTCCGCCTGCAGCAGCAGGGTCACGTTGTCGCTGCCTTCCAGTGGATGCCAGGCGAGCGACAGGTTGACAAAGGTGTAGCTCGGCGTGGTCGTTTCCAGCGCCGACAGGCGGTTCTGCGCGGCGGTCCACTGCACTTCGGCGCGGGCATCGAAATGGTCGACCTGGGCCTCCAGCGCCGCTTGCAGGCTAACCGGGGGAATGCGCGGCACGGGCGAGCCATCGGCCAGGGTGGCGCGGACATAGTCGCCGCGCAATTCGCCCTTGAGGTCGAACGCTCCGCTGCCCAGCAGCGGAACCGACAGCTGACCCTCGACGCCGAACTGGTCGGCGCCCTGCTGGCGGAATGCGAACACTTCCAGGCCGTCCTCTTCAAGCCCGGTATCGGCGAGGAAGATGAAACCGTCGAACCAGTTGCGATAGACGCTGGCGGACAATGACACCTGGCCCACGTTGCCGCGCAAGTAAGCCTCGGCGCCCCATGAGCGTTCGGTGGCGAGGTCCGCGCTGCCTATTTCGAATTGCTGCGTTGCCACGTGCGGTCCGTCGGCGAACAGCTCCTGCGCGGTGGGGGCGCGTTCGGCGCGGCTGAGATTGATGCCGAGGCGCAGATCGTCGCTGGTGGTTCCGATCACGCCCGTGGAGGCACCGACCGCGCCGGACAGGCTGTCGAAGGTCCGTTTCAGGCCGAGCGATCGCGTCGCGTCGACGGCAATGTGTTCCCAGCGTCCGCCGAACTCAACCTCGACCGGATCGAGGTCCAGTTCCTGCAGCGCGAACAGCGCCACATTGTCGGTTGAATTGGCGGGAATGAAGGCTTCCTCACCCAACGCCTGGAAATTTGTGTGCGAGACCTGCCCGCCCAGCGACCCGCGCCAGATTCCGCGAAGCGACTGGATCAGTTCCAGCCGCCCCTCGAAGCCTTCTACATCGAAGACGGTGCCGGTTTCGGCGCCCTCGAATTCGGTGTGGGTATAGTCCGAATAGCCGAAGCGCGCCTGCGCCTTGTCGAACAATCCGTCGCCGAGGTCGAGCGCGCCGCGCGCGTCGACGCGGAAGCGCTTGAGGCCAATCGAGACGTCCTCCTCGCCCACGCCGGGGAGGCCGGGGATGCCATAAGCGGTGTCGTAGTAGTCGACCGACATGCCGAAATTGTTCTCGCCCGAGAACGCGGCGAGGCCAGCGCCCAGGCTGAACGTTTCGGTCCAGCTGTTGGGCAGGCGGCCGGAGACCGCCGCGCCCGCGCGCAGTTCCTCGGCGTGGTCGATATTGCCGTCGTCCTCTTCCTCGTCGGCAGCGGCGAGCATGTCGGCGCGCAAGGCCGGTGAGGCGGCGAACCCGGGGATGCGCAGGTCGTCGGTGTTGCGGTACGAGCCGTCCATGTGGAACGCCACGTTGTCCGCTAGCGGCACGTCGAGCGACAGGCCGCCTTCGGTCAGGTTGCTGGCGCTGTCGACTGCGGCCAGCGCATCGACGTGCAGGTCTTCATCGGGCACGCTCGGCGGGATGCGCTTGGTAATCACATTGATTGCGCCGCCGATGGCCTGGCTGCCGTAAAGCAGCACGGCCGGCCCGCGCAGCACCTCGATGCGGCTGGCGATCAGCGGATCGACGGTAACCGCGTGATCGTCCGACGCGCTGGATGCGTCGATGGCGCCCACGCCGTCGGTCAGGACCCGCACCCGCTCGCCGCCGAAGCCGCGGAGGACGGGGCGCGAGACACCGGGCGCGAAGCCCGAGGCCGAGACGCCGGGCAGGTCGGCCAGCACCTCGCCAATCTGGCCCGACTGGTTGCGCAGAAGTTCGCTGCCCTCGAGCACCGAAGTGCCCGCGAGCACGTCGAGCCGGTCGATTCCGGCGGCGGTGACGACGATGAAGTCATGCAGGTCATCGCTGTCGGGATTGCCGCGCGTGTTCGCTTCGGCGGGCGGCGGCGCGTCTTGCGCCTGCGCGGTTGAGGCGAGCAGGCCCGGCGCAATCATGGATGCGACCAAGGCGATGGCAGACAGAAGATGGCTCATGCGGAAAGCGAGCATGGATTGGAGCACCCCGATAGTATGGCAATAAACTATGATATGTGATTACATCACGCAGGGCCTATGGCCGTGGTGCAGCGCACAATCAAGCGGGTTTATGCTCGCGTCGATGAAGCGAGGTGCGGGAGCGACGGATTGCTGCCTCGTGGTCAGCCCACGGAACGCAACCGGGCGGCGGCGAGGTCCGCGCCGATCAACGGCAGCAGCGCTCCCATATCGGGGCCGTGGTCGCGCCCGGTCAGCGCTTGGCGCAGCGGCAGGAACAGCGCCTTGCCCGTGCGGCCGGTCGCGGCCTTCAGGGCGCCCGTCAGCGCAGGCCAATCTGCCCCCACCAGCGCCAGTGTGGCGGCAGCGGCTTGCAGGTAGGCGCGATCCTCGGGCGAGAACGGAGGCGGCGTGACCGGGCCCTTGACCACTTGCCACCAGTCCGCCGCATCGGCCACCACGGCAAGGTTGGGCCGGATCGCCAGCCATGCCGCCTCGTCCATCCCCTCGGACAGGTACTCGGCCACGCGTGCATAGGGCAGGTGGTGGATGATGGCGGTGTTGAGCCGCGCCAGTTCGTCCTCGTCGAACCGCGCGGGCGCGCGGCCGAACGTGGCGAGATCGAAGCTGGCGACCAGCTCGGCGACATCGGCGATCGGCTCGACCGGCTGCGCGGTCCCCAGCCGCGCCAGCAGTGCGAGCAGCGCCTCGGGCTCGATCCCCCGCTCGCGAAACGCGTCGCAGCCGAGCGAGCCGAGCCGCTTCGACAGCTTGCCCTCGCTGCCCACCAGCAGCGCCTCGTGAGCAAACGCCGGAGGTGCAGCATTGAGTGCGGTAAACATTTGTATTTGCGTGGCTGTGTTGGAAACGTGGTCCTCGCCGCGCAGCACTTGCGTTACGCCCATGTCGATGTCGTCGATCACGCTCGGGAGCATGTATAGCCACGACCCGTCGGCCC
This sequence comes from Alteraurantiacibacter sp., assembly GCA_039927835.1. Classification (GTDB taxonomy): domain Bacteria; phylum Pseudomonadota; class Alphaproteobacteria; order Sphingomonadales; family Sphingomonadaceae; genus Alteraurantiacibacter. The sequence goes on from JBDSUF010000001.1 coordinate 11,289, forward strand.
GCCGCACCACCGGATCGCTCATCGCCGCAGCGTCGAATTTCTGCTCGCCGCGCACCCCGTCGCGCCACGTGATCGGTTCCTGATGGTCGAGCAGGAAGCGGAAGTGCGGCAAGTCCCCGGCAGCGATCCGCGCGGCCTTGTCGTCCTCGCTCAAGGCCAGCGCCGCGCGGTCATAGATCGGCGGAAGCCCTCGGCCCAGCGCGACCTTGCGCTTCAGGTCCAGTTCCTGCGACGTCTCCCAGCACGGATAGACCCGGCCCGCCGCCTGCAGCCGCTCGAATGCCTGCTGATAGATCGTCAGTCGCGCCGATTGCCGCTCCTCGCCATCGGGCACGAGGCCCAGCCAGGCGAGATCGGCCCGAATGCCATCGACGTACTCCTCACGGCTGCGCGCCGCATCGGTATCGTCGATCCGCAGCAGGAAGCGTCCCCCCGCCTTCTTCGCCAGCATCCAGTTGTGCAGTGCCGTGCGGATGTTGCCAACGTGCAGGTTGCCGGTGGGCGAGGGGGCGAAACGGGTGGTGGTCATGCGCGGCAGGTAGCCTCCCTGCCGCGCCATGCCAAGTCGTGCGGGGTCGGTTAGACCAGTTCGGCCATCGCCGCCGGATTGAATTCCGCCAGTTCGCCCACGCGGCCCTGCCGGACCTTGGCGGCCCACTGCGGGTCGGACAGCAGCACGCGGCCGACGGCGATCAGGTCGAACTCGCCGCGCTCCATCCGCTCGATCAGCGGCTCCAGCCCGGAGACCGCCGAGGATTGACCGCCGAAGGCGCCGAAGAAGTCGTCCGCCAAGCCGACCGAGCCAACGCTGATCGTCGGCAGGCCGGTGATCTTCTTGGCCCAGCCGGCGAAGTTCAACCCCTGCTCGCCGTCGACTTCGGGAAACTCGGGCTCCCAGAAACGGCGCTGCGAGCAATGGAACAGGTCCACCCCGGCCTCGGCGAGCGGTTGCAGCCATGCTTCCATTTCGGCGGGTGTAGTGGCCAGCCGCGTGGCATAGTCCTGCTGCTTCCATTGGCTGAGCCGCAGCAGGATCGGGAAGTCCGACCCCACCTCGGCGCGGACCGCAGCGACCACTTCGGCGGCAAAGCGGCTGCGCTCGCCGATGGTAGCGCCGCCCCACTTGTCGGTCCGCTGGTTGGTCTCGGGCCAGAAGAACTGGTCGATAAGATAGCCGTGCGCGCCGTGCAGTTCGAGCGTGTCGAAGCCGAGATCGCGCGCTGCCCTGGCGGACTTGGCGAAGGCCGCCACGGTGTCGGCGACGGCCTCCTCGGTCATCGGCTTACCCACGACTTCGCCGGGCTTGTTTACCCCGCTGGGGGTGTCGAGCGCCGGACGTTCGTACGACGGATCGGCGCTGGTGCCGCCGGTGTGCCACAGTTGCGGGCCCATCTTGCCGCCAGCGGCGTGCACGGCGTCGATCACGCCTTGCCAGCCGGCCAATGCTGCCTCGCCATGGAAGAACGGAATGTGCGGCAGGTTGCGGCTGGCGGGGCGGTCCACCACGGTCCCTTCGGACAAGATCAGGCCCACCTCACCAGCGGCGCGGCGCGCATAGTACTCGGCGTTGGGCGCGCCCGGCACACCATCGGGAGACATGTTGCGCGTCATCGGCGCCATCACGATGCGGTTTTTGAGGTTCAGCCTGGATGAGGTGAACGGTTCGAACAGGATATCGGTGGCGGGCATGGGGGAACCTTTCGTTGCGGTGCCCAGTCATCTAGCGCGGCCTCTCGCCAAGTCGATCAAGCTATTGTGTACCGGACAGTAGAAAAACGCCTGACGGCACGAAAAACCCCGCCGGAAGCGCTTCCGGCGGGGTTGTTTCGTTGGCCGAGAGAGGGCGGCTTATTCTTCGCCGGCCTCGTCCTTGACAGTCTCTTCCGCGCCATCATTGTCGGCGGCTTCCGGGTTCAGGTACTCGCCCGCATCGGCATCGGTGCCGTGGGTCTCGCCCTCGACTGCTGCCAGCGGATCGTCACCCATCGCCGCTTCGGGGCCCTGGGCCAGTTCGGCCTCGTGCTCTTCGGCTGCGGTTGCGGGAGCGATCAGGTGCTCCTGCAGCTTGCGGTACGAAGCGCGCAGCGCGGCGTCGCGGCTGGAAGCAGTCACGCGGATGCGGTTCATGCCCGCGCCGGTACCGGCGGGGATGAGGCGGCCCACGATGACGTTTTCCTTCAGACCGAACAGCGTGTCCTTCTTCCCTTCGACCGCCGCCTGCGTCAGCACGCGGGTGGTTTCCTGGAACGAGGCGGCCGAGATGAACGACCGGGTTTGCAACGAGGCCTTGGTGATGCCGAGCAGCACGGGGTTACCCGCCGCCGGTGCGCCGTTCTTGGGCAGCTTGGCGTTGTACTCGTCCATCTCCGTCCGATCGACCTGCTCGCCCGGCAGCAGCGTGGTATCGCCGCCATCGGTGATCTCGACCTTCTGCAGCATCTGGCGAACGATCACCTCGATGTGCTTGTCGTTGATCTTCACACCCTGGAGGCGATAGACCTCCTGGATTTCCGAGCACAGGTATTCAGCCAGTGCCTCGACGCCCAGGACCTCGAGGATGTCATGCGGGTTGGGGCTGCCCGAGATGAGCGTATCGCCCTTCTTGACATAGTCGCCTTCCTGCACGTCGATCACCTTGGTCTTGGGGACCAGGTATTCAACCGAATCACCCTCTTCCGGGACAATCGCGATCTTGCGCTTGGCCTTGTAGTCGCGGACGAATTCGACGCGGCCGCTGATCTTGGCGATCACCGACACGTCCTTGGGCATACGCGCCTCGAACAACTCGGCAACGCGCGGCAGACCGCCGGTGATGTCGCGCGTCTTGGCAGCTTCGCGGCTGGCACGGGCGAGGATGTCGCCGGCGGCCACCTCCTGTCCGTCCTCGACCGAGAGCGTGGTGCCCGGGGCCAGCATGTACCGTGCCGCCTCGGTATCATCGCCCTTCTTGCCGCCGGTGACCTGGCTCTTGCCGTCACCCAGCAGGGTCATGCGCGGACGCAGGTCTTCCTTCTTGGAGCGACCGGCGGCGCGATACTCGATGACCACGCGCTGGGCGATGCCGGTGGCTTCGTCCACCCGCTCTTCCAGCGTCTTGCCTTCGACCAGATCCTGATAGCGGACCACGCCTGCACTTTCGGTGATGATCGGCAGGGTGAACGGATCCCATTCAGCCAGACGATCGCCTTCCTTCACCTTGGCGCCATCCTCATGCATCAGCATGGTGCCGTAAGGCACGCGGTGGATCGCGCGCTCACGACCCTCGGCGTCGACCACGACCATTTCACCCGTGCGGGCCAGCGACAGCCGGCGACCGCGCTTGTCGGTGATCGTCGGCATGTCGCGGTACACCACCTTGCCGTCCGAAATGGCTTCCAGATGGCTGGTCTCGTTGACCTGCGCCGCACCGCCGATGTGGAACGTCCGCATAGTCAGCTGGGTGCCCGGCTCACCGATCGACTGCGCGGCGATAACGCCGACAGCTTCACCGATGTTGATCGGCGTACCGCGCGCCAGATCACGGCCATAGCAGGTGCCGCAAACGCCCATTTCAGCTTCGCACACCAGTGGGCTGCGGATCTTGGCGACCTGCGTTTCGGCCTCCTCGATCTCCTTGACCATCGGCTCGTCCAGCAAGGTCCCCGCAGACGCGATAACCTTGCCGGTGGCGACATTGATGATGTCCTCGGCCAGGGTGCGGCCCAGGATACGCTCGCCCAGCGAGGCGATGATGCTGCCCCCCTGGATGATGGCGCGCATTTCCAGCGCGTTCTGCGTCCCGCAGTCCTCCTGCACGATCACGCAGTCCTGCGACACATCGACCAAGCGGCGGGTCAGGTAACCCGAGTTTGCCGTCTTGAGCGCGGTATCGGCCAGACCCTTGCGGGCGCCGTGGGTGGAGTTGAAGTATTCAAGGACGGTCAGGCCTTCCTTGAAGTTCGAGATAATAGGCGTCTCGATGATCTCGCCCGAAGGCTTGGCCATCAGGCCGCGCATACCGGCGAGCTGCTTCATCTGCGCGGGAGAACCACGCGCACCCGAGTGGCTCATCATGTAGATCGAGTTGATCGGCTTCTGGCGGCCGTTCTCGTCCTTGGGCTGGGCGCGGATCTTGTCCATCATGGCGTTGGCCACCTGGTCACCGCAACGGCTCCAGGCGTCGATCACCTTGTTGTACTTTTCCTGCTGGGTGATGAAGCCGTCCTGGTACTGCTGCTCGTAATCGGCCACCAGCGCCTTGGTTTCCTCGATCAGGCCCACCTTCTCCTCGGGGATGATCATGTCATCCTTGCCGAAGCTGATGCCGGCCTTGAACGCGTGGCGGAAGCCCAGCGCCATGATGGCGTCGGCAAACAGCACGGTGTCCTTCTGGCCGGTGTGGCGATAGACCTCGTCGATCACGTCGCCGATGTCCTTCTTGGTCAGCAGGCGGTTGACCGTGGCGAAGGGCACCTTGTGGCTCTTGGGCAGGCACTCGCTGATCAGCATACGGCCGGGCGTGGTATCGACCCGTTGCATGTAGGTGTTGCCGGCTTCGTCGGTCTGCGGAACGCGGGTGGTGATCTTGGAGTGCAAGGTCACCGCGCCGACGTGCAGCGCCTGGTGCACTTCGTTGATGTCGCCGAGGATCTTGCCCTCGCCGGGCTCACCCTCGCTGTCCATCGACAGGTAGTACAGGCCCAGCACCATGTCCTGCGAAGGCACGATGATCGGCTTGCCGTTGGCGGGGCTGAGGATGTTGTTGGTCGACATCATCAGCACGCGCGCTTCCAGCTGGGCTTCGAGGCTCAGCGGCACGTGGACGGCCATCTGATCGCCGTCGAAGTCGGCGTTGAAGGCCGAGCAGACGAGCGGGTGCAGCTGGATCGCCTTGCCTTCGATCAGCACGGGCTCGAACGCCTGGATGCCGAGACGGTGCAAGGTGGGCGCGCGGTTGAGCAGCACCGGATGTTCGCGGATCACCTCATCGAGGATGTCCCAGACTTCCTTGCGCTCCTTCTCGACCCACTTCTTGGCCTGCTTCAAGGTCATCGACAGACCCTTGGCGTCGAGGCGGGCGTAGATGAACGGCTTGAACAGCTCGAGCGCCATCTTCTTCGGCAAGCCGCACTGGTGCAGCTTCAGTTCCGGCCCGGTAACAATCACCGAGCGGCCCGAATAGTCGACGCGCTTGCCGAGCAGGTTCTGGCGGAAGCGGCCCTGCTTGCCCTTGAGCATGTCGGACAGCGACTTCAGCGGACGCTTGTTGGCACCGGTGATCACGCGGCCACGGCGGCCGTTGTCGAACAAGGCGTCAACGGCTTCCTGCAGCATGCGCTTTTCGTTGCGCACGATGATGTCCGGCGCGCGCAGTTCCATCAGCCGCTTGAGGCGGTTGTTGCGGTTGATCACGCGGCGATAGAGGTCGTTGAGGTCGGACGTGGCAAAGCGGCCACCGTCGAGCGGCACCAGCGGGCGCAGTTCGGGCGGGATGACCGGCACCACGTCGAGGATCATCCATTCGGGCTTGTTGCCGCTATCGATGAAGCTTTCGACGACCTTCAGGCGCTTGATGATCTTCTTGGGCTTGAGGGTCGACTTGGTGACCGACAGCTCCTGCATCAGGTCATCGCGTTCCTGCACCAGATCGAGGTCCATCAGCATGGTCTTGACCGCCGCCGCGCCGATATCGGCACTGAAAGCGTCTTCGCCATACTCGTCCTGATAGTCGAGCAGCTCGTCCTCGGTCAGCAGCTGGTACTTCTCCAGCGGGGTCAGGCCCGGCTCGACCACCACATAGGCTTCGAAGTACAGGATGCGCTCAAGCTGCTTCAGCTGCATGTCGAGCAGCAGGCCGATGCGCGAAGGCAGCGACTTCAGGAACCAGATGTGCGCCACCGGGGCGGCCAGTTCGATGTGGCCCATGCGCTCGCGGCGGACCTTGGTCACGGTCACTTCCACGCCGCACTTTTCGCACACCACGCCCTTGTACTTCATGCGCTTGTACTTGCCGCACAGGCACTCGTAATCCTTCACCGGGCCGAAGATGCGCGCGCAGAACAGGCCGTCACGCTCGGGCTTGAACGTGCGGTAGTTGATGGTCTCGGGCTTCTTGATCTCGCCGAACGACCACGACCGGATGCGCTCGGGCGAGGCAATGCCGATCTGGATCTGGTCGAAGGTTTCCGGCTTCGCGATCGTGTTGGTGAATTTCGAAAGTTCGTTCATTTTATCCATCCCTTGAGGGGAAAATATGCAGGGCGGTGGGGGTGGGCCGCGTTGTTTACGCGGCCCGCGCCTAAGTTATTCAGCCGCGATCGACAGGCCGTCGTCATCGTCCGCGTTGACAATCGAGGACAGTTCGACGTTGAGGCCCAGCGAGCGCATTTCCTTGACGAGCACGTTGAAGCTCTCGGGAATGCCGGCCTCAAAGGTATCGTCACCCTTGACGATCGCTTCGTAGACCTTGGTGCGGCCGACCACGTCGTCGGACTTCACCGTGAGCATTTCCTGCAAGGTATAGGCGGCGCCGTAGGCCTGGAGCGCCCAGACCTCCATTTCGCCGAAGCGCTGGCCGCCGAACTGCGCCTTGCCGCCCAGCGGCTGCTGGGTGACCAGGCTGTACGGCCCGATCGAGCGTGCGTGGATCTTGTCGTCCACAAGGTGATGCAGCTTGAGCATATAGATGATGCCCACGGTCACCTTGCGGTCGAACTTGTCACCCGTGCGCCCGTCGAACAGGTCCGACTGGCCCGAGCTGTCGATGCCTGCCTTGATCAGCATGGCCGACACGTCGGGTTCGCGCGCGCCGTCGAACACCGGGGTGCCCATCGGCACGCCGGCGCGAACGTTGTGCGCCAGTTCGACGATTTCCATGGTCGAGCGGCTGTCGATCTCGGCGTGGTACTGCTCGCCGTAAACGTCCTTCAGCTTCTCGATCACCGCTGACGGCGGAGCGCCGGCTTCGGGGTCGGGATTGGCAGCGCGCCAATCATCCAGCGCTTCGGCAATCTGGTGACCCAGCGCCCGGGCGGCAAAGCCCAGGTGCGTCTCGAAGATCTGGCCCACGTTCATGCGGCTCGGCACGCCCAGCGGGTTGAGCACCAGGTCGACCGGGGTGCCATCCTCCAGGAACGGCATGTCCTCGATCGGCAGGATGCGGCTGATCACGCCCTTGTTGCCGTGACGACCGGCCATCTTGTCGCCCGGCTGCAGCTTGCGCTTCACCGCCACGAACACCTTGACCATCTTGAGCACGCCGGGGGCGAGCTCGTCGCCGCGTTCGAGCTTCTCCTTGCGGTCCTCGAACTTGTCCTTGATGGCCTTCATGGCATCGTCATACTGGCCCTTCACGGCTTCCAGCTGGCTCTGCATGTGATCGTCGGCCACGGCGAACTTGAACCACTCGTAGCGATCCACGTCGTCGAGTAGGGCTTCGGTGATGACCTCGCCCTTCTTGATACCCTTGGGCGCGGCCGATGCGGTCTGGCCCATCAGCATGTCGCGCACGCGGTTGTAGGTCGCGCGGTTGAGGATGTTGCGCTCGTCGTCGCTGTCCTTCTTGAGGCGTTCGATTTCCTCGTTCTGGATGGCGCGGGTACGGTCGTCGATCTCGATGCCGTGGCGGTTGAACACGCGCACTTCCACGATCGTGCCCGAAACGCCCGGCGGCAGCTTGAGCGAGGTGTCGCGCACGTCGCTGGCCTTTTCGCCGAAGATCGCCCGCAGCAGCTTTTCTTCCGGCGTCATCGGGCTTTCGCCCTTGGGGGTGATCTTGCCGACCAGGATATCGCCCGGATGCACTTCGGCGCCGATGTAGACGATGCCCGCTTCGTCGAGGTTGCGCAGCGCTTCCTCGCCCACGTTGGGAATGTCGCGGGTGATGTCTTCCGGCCCCAGCTTGGTATCGCGGGCCATCACCTCGAACTCCTCGATGTGGATCGAGGTGAACACGTCATCCTTCACGATGCGTTCGGAGATGAGGATACTATCCTCGTAGTTGTAGCCGTTCCACGGCATGAACGCGACCAGGCTGTTGCGGCCCAGCGCCAGCTCGCCAAGGTCGGTCGAAGGACCGTCGGCGATGATCGCACCCTTTTCGACCGCGTCACCCACGTTGACCAGCGGACGCTGGTTGATGCAGGTGTTCTGGTTGGAGCGCTGGAACTTCTGCAGCGTGTAGATGTCCACCCCGGGGTTGCCGGCATCGACATCACCCGAAGCGCGCACCACGATGCGGCTGGCGTCGACCTGGTCGACCACACCAGACCGCAGGGCCGAGATCGCCGCGCCCGAATCGCGCGCCACGGTCTCTTCCATGCCGGTGCCGACCCACGGAGCCTCGGCCTTGACCAGCGGCACCGCCTGGCGCTGCATGTTCGAGCCCATCAGCGCGCGGTTGGCGTCATCGTTTTCCAGGAACGGAATGAGCGAAGCGGCGACCGAGACCAGCTGCTTGGGCGAAACGTCCATCAGCGTGACCTGATCGCGCGGTGCCATCACGAACTCGCCGTTCTGGCGGGCCGAGACCAGTTCCTCGACGAACAGGCCATCGCTGGTCAGTTCGGCCGAGGCCTGCGCCACGGTGTGCTTCTGCTCTTCCATGGCGGAGAGATATTGCACATCGCTGGAGACCTTGCCGTCCAGCACCTTGCGGTACGGCGTCTCGATGAAGCCGTACTTGTTGACGCGGGCGAAGGTCGAAAGCGAGTTGATCAGGCCGATGTTTGGGCCTTCCGGCGTTTCAATCGGACAGATGCGGCCATAGTGCGTGGGGTGAACGTCGCGCACTTCGAAGCCCGCGCGTTCGCGCGTCAGGCCGCCCGGTCCGAGGGCCGAAACGCGGCGCTTGTGCGTTACTTCGGACAGCGGGTTGGTCTGGTCCATGAACTGCGACAGCTGGCTGGAACCGAAGAACTCGCGCACCGCGGCCACGGCGGGCTTGGCGTTGATCAGGTCGTTGGGCATGACGGTCGACACGTCGACCGAGCTCATGCGTTCCTTGACCGCGCGTTCCATGCGCAGCAGGCCGACGCGGTACTGGTTCTCGAGCAGCTCGCCGACCGAGCGGACGCGGCGGTTGCCGAGGTTGTCGATGTCATCGACCTCGCCCTTGCCGTCCTTCAGGTTGACCAGTTCCTTGACCACCGCGAGGATATCCTCGCGGCGCAGGGTGGTCACCGTGTCCTCGGCATCGAGGCCCAGGCGCATGTTCAGCTTGACGCGGCCGACGGCCGACAGGTCATAGCGCTCGCCATCGAAGAACAGGCCTTCGAACAGCGCTTCGGCGGTTTCCTTGGTCGGCGGCTCACCCGGACGCATGACCTTGTAGATCGCCTCCAGGCCCTCGTCGCGGTTCTCGGCCTTGTCGACCTCGAGCGTGTTGCGGATCCACGGGCCGGTGTTGACGTGATCGATGTCGAGCAGGTCGAGCTGGTCGATTCCGGCGGCGTCGAGCTTGTCGAGGTTCTCGGGGCTGACTTCGTCGCCCGCCTCGATCCAGATGCGGCCGGTCTTCTCGTCTATCAGATCGTTGGCGGCATAGCGGCCGAAGATTTCCTCGGTCGGGATCAGCAGCCGTTCGAGGCCATCCTTGGCGGCCTTGTTGGCAGCGCGCGGGCTGACCTTCTGGCCGGCGGGGAACACTTCCTCGCCGGTCTTGGCGTCAACCAGCGCGAAGCCGGGCTTGGCGTTGCGCCATTGCTCGGCCACGAAGGGAATTTCCCAGCCGCCCTTGCCGCGCTTCCACTGCACCGTGTTGTAGAAGAGGTTGAGGATCTGTTCGGCATCGAGGCCGAGGGCGAACAGCAGCGAAGTGACCGGCAGCTTGCGTTTGCGGTCGATCCGCACGTTGACGATGTCCTTGGCGTCGAACTCGAAATCGAGCCACGAGCCGCGATACGGGATGACGCGGGCGGCGAACAGGAACTTGCCGCTGGAGTGCGTCTTGCCGCGGTCATGGTCGAACAGCACACCGGGCGAACGGTGCATCTGCGAGACGATCACGCGCTCGGTGCCGTTGATGATGAAGGTGCCGTTCTCCGTCATCAGGGGCATGTCGCCCATGTAGACGTCCTGCTCCTTGATATCGAGCACGCTGCGGGTCTCGGTCTCGTTGTCGACCTCGAACACGATCAGGCGCAGCGTCACCTTCATCGGGGCGGCGTAAGTGATGCCGCGCTGGCGACACTCGGTGGTGTCGTACTTGGGGTCTTCCAGCTCGTAATGGACGAAGTCGAGCTCGCTGGTGCCCGCGAAGTCGCGGATCGGGAACACGCTGCGGAGCGTCTTCTCGAGGCCCGAGACATAGCCGGTGGCCTTGTCCGACCGCAGGAACTGCTCGTAGCTTTCGCGCTGCACCTCGATCAGATTCGGCATCTGCACCACTTCGTGGATGTCGCCGAAGATCTTGCGGATGCGCTTGTTCTTGGTCCCGGCAGGAGTGTGCTGCGCGGGGGCCTTCGCCTTGCTCGCCATAAAAGGAACGTGCCTCTTGCAAATGGGCCGGCACAGGACGCGCCGGCGGGGTAAATCGGTGGCGGGTGTGGTCGTGAGAGACGCAGCAACGGCCGCACGGGTCGCGGTGCCTGGAGCACCGGACTGGCAGCCTTGTTCGTCATCTCACGGAATGCCGGCTTCCATCCTGTGGCGCACCCCCGCGATAAGGTGTGCCTTGCTCGAAGCTGTCGGCCTACGAGCAGATAGGCCTGCGCGATGGACGAGTCAACGACCCTGCCCGTAAATTTCGCAAAACGATATGTTACACATTGTTTTTCGATAATATCGATTGACGATATGCGCGAATCGGATTATTGACTATCGATATCGGAAGCATCGTGCTTCGATAATCAAGCAAGGAGATTACCCATGACCCGCATTTTCACCCAAACGTTCGCCCTCGTCGCCGCCCTGCTGATCACCAGCGCCACCTTCGCCGAAGCCACCCGCGTGCCCGCCAGCCAAGGCGCGCTGATCTCAACCCAGCTTGCCTGAGGGCTGCCCGAAGGGAACCTGCCATGAAGACCATCATCAACGATCCGCTCCTTACCATGGCCCGCGCGGCGACCTGGGTGGTGCAGATCGCCTTCATCATCGGCCAGATCGGCCTGGGCATTGCCATGGCCGCCACGGTGATTGCCGCGCTCGGCTTCCTGCCGCAGGACGCCGTGGTTGAAGGCATCGAACACCTGCGCCCCGGCGTGCTGTGGCCCGCAGCGTTGGCGATGGCGCTGGTGCTGGTGGCGTTGGGCATGGCCACCCAGTTCGTGGTCCGGCTGCGGCAGATCATCGACACCGTCGGCCACGGCGACCCATTCGCGGCGGAAAACGGGGAGCGACTGACCCGCATGGCCTGGCTCGCACTGATCGGGCAGGTGCTGGCGATGATCGCCGGGGCCATCGGCGGGTGGATCCACGTTCACGGCGGGCGCGGCGATTTTGACCTTGATATCGATGTCTCGCTGACCGGCTTCTTTATCGCCGTTCTGCTGTTCATCCTCGCCCGGGTGTTCCGCAAGGGCGCCGAGATGCGCGCCGAGCTGGAAGGGACCGTGTGATGGAACCCGAAACCGCAGCCGCAGAAGGAACCCGCATCATGGTCAAGCTCGACGACCTGCTCCACGCCCGCCGCATGACGCTGACCGAACTGGCCGAGCGGGTGGATATTACGCTGGCCAACCTGTCGATCCTCAAGACCGGCAAGGCCAAGGCAATCCGCTTCTCGACCCTTGAAGCGATCTGCCGCGAACTGGACTGCCAGCCGGGCGACCTGCTCGGCTACCAACCGGGCTGAGCCGCGAAACAAAAACGGGGCGGCATCCTGCGAAGGATGCCGCCCCGTCCCGTTTGCGACCCGGGGAAACCGATCAGAAGAAGTAGGCGACCACCAGAAGGATGATGATCAGCGTGCCGAGGCCGAGAACAACGGGTCTGCCCATGAATAATTCCTTTGTCTTGCGAACGTCTGCCTTACAGCGCGCAACGGCCAGATGCGTTCCCGCGCCCACCCAGAGCTTGACTCTGTGCCGCCGACAGTTAAAGGCCCGCTCCGACCACTCATGGTGGTCATCCGTCCGAGACAGTTGGTGCAGGCTATCGGGCCTGCTTAATTTCCAGCCTAGGCGGGGACAGAGATATTCGCAGCGGAGTCCGCTCCGCCTGTAGCGCTTCATTTCAATGGGTCGCACCTCCTTCCCCTCAACGGACTCGCCCGTGCTGCCTTGTGCAGCATGGACAAACGTAGCCGTCCGCACCGGTTCGCCGGGGCGGATAAATGTGAAGGAGTAAGCATGGATCGTTCGCAGAAAGCCGACGTGGTCGCTGCGCTCACCGCAACCTTCAACGAGGTCGGCGTGGTGGTAGTCACCCGCAACCTGGGCATGACCGTGGAACAGACCACGGCCCTGCGCGTGAAGATGCGTGAAGCGGGTGCCACGTTCAAGGTTTCCAAGAACAGTCTTGCCAAGCTGGCCATCGCAGACACTGACTATGCCGGGATTGGTGTCATGCTCACCGGTCCGGTGGCGCTGGGGACTTCGGTCGATCCGGTGGCCGCGGCCAAGATCATTGTCGAATTCGCCAAGACCAACGACAAGTTGGAAGTGATTGGCGGATCGATGGGCGCTCAGGTGCTCGATGCCGACGGGATCAAGGCGCTCGCCTCGATGCCTTCGCTCGACGAACTGCGCGCCCGGCTTATCGGTCTGGTGCAGGCCCCGGCGACGAAGATCGCCCAGGTCATTGTCGCACCGGCAACCAAGCTGGCCCGCGTTTTCAGCGTTTACGCCGAAGCCGCATAAGACTGTTTTTCAAGCCTTTCCTGTCCGGATCTTTTACGGACGCCACATATTTGAATGGAGTTTATTATCATGGCCGATATCGCCAAGCTCGTTGAAGACCTGTCGAAGCTGACCGTCCTGGAAGCCGCTGACCTCGCCAAGGCGCTGGAAGAAGCATGGGGCGTTTCCGCCGCTGCTGCCGTTGCCGTTGCCGGCCCCGCCGCTGGCCCGGCGGTCGAGGCTGAAGTGCAGACCGAATTCGACGTCATCCTGACCGGTGACGGCGGCAAGAAGATCCAGGTCATCAAGGAAGTCCGCGCGATCACCCAGCTCGGCCTGACCGAAGCCAAGACCCTCGTGGAATCGGCTCCGAAGGCGATCAAGGAAGGCGTCAACAAGACTGAAGCCGACGAGATCAAGGCCAAGATCGAAGCCGCTGGCGGCACCGTCGAGATCAAGTAAGCCTTCGGGTTTATCGACCAGTTTCGGGGAGTGTCTTGAAGCACTCTTCGCGAAGGAAGGGCGGTACCGCAAGGTGCCGCCCTTTTTCGTGTGCGGGATGACATTTGGTCGCACCGTCCATTCTCCCCTCCCCTTGGGGAGGGGTTGGGGGTGGGGGTTCGGCCTGTCCGAAACCCCGAACACCCCCACCCAACC
>JBDSUF010000002.1:0-51946 GCA_039927835.1 Alteraurantiacibacter sp.
CGAACAGCTCGGCGGCGCCGGTGAAGACGGCTTCGAAGGCCGCGTCGTCAAGGGCACCGTGACCGCGATCGAGAACGGCATGGCCGTGATCGACGTCGGTCTGAAGAGCGAAGGGCGCGTGGCGCTCAAGGAATTCACCCGCGGCGAAGGCGGCGAGGACACCGAGCACGGCCTCACCGTCGGCAGTGAAGTCGAAGTGTTCGTCGACCGGGTCGAGAACGCCGACGGCGAAGCGATGCTCAGCCGCGACCGCGCCCGCCGCGAAGCCGCTTGGGACAAGCTCGAAAGCGAATTCGGCGAAGGCAAGCGCGTTGACGGCCGCATCTTCGGCCGGGTCAAGGGCGGCTTCACCGTCGATCTCGATGGCGCCGTGGCGTTTCTCCCCGGCAGCCAGGTCGATATCCGCCCGGTGCGCGATGTCGGCCCGCTGATGGACATGCCGCAACCGTTCCAGATCCTCAAGATGGACCGCCGCCGCGGCAACATCGTGGTCTCGCGCCGCGCGGTGCTCGAAGAAACCCGCGCCGAACAGCGTAGCGAACTGATCGACAAGCTGACCGAAGGCCAGGTGATGGACGGCGTGGTCAAGAACATCACCGACTACGGTGCGTTCGTCGATCTGGGCGGGATCGACGGCCTGCTCCACGTCACCGACATGAGCTACAAGCGGGTCAACCACCCGAGCGAGGTCATCAACATCGGTGACACGGTCAAGGTCCAGATCATCCGCATCAACCCCGAGACGCAGCGCATCTCGCTGGGCATGAAGCAGCTCGAAAGCGATCCGTGGGACGGCGTCGCGGCCAAGTATCCGGTCGGCGCCAAGCTCAAGGGTACCGTCACCAACATCACCGAATACGGTGCCTTCGTCGAGCTGGAAGCCGGGATCGAGGGCCTTGTCCACGTTTCCGAGATGAGCTGGACCAAGAAGAACGTCCACCCCGGCAAGATCGTCAGCACGTCGCAGGAAGTCGACGTGATGGTGCTCGAAGTCGACAGCGACAAGCGCCGCATCTCGCTCGGCCTCAAGCAGGCGCAGTCGAACCCGTGGGACGACTTCGCCGAGAAGCACCCGATCGGCTCGATCGTCGAGGGCGAAGTCAAGAACGCCACCGAGTTCGGCCTGTTCATCGGGCTCGACGGGGATGTCGACGGCATGGTCCACATGTCCGACATCGCCTGGGGCATCTCGGGCGAGGACGCGCTGGCGCTTCACCGCAAGGGTGAAGAGGTCAAGGCCATCGTGCTCGACGTCGATGTCGACAAGGAGCGCATCAGCCTGGGTATGAAGCAGCTCGAAAAGGGCGCGCCGAGTGCCGAAGCTGCCAGCACCTCGGGTGGTGCCGGTGGCCTGAAGCGCAACGACGTGGTCACGGTGACCGTGCTCGAAGTGCGCGACGGCGGCCTCGAAGTGCAGGTTGGCGACGATGGCGCGACCGGCTTCATCAAGCGCAGCGACCTCGGCCGCGACCGCGACGAGCAGCGTCCTGACCGCTTCCAGGTCGGCCAGAAGGTCGATGCCCTGGTGATCGGCTTCGACCGTTCGAAGAAGCCCAACTTCTCGATCAAGGCACGCCAGATCTCGGAAGAGAAGCAGGCTGTCGAGCAGTACGGTTCGTCCGATTCGGGCGCCTCGCTGGGCGACATCCTCGGTGCCGCGCTGAAGAAGGGCGCCGAATAAGCCAGACCGCATGACGGGTTAGCCCGTCTGCCAGACCACACGAAAGGCCCGTCCGCTCACCAGAGCGGGCGGGCCTTTCCTACATTGCAGAAGCACCGTAAGACCGGCGCCATGAGCCTGTCCGTCCACCAGTTCGCCTGCTTGTCCGACAATTACGGCTATCTGCTGCACGATACCGACAGCGGCGAGACGGTGTGCATCGATACGCCTGATGCCACGGCCTACCTGCGCGCGGCGGAGTTGAAGGGCTGGCGCATCACGCAGATCTGGAACACCCACTGGCATCCCGATCACGCGGGCGGCAACGCGGCGATCAAGGCGGCGACAGGCTGCACCATCACCGCTCCGGCGGGCGATGCGGCGAAGATCGAGGGCATCGACCGCACGGTCAGCGGCGGAGAGCAAGTGCTGATCGGTGAACACACCGCGCAGGTGATCGACGTGGGCGGCCATACCAAGGGCCACATTGCCTATCACTTGCCCGAAAGCCGCATCGCCTTTGTGGGTGATGCGCTGTTTGCGTTGGGCTGCGGGCGGATGTTCGAAGGGACGCCCACACAGTTCTGGAGCTCGCTGCTGCGACTGCGCGGCCTGCCTGACGATACGCTGGCCTATTGCGCGCACGAGTACACCGCCAGCAACGCCCGCTTCGCGCTGCACGCCGATCCGGACAACGTCGAATTGCAACTCTACGTTGACGACGTGACCGCCGCCCGCGCCCGGCATGAGCCGACCGTGCCGTTCAACCTGGGGCGCGAGAAGCAGACCAACCCGTTCCTGCGCGCCGACGTGGAAGTGATGCGCAACCGCTGGGGCGGCTCGTCTCCCGAAGAGACGTTTGCCGCCCTGCGCGCCGCCAAGGACGGGTTCTGAGCCTCAGTAGGCTACGGTAAACCGCCCGCGCGGGTGCTCACCCTGCTCAAGCTCGTCGACCATGGCGATGGCATAGTCGGCATAGGAGATGTCGCTCTTGCCCTCGGCGTCGGTCACCAGCTGCTCGGTGCCCTTGCGGAAGCTGCCCGGTCCCCTGCGATCACCGACGAAGATGTTCATCGCGGGCGAGAAGAAGGTCCAGTTGGTGTCGGTTTCCTCGCGCAGTTCACGCAGGAAATCGATCGCCGGCTTGACAATGGGCTTGAGGAATTCGGGGAAGCCCGGCGTGTCGTAGATCATCACGCCCTCGGCATTGGTCAGGCTGGCCGCGCCGCCCATCACCAGCAGCCGATCGACGCCCGCCTGCTTGACCGCGCTGAGCAAGGTGGCGGAGGGAACGTCGAAATGGATCGCGCTGATGACCGCGTCATGGCCCTCGATCAGGTTCGCCAGCGCCGCGGCATCGGAGGCATCGCCGGCAACCGCGGTAATCCCTTCGCCCGTGGGCACGTTGGCCGGATTGCGGGCAATGCCCGTGACCGTGTGACCGCGCGAGGTCAGTTCCTTGACGATCTCAGACCCGCCCTTGCCGCTGGCACCCAGAACTGCAACTTTCACGTCTGTCTCCTGAAGATCGTAGGTCACGCCTGCTTGAACTAAAGCGCGGAAATCGCCTGGTCGACCAGCGCCTTATCGGCGGCGGCATCGTGGCGATCGGCGATCAACCCTGCGGCACCGGCGGCCGACGCCTTGGCGGCCTGCGCGCGCAGGTCGTCCACCGCAGCGCGTTCGGCGGCGGCGATCTTGTCGGTGGCCATCTGCTCGCGGCGGGCAATGGTCGCCGTGGCGTTTGTCTCGGCCTTGCTGACGATCAGGTCGGCCTCGGTCCGGGCATTGGCCAGCAGCGCCTCTGCATCATGCTCGGCCCCGGCGATCTTGGCGGCATACTCGGCACGCAGAGCTTCGGCTTCGGCGCGCAGGGCCTTGGCTTCCTCGAGGTTCTGCTTGATCTGGGCGATCTTGCTGTCGAGCCCGCCAGCGATGGTCTTGTGGACCTTGGCATAGCCGAACGCGATCAGCAGCAGCGTGGCCATCGAGATCGAGACCCACTGGAACGGCTCGAGACCGAGCAGTTCGGGCTCGGGCGCGTGGCCAGCGACTTCGGTGTGCGCCGAGTGATCCATTTCCGCGGGCATCGGGGCAACGGTTGCTGCGGGATTAGCCGCTGAGGGATTAGCCATTCGCCATCGCCTTCTTCACCGCCGCCGTGGCAGCGGCCTTGTCTACGGAAATGCCCGCCAGCCGCGAAACAATGTCGCGGGCAGCCTCGGCGGCGACCGATTGCAGCTCTGCCCCGGCTTCGGTGCGGGCAGCGGCGATGCGCTGTTCGGCCTCGGCCAGGCGGGTGTCGATCGTGCCCTGCGCCGCCGCCAGCTTCTGGGCCGTCGCGACAGCCGACTTGGCCTTCGCCTCGGCCACCAGCGCCTGAGCGGCGGCGCGGTTGGCGTTCTCGCGGGCCCGCCAGGCCGCTTCCTGCTCGTCGGCCGCATCGCGCGCGGCCTGGGCGGCGGCGAGATCGGCGGCGATCTGCTGGTCACGCAGGCCCACCGTGTCCATAACCTTGGGCAGCATGGTCTTGCCGACCACGACATAGACAAGGCCAAAGATCAGCAGCAGCCAGAACAGTTGGCTGGACCAGATCTCGGACAGTTGGGCAATCTGGGGCATGGACGGATTCCGTCTGTCAGCGCGAGAGGGATGGGGCAGGAGCAACCCTGGCCGAGTGGTTCAGCACCCGGCCAGGCGAGTGTTCGTCAGACGAACAGGATGATCATCGCCACGACGAAGGCGAGCAGGCCCAGCAGTTCCGCCGCGGCGAAACCGATGAACAAACGGCCCTGCTGGCCATCGGCAGCGCCCGGGTTGCGCAGTGCGGACTCGAGGAACGAGCCGAACACGTTGCCCACGCCCAGCGCGGCCATACCGGCACCGATTGCAGCGAGGCCGGCACCGATCATCTTGGCAGCATCGAGGTCCATGAGAATATCCTTTCAAGAAATTACGTGGGGAAGAACTTAAGGCGAAAAAACTCAGTGCAGATGCTCGGCGTCGTTGATGTAGAGCGACGTCAGCAGCGCGAAAACATAGGCCTGGATGCCCGAGACGAGGATTTCCAGCGCGCAGATGGCGACCATCAGAGCAAAGCTGGGAATGCCCACCAGCACGCCGAAACCGGGACCGGCGGACCAGCCGCTGATCACGAAACTGGACAGCACTTCCAGCAGCACGTGCCCCGCCATCATGGCCACGAACAGTCGCAGGCCAAGGCTGAAGGGGCGGAACAGGAACGAGATCAGCTCAATCGGGGCGATAAAGATCGCCATCACCAGCGGCGTGCCGCTGGGCACGAACAGGCTGAAGAAGTGCAGGCCATGCTTCCAAAAGCCGACGATCAGAACGATCGAGAAGCTCATGATCGCCAATATGCCGGTGATCGAAAAGTGGCTGGTAAAGGTGAACGGATGCACGCCAACGAGGCCCAGCGGCATCAGGCCGATCAGGTTGGCAAACAGGATGAACATGAACAGGCTGAAGATGTACGGCACGTACTTCTTGCCCGCCTTGCCAACGTTGGCCATCACCAGGTCGTCGATGAAGCCGGTGAAGGTCTCCACCGCCATCTGCCAGCGACCGGGCACCAGCTGGCGCTGCATCCCGCCGACCATGAACAGGGTCAGCGCCACGAAGGCGACCAGCATCCACATGGCCGAATTGGTAAAGGCAATGTTGTAGCCCGCCACTTCCCAGCCGCCGGAGCCGAACAGCGGCTCCACGGTGAACTGGTGCATCGGGTCGACCTTAGCCGCTTCGCCTGCCACTTTGCTTACGTTCCCTCAAACCTGCAGCCGGCCTGGCCACCAAAAACTTGGGCCCGGTCAATCGTCCTGATTGCCGGGAGGCCGGTTCGAAATCCGGATGATGTTCCTGAAAGCGACGACGAAGCCAAGCCCCAGCATCACCAGCAGACCCCAGGGTGCGGTTCCGGCCAGCCTGTCAATCGCATAGCCGACCACCGCCCCGCCGAGAGGCCCGCCGATGAGATGGGCAAGCACCTGGTTGCCGGCACGAGTACTCGCGTCAGCCCCCTGCACCTGCGGCCGGTTGCGCTGGTCTTCCCGCTCGCGCGCGGCAGCAAGCCGCTTCTCGAGCGCGTCGATCCGCGCGTCCTCACCAATGGGTTCCCGTGCGGGTTTATCGTCGCTCATGCCTGCTCCTGACACGCAAGAATTGGCACGGGCTACCGATGCGCCCGCCTAAGGCACCGGCCCCTTAGGCGGGGGTCATATCCGAGTCAACCGGGTGGTCGGGCCTTATGGGTGCATGTGCCTGTTTTACGGGCAGCGCGGATCGCGGATCGGCGCGGCACTGGTGCGCGTTTGCCAGCTGCCATCGGGCGCCTGGTACTTCTCGCCCGCAGTGGTCCGCGAGATCGCCAGGCAGCCTGCCGTCAGCGCGTATTGCTCCAGCGTGGCGCCTTCGGCCTGCGCGCGGTCGGCATAGACCTGGCGGCGCTGGTTGTTGATGTCATCAACCAGGCGCTGCAGGTCGGGCGACGGCGAGCCGACGATCCCGAGATAACCGTTGACCCGCTCGCCCACCTGCCCGGCAGAGCGGGCGGCGGAATAGGCGGGGTCACGCTGCGCCAGCGCGGGCGAGGCCACGGCGCCGAATGCCAGCGCGGCGGCCACGGCGTAGTTGGCGAACAGGGTTACAGACTTGGTTCTCATCACATGCTCCATGAGGGTAGCGCCGCATCAGAAGATGTCGGCATTGGCCTCGATCGTATTGCCGGCGTCCTCCGCCAGGCGGTAAATTACTTCCTGCGTGATGTTGATGTTCAGCTCGATCACGATCGGCTCCGCCGGTGCATTTACCGTCACGCAGCCGGTCAGCATCGGCAAGCCTGCCATCACCACCAGCATTGTCCGCGCCGCGCGTATCGGGATCATCCAGGGTTCCTGCATCGGAACCTTATGCGCCCGCTGCGCGCCGCAGGTCAATTTGGCTGTTGTCATGGCATTGCCTCGCTTTCGGGGGGCTGAATGGTGGGTTCATCGGCTGGCGGTACGGTGGCGGGATTGCTGAGCGGGCCGCCCGGAATGAAGCGCCGCCCATCATCGGACAGCAGGCCCAGCCCGCGCGGATCGCGCACGGCCGAGGGATCGTACAGCGAGCGGAGCGACCCGACGAGCGAGTAGAACGGCGCGCGCACGTTGACGATGAAGCGGATCGGCAGGTTTGCCAGCCGCCGGGTGATAAAGTTCTGCTCTGCGGCCGGCCCCTGCTTCACCCCGTCGAACCGCACCGAAGTGACCAGTTCGCCGGTCAAGGGGCCGTCCATCGTGACCGACATCACATCGTACTGCATGTCGCGCAGGGCATCGAAGGCATAGTTGGCGATGGGCGTGAGATCCTCGTAGGTCAGCTCGCCGACGTAGGACACGCGGCCGCCCGGCGGGCGCGAGCGCAGCGTGCCGCCCTGCAGCCGGCCATTGCCCTCGCTGTCGAACACGATCGGCAGCGTCCCGTCGAAGGTGCCCGTGGCGGCGATGTTCGACAGGTTCATGTGTTCCACGAAACGCTGCGCCTCCATCCCGCTGATCTCGATCACATAGCTGCGCTGCTCGGAGGCGCCGATGTTGATTGCCAGCGGGCGCATGCGGATCGTGCCGCCGAGGAATGGCCAGGTCGCCCCTTCCAGCCGCAGCAGCGTGCCGCCGGTCAGCGAGATGGCCAGCTCGCCGTCGAGCACCTCGATACCCGGGTTGATCGAGCCCACGGTGATGCGCTGGTCGGGTGCAGTGGTCAGCCCGATCAGGTCGCTGAATACCACCGTGCCGCGTGCCTGCCGCACCGGTCCGAAAGCGGCGGCGAGATCGAGCCCGGTAGTGGTGAAAGTGCCGGTGCTGGAGGTGACCCCCGCCCCGCTCCAGTCGACCCGCCCGGTTCCCGTCACCCTGCCGCGCACGTTGCTGACGGGGCCGTAGAGGTTGATTGTCAGGTCGGCCGGCTGGAACCCCTCGCGGAAGGTCAGCCCGGCCACGGCGAGGTCGGCATGGCCCACGCCGCTCGTCAGGTTGTGCGCGAGGTCCACCTGAACGACCTCGGCGCCGCTCGCCGGGTGGCGCAGCAGAAAATCGCTGGTGATCCGTCCATCGGCCAGCACGAGCTGCGCATCGTTGGTGCGCAAGGGATTGAACCGCGCCTCGGCCTGCCGGTCGCTGACGGTAAAGCCGGTCTCGGCGAGCGTCAGCACACTGTCGGCGAAAGTAAGCTGGCCCGCCGCCTCGCTGACCAGCAGCGGCACTTCGCCCAGCTTGGCGGTGCCGCCGGTGAACTGGCCGCTGATGGTTTCGCCCAACGTACCGGTGAACGATGCCATCGTCATGTCCGCCGCGCCGAGCGTCAACGCCACGTCGCTGGTCGCCACCGCGCCGGGCCAGGCAAGGCCGATCGCGCCGGTCGAGAGGCGCAGCGGCGTCTCGCCGAGCCGACCCGTCAGGCGTAGCGATGGGGCACCCGCTGCAAAGCGCAGGCCCCGCGAATCGTAGGCGAGGATCGCCCGGCCACGCGGCGGGCACAGCGTCAGCTGCTCGGCATCGACCACCAGCCCGGCATAGCCGAACGCGGCGAAGCGCACTGGGGTGCAGGCGCTCCACAGGCTGACCGCTCCAGCGGAGGATACCGTGCCGCTGACCGGCACTTCCAGCCCGCGCACGAAGCCACCGGGTAATGCCCCGCTGGCGCGCGCTTCGCCCGCAAAGGTCAGCGCGCCGCTGGCTGCCTGTCGAATGGTCATGCGCGGCAGGGCCAGGCTGGCATCGCCGCTGGTATACGGCGCCATCGCCAGTTGCAGGCTGAGCCCGCCGCCAAGCCGCTCCATCCGCCCGTTGATCTGCGGCAGGCCCGGCCCGCCGGTTGCAAAGTTGCCCGAGAAACGCGGCACGCCCTCGTCGCCGAATGTCACCTGCGTTCGCGCGATCTGCGCCAGCGGAGCGCCGCCCGCGCCGTTCACGCGCATTTGCGGGATTGCCAGCGTCAGGCCAGCATCGTTTCTGCGCAAGGTGACGTGCCCGTCGAGCGAGCCGCCGCGTAGCTCGCGCGCCAGTTCGGTGCGCAAGCGGTTGAGCAGCGGCGCGGCCAAGGTTCCCTCGCTGGCGGCAGCGAGTCCGGTCAACTGCCGGTCAAACGCCGGGCCGAGCCGCAGGCCTGCGCCACCCACGTCGCCGTCGAGCTGGACTTGCGCGAAGCCTTGCGTGCCGCGCAGCGTTCCGGCGAAGTCGGCGCTGGCAAGGCGCACCCCGCCCGCCTCGACCGCACGGCCCTGCACTGTAAACCGGCTGTCGAACGCGCCACCGCGATATGTCGCCTGACCACTCCCGCCGAGCGCAGCGGCGGTCGCTCCGGGCAGCGCGGCGTTTGCGGCGGTGTAATCGAACTCGCTGCGTAAGCCCGCCAGGTCGGCATCGGCGATGGCATCGAGCGCCGCGCCGCCTGCGCCCATGCGGACGCCGAGGCCCGCACAGTCGACGCCAGCAATGCGCATCGGCCCGGCAAAGCCCGGCCTCCGGTTTGCCACTTCGATGCGGCCATACAGCGTCGCCTGCCGCGCCTCGCAGCCACCGAGGCGCAGGCGGGGAGCAATCGCGGCGAACTGCGCGTCGAACCCGTCGGGCAGATAGCCTCCGCCGTCGAGCCGAAGCGCAACCGGGCCATAGTCACCCTCGATCAGCCCGCGCGCATCCTCCAGCCGCAGGTCCAGTTCGGGTAGCGCGAAGGGTTCCTCGCTGTCGGTGAACAGCAGCGGATCGAGCGAGCCGAAACTGGGCTGGCCATTCACTACCCGGCCCCACACACGCAGGCCAGACAGCGTGATCCGCTCAACCTGCGGCAGGCCGATGCGCGCAATCAGGCGCACTTCGGCGCGGTCGATGGTCATGTCGGGCCGCGCCGGATCGCCCACTACGATGTCGCGCAGGACCTGCCGGTCGGGCCCGATAGTTTCGATCCGGTATGTCGCCTCGACGCCGCTCTGGCTCAGCAGGTCGTCGATGTAATTGCCCGCCAGCCGATCACGCTGCCACCACAGGACGGCGACGACCACGACGATCAGCACCAACAGCGTCAGCACGCCGCGCCCCAGCCAAAGCAACGCGCGCGGCATCGTGCGGCGGGGCGCCACCGTCGTTTCGTCCGCAGGATCGTCAGGCGACATCTGGTGCGACACTTGCGCGATGGTCCATGCAAAGGCAATGCTTGAGCGGGCGAAAGGGGACCAGCGCGTGGGGCAAGACCAGTTGCCGGGTTTGAGCGAGGCGGACGATGCGGCCACCAGCGCGGGATCGGGCCATCGCGCCCGACTGCGCGAGCGGCTGCTGACCGGCGGACCCGAAGCGCTGGCCGACTATGAAGTGCTGGAATACCTGCTGTTCGGCGCCAATGCGCGCGGCGACACCAAGCCGGTGGCCAAGGCGTTGCTGGCGCGGTTCGGCTCGCTGGCAGCAATCCTGAACGCGGAAGCTGGCGCGCTCAAGCAGGTCAAGGGCTTGTCCGATGCCGGAGTCGGCGCGATCAAGATCGCCGGTCTCGCCGCGCGGCGGATGATGCGCAGCCAGGTGCAGCAGCAGCCGATCCTGGGCAGCTGGCAGTCGCTGCTCGATTACCTGACGGTCGACATGGCGCACCTGACGCACGAGCGGGTGCGCGTGCTGTACCTCAACACCAAGAACCGCCTGCTGCTCGATCATCTGGTGCACGATGGCACGATCGACGAGGCCAGCATCCACCCGCGCGAAGTGATCAAGCGCGGGCTCGACATCGGCGCCTCGGCGCTGATCCTGGTGCACAACCACCCGAGCGGCCACCCGGAGCCGAGCCGCAGCGACATCCTAGTCACGCAGCGCATTGCCGAGGCCGGGCGGCTGCTGGGCATTACCGTGCACGACCATGTGATCGTGGGGCGCGAGGGGCAGGTCTCGCTTCGCGCCAAGGGCCTGATTTAGCGCGGCGGCTGGATGCCGTGGCTGGCGTAGAACCGCGCAACTTGCGGCGACATGGTCAGCGCCGTGGCGATATCCTGCTGTCCGCCCGCGTCGCCCGTGTTCAAGCGGATGATGCCGCGCAGGTATAGCGAAGCAGCCAGACCCGGTGCCAGTTCCAGCGCGGCGTCGAGATCGGCCCTCGCCTCGTCCAGCTGGCCCAGCCGGAAGTGCACCAGCGCACGGCTGTCGAGCGGGGCGGCGGGGTAGTCCGACCGTTCCACCGCGCGGGTGCACAGGTCCAGCGCGTCATCCAGCGCCACGCCGAAGCGGCCGCGGAACCAGCAATCGGAATTGAGCGCGTCGCCGTTGTTGGGCCGCTGGCCGACCAGCGCCCCGATGGCGTTTTCGCCGACCGTGGTATCGCCCGCAAGTCCGCTGACCGTCGCCTGGGCATCGGCCATTCCCACCGCGTCGTCCTCGCCCACGGCCAGACCGTCGATCAGCGCCTGCGCTTCTGCGGTGCGGCCCTGGTAGGCGAGCGACTGGGCCAGCCCGAACGCCGTATCGTTGAGCGGATCGATCTCGTACGACGCCCGCAGCGCCGCGATCGCCTCATCCGGGCGGCCGAGTGCCTCCAGCACGGTAGCTTGCCGCTGGAACACCCAGGCAGAGGGACTTTCGTCGGCAATCTGGTTGTAGTCCTCCAGCGCCTCGGCAAAGTGGTAGATATTCTCCTGGAACATTGCCCGGGCGATCAGCGGGCCAAAGTCGTCCTTCTCGGCAAAGGCAATGGCGCGATCGTATGCCGCCAGGATCGGCGCGACGCGGCGCGTGCGCTCGGCGGGGGTCAGCTCCCACCGCCAGGTCACGTCTGCCGGAGCCACCAGCTCCGCGCTGGCCGACTGCAGGCGGCGCGCGTCACGGCGGGCGGCGGGCAGATCGGCGGCGGTGATTTCGCCCAACCTGTAAAAGGTATCGGCCTGCGCGAGCAGCACACCGTCATCGATGCTCGCGGCGCGATCGACCTCGACATGGCCGAAGCTGGCGCTGGTCGTCGCCGTGCCTGAAATCGCATAGCCCTCGCCGTCATCGGGCAGGATCATGCGCATTTCGGTCCGCTGGCGCGCCGGGCCGGGCGTGGCGACGGGAATGTCGCGCCAGCCGGGCCGCGAACGATCGGGGTTGAAGGCGCTGCCATCGATGCCCTGGCGGATCGCGGCCTTCAGCCGTCCGTCCTGCCACACGAATGCCGGCGGAGCGATCATGCCCACATGGATCGTGCCGACAGCCGCGGCCTCGTCGTAGCTTACGTCGACCGCATAGATCGCCGTGCTGCTCCCCTCGCCTGCGGTCGACTGGGCCATGCCGCGCGCCATCTCGCGCAGCTGGTCGGGCGTGGCGCTGTCGGCCATCTGCCGCACCTGCGCGCCGGCGGGCCCGGCATAGCTGAGGTCCATCTCCATCAGCACCGGCAAATCCACCCCGGCCGAATGGTCGCCGCTCATCACCGCGACCATTTGCGGCATGGCGGGATCGCGCGGCGTCATGGCGATCAGGCCCGATCCGCCTTCGCGCAATGGCAAGGCCCATTGGAACGGCGGCACATCGCCCAGACTGGCGAGGCGCGCGGCGGCGCTGGTGCCGTCGAGCCAGTAATCCTGCCCGCCAATCACCGCGTGGACGATCACATGATCGAACGCCAGCGGCAGCGGCAGCAAGTCGGGCACGGCATCGCCGCCCTGGCTGGTCACCAGAACCGGCTCGGCATCGATGCCCATGCGCCGCAGCAGTGCGGTGAGCAGGACCGACTTGGCCTTGCAATCGCCATAGCGCGCGGCCCAGGTCTGGTCCGCCGTCTGCGGCAGGTAGTTACCCCCGTCGAGGCCATTGAGCAAATAGCTCACCTCGTCCTGGACCAGTTGCAGCGCCAGCGCGGCGCGTTCGCTCTCGTCACTGGTGCGGGCCATGATCGCCGCCGCCTGCGCGGCCACGGGCGAGGCATCGTCCACCGTGAAGGCGGCAGCGTAGAACGGCACCATCTGCGCCGACAGTTCCTCCCAGCTGGCAAAGCTGCCCACGCGCAGCACTTCGGGCCGCGTGAAGCGTGACGGGGCATCGTCCGGCATCGGTGGCCGCTGAGCGAGCGGCAGGCTGACGTTCAACCACTTGTAGCCGTCGTGCACCTCGGGCTGAGCCAGGTTCACGCGCGGCTCTGCGGCGAAGAACATCTCCTCACCCTCGGGCCACGAGACGATCACCCGCGCCATGCCCACTTCCCACGGCTGCGCAGGCAGGTAATGCGCTTCCTGCACCTCGTCGCCGAGCGCCTGATCATGCGTGGTCGTGCTGTAGGCCACGCGCAGCACATCGCCCTGACGCAAGCCGGGCACGGCCAGCGTGGCGGTGCGCGAGCCATCGAGCAGGCGTTGCTCCAGCCCCAGTTCGCGGCGGATCACATCGAAAGTCACGCCTTGTGCCAGAAGGTCGATCGCCTCGCCCGCGCGGAGGATTTCCAGCCGGTGGACGGTCAGGTCGCCCTTGTCGGGCAGCCAGTATAGCGACAACGTGCCTTCATCCATCAGCGCCTGCGGATTCTCCAGCAAGGTCGCGGTATCGACGTAAGTGGCGACCACCCCGCGTTCCAGCCGCGATTGCACATCGTTGAGCACGGTCGCCGGCGTATCGCGGCCCGCCACCAGCGGAGCAATATCGGCCTGCTCGACCCAGGCCGGCGCAGGACCATAAAGCACCGCCTCTCCGGCCAATGCGGAGCCCGGCAGCAGCGCCAGCATCGGGGCAGCGGAAGCCAACAGCGCGGCGCGCAGCAATGTCATGCAAGACGATCCTTGATTCGCCCGCATCTGACGCGCGGACGGTGAGTGGTGGCCGCAAGACTATATCAGCTTGGCGAATAAGCAATTAAGCCCCGCCAATTGTGGACCGCCGCTAGCACCCGGACGACGCGAATAAGGCCGCCCCGCCCTTGCCTTCGCGCGCCAGCCGTCCTAGCCGCGCCGCATCGCCATCACCCGCCAGTCATGAAAGCCCCCGCCCATGGTTCCCCGTTATGCCCGCCCCGCCATGACCGCGATCTGGGAGCCCGAGGCGCGCTATCGCATCTGGTTTGAGATCGAGGCCCATGCCACGCAGAAGCTGGCCGACCTGGGCGTAGTTCCGCAAAGCGGTGCCAAGGCGCTGTGGGGCTGGTGGCAGACCAACCCCGCGATCGACGTGGCGGCGATCGACGCCATCGAAGCGGTGACCAAGCACGATGTGATCGCCTTCCTCGATTGGGTGGCGCAGCAGGTCGGCCCCGAGGCGCGCTTCATGCACCAGGGCATGACCAGTTCGGACGTGCTCGACACCACGCTGGCAGTGCAACTGACGCGCGCATCGGACCTGCTGATCGACGACATGGACGCGCTGCTCGCCGCGATCCGCCGCCGGGCGGAGGAGCACAAGTACACCCCCACCATCGGCCGCAGCCACGGCATTCATGCCGAGCCGACCACCTTCGGGCTCAAGCTGGCGCAGGCCTATGCCGAATTCACCCGCTGCCGCGCGCGGCTGGTGACGGCACGGGCCGAGATCGCCACCTGCGCCATCTCCGGCGCGGTCGGTACTTTCGCCAACATCGACCCGGCGGTGGAGGACTATGTCGCCGAAAAGCTGGGGCTGGCGGTGGAGCCGGTTTCCACCCAGGTGATCCCGCGCGATCGCCACGCAGCCTTTTTCGCGGCGCTGGCGGTTGTCGCCAGCTCGATCGAACGACTCGCGATCGAAGTGCGCCACCTGCAGCGGACCGAGGTGCTCGAGGCGGAGGAATACTTCTCGCCCGGCCAAAAGGGTTCGAGCGCCATGCCGCATAAGCGCAACCCGATTCTGACCGAGAACCTTACCGGCCAGGCGCGCATGATCCGCTCCTATGCCCTGCCCGCGATGGAAAACGTGGCGCTGTGGCATGAGCGGGACATCAGCCACTCGTCGGTCGAGCGGTTCATCGGCCCCGACGCCACGATCACGCTCGACTTCGCGCTCGCCCGTCTGACTGGGGTGGTCGACAAGCTGCTGATCTACCCCGAGCGGATGCAGAAGAACCTCGACCGGATGGGCGGGCTGGTCCACTCGCAGCGCGTGCTGCTGGCGTTGACACAGGCCGGGGTGACGCGGGACGATGCCTATCGGCTGGTCCAGCGCAACGCCATGAAGGTGTGGGAATCGGACGGCGCGCTGTCGCTGCTCGAACTGCTCAAGGCCGACGAGGACGTCTCCGCCGCGCTGACCGCGCAGGAACTGGAAGACAAGTTCAACCTCGATTACCACTTCAAGCATGTCGACACGATCTTCGCCCGCGTATTTGGCTGACGTTTTCAGCGGGGTTCACAGGCGGGTCAACACCGCCTAGGCTACCTCGAACGTCGCAAAAAGGGGAGAACCGCCGTGCAAGTGATCCGCACGATTGTCTGGGTGCTGCTGGTGGTCGCGCTGGCGCTGTTTTCCATGGCAAACTGGACGCCCGTTTCCCTGCGCGTGTGGGACGGGCTGGTGATCGACACCATGCTGCCCGCGCTGGTGATCCTCGCCTTCGCGCTGGGCTTCGTCCCGATGTGGCTGCTGCACCGCGCGGCGCAATGGCAGGCGAAGCGGCGGATTGCCGCGCTGGAACTGGCGGCGAAGCCGGTGCCGTTGCCAGCTCCTCCACCTCCGCCGCCGGCACCACCTCCGCCCCCCGAACCGGCGCCGATTGCTCCGGCAGAGCTTGGCCCCGACGTATGACCAACCCGATCTACCTCGCGCTCGATCTGCCGCGCCTAGATGCGGCCAAGGCGTTGGCGGAAAAGGTGAAAGGCCATGTTGGCGGACTCAAGCTGGGGCTGGAATTCTTCTGCGCTCACGGCGCGCACGGCGTGCACGAGATTGCCCATGTCGGACTGCCGATCTTTCTTGACCTGAAGCTGCACGATATTCCCAACACCGTCGCCGCCGCGATGCAGGCGATCCACGTGCTCGAACCCGCCATCGTCACCGTCCATGCCAGCGGCGGGCGGGCGATGATGGAAGACGCCAAGGCCGCGGCGGGCGAGCGCACAAAAGTCGTCGCCGTGACCATGCTCACCAGCCTCGATGAGCGTGACCTTGCCCGTACAGGGGTGGCTGGCAGCGCGCACGATCACGTCCTGCGGCTGGCCGAACTGGCCGAAGCCTCCGGCCTTGATGGCATTGTCTGCTCGGGCCAGGAGGTCGGCGATGTCCACCGCCAGTGGAAGAAGGGCTTCTTCGTCGTCCCCGGCCTGCGCCCGGCGGGTGCGGGAGTGGGCGACCAGAAGCGCGTGGTCACCCCTCGCCAGGCGCGCGACGACGGCGCTTCGGTACTGGTGATCGGTCGCCCGATCAGCCGCGCGGAAGATCCGGTGGCGGCCGCGCGGGAGATCGAGGGGACGTTGTAGGACTTGGCTCGCAAAGCCTGTTCGCGTAGTGCGCCGCCATGTCCCCTCCCCTGATCAAGATCTGCGGCCTGCGCACCCCCGAAGCCATCTTCGCCGCTGCGGAGGCCGGGGCCACGCACATCGGGCTGGTCCATTACTCTCCCTCGCCGCGCCACATCGCGCTGGAGGATGCGGCGGCGCTGCGAAAGATCGTGCCCTCCTCGCTCAAAACGGTGCTGCTGCTGGTCAGCATGGAGGCGCGCGAGGCGGCCGAGGCGATTGCTGTGGTCAAGCCCGATGTTGTCCAGTTCCACGGTGCCGAAAGCCCCGAAGGCTGCGCGATGATGCGCCAGATCTTGCCGGTGGAGGTGTGGAAGGCCGTCGGCGTCAAGAACGTGGCCGCGATGGCCGAGGCGCAAGACTATGTCGGCACGGTCGACCGCATTCTCTACGATGCGCCCGCAGGTCGCTTGCCCGGCGGCCAAGGGCTGGCGCTCGACTGGACGCTGCTGGCGGGATACCCGCACCGCGCGCCGTGGGGGCTGGCGGGCGGTCTCTCGCCCGAGAATGTGGCCGAGGCGATCCGGGTGACCGGCGCTCCGCTGGTCGACGCCAGCAGTGGGCTGGAAAGCGCTCCCGGCGTGAAGGACCTCGCCAAGATCGCCGCGTTCTGCCGCGCGGCCCTCGCCGCTGCCTGATGCGAAAAGGGCGACCCGTTGCCAGGCCGCCCTCACGATTTCTTCAGCTAAGGCCGGGTAATCAGAATTGAACGCCCAGGCCAACCAGCACCGTATCGCCATCGGCAAAGCCGTTGCTCGAGAAGAAGTGGCGATATTCGGCCTTGGCGTAGAGCGGGCCGCCCAGCGACTGCTGCGCGCCGGCACCCAACGACCACGCAGTGGCGCAGAAAGTGTCGCACGGTGCGGTCACGTAACCGCCGGTGGCGTAAAGCTTGGTGGCTTCGCCCACATTGGTGCCGACGCGGCCTGAAAAGCCGAACACGACGTCGGTGCCGCCCTGCAGGATCTTGTCGGCCGAAAGCTCGACGCCGCCGAACACGCCCGGGGCCAGTTCGCCGTCAAAGCCGATGGCGCCGCCGGCGGTGGCTTCCTCGCTGCCGCCTTGGAAGAACATGCCGCCGCGCGCTTCGAGGCGCAGTTCTTCGGCCTGTGCCGGGGCAGCGATGGCAATGGCAGCAACGGCGGCCAGCGTGGCAATTTTCAAACGCATATTGATGTAACTCCCTGTAAAATCGGGCGCTAACTGGCGAATTTGAACGCGTGCCGCAATGCACAAAAGCCGTCAGGAGTTACCATTCCCGGTTGCTGTGACCCATTCATCACAGCCGTTGCGCGTTTGCGCCTTCTGGACATTCGACACCCCCTCTGCCAAGCGCGAGCCATGACCGACCAGAACCTCAATACCTTCCGCAACCAGCCTGACGAGCGCGGGCATTTCGGCCAGTTCGGCGGGCGCTATGTCGCTGAAACGCTGATGCCGCTGATCCTCGATCTGGAGGCGGAATATACCAAGGCCAAGGCCGATGCTGCCTTCCATGCCGAATTCGACGACCTGCTGGCGCATTACGTCGGCCGGCCCAGCCCAATGTATTTCGCGCCCCGGCTGACCGAGGAGTTGGGCGGCGCACAAGTTTGGTTCAAGCGCGACGAGCTCAATCACACCGGCGCGCACAAGATCAACAATTGCGTGGGCCAGATTCTGCTCGCCATGCGCATGGGCAAGCAGAAGATCATCGCCGAGACCGGCGCGGGTCAGCACGGCGTGGCCACCGCCACCGTCTGCGCGCGGTTCGGCCTGCCCTGCACCATCTTCATGGGCGCAACCGATGTGGCGCGCCAAGCGCCCAACGTGTTCCGCATGAAGCTGCTGGGGGCCGAGGTGATCCCCGTAACCAGCGGCGCGGCCACGCTGAAGGACGCGATGAACGAGGCGCTGCGCCATTGGGTCGCCAACGTCCACGACACCTTCTACATCATCGGTACCGCCGCAGGGCCGCATCCCTACCCCGAGATCGTGCGTGATTTCCAGAGCGTGATCGGCAAGGAAGCGCGCGAGCAATTGCTGGAGCGGACGGGCCGTTTGCCTGACCTGCTGGTGGCGGCGATCGGTGGCGGGTCGAACGCCATCGGCCTGTTCCACCCGTTCCTCGACGATCCTTCGGTCAAGATGCTGGGCGTGGAGGCGGCAGGCCACGGCCTCGACAAGCAACACGCCGCCAGCCTGGCAGGCGGCTTCCCCGGCGTGCTCCACGGCAACAAGACCTACCTGTTGCAGGACGAGGACGGCCAGATCGCCGAGGCGCACTCGATCAGCGCGGGCCTCGACTATCCCGGCATCGGCCCCGAACACGCATGGCTGAAGGAAACCGGCCGCGTCGACTATACCTCCATCACCGACATGGAGGCGCTGGAAGGCTTTAAGCTGCTGTGCCGCACCGAAGGCATTATCCCCGCGCTGGAACCTTCGCACGCGATTGCGGCGGTGGCCAAAGTCGCCCCGACAATGTCCAAGGACGCGATCATCTGCGCGAATTTGTGCGGGCGGGGCGACAAGGACATCTTCACCGTGGCCGATGCGCTTGGGGTGGAGATGTGAGCACAAATGACAAGAACTACGCCGTCAGGGGCACGTTTGCTTTCGCATTTCTATTTTTTGGGGCGATGTATCTGATACTCAATCTAGCTTGCGGAACGACCGATCCTGCTGACTATATGCCTCCAGTTTATGATCGAGTTGGCCCTGGGATTACGTCCGGAATACTGACGGTAATTGTTTCAATACTGATCGGATCAATATTTATCGCTACAGAAGCTTTCCAGAAGCCTGATAAAATTAGCAAGATTTTTTGTTTGGCATCGTTCGCTTGGCTTGTGATTTGGATTGGATACAACCTTTCTTCTATCGACCTATGTTCAGATCACACAGCGCGATCTGCGGCAACGTATCTGATCGTGCCAATCGCTTTGATAGCGCTGCTGTCTTTCGGCAGGCGTTGGATACAATTGCAAGATGACTAGTCGCTTCCAGACCGCCTTCTCCCCCAACCGCTCAGCCCTCGTCTGCTTCATCACGGCGGGCGACGGTGACACCGCCGCCAACCTCGATGCCCTCGTCGAAGGCGGCGCGGATGTGATCGAGCTGGGGATGCCGTTCACCGATCCGATGGCCGATGGTCCGGCGATTCAAGCGGCCAACTTGCGCTCGTTGGCCGCCGGGACCAAGACCGCCGACGTGTTGCGCATGGCCGAGGACTTTCGCGAGCGGCATCCGGACATTCCGCTGGTGCTGATGGGCTATGCCAACCCCATGCTGCGGCGCGGGCCTGAGTGGTTTGCCGAAAACATCGCCAAGGCAGGCGTCGATGGCGTGATCTGCGTCGATCTGGCACCGGAGGAGGACGAGGATCTCGGCCCCGCCCTGCGCGCCGTGGGCATCAGCCCCATCCGCCTCGCCACCCCCACCACCGACGAAAAGCGCCTGCCGCGCGTGCTCGATGGGTCGAGCGGGTTCCTGTACTACGTCAGCGTGGCGGGGATCACCGGCAAGCAACAGGCGGATATCGGCTCGATCGAGGCGAACGTGGCGCGCATCAAGCAGCATACCGATCTACCCGTGGCGGTCGGATTCGGTGTGCGTACGCCCGATCAGGCCGAGGCCATTGCCAAGGTGGCCGACGGCGTGGTGGTCGGCTCTGCGCTGATCGATCTGGTCGCCGAACACGGCAATCACGCCCCGCAATACCTGCGCGATCTCGTCTCCAGCCTTGCCAAGGCCGTGCATAATGCGCGCACTTAGGACCTGGCTCGTCGTTGCGAGCGTAGCGAAGCAATCCAGGGCGCGGTGCGCTTCCGCTCTGGATTGCCGCGGGGCTTCGCCCCTCGCAATGACGAAAATTGTAGGCTAGAGGCCAAAACCATGAGCTGGCTTTCCCGTGTCCGCAACGCGCTCCCTTTCACCAACAAGCGTGAGACGCCTGACAACCTGTGGGTCAAGTGCCCGCGCTGTCAGGAGATGCTGTTCACCCGCGAGTACGAGGCGAACCTGTCGGTCTGTCCGCGCTGCGAGCACCACGGCCGCATCGGTTCTGATACGCGGCTGGAGCAGTTGCTCGACCCCGGCTTCACCCTGCTGCCCGATCCGGTGGTGGCGGAAGACCCGCTCAAGTTCCGCGATACCAAGCGCTATGCCGAACGGCTGAAAGCTGCGCGTGCAAACTCCACCCATTGCGATGCCTTCACCGCCGCGCTCGGCACGATCGAGGGGCTGAAGGCGGTCGTCGGCGTGCAGGACTTCATGTTCATGGGCGGATCGATGGGCATGGCGGTGGGCAATGCCTTCTGCGCCGCCGCCCAGAAAGCCATCGACGAAAAGTGCGGCTTTGTCTGCGTCACCGCTGCCGGCGGCGCGCGGATGCAGGAGGGTATCCTGTCCCTGATGCAGATGCCGCGCGCCACGGTGATGACGCGGCGGATGAAGGCGGCGGGCGTGCCCTATATCGTGGTGCTGGCCGATCCCACCACCGGCGGCGTCACCGCCAGCTATGCCATGCTTGGCGACGTGCACATTGCCGAACCGGGCGCGCTGATCGGCTTTGCCGGCCAGCGGGTAATCCAGGAAACCATTCGCGAGAAGCTGCCCGAGGGCTTCCAGCGCGCCGAATACCTGCACAAACACGGCATGGTCGACATGGTCGTACACCGGAAGGACCTGCGCGAGACGCTGGCGCAAGTGCTCAGCTACCTGGCGCCGCGCAAGGCGGCCTGATACCCGTGAAAGACTTTGCATCGTCCGGTAGCCCGGCTGTTCAGGCGCAGCTGGACCGTTTGTCCGCCCTGTCACTGCCGCAAGGGCGCATCGGGCTGGAGGTGATCCACGCGATCCTCGCCCGGCTGGGCCAGCCCGAACGGCACCTGCCGCCGGTGTTCCATGTCGCGGGGACCAACGGGAAGGGCTCCACCTGTGCCTATCTGCGCGCCATGCTGGAGGCACAAGGGCTGACGATCCACGTCGCCACCAAGCCGCATCTGGTGCGCTATAACGAGCGCATCCGGGTGGCGGGTTCGCTGATCTTCGACGAGCTTTTGGCCGAGCTGTTGCAGGAAGTTCTCGATATTTCCGAGGATCTTGGCCCCAGCTTCTTTGAAGTCACGACAGCTGCGACGCTGCTCGCCTTCAGCCGCATTCCGGCCGATGCCTGCGTGATCGAGGTGGGGCTTGGCGGGCGCTTCGATGCCACCAACGTCATGGTCTGTCCGGCGGCCTGCGGCATTGCTTCGCTGGGCGTCGACCACGAAGCGTTCCTGCTGACGCCCGAAGACGGCGCGCCGACCGATCCGATGGTGCGCATCGCCTTCGAGAAAGTCGGCATCCGCCGCGCTGGCGCACCCATGGTGACGCAGAATTATCGCCCCGACATGGAGGCGTTGATTGCCGACCGGTGCGCCGAGGCAGGCGCACCGCTGTTCATGCGCGGCCATGCCTGGCACGCCGAGGTGAGCGACACCGGCATCCAGTATCGCGACCGGCACGGCGACCTTGCGCTGCCGCTGCCGCAGATGCCCGGCAGCCACCAGGGCGACAACGCCGCGCTCGCCGTGGCCATGCTGCGCCACCAGGACGAGGTCACCGTCTCGCCCGAAGCGATGGCGCAAGGCATCCGCACCGCTCACTGGCCCGCCCGGCTGCAACGGCTGGGCGATGGCCCGCTGACGCAGCGCATTCCCGGCGCCTCGTTCCTGCTCGATGGCGGGCACAACCCCGATGCAGCGCTGGCTATGGCCAGGTTCCTCGAGGCCAAGGCCGCCAAGCCGGTGCGCGCGGTGATGGGCATGCTCAGCGCCAAGGACGCGCGCACCGCGCTGCGCATCATCGCCCCGCACCTCGCTAGTTTCACCGCCATTCCCATCGAGGGCAGCGAATACCACCCGCTCGACGATCTGGCCGCGATGGCGGCCGAGGCGGGCGTGCTTGAGGTCGATACGGCACCATCGTTGGAAGAGGCGCTGGACCGGATCGCCGCCGATCCCTCGCGTGAAGGCACCGTCCTGATCACCGGCTCGCTGTATCTCGCGGGCCAGGTGCTCAAGGCGAATGGGGAAGTGCCGGACTGATCTTGGCGTCAGTGCGGCGTATCGATGTCTCCGTCCTCGCCGCCGCCCGCTGTGCCCATCGCGGCATCGACCAGCCCGCTGCGCATCATCCACCAGAACAGCGCGATCCCTGGCAGCGCCGCCACCGTGGTCAGCACGTAGAAGTTGAAGTAGCCCATGCTCTCGATCAGCGAGCCCGCCGTGGTGCCGGTAAGGAACCGCCCCACGATGCTCGCGCTGGCCGAGATCAGCGCATATTGCGCAGCGGTGAAGCGCAAGTCGCACAGCGCCGAGAAGTAGGCGACCACGACAACCCCGCCATAGCCGCTGGCAAAGTTCTCGAAACCGATCGCTGCGGCCATGCCAAGGTTGCTCTTTCCCGTCGCCGCCAGGAACGCGAAGCCCAGGTTGGAGACGGCCATCAGAACCAGACTGATCAATACTGATTTCTTGAGTCCGAGCCGCGCATAGATCACGCCGCCCACGAACACGCCGATGATCAGCGCCCAGAAACCCACGCCCACGTCGAAGATGGCGATCTCGTCATTGGTGTAGCCCATGTCGTCGAACAACAGGCGGAAGGTGAGATTGGCCAGAGTGTCGCCGATCTTGTGGACCAGGATAAACAGCAGCACGACGAAAGCGCCGCTCCGCCGGAAGAATTCCACGAACGGGCCGGTGATCGACGCCCACAGCTCGGCCAGACCCTTGCGGGCGATCTCCACCTTGCGCCGGACTGGCTCGCCCAGCACCAGCGCGGCAATCATCGCCGGCAGCGCAAACATTGCGCAAGCCATGTAGGCCGCTTGCCAGCCCGCCCGGTCGGCCACGACCAGCGCCGTGGCGCCTGCACCCGCCGCGCCGATACGCCAGCCGTACTGGCTCATCCCGGAACCAGTGCCGAGCTGGTAGGGCTTCAGGGTCTCGATCCGGTAAGCGTCGATCACGATGTCGAACGTGGCGCCCGCAATGCCCACCAGCACCGCGGAGACGGCGGTCCACCAGATGTCATCCGCCGGGCGGGCGAGCGCGAGGTTAATCACGGCGGCCATCACCAACAGGCCAGCCACCACCATCCACGATACGCGCTGCCCCAGCCGTCCGATCAGCGGAAGACGGACGCCGTCGACGATCCATGCCCACAGAAACTTGAGATTATAGACCAGGAACGCGAGGCTGAACGCGGTGACAGTGCTTTTGTCGATCCCATCCTGCGCCAGCCGTGTGGTCAACGTTGCGGCGATCATGGCGAAGGGAAATCCCGAGGAAATTCCGAGGAAGAACGCCGCAAGCGACTCCTTTTCAAGGTAAGGTCGCAAGGCTGCCAACAGCCCGCGATTGTCCGTGACCCCAGCCCCATCCGCCATCATCGATCCTTTTCGTACGTTGCCCGGCGTATTGTAGCTGGATCGCCCGGCGTGAGAAGATGCCTCGTACCGGCAACCGAAGGCTATGCACGGTTTGGACTGGGTGGGACCGGGGCACACCTCTGCTGCCGACCTGCTTTGCGATCAGAATTCGCGCCCCAAGAAAATTGCGCCTGCGCCGCGAAACCCGAGAAAATGAAACACGTTTGCCCCAATTCCTGTGGTAACTATGTTTCCGGGAGAATCCTGAACGGCGTGTCGTTTTAGAAAGGCAAGCCATGTTTGCAGGATTGCTATGTCGCATCATTGGCCACCGGATTAATCGGCGGCGGGTCAAATATGATGAAATGGAGTTTCGCACCCATTGCGCCCGCTGCGGGATGCCGATGGTCCGCGATCCGGACGGATGGAACG
Source organism: Alteraurantiacibacter sp. (assembly GCA_039927835.1). GTDB lineage: Bacteria > Pseudomonadota > Alphaproteobacteria > Sphingomonadales > Sphingomonadaceae > Alteraurantiacibacter. The sequence goes on from JBDSUF010000002.1 coordinate 23,914, forward strand.
AGGCGCACGACTGAGGGCCGTCCGGCACGCGGCTGGCAGGTTTCACCCACTTCCGCTAAAGCACCCGGACGATGTCCCCGCCCTCCGATCTCATCAGCGCCCAGGTCCATGTCTCCGCGTTCGGTGCCGAGCGCGAGCCGGTGGTGACGATCGACGATTTCTACGGCGATCCCGCCGCACTGGAACGCGCGGGGCGGGAAGCGACTTACGCTCCGGCGCTGGGCTATCCCGGCATTCACGCTCGCGTTGGATCGGGTTTCATGGCGGCGCGCACGGTGTTGTTGCAACAGGTCCTGGCTGAGGTCTTCGGCCTGGCCAATGGCGCAGCGGTGGATGCGCCTTCTCGCTCGTTTCGCTTACGCCCGAGGACCTGAGCCAGGGCCAGCGCCGCCCGCACTACGATGCAGCCGACGACAAGGTGATCGCCATGGTCCATTATCTGGGCGACGAAGCCAGCGGCGGGACCGCGTTCTACCGCCATCGCCGTACCGGGTTCGAAGCGATCCATGCGCCGTGCGAAGCCGCCTTCCACGCCGCCGTTGCCCTTGACGAGGCCGAATTTGGCCTCCTGCCCGCTGCGTATTTCCACAGCGACGACGAGCGCTACGAGCAGATCGGCGAAGTGACCGCGCGGCGTGACCGGCTGGTGATCTATCGCGGGCGGGTACTGCATTCGGGCGTCATCCCCGTTCCTCCCGATCCAGCGACCGTGCTCGAGTCGGGGCGGCTGACGGTCAATACCTTCCTTGTCGGGCGACCCTGATCACCCTAAGGCGCGAGGCATGGCCCAACCCCCTGCTCCCCGTTCCGATACCGATGCCCCGCGCGAAGGCGATCGCATCGCCAAGCTGCTCGCCCGCGCCGGCATCGCCAGCCGTCGCGAGGTCGAGCGGATGATCGAGGCCGGGCGGGTCAAGATCAACGGCGAACTGGTGACTACCCCTGCCACCGTGCTGACCACGCTGGCCGGCGTGACGGTTGACGGCAAGCCCGTCGCCAAGCCCGAGCGCACGCGGCTGTTCGCCTTCCACAAGCCTGCGGGGCTGCTGACGGCGGAGCGCGATTTCTCCGGCCGTTCGACAATCTACGATGCGCTGAAGAACGCGCTCCCGGCCGGAACGCCCCGCCTGATGCCGGTCGGGCGGCTCGACCTCAACACCGAGGGCCTGCTGCTGCTGACCAACGATGGCGAACTCAAGCGGGCGATGGAACTGCCGTCGAGCGGGATCGAGCGGACCTACCGCGCGCGCACGTTCGGCGCGATCAGCCAGGCGCAGCTGGAGGAGCTGATCCACGGCATCGAGATCGACGGCATGCGCTATGGCAAGATCGACGCCAACCTCGAGCGCAGCGCCGGGCGCAACAAATGGGTCGAGATGACGCTGACCGAAGGCAAGAACCGCGAAGTGCGCAATGTCTTGGAATTCCTCGGGCTGGAAGTCAGTCGCTTGCTGCGCATCGCCTATGGCCCATTCCGGCTGGATGATCTGGCGCGCGGCCAGGCGGTGGAAATCCGCAAGGAAGCGGTCGAACGCTTCCGCGGAACGCTCAAGAGCATCAAGTGAGGATCATCGCTGGCGAGTGGAAGCGCCGCCTGCTGCGGGCGCCGGATGGCGAGGCGACGCGGCCCACCGCCGACCGCGTGCGCGAGACGCTGTTCTCGATGCTGGTCAGCCGCCTGGGCGATTTCGAGGGCCTGAAGGTGGCCGATCTGTTTGCTGGATCGGGCGCGCTCGGGCTCGAAGCGCTCAGCCGGGGAGCCGCGCATTGCCTGTTCGTCGAGCAGGACCCCGCGGCGATCCGCGCTTTGCGTACCAATATCGCGGCGGTGCGGGCGACCGAACGGTGCGATGTGCGGGCAAGCTCGGTGATGACGTTGGGACCGGCCAAGGCCCCGCTCGACCTGATCCTGATGGACCCGCCCTATGGCACCGGGGCGGGCCATGTGGCGCTCGACAAGTTGAACCGGCTGGGGTGGATCAGCCCGGCCACGTGGATCTCGCTCGAAACCGCGCACAACGAAGAGGTGAGGGTCAAGGGCCTGGTAGTGGATTCCGACCGTCCCATCGGCAAGGCGCGGCTCTGGCTACTCAGGAGCGAAGGTTAGGCGGCAACCGCCACCGGCGCACCCGCGTGGCGGTCGGCGCGCAGTAGCACCAGACCCACCAGCGTGACGATCCCGGCAGCGGACAGGATCAGCCCGCTCAGCGCGATATGCCCCTCTGCCGCCAATGCCTGCGCGCCCAGCGGTGCCAGCGCCCCGCCGATCACGCCGCCGCAATTGAAGCCAATCGAGATGCCGGTATAGCGCACCCGCACGGGGAACGCGGCAGACATCCACGCGCCCAGCGGGCCATAGACCATGCCCGCGACGGTCATTTGCACTGCCAGCAGCATGAACAGCGCGCCCAGCCCGCCGCTCGCCAGCACCGGGCCGAACGCAAAGCCCGCCACCACCGTGGCGATGGAACCGATGATCAGCACCCGGCGCGGACTGGTCTTGTCGGCCCACCACGCGGCCATGCCGATGCCCATCGCGAGGAACAGGTTCGCGACCAGTTGGATCAGCAGCACATCCTCGCGCGCAAAACCGCGTGTCGTGGTCATGTGGCCGAGCGTGAACGTCGTCCCGAGGTAGAAGATGGCAAAAATGGCGATGACCCCTGCGATAGTGCCGATCGCCGCGCGCCAGTGGTGGCGCAGCAGCACACCGATGGGTACGCCCGGCTGGTGGTCCTCCTCAACGGCGGCGGCGGCGAAGGCCGAAGTCTCGGTGACCTTCAACCGCACCCACAGGCCCACGCCCACTAGCACGGCGGACAGGATGAACGGGATGCGCCAGCCCCAGGCGTTGAAATCCGCCTCCGACAAGGCGAAACCCAGCACCAGGAACAACCCGTTTGCGGCCATGAACCCCAATGGCGCACCGAATTGCGGGGCGCTCGAGAAGCGGCCCACCCAGCCCGGCGGCGCGTTCTCCACCGCCAGCAGACTGGCCCCGCCCCATTCGCCGCCCAGCGCGAAACCCTGCCCCAGTCGGCACAGGCACAGCAGCGCCGCAGCGGGCCAGCCGACCATCGCATAGGTCGGCAGGAAGCCGATCAGCAGCGTCGAAATGCCCATCAGCATCAGCGAGACGACCAGCGTGCTTTTGCGGCCCAGCTTGTCGCCAAAGTGACCGAACACGATGGCCCCCACGGGTCGCGCCACGAAGGCGAGGCCAAAACTCATCAGGCTGAACAGCAGTTGCGCCGACGGGCTCTCCGAAGGGAAAAACAACGGCCCGAACACCAGCGCCGCAGCCGTGGCGTAGATATAGAAATCGTAGAATTCGACCGTTGTGCCCACCAGGGAGGCCAGCAGGACACGGTGGTTGCGGCGGATGGGGCTCATGGGAGCGCAGCGGTATGGATGAGCAAGCCGAGTGTCAAATATATCGCGTGAAACCAGACGCCACACCAGCTCCATGCCCCCACCAGCCTTGCGCAATGACCTTGTGTTCCCTAGTTGTTCGCGGGTGAACGCACCCCTCCCTTCCGCCGAGTCCGCCATTCCCGAATGGCTGCAACGGCTCAATCCGCCACAGCGCGACGCGGTGCAAACCACCGAAGGGCCGGTGCTGATGCTGGCGGGTGCGGGCACGGGCAAAACCGCCGCGCTGACCCATCGCCTCGCCAACCTGATCCGCCAGCGACTCGCCTGGCCGAGCGAGATCCTCTGCGTCACCTTCACCAACCGTGCCGCGCGCGAGATGCGCCACAGGGTCGGCCAGTTGATCGGCGATGCGGTGGAGGGCATGCCATGGCTCGGCACGTTTCACTCGATTTGCGCGCGGATGCTGCGCCGCCACGCCGAGCTGGTCGGGCTGCAAAGCAATTACACGATCATCGACACCGACGACCAGCTGCGCCTGCTCAAGACGCTGATCCAGGAGAGCGGGCTGGACGAAAAGCGCTGGCCGCCGCGCCAGCTGGCCGGGCTGATCGACGGGTGGAAGAACCGCGGCCTCAACCCCGATGACCTGACCCCGCTCGACAACGAGAGCTATGCCAACGGCAAGGGCAAGCAGTTCTACGCCGCGTACCAGGCGCGGCTGAAGGCCCTCAACGCGTGCGATTTCGGCGATCTGATGCTGCATATGCTGAACATCTTTCGCCAGCATCGCGACATCCTCGAGCAGTACCAGAACCGCTTCAAATACGTGTTGGTCGACGAGTATCAGGACACCAATGCCGTCCAGTACCTGTGGCTGCGACTGCTGGCGCAAACGCGCAAGAATATCTGCGTGGTGGGCGATGACGATCAGTCGATCTATTCATGGCGCGGCGCAGAAGTGGCCAATATCCTGCGGTTTGAAAAGGATTTTCCCGGCGCGAAGGTGATCCGGCTGGAGCAGAATTATCGCTCCACCCCGCAGATTCTCGCCGCCGCTTCGGGCCTCATCGCCAGCAACAGCCAGCGGCTGGGCAAGACGCTGTGGACCGAGATCAACGCTGGCGAAAAGGTCCGCGTCATCGGCGTGTGGGACGGGCCGGAGGAAGCGCGCCGCGTGGGCGAGGAGATCGAGCGGCTCGAACGCGAGGGCGCGCCGCTCGACGAGGTCGCCATCCTGGTCCGCGCGCAATACCAGACGCGCGAGTTCGAGGACCGCTTCATCCAGATCGGCCTCAACTACCGTATCGTCGGCGGCTTCCGCTTTTATGAGCGGTCCGAAATTCGCGATGCCCTCGCTTACCTGCGCGTCATTGCCCAGCCGGCGGACGACCTGGCGTTCGAGCGCATCTACAACCAGCCCAAACGCGGGCTCGGCGCCAAGACGCTGGAGAAGATGTACAGCCACGCGCGCCGCACCGGCCTCCCGCTGGCCGCCGCCGCGATCGACGTGGCCGACAGCGACGAGCTGCCCGCCCGCGCCCGCTCCACCATCGCCTCGCTGATGCAGGATTTCCTGCGCTGGCGGCAGATGGCCGAGACCGTCAGCCCGTCCGAACTGCTGCGCACCGTGCTGGCGGAAAGCGGTTACGAGGCCATGCTCAAGGCCGAACGCTCGGCCGAAAGCGCCGGCCGGGCGGACAACCTGGTCGAACTGGCCCGGGCGATGGAGGACTACGCCACGCTGAGCGATTTCCTCGAACACGTCAGCCTGGTGATGGACAACGACCGCGCGGACGATGGCGAGAAGGTCACCATCATGACCATGCACGCCGCCAAGGGGCTGGAATTCAACCACGTTTTCCTGCCCGGGTGGGAAGAAGGCGTGTTCCCCAGCCAGCGCTCGCTCGACGAAGGCGGGCTCGCTTCACTGGAGGAAGAGCGCCGCCTCGCCTATGTCGGCATCACCCGCGCGCGGCGGCGCTGCACCATCACGCATGCGGCCAACCGGCGCATCTATGGCCAGTGGACCAGCTCGATCCCCAGCCGCTTCATCGCCGAATTGCCCGAGGACGCCATCGCCCACGAAACCACGCTGACCGGCGGTGCCAGCCTGTGGCGCGCCAACTGGAGCGAGACCGAAGACCCTTTCGCCCACGTGGCGCGGGACAGGCCCGACCGCTCTTCCGCGCGCGGCCCCGGCTGGCAACGCGCGCTTTCAACCACTTATGACACCAAACCCGCCCGCGTCCCCGAAAGCACCCGCAGCGCCGCCAGCTTCGCCGCCAAGCCGCGCGGCGACATCGCACTGGGCGCGCAAGTTTTCCACGACAAGTTCGGCGAAGGCACGGTCACCGGCCAAGAAGGCAACAAGCTGACCATCCAGTTCGAAACGGCGGGCGAGAAGCGGGTGATCGACAGCTTTGTGAAGGTGGTGGGGGTGAACCGTTGAAGCGGATCGCGTTTGCTTCTTTGGCTCTGGCCATTACCGGATGTTCCGCTGGCGATGCGGAACTGGGCGAACAGCCGTATGAAGCCGAAACGCGCGAGCCCTGCCGCGACAACGATCCACTCTGCTTCAACACCCGCCTGATGGAGCGGATCGATGAAAACGCCCGCCTTTATGGGGCCCATGGCGTGGAGGATTGCTTCGGCAACTGGATGGTCGTGGCGGCGATTGAGCGGGTTTCGCCCAACCTGGGCGGTGACCCGCCGGTTTTCCTGAACCTTAACGAGCTTCGCCGGCAATGGATCGGATCGCGCGTGACGGTGGGCCGCGATGCGATCACCATGTCCGTCGCACCCGGAGCGCGCGTCACCCGCTCAGATGACCTCTCACACCCCGGCGATCTCTATCCCCATTGCACGCGGCCGCAATACGATACGGACATGCGCAATTCCGCTGGCGAAATGGAATCCGGGGTCGATCCCTGGCGCGATTTTGGCCTGCAACCAAGTCGGCAGGGTCGGATTGCCATGGTCCGGTGCAACGGCGAACTCGAATACCCCGACGACGGCACCGGAGACTTCATGGAATTGACTGTGGAGGAAGCCGAAGGCGTCAGCTTTCTCTACGTCTATTCGCCCGACCAAATTATCCTTGGCTGGGGCGCGGTGGAGTTGCTGTTGCGACGCGCGCCGTCGCTCAGCAGCTAGCTACCCCTAACGCTTCTTCCTGGCGATCGTGGCAGTGAAATCGGGGTCCTTGATGGCCACCTAGTCAACGAATTTGCGCACTGCGGGGCTACTCGAACCCCACGCCAAGGAACCCCGGCATCGGGCCATTCCATTCGCCCGGTTTGGTCGGCGGCTCGTTGTCCTGATGGCGCGGGCGGCGTTCTTCGCGTTCGGCGCGCGGTTCACGCTCGGGGCGGGCATCGCGTTCCGGACGAGCTTCACGTGCCGGGCGCGGTTCACGCGGCTCGCGGGCGGGGCGTTCGGCGCGGGGTGCGCGGGCGGGGCGTTCCTCGCGGGCCGGAGCTTCTGCTTCCTCGGCGACCGCTTCGGCAACAACCTCTTCCGTCTCTTCACGACGCGGACGACGCTCGCGCTTCGGGCGATCCTCGCGACTGGCTTCGCGCGGCGCATCATCACGATCGCGGCTGCGCGACTGACCACCCGACCGGCCCTTCGGCGCAGCCTCTTCCGCTGCCTCTGGCGTCACGGCTGACCAGTCGAACAGCGGCACCTTGATCTGGGTGAGCTTTTCGACGTTGTCCATCGCCTCGGCATCGGCGGGGGTCACCAGCGTGATCGCGCGGCCCTTGGCCCCGGCGCGGCCGGTGCGGCCGATGCGGTGGATGTAGTCGTCGGGGTGCCACGGGGTGTCATAGTTGAACACGTGGCTCACGCCCTTGATGTCCAGCCCGCGCGCGGCGACGTCGGAACAGACGAGGATGTTGGCCTCGCCGGACTTGAACAGGTCCAGCGTGGCGATGCGGCTGCCCTGGTCCATATCGCCATGGATCTCGCCCGAGCGGAAGCCCGCCTTGCGCAGGTTCTTGTTGAGGTCGCGCACCGTGGTCTTGCGGTTGGCGAAGATCATCGCGGTCTGCACGTTGTCCACCTGCAGCAGGTACTTCAGCGCATCGAACTTCTTCTTGGCGGAAATCTCCACCTTGAACTGGGCGATGTTGATGTTGGCCGTGGCCGCGCGGGCGACCGCGATTGTCTTGGGATTGTTGAGGAACTTGTCCGCCAGCTTCTTGATCGGCGGCGGCATCGTTGCGCTGAACAGCAGCGTCTGGCGCTGTGCCGGCAGCTTTTCGCAGATGAATTCGATGTCGGGGATGAAGCCCATGTCGAGCATCCGGTCGGCCTCGTCGATCACCAGTAGGTCACAGCCGTTGAGCATGATCTTGCCGCGTCCGAACAAGTCCATCAGGCGGCCCGGCGTGGCGATCAGCACGTCCACGCCCTCGTCCAGCGCCTTGACCTGGTCACCCATCTGAACGCCGCCGATCAGCAGCGCCATCTTCAGGTCATGGTTCTTGCCGTACTTCTCGAAGTTCTCCGAGACCTGCATCGCCAGTTCGCGCGTCGGCTCCAAAATCAACGAACGCGGCATGCGCGCGCGGCGGCGGCCATTGGCGAGGATGTCGATCATCGGCAGCACGAAGCTGGCGGTCTTGCCGGTACCGGTCTGGGCGATGGCGATCAGGTCGCGCATCATCTGCACTTGCGGGATCGCCTCGGCCTGGATCGGAGTCGGCTCGGTATAGCCGGCGTCTTCCACCGCTTGCAGCAATTCGGGTGACAGGCCGAGATCGGCGAACTTCATAAGCAGCGGTGTTCCGGAACTAAAGCCCGCAGTACGACCCGCGAGCAAGGGAGGCGCGACGGGCAAAATTTACCTCGCCGTGCCGAACAGCGGCGCAAAAGCACCGCAAGGCGTAAAAGTCAAGAAAATGCCTGTTCGACGTGAATGCCCGTTCGAAGTGCTGGCGGTTCAGTCGTCGTCCACCGGAACCAAGCGGCGGATGGTATCGAGCGAGCACGAGACCCCGGCGCGCGATTGCAAGCGGTCGCGATCGACGCACAGGCGCCCGTCGCCGCTGCGTTCGAGATAGAACCCCGAATAGAACGCCCGCGCATCGCATCCCCGCTCGAGCGAGGCGGCGAGGACGTTGTCGTTTTCCATGAACAGCAGCAGGCGGTTATCGGTGGTGGGCTGCACGCCGACGATATTGCCCACGCGCACGCAGCCATCGTGCGACAGTTCGCGATAGCCGCTGTCTGCCGAGCGGAGCGGTTGCAGGGCGCGCAAGCGCTGGCGGACATCGGGCGGACTGGGCGAAATGCGGATGATCACCCGCTGCTCGATCCGCACCTGACCCCAGCTATCGGGGCGCGAGCCATCCTCGAGCACGCGCAATTCGGGGCTCGCCACGGCATCGAGACCGAGCACGTCCTGCGCCGACAGCGGTGCCTCCACGGCGACGAGGGCCGGGACGAGCATGGCCAGCGCGGCCGCGGCTAGGATGTGGTGCTTTTTCATGGATCGACGTTTGGGCAGCCCGGAACCGGCCTGCTCCACCCCCTTTACGGCGACAGCTTGAATAGTGGCTTAACCCCCGCCCTTATCCGCCGATCATCGCCTTGGCGGCTCACATTACCCTTGGCAAGGCTGCGCGCGCACTGGCATGAGCCGGGCTTATGAACGCAAGCGAGGCTTTTACGACAGCTGCCGCAGCCCTGCTGGGGCCGCGCGGCTTTACGCAGGACCCGGAACTGGTCGATCCGTGGCTGACCGATTGGCGCGGGCGCTATACCGGGCGGGCGATCGGCCTCGCCTCGCCCGGCACCACGGTGGAAGTGGCGGCGCTGGTCAAACTGTGCGCCGCGCACGGTGTGCCGCTGGTGCCGCAAGGGGGCAATTCGGGCATGTCCGGCGGGGCGACGCCCGACGAGAGCGGCGACGCGCTGGTGCTGTCGCTGCGACGGATGAACCGGATCGTCCGGCTCGATCCCGATGCGCGCGAGATCGTTTGCGAGGCAGGCGTGATCCTGCAGACATTGCACGAGGCAGTGGCACCGCTGGCCTTGCGCTTTCCGCTGACGCTGGGCGGCAAGGGCTCGGCCACGATCGGCGGGCTGATCGCCACCAATGCCGGCGGCACACAGGTCCTGCGCCACGGATCGATGCGCGCGCAGGTGCTGGGGATCGAGGCGGTGCTGGCCGACGGCTCGGTGTTCGATTCGCTGGTGCCGCTGAAGAAGGATAACCGCGGGTTCGACTTGAAGCAGTTGCTGATCGGGTCCGAAGGTACGCTCGGGATCATAACGGGGGCGACCTTGCGGCTGCTGCCCGCGCTGGCTGACCGGGCGGTGCTGTGGGTCGGCCTCAAGGACATTCGCGATGCGCGCAAGCTGCTGGTCCATACCGAACGGCAGGCGGGCGAGGCGCTCGAGGGATTCGAGGTCATGCCGCGCCATTCGTTGCAGGCGGTGCTCGATCACAACCCGCGCGCGCGCAATCCGCTCGCCGCACAGCACGAATGGAACGCGCTGATCGAGCTCGTGGCCGATAGTGCCAGCGCGGCCACCCTGCCCGACCGCGCGCAGGCGCTGCTCGAAAGCGCGTTCGAGGCCGGGCTGGTCGACGATGCCACCGTGGCGATGAACGAGACGCAGGCCGAGGAATTCTGGGCACTGCGCGACGAGATCGCCCCCGCAGAGCGCGCGTTGGGTCCGGCGATGCAGCACGACATCTCGGTTCCCGTGGCGCGCATGGGCGATTTCGTCGCCGAGACGCTGCCGCAGGTCGAAGCGCGCTTCCCCGGCTGCAAGGCCGTCGCGTTCGGCCATCTGGGCGATGGCAACGTGCATTACCACGTGCTTGCCCCCGCAGGCGCGGTGCGCGGGACATGGGAAGCGTCGCAAGGCAAGGAAATCAGCAGCTTCGTGCACGATCTTGTCACCGAATGGGGCGGTTCGATCAGCGCCGAGCACGGCATCGGCCAGCTCAAGGTGGCCGAATTGGCGCGGCTCGGCGATCCGGTGCATCTGGCGATCCTGACCGCTGTGAAGAACGCGCTCGATCCGCGGGGCCTGCTCAATCCGGGCAAGCTGGTGCCCGGCTCCGACACACCGCCCACACCCCTCGCTTAGGGGGGCCTTGCCTCGCTCGCCGCCAGTCAGTAAAGCCCGCCGCCAACGTCGTCGGCCCGGCACGTCCCGGGACCGGTCAACCTTCGCAAAATTGGAGAGAATGCCATGGCCAGCGCGCCGAAAGCCGGTTTGCCGATCAGCTACAACGATCTTGTTCCGCTCAACACGCAGCAGCACGCTTCGTGGAAGGCCATTCAGGTGGACAAGGCACCGTGGGTCGCCAGCCAGCACGTGGTGCCGCTGACGGTGGAGGAATTCCCCATGGCGCAGCGCGATTTCCCGATCGTGTTCTCGACCGGTGACAATCCCGTGCCGCTGGCGGTGATGGGCCTCAACGAGGGAGTGAACACCTATTTCGAGCCCGATGGCACGCTGATCGGCACGCCCTATATCCCGGCCTATATCCGTCGCTACCCGTTCCTGCTGGTGAAGATGCGTCAGGATGATGAGAACCTGTCGCTGTGCTTCGATCCGACCAGTGGCCTGCTGGGCGAGTTCGACGAGGGCGCAGCGCTGTTCAACGATGACCAGACGCCTTCTACCCACACCCAGGAACTGCTCAACTTCTGCGAGAAGTTCGAGGAAGCCGGCATGCGCACCAAGGCGTTCATGGACGAGTTGAAAGCGCACGACCTGCTGATGGAAGGCGAAGTGGCGATCAACCGTCAGGATGGCCAGGGCCAGCCGTTCATCTATCGCGGCTTCCAGATGGTCGACGAGAAGAAGCTGCGCGAACTGCGCGGTGATCAGTTGCGCAAGATGGTCGAGAGCGGCCTGCTGGGCCTGATCTATGCCCACATGATGTCGCTCGACCTGCTGCGCGTGGTCTTCGCCCGCGCCGATGCGCAGGGCCGTGGACCCGTCGCCGCCCCCGTCGCCGTCTAGACCTCGGCGACAGGCGAATCACCAGCGGGGGCGGTGCCGGAAGGCGCCGCCCCCGCTGTCGTTTGGCAGGGCAGAAAGCGCAGCCAACAAGGCTGGCGATGCGATTGTGCTTGAAATTTCGCAACTGCGAATTAGTTCAAGGGCGTCCCCCGGCTCCCCTCATGGCTGGTGGTGACAATGCGCTTCGGTGCATTCCTCCCTGAACCTTGGCCGCCTCGTGCCGTAAAGCGCGAGGCGGCTTTTTTATGGCTGCCTTTCGGCCAGGCGCTTATTCGGCGGTGCGCTTATTCGGCGGCTTGGGCCAAAGGCGAGGCGTGGCTGCCCAGTTCCTGCGCCAGCCGCCGCACCAGCCCGGCCAGCACTTGCGCCACCCCCTCCATCCCCGCACCCGGATCGCGCAAGGTGGGGTCGAGATAGGTCTCGCGGCACACTTCGATTTGCAGGGCATGCATCGCGCGCTGCGGAGCGCCGTGGCGATCGAGCACGTAGCCGCCCGCATAGGGCCGGTTATGCGCTGCGCGCTGGCCGCGCTGCGCCAGATGCTCATTGGCGAGCAGGCTTAGGCCCGCCCCACATGACGAGCCATAACGATCGCCGATTACGAAATCCGGCGCCGCAGCGCTCCCCGTCTTGGGACCCAGCGGGGGCATCGAGTGCAGATCGATCAGCAGAGCCTCGCCCCAGCGGTCGCGCAGGTCTTCCAGCGCCTGCCCCAAGGCGCGGTGATAGGGCCGGTGGACCAGTTCGATGCGCGCCTGCAGATCGGCGGCCACCAAAGGACCGCGCCACAAGTCGCCCAGCCCCTGCAAACGGCGCGGCACCAGCCCCAGACCGCTGCGCGCGCGGCGTCCGGCGGCATGGCGCAAGGTCCCCGTTGGCGGCGGGCCGGCGACCATCTCCCAGTCCATGTCTTCGGGCGCGCGGTTGAGGTCGATCATCGCGCGCGGAGCCAGCGCGACCAGCAGGGCCGCGCCGGTCAATTGTGCCACGCGCTGCGCCAGAACATCGGCCAGCCGATCTTCCAGCCGCGCGCAGGCTGCCTGCGGCTGGCGCATCGCGGCGAGCAAGGGTGCGGGATAGCTCCGCCCCGCGTGCGGCACCGCGATCAGGACCGGCAAATCCGCGTTGCGCGGGCCGAACAGCGAGAATGCCGCCTGTCCATCGCCATCGGGCAGTATCCCGCCAAGGCTGATGCCCGAATCGTCCATTTCTAGGGGTGTCTGGATGACCATCTTGCCCACGGTGCTGCAGGCAATCCTATACGAAGTCAAAGGCTGGTGTTCCAAAGCTGGTCACCCGGAAAAAGCCACGCGCAGTTGGAATCCATCTGGTCTAGGCCCGGACTTGCGAACACCACGAGGGGCAACAGACCATGATCCGAATCCTGCTGGCCGAAGACGATGCAGCCATGCGCGGCTACATTACCCGGGCGCTGGAAAACGCCGGCTATTCGGTCGTCGCGGTGGGCAGTGGCGAGGCTGCGCTGCCGCATCTCAAGACCGAGATCTTCGACCTGCTGCTGTCCGACATCGTGATGGCCGAAATGGACGGGATCGAGCTGGCGCAATATTGCAACGACATCAGCCCGATCACCAAGGTGATGTTCATCACCGGGTTCGCCGCGGTCACCCTGCGCGCCAGCCGCGATGCGCCGCACGCCAAGATGCTGTCCAAGCCGTTCCACCTGAAGGACCTGGTGATGGAAGTGGAGCGCATGTTCGAGGATGCCGTGCCGCTGCGCATGTAAAGGCCAGCAAGGCACTTGAAACCTGTCAGGCATGGCGCTAATGGCCCGCCTCTCGAATGGTGCGGGCGTATAGCTCAGTGGTAGAGCACTATGTTGACATCGTAGGGGTCGCAAGTTCAATCCTTGCTACGCCCACCATTCGCTGAACCCATGCAGGCCCCCCATACACGCCCGGGCAAATGATGCATCAGACCCGCCCTTCCGGCGGGTTTTTTGTGCCCTTTTCGGACCTATCGCTGCCGCCAGCGGTTGCTATAGCGTATCATGGCGTCGCCAGTTTCCATCCCCCGCATCACGGCCCTGGGCACCGCTGTCCCCGCGGGCGAGATCGAGCACGCCTTTCGCCGCTGGGCCGATGGCCAGATCGACGATGACCGGCAGCGTACGCTGTTCCACCGCATGGCCGACCGCGCGGGCATTTCGCATCGCTATTCGGTACTGGGCGATCCGGTAGCGTTTTACGAGGCCGAACCGTTCCCCACTACCGCGCGGCGTATGGCGCTGTTTGCCAGCGAGGCACCCGATCTGGCCTTGCGCGCGGTCGCCGGATTGCACGCCGATCTGGCGGGCATCACGCACCTGGTGGTCGCCTGCTGCACCGGCTTCATGGCTCCGGGGATCGACCAGGTGATCGCCCGCAGGCTGGGTCTCGCCGTCAATGTGGAGCGCGTCGTGATCGGGTTCATGGGCTGCTATGCCGGGGTCACCGCCTTGCGCAGCGCGGGCCACATCGTCCGCGCCAACCCGCAGGCACGCGTGCTGGTGGTGGCGGTGGAGCTGTGCACGCTGCACTTGCAACAGACCAACAGCGTCGAGGCCCTGCTCGCCATGCGCCAGTTCGCCGATGGCGCAGCGGCAGCGGTCGTTTGCGGCTCTGGCGCCGGGCTGGCGCTGGGGACAGGCATCAGCCGCGTGCTGGATGACAGTGCCGAGCTGATCACCTGGACTGTGGGCGACACCGGCTTTGCCATGCACCTGGCGGGCGCCGTGCCGGGCCGACTGGCCGACGCCTTTGGCGATGCCGCCTTGACCCAGGTGCTCGCGCCTGAGGGGACACACGCCTTCGCGGTGCATCCGGGCGGTCGCTCGATCCTCGACGCGGTGGAGCGCGGGTTGCACTTGCCGCCCGAGAAGCTGGCCGCATCGCGCGCGGTGCTGGCAGAAAACGGCAACATGTCCTCTGCCAGCGTGCTGTTCGTGCTCGCGCGTTTGTGGACCGAACGCCCGACCAGCGGCATTGCGCTCGCCTTCGGGCCGGGTCTGGCGCTGGAAGGGCTCCACTTCGGCTGGACGGATGGCGATGCTGGCTGAGCGGCGCCTGACCGAAGAACTGATGGACGACCCGGCGCTGCCGGAAGCCGACTATCGCGCGCTGCTGGCCGATCTGGCACGCGTCAACACGGTCACCCTCGCAGCCCGGCCGACCTATGCCTTTCTCGACAAGGCGCTTGCAAACAAGCAGCGCTTCACCCTGCTCGACGTGGGCTTTGGCCATGGCGACATGCTGCGCAACATCGCCCGGTGGGCACGGCGGCGCGGCAAGACAGCCACGCTGGTGGGGGTGGACCTCAACCCGCGCAGCGAAACTGCCGCGCGCGCCGCGACCGATCCCTCGCTGCCGATCACCTACCTCACCGGCGACTATGCTGACCTGGCGGGCGAACAGTTCGATTGCGTCGTTTCCAGCCTCGTCGCGCATCACATGACGCACGCACAGCTGGTGGCCTTTCTGCGCTTCATGGAGGCGCAGGCATCCAGCGGCTGGCTGGTCAACGACCTGCACCGCCACACCTTCAGTTACCTCAGCTTTCCCCTGCTGGCGCGGGCATTGCTGGCCCACCCGATCGTGCGCGCCGACGGGCAAACCTCGATCGCCCGCTCGTACCGCCCTGCCGAATGGCGCGCGATCCTCGCCGAGGCAGGCATTTCCCAGGCGCGGATCGCGCGCTGGTTCCCTTTCAGGCTATGCGTCTCACAAGTCCACTGATCCTCGGCGCCGGCCCGGCCGGATGTGCCGCTGCCATAGTGCTGGCCCGCGCGGGTGCCCGCCCGCTGCTGCTCGACCGCAGCGAGCAGCCGGGCGATGCGCTGTGCGGCGGGTTCCTCTCTTGGCGCAGCGTCGAGCAATTGGCCGCGCTGGGCGTTTCACCGCAGGGCTTGGGCGCGCACCGGGTGACCGGCTTGCGGGTGTTTGCCGGAAGGCAGCAGGCACAGGCCGCCCTGCCCGCGCCCTCGTGGGGCCTGTCGCGCCGGGCGCTCGACACGGCGCTGCGGCACAAGGCGCTGGCCGCCGGGGCCGAGCTGGCGGTCGATACGATCCGTGAGGTGCGCGGGCTCGTCGCGCATGGCAGCCGTGACTGGCAGGGCGATGCGCTGCTGCTCGCCAGCGGCAAGCACGACGTGCGCGGCCAACCCCGCCCGCGCACCGACGCTGATCCTGCGCTGGGCCTGCGGCTGCGCGTCACCCCCTCGCCCGCCCTGCGCCGCGAGCTGGCGGGCATGATCGAGCTGCACCTGTTCGACGGCGGCTATGCCGGGATCGTGTTGCAGGAGAACGGCACCGCCAACCTGTGTCTGGCGATCAGGAAGTCGCGCCTCACGCGCGCTGGCGGCAATCCGCGGGCGCTGCTCGAGAACCTCGCCCGCCAGCACCCCCGCTTTGCCGAGCGATTGGAGCCCGGTTGGCAGGCCGAGCGGATCGAGACCATCGGTGCTGTCCCCTATGGCTGGATCGCCCGAGAAACCCTGCCCGGCCTGTTCCGGCTGGGCGATCAGGCTGCGGTGATCCCCTCGCTGGCTGGCGAAGGCATGGGCGTGGCCATGGCGAGTGGCGCAATGGCGGCGCAGGCGTGGCTGGTTGGGGGAGCGGCAGCGGCACCTGCCTACCAGCGCCAGCTCGCCCGCACCGCGCGGCATCCGCTGGCGGTCGCCCGGACGGCGCGGGCGCTCGCTGAAAGCCCGCTCGCCCAGCCGCTCGCGCTCGGCCTGGTCCGCGCCCTGCCCGGCCTCGCCAGCCTGCTGCTGGCCCATACGCGCATCGCCGCCCCGCCGCTCTCTTGCGCCTGACGGTTCCGCTGCTAAGACCCCTCGCGAACCCAACGCCTTTCCCACTCAGCTAAGGACCAGCAGATGGCCAAGATCAAAGTCGTGAACCCCATCGTCGAGATCGACGGCGACGAGATGACCCGGATCATCTGGGAATGGATCCGCGAACGGCTGATCCTGCCGTACCTCGACGTGGAGCTGCTGTATTATGACCTCTCGGTCGAGAAGCGCGACGAGACCGACGATCAGATCACCATCGACGCCGCCAACGCCATCGCCAAGCACGGCGTGGGCGTGAAGTGCGCCACGATCACCCCGGATGAGCAGCGCGTCGAGGAATTCGGCCTCAAGCAGATGTGGAAGAGCCCCAACGGCACCATCCGCAACATCCTGGGCGGGACCATCTTCCGCGAACCGATCGTGATCCAGAACGTGCCGCGGCTGGTGCCCGGCTGGACCGATCCCATCGTGGTTGGCCGCCATGCCTTTGGCGACCAGTACCGCGCGACCGATTTCCTCGTCCCCAGCCCCGGCAAGCTGCGGCTGGTGTGGGAAGGCGACAACGGCGAGGTGATCGACCGCGAGGTCTACCAGTTCAAGGCCCCCGGCGTGGCCATGGCGATGTACAACCTTGACGATTCGATCCGCGATTTCGCCCGCGCCAGCTTCAACTATGGCATCGACCGCAAGTGGCCGGTGTACCTCAGCACCAAGAACACCATCATCAAGGCCTACGATGGCCGCTTCAAGGACCTGTTCCAGGAGATCTTCGAGACCGAAGGCTTCAAGGAAAAGTTCGCCGAACTGGGGATCATCTACGAACATCGCCTGATCGACGACATGGTCGCCTCCGCGCTGAAGTGGAGCGGCAAGTTCGTGTGGGCCTGCAAGAACTATGACGGCGACGTGCAGAGCGACGTGGTGGCGCAGGGCTTCGGCTCGCTCGGCCTGATGACCAGCGTGCTGATGACCCCCGACGGCAAGACGGTGGAAGCCGAGGCCGCGCACGGCACCGTCACCCGCCACTATCGCCAGCACCAGCAGGGCAAGGCGACCAGCACCAACCCGATCGCCTCGATCTTCGCGTGGACGCGCGGGCTGATCTATCGTGGCCGGTTCGACAACACGCCCGAAGTCACCAAGTTCGCCGAAACGCTCGAGCGCGTGTGCGTGGCCTGCGTGGAACAGGGCATGATGACCAAGGACCTGGCGCTGCTGATCGGCCCCGACCAGCCGTGGATGACCACCGAGCAGTTCTTCGAAGCGATCCGCGTGGCGCTGGAAGAGGAAATGCAGGCGCAGGGGCTGATTTGATCCGGCGCGATCCAGCTCTCACGCCTTAACCCTTGATTTCGTCATCCCCGCGAACGCGGGGATCCAGTGACACGGCACGCAACGCCGACTGGATTCCCGCTTTCGCGGGAATGACGAAGTATGGGTAAGCCTGCTTACGGCCAGGCCACTCGCTCCCGCCTGATTCCCAGCCCAATAATCCGCCCCGGAATGCGCCGCACCAGCGGAAAACGATCTAGCAATCGCACCAGCAGCGGCGCGCCCGTCACTGGCCTGCCCGACAGCACGCGGGTGATAAGGTTGTCCTGCGCCGCCTTCTGACCGCGCTGGATCACCCGCGTGGGCAGCAGCCGCCGACGTTGCACAGACGCCAGCAGATCATCGGCTCGCTTGCCCAAGGCCAGCCGCGCGCCGAGCAGGTTGGCGGTCGCCACGGCATCCTGGATGGCCAGGTTGATGCCCACTCCGCCGATCGGGCTCATCGCGTGCGCCGCATCGCCGATGGCGAGCAGGCCGGGCCGGTGCCAGGTATCGAGCCGGTCGAGCGCGACCGACAGCAGGAACAGGTCTTCGACCCGCTCCAGCCCGCCAGCACCGCCAAGGCCCAGTTCGGGGAACGCTGCGCGGCATTGCTCGCGAATCCAGCCCACCCCGCGCGCCTTGATCGCTTCCGCACTGCCCTTGGGAATCAGGAACGCGGCCTGCCAATAATCGCGCCGGTCGATCAGCACGATGATGCGCCCCGTATCGAAGGCGCCGCGCAGCGCATCACCCGTGTGCGGCGCCTTGGGCAGACGAAACCACAACACATCCATCGGGGCGCCAAGTTGGGTAACCGGCAGAACCCCACCGCGCCGCACGATGGAGCCGCGCCCGTCAGCCATGATCGTCAGCAGGCGCGCCCGAATCTCGCGACCATCGGCCAGGACTACCCCGGCCATGCGTCCGCCCTCGTCGATCAGGCCGGCAACTCCCGCCTCCATCGTCAACGCGAAACCGGGGTACGCCGCAGCCTCGTCACGCAGGAAATCGAGGAACTCCCATTGCGGCATCATGGCGATGAAGGGTGCTGGCGTATTCAGCCCGGCGAGGCTGCCAATCTTGTAGTCCCGTCCGGCGATGCGCCCTACCACCCGGTCCACCCGCTCGTGCGGACGCTCGAGGAACCGTCCGAGCAGGCCGAGCTGGACCAGCACCTCCATCGTGCTGGGATGGACCGTGTCACCGCGGAAATCGCGCAGGAAATCGCCGTGCTTTTCCAGCACCAGCACAGACACTCCGCCGCGCGCCAGCAGGAGCCCTGCCATCATGCCCGCCGGTCCGCCGCCGACGATGAGCACGTCGGGCGCGAGATGTGAAGAATTGTGCGTTGCGGTAGCCATTGCCTGCCTGCCATACACGTTGGCGATGCACCCTGAAACCATCTCGCCGCTGATGTCCGATGCCCTGGTGATCCTGGGCGCGGCGGGCATCGTTATCCCGCTGTTCGCCCGCTTCCGCATCACCCCGATCATCGGCTTCATCCTCGTCGGCCTGCTCGTCGGTCCGTTCGGCCTGGGGCGCATGGTGGACGATGTGCCGGGGCTCTACTGGGTCACGATCAGCGATACCGGGGCGCTGGCGCCGTTCGCCGAGCTGGGCATCGTGCTGCTGCTGTTCACCATCGGCCTGGAACTGAGCTTCAACCGGCTGTGGCAGATGCGGCGGCTGGTGTTCGGGCTGGGCGCGCTCGAACTGCTGGGCATCGGCACTTTGCTGGCGCTGGGCTTTGCCGCCTCGGGCATGGCGCTGGCGGGCGCGGCGGCGCTGGGCTTCGCGCTGGCGTTTTCGTCCACCGCGCTGGTGCTGCCCATATCGGGCACGCGCGGTCCCGTGGGGCGCGCGGCGCTGTCGATGCTATTGTTCGAGGACATCATGATCGTGCCGATCATCTTCCTCCTCGGCGCGCTGGCACCTTATGCTGGCGAGGATCAGCTGGCCGGCCTGTTCACCACGCTGTGGCAGGGCGCGCTGGTGGTGCTGGCGATGATGGTGCTGGGGCGGCTGGCCCTGCCCCCCCTGTTCGCCGCCGCCGCCCGCGCCAAAAGCCCCGAGCTGTTCCTCGCCGCGAGCCTGCTGGTGGTGATCGGGGCCAGCCTGGCGACGCAACTGGTCGGCCTGTCGCCCATCGTCGGCGCGCTGATCGCCGGGGTGCTGATCGCCGAGACCGAGTACCACAGCGAGGTCGAGAGCATCATCGTGCCGTTCAAGGGGCTCGCGCTCGGCGTGTTCCTGATCACCGTTGGCATGAGCGTGGACCTGCTGGTGGTGTGGGCGCAACTGGGCGCAATCATCGCGGCGGTGGTCGGCGTGCTGGTGCTGAAGGCGCTGGTCACCGGCGTGCTGCTGCGGCTGATGGGCGCGCGCGCAGCCACGGCGACCGAAACCGGGGTGCTGATGGCGAGCCCGTCCGAAACCTCGCTGATCGTGCTGGGCGTGGCAACCCAGGCGCTGATCATCGACCGCGAGACGGCGCAATTCTGGCAGATCGTCATCGCCATCGGCCTGACCGTCACCCCGCTGCTGGCGCTGCTGGGCCGCACAATGGGCCGCCGGGTGGGGCCCGCCCCCACGCCCGATGAGCGAAGCGCGGGTGATGACAAGCCGCGCGTGATCGTAATCGGGCTTGGCCGTGTGGGCCGGCTGGTGGCCGAAATGCTCGACCGCCACGGCAAGCCCTATATCGGAATCGACGCCGATGCCGATATTATCGCGCGGGCGCGGACCGATGGGTTCAACGCCCTGTTCGCCAACGCCGCGCGCGCCAACGTGCTCGACAAGCTGGGTCTGGCCGAATGTCCGGCAGTGATCCTGACCATGGACGAGCACGTGCTGGCCCAGCAACTGGTCAAGAAACTGCGCGCCGCGTATCCCGGCCTGCCAATCATCGCCCGCGCCCGCGATGCCGTCCATGCAACCGAATTGTACAAGAGCGGCGCTACCGTGGCCGTGCCCGAGACGCTGGAATCGAGCCTGCAATTGTCCGAAGCCGCGCTGGTCGAACTGGGCGTGGCGATGGGCCCGGTGATCGCCAGCATCCACGAAAAGCGCGACGAATACCGTGAACAGATCCAGCAGGACGCCGAGCTGGACGAAAAGCCCAAATTGCGCACGAGTACGGTGGAGGGTTAGGGCAAGCCCACCCCGTCCCGAGTGTTCAGCCCGCCAGCAGTGCTCGCACTGCGGCAATCGCGGAATCGGCCTTTTCGCCATCAGGGCCACCGCCTTGCGCCATGTCGGGCCGCCCGCCGCCGCCCTTGCCGCCGAGCGTTTCGACGCCTGCGCGCACCAGATCAACCGCGCTGAACCGCCCGGACAGGTCATCGGTGACGGCAGCCGCGAAGGCCGCCTTGCCGTCATTCACCGCGCAGATTGCCGCGACACCGCTGCCCATCCGCTGCTTGGCTTCGTCGAGCAGGCCGCGCAGGTCCTTCGGGTCGAGCCCGTGGAGCACCTGGCCGGAGAATTTTACGCCGCCGATTTCCTCGTCCGCAGCGGGAGCAGCACCGCCACCGCCGCCGCCAAGCGCGAGTAGTTTCTTCGCCTCGGCCAGCTCGCGTTCCAGAGTGCGGCGCTCGTCGACCAGCGCGGCAACGCGCTCGAGCACTTCGTCGGGCGCGGTGCGTAGCGTGGCGGCGACCGCCTTCAGCGTGTCCTCGCGATTGACCAGCCACTGGCGTGCGCCCTCGCCGGTCAGCGCCTCGATCCGGCGCACGCCGCTGGAAACGGCGCTCTCGGAAACGATGCGGAACAGGCCGATGTCGCCCGTGGCCTTGACGTGAGTGCCGCCGCACAGCTCGACCGAGTAATGCTTCCCGGAGGTCGCGCTACCCATGCTGAGCACGCGCACCTCATCGCCGTATTTCTCGCCAAACAGCGCCATCGCGCCCGCTTCGATCGCGTCATCCGGGCTCATCAACCGGGTCGAGACTTCGGCATTGTGGCGGATTTCCGCGTTCACCTCGGCCTCGATCGCGGCAATGTCTTCGGCACCCAGCGGCTTGGGGTGCGAATAGTCAAACCGGAATCGGTCCGCAGCTACGAGGCTGCCCTTCTGCGTCACATGTTCACCCAGGCGCTTGCGCAAGGCGGCGTGCAGCAGGTGCGTGGCCGAATGATTGGCGCGGATCGCATCGCGCCGCATGGCGTCGATCTTGAGGTGGACGGTATCTCCCACTTCAACCGAACCGCCGGTGATTTTGCCATGGTGCGCATGCAGCCGGCCAAGCGGCTTGGATGTATCGGACACCACCATTTCCAGCCGCCGGTCACCCGTGATGCGGCCTTCATCGCCGCTCTGGCCGCCGCTTTCGCCATAGAACGGGGTCTGGTTGGTGAGCAGGATCACCTCCTGCCCGCTTTCCGCCCGCGCCACTTCCTTGCCATCGACCACCAGCGCCACCACCCGGCCCTCGCCCTCGGTGCTGGCATAGCCGGTGAATTCGGTCGCGCCCTCGCGCTCGGCGATGTCGAACCACAACTCGCCATCGGCGGCTTGCCCGCTGCCCTTCCACGCGGCGCGCGCGGCGGCTTTCTGCAAGGCCATCGCGGCGTCGAACCCGGCCTTGTCCACCCCGATCCCGCGCACCCGCAAAGCGTCTTCGGTCAGGTCATAGGGGAAACCGAACGTGTCATAGAGCTTGAACGCGGTTTCGCCGGGCAGGCTGGCACCCTCACCCATGCCAGCGGTCTCGTCGTCCAGAAGTCGCAAACCCTTGTCCAGCGTGACACGGAAGCGCGCTTCCTCGCGTTCTAGCACTTCGCGAATAAGTGCCTCGGCGCGCGGCAGTTCGGGATAGGCCTGGCCCATTTCCTGCACCAGCGCGGGCACCAGGCGGTGCATTAGCGGCTTGTCCGCGCCCAGCAAGTGCGCGTGGCGCATGGCGCGGCGCATGATCCGGCGCAGCACATAGCCGCGCCCTTCGCTGCTCGGCAGCACGCCATCGGCGATCAGGAAGCTGGTCGAGCGCAAATGATCGGCGATCACGCGGTGGCTGGCGATTGTCTCGGCCGAAGTTGCCGCGCCAACCTTGTCCTCGCTCGCCTCGATCAGCGCGCGGAAGGTGTCGGTCTCGAACACGTTGTGCACGCCCTGCATCACCGTCGCGATGCGCTCGAGCCCCATGCCGGTATCGATCGACGGGCGCGGCAGGTCGCCGACGATCTGGTCGGCCTCCTGCACGTGCTGCATGAACACCAGGTTCCAGATCTCGACGAAGCGGTCGCCATCTTCATCGGGCGATCCGGGCGGACCACCGGCGATCGACGGGCCGTGGTCCCAGAAAATTTCCGAGCACGGACCGCACGGACCATCGGCGCCCATGGCCCAGAAATTGTCCTTGGTGGCGATGCGGATGATGCGGTCTTCGGGCAGCCCGGCGATCTTGCGCCAGAAGCCCGCCGCCTCGTCATCGGTGTGATAGACGGTGACGCACAGGCGATCCTTGTCGAGGCCCAGCTCGCCAGTGACCATGCCCCACGCCAGCTCGATCGCGCGTTCCTTGAAGTAGTCACCGAAGCTGAAATTGCCGAGCATTTCGAACAGCGTCAGGTGGCGCGCGGTATAGCCGACGTTATCCAGATCGTTGTGCTTGCCGCCTGCACGCACGCACTTCTGGCTGCTGGCGGCGCGCGGCGCGGGCGGCGTTTCGAGGCCGGTAAACACGTTCTTGAACGGCACCATGCCCGCGTTGACGAACATCAGCGTCGGATCGTTGTACGGCACCAAGGGCGCCGAGGGCGTCACCTGATGATCGTTGGCCGCGAAGTAATCGAGGAAGGCCCGGCGGATGTCGTTGGTCGAATGCATGGCAGCCAGTTAGTTTGTGCAAGGGCGGTGGACAAGCGGATATGCGCGGGCGTCCCGGTGGGGGATCGGCGAGGATCAGCACGGGAACGGGTTATCCCGCCTTGCGCGCGCTGACGATCCAGCCAGCGGCGGCGAGTGAGACTATGTTGTCGCGGCAATTGGCTTGCGCCAGGCGGCGCAGGCGGGCGAGGCAGGCGTCGCGTTCGGGCCCTTGCAGTTCGCGCAGCGCGCGGGCGGCGGGGCCGATGCTGGTGAAGTAGGCAACGGCGTCGTCCACCGCGTCCTGCCCCGCACCGGCGACCATCGGGAAGTCGAACGCGTCGATGGCGACCGCTTCCCAGCCGCCGTCCTCGAGCACCTGCGCGATCCGCTCGCGCCGGGCGAAGCCGAACGGACCGGGTGCATCGCGTTCGGCGGGGGGTGGTGGATGCGGCAGCTGGCGGGAGACTTCGGTGAAGAACGGGTTGTCGCTCTCGGCGCGGAAGCACGAGAACAGCAGGTGCGCGCCGCTGTCTGCCAGGCTGGCGAGATGGGCGAAAGCGGCCGGCGGATCGGCGAAGAACATCACCCCGTGGCGCGAAATCACGACCTGCGGAGCAAACCCGGCGGGCGGCACCCATGCGGCTGCATCGGCAAGGTCGAAGGCCACGTTGGGCAGGTTGGCCGCACGATTGCGCGCGGCGGCGACAAGCGCGGGGCCGACATCGACTCCGATCACGCGCGCATCGGGTCGCCCGCGCCCAATGGCAAGCGCCAGCTCACCCGCGCCGCAGCCCACATCTAGCGCCTGGGTCATCGGCAGGCCGCGCAAGCGCGCGAGCAGCTTTTCGGTCACCGACGCGAGGCTGCGATCGGTCCGCCGCCATTCGGCCGCCCAGCTGGCGCCGGCCTGACCTTCCCATTCGCTCTTGTCCATCGTAACAAACCCCGCTTATCGGGCCATGCTACGAGGTCCCTCAGTCCATTGGCAATACGATAGATGCCAGTCAAAGCATCCCGGAACCTCCCGCAACGCGAGCGTCTAATTCGCCGACGAAGATTGCGCTGCAACGGTCGCCGCATCGGGCACCGCTACTGCCGACGTCACCGTAGGTTGAGCGGTGATCGGTTGCACTTCTGCCGGGGCTGACGCAGCGATGGCTATTGGTTGCACCGTCGCGCCATCGGGCAGCCTCACAGGGATGCGGTCTTCGGTGACAACTGTCAGTTCCATTCCAGCGGGCATTCGACCACTGCGCCCGGTGATGGCAAAGGCAGCTGGCCATAACAAAATTACCGCCCCGACGGTCGCGACGGTGCTCCCCTCACCCTCTTGGCGAAAGTGCCCGTTTACGGGAATGCGGCGCCCGGAAACGTCTATGTAATTGATTTCAATTTCAAACTTACCAGATTTTCCGAACATTCCCTTGTTCGTCATCCAGGTGACAGTGCCGGAAGCGCGCGATCCCTGCGGAACGACCACAAACTCTCCAAGGAGCACGTCGTTGACCACCGTTAGGTCGAACGTCCGCCCCTCGGTCATCCAATCTCCGCGTGTGGTAAGTTCCTGATTCAGCGACAGCAGAACCTCGGTGTTCTGCGGCAAATATGCCAAGTTCGCTGCCGCAGGAGCTGCCCGTGCCACCTCAAGCGGCGCAGCTTCCTGACCAAAAGCCTGGCAGGAAACCGATCCGACAAGCACGAAACACGTCGAAAGTATTGTACGAATCGCAGTCATATGCCCCACCCCCAAAAGAATCATATAGCGGATAGGCGATCAGTATCGTGAGAACTAGTCCGTGCCCTCAACTAGTTGCGCCGAAATGAAGGCCCATACGAAACCGGCGCCTCGCCCGGTGAGGGGCGCGGCGCCGGTTCCTTGTCGTCAAGCGCGTGGTTCCGGTCGGGATTGGGGACCACTGATGCGCTTCTTGAGGATCAGCTGTCGGAGTCCCCGTCGGGTCCTGCCATCATCTCCTCGGCCACCTGATCGGTGCGGCCGCGGATAGCGGCTTCCAACCGGTCGCAAACTTCAGTGTTTTCCTTCAGGAAGGTCTTGGCGTTCTCACGCCCCTGGCCGATGCGGATCGAATCGTAGCTGAACCAGCTGCCCGACTTCTCGACCACGCCCGCCTTGACGCCGAGGTCGAGGATCTCACCAATTTTGGAGATGCCCTGGCCGTACATGATGTCGAATTCGACCTGCTTGAACGGCGGGGCGACCTTGTTCTTGACCACCTTGACGCGGGTGGTGTTGCCGATGATCTCGTCACCGTCCTTGATCTGGCCGGTGCGGCGGATGTCGAGCCGGACCGAGGCGTAGAACTTGAGCGCGTTGCCGCCGGTGGTGGTTTCCGGGTTGCCGTACATCACGCCGATCTTCATGCGCAGCTGGTTGATGAAGATCACCATGCACTTGGAACGGCTGATCGAACCGGTCAGCTTGCGTAAGGACTGGCTCATCAGGCGGGCCTGCAGGCCGACGTGGCTGTCACCCATCTCGCCCTCGATCTCGGCGCGGGGCACCAAGGCGGCGACCGAATCGACCACCAGCACGTCAATCGCGTTGGAACGGACCAGCGTATCCACGATCTCCAGCGCCTGCTCTCCCGTGTCGGGCTGCGAGACGATCAGCTCATCAATGTTGACCCCCAGCTTCCGGGCATAGACCGGATCGAGCGCGTGTTCGGCATCGATGAAGGCGACGGTGCCGCCAGCCTTCTGCGCTTCGGCCAGCACGTGCAGCGCCAGCGTGGTCTTGCCCGAGCTTTCCGGGCCATAAATCTCGATCACGCGGCCCTTGGGCAGGCCGCCCACGCCGAGCGCGATATCGAGGCCGAGCGAGCCGGAGGAAATCGTTTCCACCTGCATCGTTTCCTTCTGGCCCAGCTTCATCGCCGAACCCTTGCCGAAAGCCCGGTCAATTTGTGCCAGCGCTGCTTCGAGCGCCTTCTGACGATCCACGTTGGGTTCCCCTACCAGTTTCAAGCTTGCAGCCATGACACGGCCCCTTCCACGTTCCAAGTGTTGCGTTCAGTTATCGTCTTGAAACCGATGTACCCACTTTGTTCCGGTAGAACAAGGGGAGAACGCATAATTAGGGAACAAAAGTGGAAAATGGCGGAATTGCGGGCTTTTCTCTAGCGGGTAATCGCCGAACGGACCTGCCATTCAACCACTCGCTCGCCGTTCGCCGGAACCGAAATCTCGACGATTCGCATGCCGTCCTTGACGCGCGAGCGGGTGCCGCGCACCGACAGGTCGCCGCTTGAGCCCTGCTGCAGGCGCACAGTAACCGGCGCATCGTTGGCGTTGGTCAGCACCCCGCGCATCCGCGTCCAGTGCCGGTCTTGCGGATAGAAGGTGTCGAGGCCGGTGCATTCCACAAACACCTGCGTGCTCTGCCCCAGCGCCAGTTCCACGTCCTGCCCTTCGGCATAGTCACGCAAGCTGGGCGCCGCCACCAGCAGTTCGCCTGTCGAGGTCGGTTCGAACACCGCCATCGCGCCCGAGGGCAAGGCCATGCCCAGCCCGTGTTCCTCATCGTTGACCGTGGCAAGCAGTATGGCGACCGGCGTGGGTCCTCCGGATTGGCTGCCAGGATAACACATGGTCTCGTACAACAACCGCCCCTCCACCGCGCCGCGATCAAGAAAGGCGACCTGCTTGAGGCCCTTGGCGGCTACAGTGACTGGCTGCGGAATGCGATAAAGCTTGAGGTCGCCCAGTTGCTCTTCCTGCGCCAGCATCGCACCGACGCTGGTGATCGGCGAGTTGCTGTCATAGTTCGCTTCACGTCGCTGGGCTGTGACGACGATGGCCCCTTCCATCATGGGCGCCATAGGCGGGGGTGGCGGGGGCGGTGACAGCATGGGGATGGGCGATCCCGCCGCCGTGCTGCCCAGCGGATAGCAGGTCAGTTGCAACGGCCGCGCGTCTGGCGGATCGGCAAGCGACTGGAAATCGCTGACCACTTCGAGCGTGCCCGCCACCGCCATCAGCTCGGCATTTGGGAAGGCCTGGTTGTTGTCGTTGAGGATCGTCAGCCAGCTCATCAGGCGTAGCGAGACATCGTCGCCCGTGCCGCCCTCGGCCAGCGTGGCGACGTAGTTGGCTTGCCAGTCAAAGCCCCACGAGAGATAGGTCAGCGTGATCGTGTAAGTCCCGCCGCGATCATCGGCCGTGTCGATGGTGTAGACCGGCAGCGCGGACAGCCCGGTGGGAATGCGGTCGAAGGCCAGCCGCTCGGGCACGCCGGCGCAGCGCACCGCCTCGAACCCGGCGGATGTCTGCAGCACCAGTCCGCCATCGGCGCGGGTGCGGATGACGGCGCTTTCCTCGCGCTCCTGCCCCGTGGCAGGATTGGTGCGGGTCACGCGCACGCGGTTGCCCAGCGTGCCATCGACCAGCGCGGCGGGGCTGAGAAGGTCGGCGTTGCGGTTCTTCTCGATGGTACCGCCGGGCAGGCCGGTGACGATGGCCGAGACCGCCACCATGCCTTCCGACACGCCTTCGAAGCGGATCGTCGACTGGCCGGGAGGCAGGGTAACTTGCCGAGTTTCGGAGATCATCGCGAAGCCGCGCGGCCAATTGCGGTTCATCTCGCCGCCCTCGCCGCGAGACGGATCGCGGTAGACAGTGACGGCGAGCGCGGATGGCGCGCTGGCATCGATGACTGCGCGGTCTTGGGCGAGCGCGGGGGTGGTGAGGAGGAGTGATACACACACCATCGTCATTCCCGCGAACGCGGGAAT
>JBDSUF010000003.1:0-9094 GCA_039927835.1 Alteraurantiacibacter sp.
CGCCGCTTTGAGGGGGTGAAAGAATTTCTCGCAAGGCATTTGCCGCGCTTTGCGCCAAGGGCACGATCACGATGAAAAGCCTGACCCACCTCCAGCGGCTGGAAGCCGAAAGCATCCACATCATGCGCGAGGTGGCGGCCGAGTTCACCAATCCGGTGATGCTTTATTCGGTGGGCAAGGATTCCGCCGTGATGCTGCACCTGGCGCGCAAGGCGTTCTACCCCTCGCCGCCGCCGTTCCCGCTGCTGCATGTGGACACCACGTGGAAGTTCAAAGACATGTACCAGCTGCGCGAGAAGGCCGCGCGCGATGCCGGAATGGAGCTGCTGGTCTATCACAACCCCGAGGCCGAGGAGCGGGGGATCAACCCGTTCGATCACGGCCCGCTGCACACCGATATGTGGAAGACCGAGGGGCTGAAGCAGGCGCTCGACCTCTATGGCTTCGATGCCGCTTTCGGCGGCGCGCGCCGCGACGAGGAGAAGAGCCGCGCCAAGGAACGCATCTTCTCCTTCCGCACCGCCACGCACGGCTGGGACCCCAAGAACCAGCGCCCGGAATTGTGGAACGTCTACAACACCCGCAAGGCCAAGGGTGAGAGCATCCGCGTGTTCCCGATCTCGAACTGGACCGAGCTCGACATCTGGCAATACATCATGGCCGAGAACATCGAGATCGTGCCGCTCTATTTCGCCGCCGAACGCCCGACCTATGAATACGAAGGCGGCCTGTTCATGGCCGACGATATCGAGCGGCTGGAGAAGGTCATGGGCAAGCGGCCCGAGATCACCAACAAGTCTATCCGGTTCCGCACATTGGGCTGCTGGCCGCTGACCGGCGCGGTGGAGAGCAAAGCCGCCACCCTGAGCGACGTGGTGCAGGAAATGCTGCTGACCACCACCAGCGAACGACAAGGCCGCGTGATCGACAAGGATGCAGGCGACGGATCGATGGAGAAGAAGAAGCAGGAGGGCTATTTCTGATGGCCGACCTTCCGACTGATTCCGCCTACCAGACCGATGCCCTCATCGCCGAGGATATCGACGCTTATCTGGCGCAGCACCAGAACAAGACGCTGCTGCGCTTCATCACCTGCGGCAGCGTGGATGACGGCAAGTCCACGCTGATCGGGCGGCTGCTGTATGACAGCAAGATGATCTTCGAGGATCAGCTGGCCGCGCTCGAAGCCGACAGCAAGCGCGTTGGCACGCAAGGGCAGGAAATCGATTTCGCGCTGCTGGTCGACGGCCTCACCGCCGAGCGCGAGCAGGGCATCACCATCGATGTCGCCTATCGCTTTTTCTCAACCGAGAAGCGCAAGTTCATCGTCGCCGATACCCCGGGGCACGAGCAGTACACCCGCAACATGGTCACCGGCGCGAGCACCGCCGACCTGGCGGTGATCCTGATCGATGCGCGCAAGGGCGTGCTCACCCAGACCCGCCGCCACAGCTTCCTCGCCCACCTTGTCGGCATTCGCCACATTGTGCTGGCGGTGAACAAAATGGACCTGGTAGGTTACGATTCTGCCACGTTTGACACCATTGTGGGTGATTACCGGCAGTTCGCCGCCGAGATCGGCATCACTGAATTCACCCCGATCCCGATCAGCGGGTTCAAGGGCGACAACATCACCAAGGCGCCCAGCGAGAACACCCCGTGGTACAGCGGCCCCAGCCTGATCGAGCATCTGGAGACGGTCGAGGTCGATACCACCATCGCGCAAGCGGCGGCCTTCCGCATGCCGGTGCAGTGGGTCAATCGCCCCAACCTCGATTTCCGCGGCTTCTCAGGCCTGATCACCAGTGGCAGCGTCAAGCCCGGCGATGCCGTGCGGATCGTACCATCGGGCAAGACCAGCACGGTCACGCGGATCGTCACCATGGGCGGCGACTTGACGGAAGCTGTGGCCGGTGAAGCCGTCACCATCTGCCTCGCCGATGAAGTCGATTGTTCGCGCGGCAACGTCATTGCCGGGGCAGGCGATCCGCCCGAAAGCGCCGACCAGTTCGAAGCCCAGCTGATCTGGATGAGCGAAGAGGACTTGATCCCCGGCCGCGCCTACTGGCTCAAGCTGGCATCGCAGACCGTCAGCGCCACCATTGCCCAGCCCAAGTTCGAGATCGACGTCAACAGCCTCGAACACCTCGCCGCCAAGACCTTGCGGCTCAACGGCATCGGCGTGGTGGAAGTGACCACAGACAAGCCGATCACCTTTGAAGCCTATGCCGCCAGCCGCGCGCTGGGCGGGTTCATCCTGATCGACAAGCTGAGCAACGCCACGGTTGGTGCGGGGACGATCAACTTCAGCCTCCGCCGGGCGCAGAACGTCCATTGGCAGGCGCTGGAAATCACCCGCGAACAGCACGCGAGCATGAAGAACCAGCAGGCGTCCGTGCTGTGGTTCACCGGCCTGTCGGGCAGCGGCAAGAGCACCATCGCCAATCTGGTCGAGAAAAAGCTGCACCGGATGAACCGGCACACCTTCCTGCTCGATGGCGACAACGTGCGCCACGGCCTGAACAAGGATCTGGGTTTCACCGAGGCCGACCGGATCGAGAACATCCGCCGCGTGGGCGAAGTGGCGCGCCTGATGGCAGACGCCGGCCTGATCGTGATCACCGCCTTCATCAGCCCGTTCCGCGCCGAACGCGACATGGTCCGCGCCATGCTGCCCGAAGGCGAGTTCATCGAGGTACACGTGGACACCCCCTTGGCCGTGGCCGAGGCGCGCGACGTGAAGGGCCTGTACAAGAAGGCGCGCGCGGGCCAGCTGAAGAACTTCACCGGGATCGACAGCCCCTATGAAGAGCCGGAAGCCCCCGAAATCCGCATCGACACCACTGCCATGACCGTGGAACAGGCGGCCGATCTGATTATCGATCGGCTGATCAAGTGAGCATGTCCGACGCCGAGCTGGCGGCCCATCTGGCTGAAGTCGCCGGAAAGCTGCTGCTGGAAGTGCGTGCCAGCGGAGTGTTTGAAGGCAAGGCGCTGGGCAAGGCGGGCGACCAGACGGCCAACCAGTTCCTGGTCCATGCCTTGCGCGCGCAACGGCCCGACGACGGCCTGCTGTCGGAAGAATCGAAGGACACCGCCGAGCGATTGTCCAAAAGCCGCGTCTGGATCATCGACCCGGTCGATGGCACGCGTGAGTATGGCGAAGCGCGGTCCGACTGGGCGGTCCATGTCGGGCTCGCGATCGACGGAACCGCCACGGTCGGCGCGGTGGCGCTGCCCGGCATGGGCGGTGGCATCGTGCTGCGCACTGACCAGCCGCGCAGCCTTCCCGCTCCGGCCGAACGTCCGCGTCTGGTGGTCAGCCGCACGCGCCCCGCTGCCGAGGCTGTGGCCGTGGCCGAAGCGCTCGATGGCGAACTGGTCGCCATGGGCAGCGCGGGGGCGAAGGCGATGGCCGTGGTGCTGGGCGAGGCCGAGATCTATCTCCATTCGGGCGGACAACACGAATGGGACAGTTGTGCCCCCGTCGCCGTCGCGCTGGCGCATGGGCTCCACTGCAGCCGCATCGACGGCAGCCCAATGCGTTACAACCAGCCCGATACCTACCTGCCCGACCTGCTGATCTGCCGGACCGAATGGGCCGCGCCGGTGCTGGAACTGGTCGCCGCCCTGACCAAGACCGCCTGATCCGACCATGGACGCGCTAAACCTCGGCTATTCGCTCGCCGGGGCCTTCGTGGGCTTTCTGGTCGGGCTGACCGGTGTCGGCGGCGGCTCGCTGATGGCGCCGATCCTGATCCTGCTGTTCGGCTTCAGCCCGGCGGTGGCGGTGGGCACCGACCTGTGGTTCGCCGCGATCACCAAGACCGTGGGCGGCGGCATCCATCACAAGCTCGGCTCGCCCGATTGGGCGATCGTCCGGCGCCTCGCATTGGGCAGTCTGCCCGCAGCCGTGATCACGCTGGTGTGGCTCGGTCTGTTCAATCAAGGCCGGCTGGAATCGGACGCACTGATGGTGCTGCTGGGCGTGGCCCTGCTCGCCACCGCCGTGGTCATGCTGTTCAAGGTGCGCATCACCGCTCCCGCGCGCAAGTTTCACCGCCTGCCTGACGAGCGGACACAACGCCGCCAGCTGATCGCCACGTTGCTTGGCGGCGCGATAGTCGGCGTGCTGGTAACGCTGACCTCGGTTGGCGCGGGCGCGCTGGTGGCCGTGCTGCTGGCGCTGACCTATCCGCTGCGCCTCAGCGCCAAGACCATCGTCGGCACCGACATCATCCATGCCGTGCCGCTGACGCTGATCGCCGCGATCGGCCATTCGTGGCTGGGCAACGTGGACTTGTGGCTGCTGGTCAGCTTGCTGCTGGGATCGGTGCCCGGCATTATCGTTGGCTCCCTGGTGGCGGGCAAGGTGAACGACCGGCTGGTGCGCTATGCATTGGCCGCCATGCTGGTCATCTCGGGCGTGAAGATGATCGGCTTCTAGGCCGCCAGCCACTTCCACGGGCCGGTGATGGCGAGGGTCTTTGCCGGGCTGTAGACATTGACGAACATCACCCGCCCATCGGGCGAGAAGCACACTCCGGCGGTCTCGCTGTCCACCAGCACCTTGGCAAATTCGTACGACCGGCCGTCGCGCGTCAAGCCGCGCAGATGGTTGGTATGGAAGGACTGATACTGGTCCTCGCACACGATAAGCTCGCCGTCGGGCGCCACGGTCAGGTTGTCGCCGAAGCTGAACTCGCTCATCGCCGGGCTTTCGTAGAACAGGTCGAACGCGTCGGGCCCGTGCACGCTCGGCTTGAGGCGGAACACCTGGCCCTGCTTGGCCGCGCCGCCGCTGGTGGCGGTGAAATAGAGCTCGCCCTCACCCATCCAGATGCCCTCGCCGCGGGCAAGCAGCGCCGCGCCCATTGCCGCGCCGCGCTGGCGCAAGTCGTCCTCGGGCGCTTCCGGGTTGTCGAGCGTAATCCAGCGGCCCGCCACCGGACGACCGGTGGCCATGCCGACAGCGTCCCAGTTACGGGTGTCGGCCACGCCATCGAGCACCAATGCCTGCAAGGTGCCGCCGCGCGCCAGTTCGCCGGGATAGGTCGGGATGAAGCGATAGAACAGCCCGTCCTCGCGATCTTCGGTCAGATAAACGATCCCGGTCGCGGGATCGACGCAGGCGGCCTCATGGTTGAAGCGGCCCATTGCCTTCAGCGGCACCGGCGCCACCCGGCCCGGCGCGGTAGCAGGCACTTCGAACACATAGCCGTGATCCTGATTGACCCGGCCATTGGCGCGCGTGGTATTTTCCTCGCACGTCAACCAGCTGCCCCACGGGGTGATGCCGCCGGCGCAGTTGCGGATCGTGCCGGCGAGACTGCGGTACTGGCGCTTGATGGCCAGGGTGCGCGCATCGAGCACGATGGTGGTGGTGCCGCCGGGCAGCGGGATCAGGCTGCGCGCCACGGTATCATAAGCGGGGCCCATCACGCCGCCGCCATCCTTGTCGGGCGTCAGTTCGTGATTGCGGACCAGCGCCAAGTCGCCATTGCCGATGTCGAAGCAGCCCATGCCGTCAGCCGCGTCTGGAACGGTGGCGCCATCGTCCATCATATCGCCCAGCGACGAGATGACGCGGTACGAGAAGCCCGGCGGCAGGTCGATCAACCCGGCGGGATCTGGCACTGGCGCACCATAGCCATCGCCTGACGGCAGCGTGGCCAGCCCCCCTCGCCCGGCACATCCGGCAGCGGCAAGTGCGGCAAAGCCGCTTGCGGTTGCACGCAGGAACTGGCGACGGTCGGGGGTCATGCAGGTCTCCATGTCAGTGCCAGATGTCAGTGCCAGCCGATATAGCGCAGTTTCGTGGCAATTCCATGCAAGTGGATGACAAGCCCTCCGCGCTGTGCTGATATCGCTACCATAAGGGAGAGGAACCCATGAGCAACACATCGCATCTCGCCGAATCGCAGCTGGTTGGTGCCGCCGCGCTGGCACTGGCTTTGGCCGCACCGCTGGCCGCGCAGGAAAGCACCGCGCCAGTTACTCTGGCCGCGCAGACCACCGGCACTCCCGACGAGCGCGCCGCCACCATGCTGGCGCAGATGACGCAGGACGAGAAACTGGGCCTGTTGATGGGCTACTTCGGCGAGAGCTTTGGGCCCAATGACTA
Source organism: Alteraurantiacibacter sp. (assembly GCA_039927835.1). Lineage (GTDB taxonomy): Bacteria > Pseudomonadota > Alphaproteobacteria > Sphingomonadales > Sphingomonadaceae > Alteraurantiacibacter. Next base: position 6,125 of record JBDSUF010000003.1, read on the forward strand.
TACCATGCTGGCCGGTGCACGACCGGGCTCCGCCGGCTACGTGCCGGGGATCGAACGGCTCGGGATTCCCGGCCAGTGGCAGACCGACGCGGGGATCGGTGTCGCCGTGCAGGGCGGCGCACAATTCAAGCGCCCGCGCACGGCGCTTCCCTCAGGCATTGCCACTGCCGCCACCTGGGACCGCGCGCTGGCCTTTGCCGGTGGGGCGATGATCGGTCGCGAGGCGCGGGCAGACGGGTTCAACGTGCTGCTGGCGGGCGGGGTCAACCTGCTGCGCGATCCGCGCAACGGGCGCAATTTCGAATATGGCGGGGAAGACCCTCTGCTCGCCGGCGAAATGGTTGGCGCACAGATCGCCGGGATCCAATCGAACCACATCGTGTCGACCTCGAAGCACTTTGCGGTCAATGATCAGGAGACCGCGCGCAACACCGGCAATTCGGTGGTCGAGGAAGCGGCCCTGCGCACCAGCGATCTGCTGGCGTTCCAGTTCTCGCACGAGGCGGGCGATCCCGGATCGGTGATGTGCGCCTACAACCGGGTGAACGGTCCCTACGCCTGCGAACAACCGTTCCTGCTGACACAGGTCCTGCGCAACGAATGGGGCTGGCAGGGCTATGTGATGTCCGATTGGGCGGCGGCGCACTCAACCGCGGTTGCGGCCAACACGGGGCTGGATCAGGAAAGCGGCTACGGTCTGCATCTCGATGGGTGGTTTGGCGCGGACAAGCTGCGCGCGGCGCTCGCCTCGGGTGAGCTCGCGCAGGAGCGGATCGACATCATGGCCAGTCGGATCCTGCGCACCATGTTCGCGCATGGGCTGATCGATCATCCGGTAACGGCGGACCAGGCGATCGATTTCGCCGCCAATCGCTTGGTCAGCCAGGCCGATGCCGAAAGCGGTATCGTGCTGCTGAAGAATGATCCGGTCGGGAGTGGGGGGGGAGTGCTGCCGCTGGCCGCCACGGCGCGGCGCATCGCGGTGATCGGCGGTCATGCCGATGCGGGCGTGCTGTCGGGCGGCGGATCGAGCCAGGTCTATCCCGATGGACTCAACGCCGTGCCGGGTATCCAGCCGACGAGCTGGCCCGGCCCGGTGGTCTATTACCCCTCTAGCCCGCTGACCGAACTGCGCGCTGCGCTACCGCTGGCGCAGATCGACTTTGCCAGCGGTGAGAATGTGCGCGAGGCGGCGCGGCTGGCGCAAGGCGCCGATGTCGTGATCGTGTTCGGCACCCAATGGTCGAGCGAGAGCATCGACGTGGAGGCCCATCTCGATGGTGAGCAGGATGCGCTGATCGCTGCCGTAGCAGGTGCCAATCCGCGCACCGTGGTGGTGTTACAGAACAGTGGGCCGATCCTGCTGCCCTGGGCCGATCAAGTGCCGGCGATTGTCGAGGCATGGTATCCCGGCCGCATGGGCGGCGCGGCGATCGCCCGGGTCCTGACCGGGCAAGTCAATCCGTCGGGTCATTTGCCCGCTACATTCCCGCGCAGTCTCGACCAGTTGCCCCACCCCGGCGCGCCGCAGCCGGGCGACGTGGTCTACTCCGAGGGTGCGACGGTGGGCTACAAGTGGTTTGACCGCGAGGGCCTCGAGCCGCTGTTCGCCTTCGGGCACGGGCTGTCCTACACCGCGTTCACCTACGGCTCGCTGTCGGTCAGCCGCGCGGGCGAAGGACTGGTGGCGACGTTCACCGTCAGCAATACAGGCGCGGTCGCTGGGGCGGACGCGGCGCAGATCTATCTGTCGGGGCAAGGTTGGGAAGCGCCGCAGCGGCTGGGCGGGTTCGCCAAAGTCATGTTGCAGCCGGGGGAAAGCCAGCGGCTCAGCGTGGCGATCGATCCGCGACTGCTGGCCGTGTGGGACATGGCCAATCCGGGCTGGAGTCGGGCCGCCGGGACCTATCGCGTGACCTTGGCCGAAGATTCGCGCCAGCCGGTGGCGAGCGTGGACGTGGCCCTGCCCGCCAGCCACCTCTCGCCGCAGTGGCGGCCGCAATAGCCACAGGTCGGCGGCTTGCCTCTGGCGGACGCAACATGGGTGCTCCGTGGAAGACGGCCAATTGGCTGGAATGGGTTCTATCGTGATGGATGGGAGGTTGGTTGGCGCACGAGCCATGCTTGGCGCCCACGCACTGGCGCCGCCACGCGGCGTTATTCTGGCGCGCAAACTGTGGGTCCTGCGCCCTGCGAAGAGGGCGCAGGACCTGCGCGAGCAATGCGCCCATTGCCTCGAGATGGCCCATGACCATCGCGCCGCAAGCGCGCGATTCAGCAGCGCCAAAAGCGCAGAAGACGTTTGATTTTTCGATGGAAGTTGGTTGCGGGGGTTGGATTTGAACCAACGACCTTCAGGTTATGAGCCTGACGAGCTACCGGGCTGCTCCACCCCGCGATAACCGGCGTCTTGTCGAAAGACGCCAAAAGGGCCGACCCGTGAGGACCAGCCCTTTGACTTGTGAATGGGTATACCCTGCTACGCGCCAGCTACAATGCCTGGCGGCGTCCTACTCTTCCAACGCTTGAGCGTTAGTACCATCGGCGCTGCCTGGTTTCACGGCCGAGTTCGAGATGGGATCGGGTGGGTCACAGGCGCTATGACCACCAAGCAATGAAGCTGGCGCAGCAGGGTTTTTAAATCGATGCACCCTTTCGGGAAAATCAGTGTTGTGTTGGGCGATCATCCGGCTTGGATAATTCCTCCACAATGCGAGACTTTGGGTTTTACCCAGGCCTGACATTGATGGTGGGATCAACAAGCGCGAACAGAACTATTAGGACCGGTTAGCTCCATGCGTTACCGCACTTCCACACCCGGCCTATCAACGTGATGGTCTATCACGGTTCGATGATTGCTTATCTTGAGGGAGGCTTCCCGCTTAGATGCTTTCAGCGGTTATCCCGTCCATACATAGCTACCCTGCTGCACTCCTGGCGGAATGACAGGTACACCAGAGGTATGTTCAC
>JBDSUF010000004.1:0-125274 GCA_039927835.1 Alteraurantiacibacter sp.
GGCGCGACCGGCCTGACGGTCGACGTCAGCCGCGGCTATCAGCAAAAGGTCTCCAACCAGCGCGCGGCGGACCTCGCCGCGCTGGCGGCGGCGACAGCGTATAACGTCAATACGGCCAGCTCGGTGCTGCAGCCCACGGCGGCCGACGTGGTGCTGGCCAACGGCATCGGCGGGGCCACGGTCACCGCCACGCTGGTCAGCAACTATCCGGTCACCGGCAGCACCTCGGTCAAGGTCACGGTCACCCGCGCGGTGCCGTTCTACCTCTCCTCGGTGGTCGGCCTGTCGGGCAGCTACAATGTCAACGCGGCGGCCTATGCCCAGTTGGGCAGCAGCACCACGACCAGCGCGCCGTGCTATCTGGCGCTGTCGACCGGCAGCAGCGCGATCACGGTCAGCGGTGGTGCCACGATCACCGCCTCGACCTGTTCGGTGGCGGCGGTGGGCGGCATCCACCAGGGCGGCACCGGGATCAGCGCCAAGGACGTGATCGCCGGCGGGGGCGCGGTGGTGCTCGATTACGGCAGCCTGTCGGTGACCGGCAACCTGTATTACGGGACCAACTTCACCTTCCCCAACTGGAACACTGCGGTTCCGGCTGCCGCCAATCGCAAGCACCAGGCGACCTCTCTGGTCGATCCCTGGGCGGGCAACACCGATCGCACCTCGGCCGTGGCGTTGATCGGCACCTATACCGCTGTGCCTGCGCTGACCGCTCCGACCACCTCGGGCGGCGGCGCCTGGACCCTTGCCAGCGGTTCGGCCTCGACCCCGGGGGCGACCACAACGTACAATTCAGGGACCAAGACGTTCACCGTTACGGCGGCGTCGCCGTGCAACTACAACATCACCTCGATCAGCATTTCCGGCGACGTCAAGCTGGCCTTCCCCAACGGGTGCAACATCACCATCCACAACGGCGTGAACTCGTCGGGCAGCACCTCGATCAACTTCGGCAATTCCAACGTCTATATCAACGGCAACGTGACCAGCAGTTCCAGCGGCATGACCTTCGGCGATGGCGTGCTGTGGATCGGCAGCGGCACGCACACCTTCACCGGCCCCAACACCAAGGGCGCGGGCGATGTGACGATGGCGGGCAATGTTACCGTGGGCGGCGGCTCGAGCTTCTCGTTCGGCGCGGGCGCGCACCGGTTCGGCAGCCTGACCATCGGCGGCGGCACCAATGTGAAGATGGGCGCCGGAGCCTTTCAGGCGAGCACCGGCGTGTCGATCAGCGGTGACAGCATTCTGGCGCTGGGCGCGGGCGATGTGCTGCTGGGCAAGAATACCAGCACCAACAACGCCATCTACCTCAGTGGTTCGGCGCGCTTCCTGATGGGTGACGGCACCTTCAGCGCCAACGGCAATATCAATACCTCGGGCGGCAGCCGGATCATCTTTGGCGCGACCACCAACCACCTGATCAACGGCAATATGACCATCGCCGGTTCGGCGCTGTTCGGGGCCGGCCGCTATACGATCAACGGCAACTTCGTGAACGGCACCGGCGGCACGACCTGGCCGTACACCTCGGCCTACACCGGATTGACCTATGGCAGCGCCAGCGGCTTCTCGGGCTACGACATGGCCGGGACCGACGTGACCTTCGTGCTCTCGGGTTCGCTCAACCTGGGTGGCGGCGCATTGACTCACCTGGAGGCGCCCGCCACCACCACCAGCGGCGGCGGCATTGCCGAGCTGCTGTTCACGTCGCAAACCACCAGCGCAACCACCTGGGGCGCGGGGTCGAGCAACAAGTTCGGCGGCGCGGTGCACATACCCAACTCGGCGCTGACGATGAGCGGCGGCAACGGCACCGTGGGCGGCACATCGTGCTTCTCGCTGATCGCCAGCACCATCACCATCAGCGGCGGCGCGCAGACGGCGTCTGCCTGCACCGCGATGAGCGGGGCTTTCAGTGGGGGCGGCGGTAGTGGAACGGTAAGACTTGTGAACTAAGGTTAGCGCATGCTTACCTTGTTTCTCAACAACCTGCGCCGGGACGAGCAAGGCGCCGTGGTGGTGGAATTCGCCTTCTGGGTCGTCGGCTTCTTCTTCGTGGCCATGATCGCGATCGATTTCGGGTTCTACTTCGTCCAGCGCAGCAAGCTGAACATGGCCGTGGGATCGGTCGCAGTGGCGGCGTTCAACACGCCCACGGCGGTCGATTTCACCAACATGCCCAGCGCCGTGCGCAGCCTCGGCGGCCTTTCCACCATCGCGGTGACAGTCAGCTGCAACGGCGTGGCCAATGCCTGCACAAATACCAGCCGCACCTGCGCCTGCCTGAAGCAGAACGGCACTTATGTGGCCGCCGCTTGCGGCGCATCGTGTAGCGGCACCGGCGTGACCTCGGGCTCTACCGCAGGCTATTACATGACCGTCAAGGCCGCGGTAACCTATCGGCCGATGGTCATTCCCACCACCTTGCTGACCAGCCCGGCGATGGACCAGCAGGCGACGGTGCGATTGCAATGAGCGCGCTGCGTCACCTGCTGCAAGACCTTCGCGGCGCGGCGATCATCGAATTCGCCATCGTGTTTCCGGTGTTCCTGCTGTTCCTGCTCGGCGGGATCGAGGGTTGCCGGCTGATGTGGTCGCAGCAATCGCTCGAGACCGCCGCCTATGAAACCGTGCGCTGCATGTCGATCAGCAGCAATTGCGACACCACCAGCGAACAGCAGGCCAAGGCCGTGACCGAGGCGGCCAAGGTCGGCGTCACGATCACCAGCAGCGCGGTGGCCTTGCAATCGAACGTCTCGTGCCGCGGTCACAGTTCGTCGAACAAGGTGACGATCACCACACCGTTCACCACCGTCGTCCGCGGCTTCCTGCCGATGCCGACCACGATCACGGCGATCGCCTGCTTTCCGGTTATAACGCTGACGTAATTACGACAGCGGCGTTGCCAGCAACGCCCTGGCACCGGGTGCCACTTCCACCGCCGCAATCCCGTCCGCCAGCGCGCACTGCCCCGGTGCGACCTCATCGCCAGCGACGCGCACAGCGCCCGCCAGCGGGATCACCAGCAGCTTGCCGGGATAGCGCCCGGCCACAGCGGGCGAGGGCCGCCCGGCTACCCGGTCGAGCCGGAAATACGGCCCGTCGACCAGCGTGGCGCTGCACTCATCGGCAACATGGCGGCGCAGCTGCGGCGGGTGCGGCGCGCCGCTTGCCACCGCGATACCCTGGTCCAGATGCAGCTCACGCGGGCGGCCATAATCGAACAGGCGATAGGTGATGTCCGAATTCTGCTGCACTTCGATGATCGCGACGTCGGGCCCGATGGCGTGGACGGTGTTTGCAGGGATGGTGAAGAAGTCGCCGGCGCGCACCTTGTGCCACACCAGCAGGTTCTCGATCGACCCGTCGAGCGCCGCCTCGCGCATCGTGTCGCTGTCGATCTCACGCTCGAAACCCACGCCGAGCACGGCTTGCGGTCCGGCATCGACCACCAGCCAGCACTCCTCCTTGCCCTGCCGGCCCAGCCCGAGCGCCTGCGTCTGCGCGTCGCTGGGGTGGACCTGCACCGACAGCTTCTCGCTGGTGAAGATGTATTTGATCAGCAGTTGCGGCAGGTCTTCCGGCGGCTCGAACCAGATCTCGCCGATCCGGGTCCCGGCGGGATTGGCGAACGGCGCGGGCAAGTCGGTGCGCCCCCAGGGCTTCTCGACGGTGCGGGTTGGCAGGATCATGCGTGTTGTGTTCCGTGGGCGTCCTCGACGATCGACAGGTCCCATTCGAGCTGGCCCAGATCGTCCCGCCGGAATGTGCGGATGGCGGCGTAGTTCCCTGCCGCCACCTTGGCCACGAAATCGGGATCGCCGATCAGCGCGCGACCGGCGGCGACCAGGTCAAAGTGGCCCGAGGCCATGCCCAGCGCCAGTTCGTCGATTGCTTCGCCAACGCGCGCGCCCGGATCGACGCCGTGCATGAACACGTCCATCACATCGGTGTCGAGCCCGACCGAGCCGACCGTGATCACCGGCAGGCCGCCCGCCGCAGCCTTGGTCCAGCCCGCCAGGTTGCGCGCATCTCCATCCCATTCGGCTTCCCAGAAGCGCCGCGTGCTGGCGTGGAGCACGTCGACCCCGGCCGCGCGGAACAGCCCTGCCATCGTCGCCAGATCCTGCGGCGAGGGGGCCACGCGCGCGGCGTAATCGACCTCCTTCCATTGCGAGAAGCGCAGCGAAATGACGAAATCGGGTCCGCAGGCGGCGCGGATCGCGGCGGCAATTTCTGCCGGAAAACGCGCGCGGTGGGCCATGTCCGGCCCGCCATAGCCGTCGTCGCGCAGGTTCGCCCCGTGCCACAGGAACTGGTCGAGGAAATAGCCGTGCGCGGCGTGGACCTCGACCCCGCAGGCGCCGATCTGCTGCGCGATCAGTGCCGAACGGACAAAGCCGTCGCGAATTGCGGCCAGTTCGGCCAGCGTCGCCGCGCGGCCGCTCGGCTTGCCCGGATGGGCGAGACCACTGGCCGAGAGCGCCTGCCCATCGGTCCGCATCGCGCCCTCGTGCCACAATTGCAGCAGCATCTCGGCCCCCTCGGCGCGCACCGCGTCGACGCAGGCCGCCCAGCCGTCGCGCGTGCGCTGCGTCAGCCAGGCGCTGGTCGGCTGCATGGTGGCCGAAGGATGATCGATCGCCGCACTCTCGCCGATGATCAGCGCCGTGCCCCCCTGCGCCCGCCGCGCGTAATAGGCGGCCAGTTCGGCAGTCGGTGCCCCATCGACGCACATCCCCCGCTGCATCGCGGGCATGACCCAGCGGTTGCGCAACCTGGTGCGACCCAACGTAAACGGCGTGAACAGGATCGCGGGATCGGGCTTCATTGGCGCAGCTTAGCGCGGGGAGCGCGATTGCCTAGATGCTGTGTGGGGGACCGCCAGAGCTCGTGTCTATACTCACTTGACAAACGTATATACAAATAGCTATCCATCATCTGGATGAGCACCACTGCCGCTTCGGGCTTCCAATGGGATTCGGGCAATCGAGCCAAGTGCCAGAAGCACGGATTGACCATCGCCTTGATTGAGGCGCTGTTCACTCATCCGCACCACCTGGCGCCCGATGCCGCGCACTCGACCACGGAAACGCGGCTTCTGGCAATTGGCAGGGGCGGTGGCGCACGGCCCATTTTGGCAGCGTTTACCCTGCGCGAGGTGGAAGGCGAACTGTTCATCCGCCCGATCAGCGCCAGATATATGCATTCAAAGGAGATCGAAGCTTATGAACAAGCCTTTGCCCCATCTCACCAGTGATGCCGAAGCTGAAGGCTTTGTCGAAACTGCCGACCTGTCGCAATTTGCTCTTGGTGCAATGCGACCGCATACCTTTGAGTTCGCCAAGAAATCAAAGCAGATCAACCTGCGTTTTTCGGAACAGCTGCTGGATGCCGTCAAGGTCACGGCGGCGGCGCGGGGTATGTCCTATCAGCGGTTTATCCGGCAAGCACTGGAAGCGGCGGTGGGCGTGCGGTGAGTTTTGCCTGACCACCGCAGCGTTGACCGCCCGCTCAATCGCGCAAGAATATCGCCTCGATCGTCAGCCCGAACACATCGGCGATGCGGAAGGCCAGCGGCAGCGAGGGGTCGTACTTGCCCGTCTCCACCGCGTTGACGCTCTGGCGCGAGACGCCGAGGCGGTCGGCGAGGTCCTGCTGGCTCCACTGACGCTCGGCGCGCAGGACGCGCAAGGTGTTGTTCACCGGTCGTCCTTCGGCTCGCGGCCGCATCCGGCGCCGGAATCGCCGATGGTCAGCTTGTTGAACAGGCCGCCGAAGCCGAGGCCGACAAACCACCAGAACGCGGTGCCGAAGCCGCCGTTGCCGGGCGGCACCAGGTCGAAGTTCTGCAGCCATTCCCACACCGTCATGATGACGAGGCAGAAGGCGGTGGCGAACAGCGTCTGGCGGACCAGCAGCAGGCGCATGTATTCGTCGCTCTCCTCGACCAGCAGGCGGAACACCGCCCAGAACACGCCGATCAGCGGCACCGCCGGGGCGAGCGCAAGGGCATAGGCCAGCGGGCCGTGTTGATCGACCAAGCGGAAGGCCAGCTTGGCGCCGATCAGGATCACGATGTAGAGGCTCATCAGCACCGCGAGGCGGGTCAGATAGCGGCGCATGGCCGCGCCCATGCCCCGTGGCCGCAACGCGCTCACGCTGCCCGCTTCCGGAAACAGGTGCCGCCGAACGTGGTGGCCACCCACAGTGCCGGGATCACCGCGAACATGGTGTTGGCGTTCTGGTCGGTGATCAGCCCGATGGCATTGGCCGCGGCCAGCAGGATCAGCACGACAGCCCAGCAGAGGCTTTTAGTAACGGTCGACATGGTGACAAGCTCCCTTGATTGGATGTCAAGGTAACTAGACATGATTCGCGACGGTGTCAAGGAAACATGACACAGCTCGTGCGTCTTCGCGCAGGCCTATCTGCTGATAAGAGAAAGGCCCGGCTGTGCCATGCATGGCAGCCGGGCCTTTCCGTTAAGCGGCGGGGTCCACGCGATGGCCCCGCTGCCCGCAAGCTCGTTCAGAAGCGTTTCGTCAGCCCCAGCCGGAACTGCCGCGGTTCGACCACGCGGCTGTTGCGGCCGACGATGCCATCGGCCGGTTCGCCGGGGAAGCGCGTTACGTAGTAGTAGTCGATGTCGTCGTCCTTGCTGTCGAGCAGATTGAGCGCTTCGCCGTAGAACTCAAGCCCCCACAGATCGTCCGGCGTCCAGGCGATCCGCGCATTGGCGAGGAAGGTCGGCTCACCGCGCTGCGTGTTGTCCTCGATCAGCGCATGCGGCCCCATATAGCGCAGCCGCAGCGAGGCGTTCCACTGGCGGAAGGCGGCCGAGGCGCCCAGCTCGCCCGCGCTGTCGAGTGCGCCGGGGACGAAGTTCGCGCCCTCGGGCAGGCCGACGAAGCGCGAATGCGATCCGGTCCACACGGCATCGATCGCCAGCCAGTTGGTCGGCTTCCAGAAGGCGGTCAGCTCATAGCCCCGGCGGCGACTCGGATCGCTCGGCTCGACCGCGCCGCTGTCGCCGACGTAGATCAGCTCGCTGGCAATGCTCGACCACCAGTAGACGCCGGTGAAGATCAGCCCGCCGCGCTCGAAGCGGAAGCCCAGTTCCTCGAAGTCGCCCGGGACCAGCCCCGGCGCCGGGCTGACCGGATCGGTCACGCCGCGCGCGTCGTTCGAATGGAAGCCCTGGCCGTAGTTTGCATAGAGCGCGATGCCGTCCGCTACCTCGTAGTTGACGCCGATCTTGGGTGACAGGACGCTGTCGCTGACGTCGCCGCTCCAGGCGTCGATCCCGTCGAGCGCGCGGGTCTTGAAGCCATACCAGTCGCCGCGCAGGCCAGCGGTGACGAACAGCCGCTCAATGGGCTCGGCGGTGACCTCGGCATAGAGCCCGGCCGATTGCTCGCGCACGGCGAAGGTGTTGTAGTTGTAGTTGAGCGCGCCGCCCACCGTATGGTCGAGGCCGATCGGGCCGATCCGGTCGAGCCGCAGTTCGGTGCCCAGCTTCAGCTTGATGCGGTCGGTCAGCTCGTCGTTGCGCTCCACCCGTCCGCCATAGGTCCAGCGCTGCTCGAACTGGCGCAGCTGGTCGCCGTTGACCGGATCGTCGAGAAAATAGGTGAAGTTGTTGAGCAGGCTCCAGTCGTACTGCTGGCCATAGGCGGTCAGGCGCCAGTGATCGTCCGCGTAATTGGCGGTCAGCACCTGCCGCTCGGTCGATCCGCGCAGGGTCTTGTCGAGCGCGCAATAGCTGTCCGCGCACAGCGGCGTGCCGATCAGCCGCTCGGGCAGTTGTTCGGTCGGCGCCCAACTGGCATCGAACAGCTGCAGAGCGATCTGGAAGTCGCCGTCGCCCAGCGGAGCGGAATACTTGATCAGGCCCGAATAGCCGGCAAAGTCCTCGGGCAGCTCCCACGGCCCCTGGTTGTACTTCGCCTGACCCATCACCAGCAGGTCGCCGCTACCGACGGACATCGAAGCGCCGCCGACAAAGCGGCGGTAGCCGTATGAGCCGATCTCCACTGTGGCGAAGGGCTCGGGCAGCCGATCCTTGGTGGTGATGAAGGCCGAGCCGACGAAGCCGAAATCGCCGGTGTCGGCGCGATAGGGGCCCTTGCGATAGTCGACCCGCTCCACGCTTTCGGGGATCAGGCCGTTGACGTCGAGATAACCCTGGCCGTGCCCGTGGGTGCGGAAGTTGACCGGCATGTCATCGATATAAAGGCCGAAGTCGGTGCCGTGATCGAGGTTGAAGCCGCGCAGGAAGAACTGGTTGGCCTTGCCGCCGCCCGAGTGCTGGGTGGCGATCAGGCCGGGCGTGGCTTCGAGAATCTCGCCGGGGCGCAGCAGCGGACGGATCTGCAGGTCGGCCCCGGACACGCCGCCTTCGCTGGCGGCGACGGCCTCGCCGATGCGCTGTTCGCCGCGACCGTAGACGTAGATCACGTCGCCGGTTTCCCCGTCACGCACCACGCCGATGTTCTCACGCTCAGCATGAACATGCCCGCCGCCATCGCCGTCGCCATCCTCCTGCACCTCGACCTGCGTCCCTTGAGCACGGGCTGGATCGGCCGTCAGGACGCAGGCGAGGGCAGCCGTGCCAAACAGGAGCGCGGCACGGGATGAGACTAGGGGAAACGTGGGCAAACGACGCTCTGGCAAGACTGTAACCTGACTGGTAAACCGGTGTGGCCTGCCACCTGCTCCCGCCGCTCTGGCCACGCCACGTAAATTACGGTAATCGCCTCGTTACAAGGACGTTACACTGACGGGGGAGCGGCACGCTTGGCGCAGGAATTGACCAGTAACGTAGCCCTAGCCGCGTACCACGCGGAAGTGGCGCGGCTGCGTTCGATGGGCGTCGGCGGCAAGGCCGGGCGATTGGCCGAACTGCTCGATTACCTGGCCGAACGCGGTCCCGCTGCCTCGTCGGCCACGCAGGCGGAGATTGCTGCCGCCGTGTTCGGCCAGGCAGAGACCGATGCCGATGATGCGACCGTGCGCGTCTATGTTCACCGCCTGCGCAAGAAGCTGGAAGACCATTACCGCGATCACCCGCCTGCGCTGGGCGCGCCCGTGCTGGAGATCCCGGCCGGCATCTATGCGCTGCAGCTGGTGCCGGAGTCTGTGGCGGACTTGCCCAATCCGCAGCCTGCCGTTCCTCACTCATGGCGAACAATCCCGCGCACCTGGCTGGCGCTTGCCGCCGCTGGAGTTCTGGCCGCCTTCGCAGTCGGATGGTGGCTCAGCGGGCGGGACCATGCCGCCCCCAACGACATGTGGGCCCCGCTGGTCGCCTCCGATCGCCCGGTGCTGCTGGTGCTCGGCGACTATTTCCTGTTCGGCGAGATCGACCCCGTCATTCCTGAAAACGGCCGCCTGATCCGCGATTTCCGTGTCAATTCGGGCGAGGACTTGCTCCGACTGCAAGGCAGCGAGCCCGACAAATACGCCAATGCCGAGGACGTGGGCCTCAATTACCTGCCGTTCCAGAGCGCCTACGCCTTGCAGCACGTCGCCCCGATGCTGTCGATCGAGGGCAAGGCCGTCGAGGTCCTCCCGGCGTCGGAAGTGACCGCCGAGATGCTCGCCACGCACGATGTGGTCTATGTCGGCCTGCTATCAGGAATGGGCCTGCTCGAGGATATCGTCTTTGCCGACAGCAGCCTGCGGGTGGGCGACACCTACGACGAGATCCACGACCAGCGCAGCGAGCGCAGCTGGATCAGCGATGAGGCCATGCGCATCGCCGCGCCGGTGTTCTACCGCGATTACGCCTATGTCGCACGCTTCCGGGCGACCGGCGGCGCTTTGGTGACCGTGGTGGCGAGCGAGCGGGTGACCGGACTGCGCGGTATCGGCCCGATCGTGACCGCGCGCCACCTGCCCGATGAGCTGGCCGAGGCGGCCGAAGGCGACGGGTTCGAGGCGCTGGTCCAGTTCACCGGCCAGCAGGGCGCGGACCTCTCCGAACGGCTGGTGCTGGTGCGCGCACGGCGCTGATATGCGCTAACAATCGCGCCCGCCATTAGCTTGCCATTCAGGGCTCGCATCCTACATTGGCCGTCTGAAAGGATGCTTCCTCCGATGAGCGACAACCGCGAGCCCGAAAATACCCCCAATCCCTGGATCAAGAGCCTGCTGATCTGGGGCGCGATCTTCATGGGCCTGTTGCTGGTGGTCTCGCTGTTCGGCGGCGGCTCGCAGTCGAGCGGTACCCGCATTTCCTATTCGGAGTTCCGCGAGAAGGTCGCCGAAGGCAGCGTCAAGGACGTGACCATCGGGCAGGATGTGATCACCGGCAACTTCAAGAACGACCAACCGTTCTCGACCATCCCCGTGTTCAACGACGCCGGGCTGCCTGCCTTGCTTGAGCGCGAAAACGTCGACTTCACCGGCGCTGCGCCCGATGGCGGCAGCCTGCTGATGGTCATGCTGATCAACGTGCTGCCGTTCCTGCTGATCCTCGGTGTGGCGTTTTTCGCCTTGCGCCAGGTGCAGAAAGGCGGCGGATCGGGCGCGATGGGCTTCGGCAAATCCAAGGCCAAGTTGCTGACCGAAAAGCAGGGCCGCGTGACTTTCGCCGATGTCGCCGGCATCGACGAAGCGCGTGAGGAGCTGGAGGAAATTGTCGAGTTCCTGCGCGATCCGCAGCGCTTCTCCAAGCTGGGCGGCCAGATTCCCAAGGGCGCGCTGCTGGTCGGCTCGCCCGGCACCGGCAAGACGCTGCTCGCCCGCGCCATCGCGGGTGAGGCGCGCGTGCCGTTCTTCACCATTTCGGGCTCGGACTTCGTCGAGATGTTCGTCGGCGTCGGCGCCAGCCGCGTGCGCGACATGTTCGAGCAGGCGAAGAAGAACGCACCGTGCATCGTCTTTATCGACGAGATCGACGCCGTTGGCCGCCATCGCGGGCATGGCCTCGGCAATTCGAACGACGAGCGCGAGCAGACGCTCAACCAGCTGCTGGTCGAGATGGACGGCTTCGAGGCCAACGAAGGCATTATCATCATCGCCGCCACCAACCGGCCCGACGTGCTCGACCCCGCGCTGCTGCGTCCGGGTCGGTTCGACCGGCAGGTTGTGGTGCCGATCCCCGATATCGAAGGCCGCGAGAAGATCCTCTCGGTGCACATGAAGAAGGTGCCGTTGGCGCCCGACGTCAACCCGCGCACCATCGCGCGCGGCACGCCCGGCTTCTCCGGCGCGGACCTGGCCAACCTGGTCAACGAGGCGGCGCTGCTGGCCGCACGGCGCAACAAGCGTCTGGTGGCGATGCAGGAATTCGAGGACGCCAAGGACAAGGTCATGATGGGCGCCGAACGCCGGTCGATGGTGATGACCGACGACGAGAAGAAGATGACCGCCTATCATGAGGCCGGTCACGCCGTGGTCGCCATGCACGAGGAGGCGTCCGACCCGATCCACAAGGCCACGATCATCCCGCGCGGCCGCGCGCTGGGCATGGTCATGCGCCTGCCGGAGCGCGACAACTATTCGTACCACCGCGACAAGATGCACGCCAACCTCAGCGTCAGCATGGGCGGGCGCGTGGCCGAGGAGCTGATTTTCGGGCACGACAAGGTTTCTTCGGGCGCGTCGTCGGACATCCAGTATGCCACCGGTCTGGCGCGCAACATGGTCACCCGCTGGGGCATGTCGGATAAGCTGGGGCCGCTGCTCTATGAAGAGACGCAGGAAAGCTATCTCGGCTATGGCGGTAGCCAGCGGACGATGCATTCGGCCGATACCAACAAGCTGATCGACACTGAAATCCGCGACCTGGTCGAAGGCGCGCACAAGCGGGCGATTGACCTGCTGACCACGCATCGCGACCAGCTGGAACTGGTGGCGCAGGCGCTGCTCGAATACGAGACGCTGACCGGCGACGAGATCCAGCAACTGCTCGACAGCGGCAAGATCGACCGGCCCGATGCGCCGCGCGGTTCCACCGTGGTGCAACCGGTGCGCGGTTCGGCCATTCCCAAGGCGGGCAAGCGCTTCGGCGGTTCGGGCCCGGATTCGAGCGGGGCACCCCAGGGGGCCTGAGGGTTTGGCGCTGGGACCCGTAAATGCAAAAGGGGCCGCAGCTTTACGCTGCGGCCCCTTTTTGCTTGCTATCCGATGGCGCGGTGATCAGCCGTCGTAATCGGAACCCAGCGAGGTCGAGCGCGTGGGCGCCGCAGCCGACAGGCGCATGGCTTCGGCCGACTGGCTCAGCGAGCCGATCTCGTCGGCCTCGTCGTCCTCGTCGGGCAGGAAGTTCTGCAGGCTCTGCACCAGCGATTCCTTCAGTTCCTTGGGACGCACGGTGGTCTCGGCGATCTCGCGCAGCGCCACGACGGGGTTCTTGTCTCGGTCACGGTCAATCGTCAGTTCGCCACCGCCCGAAATCTCGCGCGCGCGCTGGGCAGCCAGCAGCACCAGATCGAACCGGTTGGGAATCTTGTCGACGCAATCTTCGACAGTCACGCGCGCCATATCGGGCACTCCAAATTGTGTTACAGCAGCTGGTGCGGAAAGCGGCGCGTTAGGCGAACGGGCCTCTTGCGTCAAGGTTTTTGGGCGTGTCGCGACTTGGGCAAGGCGCTGCCGCCGGGCGAATGGAGGAGGATGGCATGACCGGGTCTGTTGCGGATAACGCCGCCCCGGCTGGCCTTGCCACAGAGCCGTTCGCGCTGACAGCGGCAGGCCATCAGCTTGACTTCTTTGCCGGCGGGCCCGGCCGGCTGGAGCGCTTGCTGCGGCTGATCGACGAGGCCCGGACCAGCCTGCATGTGGCGTTCTACATCTTCGCCGATGATGCATCGGGCATGGCCGTGCGCGATGCGTTGGTCGCCGCTGCCCGGCGCGGGGTTTCGGTGTGCCTGATCGTCGACGATTTCGGCTCCGGCACGCAGGAAGCCTTCTTCGCGCCCTTGTGCGAAGCTGGCGGGACCTTCCGCAACTTCCTTCCCCGCCTGTCGCGCCGCTACCTGATCCGCAATCACCAGAAGCTGGTCGTGGCCGATGGGCAGATCGCCATGATGGGCGGCTTCAACGTGGCTGACGACTACTTCGCGCCGCCGGGGGACAACGCATGGCACGACCTGGCCTTCACCATCGAGGGCCCGGTGGTTGCCCGGCTGGATGATTGGTTTGCCCGGCTGGAACACCTCGCCAGCACCACGCGCGGCCAGTTTCGCGCCATACGCCGCGCGGTCGGCGCGTGGCATCGCGGCGAGGACCCGGCGCAAGTGCTGATCGGCGGGCCGGCCAAGGGCTTGTCGAGCTGGGCGCGGATGGTCTCCACCGATCTGGTGCACGCCGCCCGGCTGGATCTGGTGATGGCTTACTTCTCGCCGCCGCGCCGCTTGCGCAAACGCATCCGGCGGATTGCGGCGAAAGGGCAGACCCGGCTGCTGCTGGCGGGCAAGACCGATAACGGCGCGACCATCGGCGCGGCGCGATTGCTGTACCGGTCGCTGCTGCGCGCAGGCGCGCAAATCTGGGAATACCAGCCATCGCGGCTACACATGAAGCTGATCGTGCTCGACGACGTGGTCTATCTCGGCAGCGCCAATTTCGACATGCGCAGCCTCTATCTGAACCTCGAGATCGTCGTGCGGATCAAGGACGCGGCCCTCGCCGACCGCATGCGCGATTTCATCACCGAGCAGCTCGAACAGTCACAAGCTATCACCCCGGCCGTGCACCGCGCGCAAGGTGGCTGGTTCAATCGCACGCGCTGGGTGATCAGCTGGTTCCTCGTCGTGGTACTCGATTACACCGTCAGCCGACGGCTAAACCTTGGTCTGTGACGTTTTGGGGTCTGTGACGTTTTGGGGTCTTTGATGTTTTGGCGCGATTGCTGCTATCAGGCGGCGATGAAGGGGATGGGGAGGATGACAACCGGAGCCGCACGGACCGTGCTGCTGGCGTTGCTGGCAATGCTGCCCGCCGCTTGCGGCCGGCAGGCGCCCGCGTCGTCGGAGGCGGAGGCTGGGCCGGGGCCTGGGGAACCGCAGACCGACGTGTTCGCACGGCCCGATGACCTGCCCGTGTTCACGCTGCAACCGATGCCCGGCTACGAACTCGACAGCTTCGAGTTGCAGGGTGACCAACGGTGCAGCTTCGCGACGCATCAGGCGCTGCCGCCGCTGCTGCTGGCGACAGGGTTCCTGCGCCATCCACAAGCCAAGGTCGGTGTGCTGCTCAAGTACGGCGGCCAAATCGTCGAGGGGCGGGTGGTTACCGAAGGCGGTTTCGAGGCCATCTTCGAGGCGGCCACCTTCGACACCGGCGGCATGATCGTCGATGTTGCGCGGATCACCGAGGAACCCGATGGCAGCGGCCCCGCCGCGCCCGACCGCGCCCTGCTCCGCGTGACCATGGCCGGGCAGGACCAGCAGATCATCGATGGCTACTGGACCTGCACGTTCAGGCCGCGAGCCAGCGGCCAATCGCGAACTAGCGGGCCGCCATCTCGAACTGGCTGATCGTCCATTCCTCGGCCACCGCGCTGGCGACCCATTCCTGCAGCCACGCGTGTTCCCAGATCGCCTGCATATAGGCCTGCGCGAAGCCGGGAACGGTGATGCCATAGCTGATGAAACGGCTGACAACCGGGGCATAGAAGATATCCGCCGCGCAGAAGGTGCCGAACAGGAATGGCCCGCCCTCGCCAAACCGGGCGCGTGCCTCGGCCCACAGGCCAAGGATGCGCACGATGTCGCCGCGCACCTCATCGGGCAGATCGGTCACTTGCGTACGCAGGCGGATGTTCATCGGCAGGCTGCGGCGCAACGGGAGGTATGAGCTGTGCATCTCGGCGACCATCGCCCGGGCCATGGCGCGGGCTCCATCGGCCTTGGGCCAGAACCGTTCGCGTCCGACGCGGTCGGCGAGGTATTCCATGATCGCGAGGCTGTCCCACACCACCACATCGCCATCCCACAGCACGGGAACCTTGCCGCCTGAGGGCTGGAATTCCCCCTCGGCGCGCTTCATTTCCTCCCAGTCCTCGCCGTAGATCGGCACGGTCAGTTCCTCGAAGCCGAGGCCTGATTGCTTGGCGGCCAGCCAGCCGCGCAACGACCAGCTGGAGTAATTCCGGTTGCCGACGATCAGCTTCATGGTGTTCCCGTTGTTGCCCGGCCACCTCGTATCCGTTCATGTGCGCGGTGTCGAGCCTGAACGGGTCCCGCAAAAGGGTTAAGGCAAACCCCGCAATCGGTGATCTGGCAGGGGTTTGTTTACCATCGTGGGCCTAGGAAAAGTCCTGCACGCCCGCATTTGGGCGCCGGAAAAGGTGAACAAGGTTCCAGCACATGCCAGACGGCAAGGAACACAATGGCGCCACGGAGCGCATCAGCCACGCCACCTGGGCGGGACTGGTGGCGCTTGTCCTGTCGATTTCCACACTGCTGATCCCGCTCGACGAACTGACCTGGGTGTTCCAGTCGCGCATCACCAATCTCGCCAATTTCGAGGTTTCCGGCGACATCGCCTATGTCGGCTCCGCCGAGGACTTGACCGATCCGGCCCAACCGGAACGGCGGGTGGAACTGGCCCGCACGCTCGATGCAATGCGCGCTGCAGGGGTAGAACGGGTTTATCTGGACATGATGTTCCAGCGACCATCGACTGCCGCGGCTGACGAACAATTGAATTCCGCGCTGCAGGCGTTTGGAGGCAAGGCCTTCCTCGTCCGCGGGATGTCCGTCGAATTAAACGGCGATCCAGTTCTGGAAAGAAACGTCCCGCAGATTGCCCAGCACGTACCTGCGGTAGGCACCTGGCGGTGGCGCAACTACATGGGTTATACTTGGGAGCTGCGTGAAAGCTTCCAGGACGACGGCGAGCAGATCCCCGCGTTTCACGTGTCGATGGCCGGACGGTCCACCGGGCGCGAGCGCGACCGGATCAATTACGGTTTTTCGCGCAGTTCCATCCCGGCCTTCGATCTCGCCGATATCTCCGAAGCCACCGGCCCGCTAGGCGCTGCGAACGCGACGTCAAGCAGCCTGCGGGGCAAGATTGTCGTCATCGGCTACCGGGACCCCAGGCCGGGTCAGACCTACAACATACCGGGCCACCGCTTCGTCCCGCCCGCGACCGTGGACATCTATGCTGCGGAGACGTTGAAGGCTGGCTTTACCAAGTCGATTGACGGGTTGACGGTTCTGCTGTTCGTGCTGATCGCACTGCAGTTCATCGCCCGCCTCTCGATCACGCGCTGGCGGTATGCCGGATACCTTCTGTTGGCGCTTGGGCTCCCACTGGCAACTGTGATCGCAGCGTTGACAGCCGTGCCGGTCAGCCTCTCCGGCGCGCTTGTGGGACTGCTCGTTTTCGCCGGTTTGCGTCTGCGGGCCAAATGGCAAAGCACACTGCGCCTGATCGATCCCGAGACCAAGCTGCCCACTTTCGCCGCGATGGAAGGCGAAGCGCAGATAGCCGAAAGCGCGCAGGCGATCATCGTCGCGCGCATTCACCGCTTCGAGGAAGTAAAGCGCACCCTGCCGCGCGAACTGCACGCCGAATACATGCTGCGACTGATCGCCCGCCTGAAGGCGGTCAAGAAGGATGCAGTCGTCTACATGGGCCCGGGGCACCTGATCGCCTGGGCCTTTCCCGAGAAAGAGCCGGGGCTGATCCGCGAACACCTTGAAGGCCTGCGCGCGCTGTTTTCCTCGCCGCTGCTGGTGGGCGACCATCAGGTGGACGTGCGGATCACCTTCGGGGTCGACATCACGCCCAGTCCCAACATCGCGCGCCGCCTGGCCGCAGCGATCGAGGCGGCAGAGCGCACGACCGAGACTTACGAGCCAATCGTCATCGCCGAATCGACCAGCGACGAGGATCTGATCTGGAACATCTCGCTGCAGGCGCGCATCGATGCGGCGCTGGCGAGCGGCGAGATATACATGATCTATCAGCCCAAGGTGCTGGTGCAGACCGGCGACATAGTGGGCGTGGAAGCGCTGGTGCGCTGGCGCGACCCGGTGAAGGGCCTGATCGCCCCCGACAACTTCATCCGCCAGTGCGAAGACGCCGGACGGATGACCCACCTGACCCGCCACGCGCTGACGCAGTCGTGCCGTGCGGGCAACCAGTTCGCCGAATATGGGCTGGAAATTCCCGTGGCGGTCAACATCTCGTCGACTCTGGTGCACGAACCGCAGATCGTGGCGATGGTCAGCGAGGTGTTGCACGAGACCGGATTTGATCCGCGCCGCCTGATCCTCGAGATCACCGAGACCTATCGCATCTCTGATTTCGATCGCGCGGCAGAGGTGCTGGGCGATCTGGCCGCGCTGGGGCCGAAGATCTCGATGGACGATTTTGGCGTCGGCGCCGCCAGCCTCGAGGCGTTGCAGCGGCTGCCGTTCGGCGAACTCAAGATCGATCGCCTGTTCATCGCCGCGATGAAGGATGATCCCAAGGCCTACGCCATCGTGCGTAACGTGTTGCAACTGGGCAAGGATTTGCGAATCACCGTGGTCGCCGAGGGGGTCGAAAACGCCGCAACCTTAACCAAATTGCGTGATGCGGGGTGCCTGGTGGCCCAGGGATTCGGCATTTCGCGCCCCGTCCCGTTAGAGGAAGTGCTGCAATTCCATAAGCTTAAGCCAAATGAGAGATTAACGAACATGGTTTAGACTTTACAAACAAGCTTGGTTAATCAATAACTAACCCGTCTAAACAAGGAGACGGGTAATGGGTCGTGGTTTTTGGGATTGGCTCCTCGGCGGTCACTGAGTCCGCTAAGCTGATCAAAAAGGGTGCCTTCGGGCACCCTTTTTTACGTCTGCCGTAGGGTTACAGAGCGTTCTGCCCCGTCAATTCAGCTCTGCATGTCGGCCAGGATGGCAGCGCGCAGTTGGGCAATGCCCATGCCCAGTTCGGCCGAGGTCACCGCGATATCGGGATGGGCGGCGACGTGCCGCCGCGCTTCTTCGGTAACCGCTGCAGTCACCGCCGCCAGCTCGCTCGCCTTGATCTTGTCAGCCTTGGTCAGCACCACGCGGTAGCCCACTGCTGCCTCATCGAGCATTTTCATCATCTCGCGGTCGCTGTCCTTGAAGCCGTGGCGGGCATCGACCAGCAGCATGGTGCGCTTGAGGACCACGCGCCCGCGCAGGAAGCTGCGGACCAGCCCACGCCACTTCTCCACCACCTTCACCGGCGCCTTGGCAAAGCCATAGCCAGGCATGTCCACGAGGCGGAACACTGGCGGGTCGCCCACGTCGAAGAAGTTCAGCTCCTGCGTCCGCCCCGGCGTGACCGAGGCGCGGGCGATCGCCTTGCGCCCGGTGACCGCGTTGATCAGCGAGCTCTTGCCGACGTTCGAACGACCGGCAAAGGCGACCTCCGGAAAATCGGCATCGGGCAGGAAATGCAGCTGCGGCGCCGACAGCAGGAACGTCACCGGCCCGGCGAACAGCCGGCGCGCCGCTTCCACCATTTCCGCATCGTCGTCAGGGACAGCGTCGGTCATCCGGCTTCCTGCGCGGATCCAGCCGCGGCCTGGGCCTTGAGCTGCGGATGGCGCGAATAGAGATATTTCTGCTGCGCCACGGTGAGGATATTCGAAGTGATCCAGTAGATCAGCAAGCCCGCCGCGAACGGCGCCATGACGAACATCATCATCCACGGCATGATCATGAACACCTGCTGCTGCATCGGATCGGTCGCCGCCGGGTTGAGCTTGAACTGCAGCCACATGGTCAGGCCCAGCAGCACCGCCAGCGGACCGATGGCCAGGAAGCTGGTGGGGGTGAAATCGAGCAAGCCGAACAGGTTCAGGATGTGCAGTGGATCGGGCGCGGACAAATCGTGGATCCACGCGTAGAACGGCTGGTGGCGCATCTCGACCGCCACGCGCAGCGATTTGTACAACGCGAAAAAGATCGGCATCTGCAGGAAGATCGGCAGGCATCCGGCGAGCGGATTGATCTTCTCTTCCTTGTACAGCTTGGCCATTTCCTGCTGCAGCTGGCCCTTGTCCTCCTTGTGGCGCTCCTGCAGCGCCTTCATCTTGGGCTGCACCGCACGCATTTGCGCCATCGAGGCGAACTGCTTGTTGGCGATGGGGAACATCAGCCCGCGCACGACCACGGTCAGCAGGATGATGGCCAGGCCAAAGTTCTTGGTGATGCCGAACAGGAACAGCAGGAACTGTTCCATCGGCTTGACGATGAAGCGGAACCAGCCCCAGTCGATCGCCAGGCCAAACTGCTCGACGCCCTGGTCCTGGTACGCGTTGAGCACCGCGCTTTCCTTGGCGCCGGCGAACAGGCGTGTGGTGCGGGCGATCTTGCGACCCGCCGGAACGGTGACTGTATCGTACAGCAGGACGGCCGCATATTTATCGGTCCCGGCCTCGGCAATGGAGGCCAGCGAGGGGGCACCGGGCTGGGGGATCAGCGCCGACATCCAGTAGATATCGGTAAAGCCGATCCAGCCCGGGCGGCCCGGCAGCTGCAGCGCGCCGGTGTTGCCGGCCGCGCGCTGCTTGGTGAGTTCCTCGGACACTTCATCGTAGTCCCAGTCGAAATCGACCGCGCCGTCGATGGCGGCCAGCGGCCCCGAATGGACGTTGAAGTTGCTCCGATCGGCGGACAGGCTGGTGCGGTTGATCAGCGCGCGCGGGCGCAGCGCAATCGATCCGTTGCCGAGATTGCTGACCGCCTGTTCGACCGAGATCATGTAATGCTCGTCGATCGAGAACGTCAGCTCGAACAGCTGGCCCTGGCCGTTGTTCCAGCTGAGCTTCACCGGAGTGGTCGGCGTCAGGGTTCCTCCACCGCTGGTCCATACGGTCTGCGGCCCAGGCACGGCCACGCCTTCACCCACCCAGTCGAAGCGGGCGAAGTGCTGCTTGGCGGTGCCCAGCGGCGCCATGAACTGCACCGGGCCGCTGTCGCGCGCGATGGATTCGCGATATTTGCGGAATTCGATATCGTCGACCCGCGCGCCGACGAGGTTGATCGAGCCTTCGAGAAGTGGGGCATCGATCTTCACCCGCGCCGGGTTGGCCAGCTCGGCCGCGAGATTGTGTGCCACGGAGGCTTCGGCCGCCGGCGCGTCGACGGTTTCCTGCGAGGTGACGGCGGCCTGGGCCACGGGCACTTCCTCTGGCGGGTAGAACCTCTCCATCAGGAATTGCCAGCCGAATAACAGGCCAAGGCTCAGCACGATGGCGAGGATAAGGTTGCGCTGGTTACTCAAGCTGATTTCCCGTCCGGCAAATTCTTAGGCAATTGTATCGACCTCACCCACGAACCGGCGGGCTTATGGCACCGGATCATATCCGTGTCCCCCCCAAGGGTGGCAGCGCAATAGACGCTTCACCGTCAGCCATCCACCCTTGATTGCACCATGCTTTTGCAGCGCGTCGATAGCGTAGGCGCTGCAGCTTGGCTGGTAGCGGCAAGAGGGCGGCAGCACCCTGCTGGGCCCCAGTTGCCAGCCACGCGCGAGCAGGATCAGCACCCGCTTCAACGACCGTGGACCTTGGGCGAACCGTCGGCACGGCGAGGCCCGGATCTGGGGCTTCGGGCCTTTTCGCCCTTGCCCGCACGGGCGGATTCGAGCGCATAGACCAGTTCCGCCTGCATCCGCGCAAAGTCACGCTCCACCCCGCCTTCGCGCCCGATCAGCACATGGTCGTGATCGGGCAGGCCCTGATCCGCAAGAACGGCCCGCAGCAACTCGCGAAAGCGCCGCTTCATGCGATTGCGCACCACGGCATTGCCGATCTTCTTGGTCACCGTGATGCCGCAGCGCAGGCCAAGGCCGTCGTTCGGCCGCGTGAGCAGCACGAAACCGGGCCGCGCATTGCGCAAGCCACGGTTGGCGGC
Organism: Alteraurantiacibacter sp.; assembly: GCA_039927835.1. GTDB lineage: Bacteria > Pseudomonadota > Alphaproteobacteria > Sphingomonadales > Sphingomonadaceae > Alteraurantiacibacter. The sequence continues at coordinate 20,865 of JBDSUF010000004.1, forward strand.
CAGAAAATCCGCCCGCTTGGTGAGGACCAAAAGTGTCACGGCGCGGCATATAGGAACGAAAACGGGCTGCGACTAGCAGCCCGCAAGGCCGACCGGCCGCCCGCAGGTGCCCCGAAGCGCAGCGGAGGGAATAGCGCCGAGGACGAAGGGCCGGATGGCCCTTCGCAACGAATCAGGCGCAGAGCGTCTTGCGACCTTGGCGACGACGGGCGTTCAGAATCTTGCGACCGCCCGGAGTGGCCTTGCGGGCGAAAAAGCCGTGGCGGCGAGCACGCACCAGGTTGCTCGGCTGGAAAGTGCGCTTCATGACAAAGGTACCTCGAAAAGCAAAAACAAATAGGGCCGCCAGCACGGGCGGCCTTGCAGATGGGCGCGCGTTAGTTGAGCGCAGTCATCAAGTCAAGATCAGGCAGAGCAAGATAGGCCATCCGAGGCGCTTGCGGCAGGGGCGCGGGTGACAGGTCCGGTTGCATCCAACCGCGCATCTCGCGGCCATCGAGCCACAGCGCCGATTCGAACGGCACCGAATTGGTCATGGCATAGAAACTGGCCGCTGCCTCGCGGCTCATACCCATTTCGCGATAATAATCGAGGTATTTGGCGTGCTCGGGCGAATCGGGGGCATAGTCCCAGGCGCCGAGTCCGCGGTCGTCGAGCCACGAGTGGACGGCGAATTCGGCGCCATCGGCAATGGTCAGGCTGCTTCCGGCGAGCACCAGTTCGACCGCCCCCGAGCGGACCGAGCCCCCTTCGGGCACCTCCACCGCCAGGCCGTGGTCGCGAATCATCCGGCCCAGCCGCAGGTTGGCACGGTCATCGTAAGTGCCGGGGCAATCGATGAACAAGAGCGTGGCGATTGCCGGGAAATCGGCCAGCATCTGCGCAAATTCGGCCGGGCTGTAGCTGTCGGTGATGCCGACCAGCGCGGCATGGCTGCCATCGATCACGCGGAACGGGCCGTAAGCGGCGATTGCCGCGCGCTCGGCCTGCGCCAGTTGCGGCGAGACGAAGCGCTGGGCGCCGCTGTCGACCCAAGTCTCGGTCACTTCCTCATAGGTATAGGTCTGCGCCGCCGCCGGCAGGGCCAGCTGCGAAGCGATCAAGGTGGCGAGGATAGCAAGACGGCGCATGGCCACAGAATCGGCCCGCGCCCCTTCCCGGTTCGTAACCAAACACGGTTTCCGGCGGATTCACCATGTCACGCGCTCGACAAGTGGGTCGCTGGCGCTATCAACTTGGCCGCGAAGGGGAATTGTCGTGGTCGCGCTGGTCCAAACGGTTGCCTATCTCGGGCTTGAGGCTCGTCCGGTGGAGGTCCAGTGCCAATTGGCGGCGGGGCTGCCGCGCTTTGCCGTGGTCGGCCTGCCCGACAAGGCGGTGGGCGAAAGCCGCGAGCGGGTGCAATCGGCGCTCGCCAGCATGGGGCTGGCCTTGCCGCCCAAGCGCATCACGGTGAACCTGTCGCCCGCAGACCTGCCCAAGGAAGGCAGCCATTACGACTTGCCGATAGCGCTCGCCTTGTTGGCCGCGATGGGTGTGACCGATGCCGAACAATTGCACGACTTCGTGGCCGTTGGCGAACTGGCGCTCGATGGCCGGGTGGTCGCATCGCCCGGCGTGTTGCTTGCCGCGCTCCACGCCAGCGAGACCGAGCGGGGCCTGATCTGTCCCGCCGCGCAAGGGGCGGAGGCGCGCTGGGCGAGCGGCATTCCGGTGATCGCCGCACCCGATCTGGTCAGCCTGCTCAATCATCTGAAGGGCACCAGTCGCCTGCCCGAACCCGCGCCGGGCGAAGTCGATGAGCCCAGTTACGGCCCTGACTTGAAGCAGGTCAAAGGCCAGGAAGTCGCCAAGCGCGCGCTGGAGATCGCCGCGGCTGGCGGGCACAACCTGTTGATGATCGGCCCGCCGGGTGCGGGCAAAAGCCTGCTCGCCTCCTGTCTGCCCGGCGTGCTGCCGCCGCTGTCGCCTGCCGAAGCCCTGGAAGTCAGCATGGTCGCCTCGGTTGCGGGGACGCTGGAGGGTGGCAAGATCAGCCGCACCCGACCGTTCCGTGCACCGCACCACTCGGCTTCGATGGCGGCACTGACCGGCGGCGGCTTGCGCGTGCGGCCGGGCGAGGTCAGCCTGGCGCATCTGGGGGTGCTGTTCCTCGACGAACTGCCCGAATTCCAGCGCGCGGTGCTCGATTCGCTGCGCCAGCCGCTCGAGACGGGCAAGGTCGATGTCGCCCGCGCCAATGCCCATGTGTCCTTTCCAGCGCGGGTGCAACTGGTCGCGGCGATGAACCCGTGCCGCTGCGGCCATCTGGGCGATGCCGCGCTGGCGTGCAGCCGTGCGCCGCGCTGTGCGGCCGATTACCAGGGCAAGGTATCCGGCCCGCTGCTCGACCGGATCGACCTGCACGTCGAGGTCGATCCGGTATCCGCCGCCGACCTGTCGCTGCCGCCACCCGCCGAGGGCAGCGCCGAGGTCGCCGCGCGGGTGGCGCAGGCGCGCGCGGTGCAAGTGGCGCGCGGGGTGCGCTCCAACGCCGAGCTGGAGGGTGAAGCGCTCGAACGTCACGCCACACCTGACGAAGCCGGGCGCAAGCTGTTGCTGCAGGCGGCGGAAGCGATGCGCTTGTCGGCCCGTTCGTACACCCGCATGCTGCGCGTGGCGCGCACCGTGGCCGATCTCGCGGGCAGCGATGGGGTGACGCGCATTCACGTCGCCGAGGCGCTCAGCTATCGGCGACAGGTTCCCCGTGCCTGATCCGGCTCTCGCCTGATGACCGCGCTCTTCCTGCTTGCTCTGGCACTGGCGATGGATGCGCTGGTGGTCAGTATTGCGCGCGGCGTGGCCGGGCCGCACCGGCTGCGTCCGGCGCTCGATACCGGCCTTGCCTTCGGGCTGGCGCAAGGGATCATGCCGCTGATCGGCTGGGCGCTGGGCGCGTTGTTCGCGGGGCTGATCGAAGCCGTCGACCACTGGATCGCCTTCGGATTGCTCGGCTTCCTCGGTGTGCGCATGATCCTGGCCGCGCTGGGTGACGCAGAGCAAGGCTCGCCTGCAGGGGCCGGGCAGGGCGCGAGCTACTGGCACGCGCTCACCGCCGCCGCCGTTGCCACCAGCATCGATGCCGCAGCGGCGGGCCTCACGCTCGATCTGCTGGGCGTGCCTGTGTGGTTTGCCTGCCTGGTAATCGCTGCGGTCACCCCCGCGCTGTGCGTGCCGGGATACTGGTTCGCCGCAAGGATCGGACAGCGCTTCGGCCGCTTGGCGGAGATGGTTGGCGGGGTTGTGCTGATCGGGCTGGGTTGCAAGATCCTCGTCGAGCATCTTGCCTGACCGCTGAAACAGGGTCTAGCAGCAGTCGGCCACCTTCTTGCCCACGTGATCGTGGTGGCACCATGCCAGGTCGTGCCAGCCCAATTCGCGCCCGTCGGCGGCGTGGATGGTGATCGGTGACACCGGCTCACCATCGCGGGCATCAACCAGCACCAGTTCCGAAGTCACATTCTCGCCATAGCGTTCGCCCCACTGGCGCAAGGCGAGCATGGCGGGAAGCAGGTCGATCCCCTTGGGTGTGAGGCAGTATTCCACCTTGCGCCGGTCATCGGCGCAGGGCTGGCGGGTCATCACTTCATGCTCGACCAGCCGGGTCAGCCGGTTGGACAGGATATTGCGCGCGATCCCCAGTTCATGCGAGAACTCCTCGAAGTGCTTGAGCCCGTTGAACGCGGCGCGCAGCAGCAGGAACGACCAGCGCTCACCCATCACCTCAAGCGCCGACGGGAGCCCGCAGGTGGCAATTTCCTTCAGAGGCTCGCGCAGTTTACCCATCAATCCGTCACCCGTCTGCGGCCGATCCTACAGCCAATCGCCACAAAACCAAAATCTTTGGCCCAATGCGCCAAAGTGGGTTGCATTGCGCAACGTGTCGATATAGGTAGCGTTTCGAAACTAGTTGTTCAATGCAACTTTTGCTCAGGAGTTCGTCATGACCGTCCGCTCGATCCTTCGCCGCCCCGCTATGGCCCTTGTGGCGGTGACCCTGGGCCTGGGCCTTGCTCCGCTGAACCTTGCGGCGCAGGGCGAGGGGCCACACTTCCGTGCCCAGCTCGCCACTCCCGCAGCGCAGGCCCGCACCGTTGCCGGCGGCGTGGTGTGGCGTTGTGCCGAAGCCAGCTGCACCGCGCCGCGCACCGGCACGCGTCCGCTGCGCATGTGCCGCGAACTGCATCAGGAAGTGGGCGCGATCGTCAGCTTCGAAGTGGCTGGCGTCGCGCTGGCCAGCGACGAATTGGCACGCTGCAACGCCTGATTGCCAATTTGGATTGCCCGGGCCACTCCATTCCCGGGACCCAACTGGGCCCTGGCGCTACGGCGCCGGGGCCTGTTTTCGTTCAGGCGAGCAGGCCGTGCAGCTTGAGGTCCGCTTCAAGCGCAGCAGCATCGGTGAACAAGTGGCCGTGCCAGCCGCGTGCGCGTGCGGCGGCGATATTCTCGGCCCGGTCATCGATGAAGAAGAGGGCGTGGGGCGGCAGGCCGAAGCGGGTCTCGGCCAGCCGGTAGATCGCCGGATCGGGCTTGGCGAGCTTCTCGCGGCCCGAAACGACGATGTCGGCAAAGTGGCGGAAGATCGGTTCGGTCGGATAGAACCCGTCCCAGAACGTGGTGCCGAAATTGGTCAGCGCAAACAGCGGCACACCGTGCGCGGCGATCCGCTCGACCAGATCGTGCACGTCGGCCACCGGGCCGCCCACCGTCTCGTTGAAGCGGCTGGCATAGGCGGCGATTTCGGGCGCGTAATCGGGATAGAGCGCGAGCAGCTCGGCCACCATGTCGGCCAGTTCCTCGCCCTCGTCGTGGCGGATGTGGAATTCGAACGTCAGCACTTCGCCAAGGAAATGCGCGCGCCGGGCGGGATCGGCGATTGCCCTGTCGAACAAGAAGCGCAGGTCCCAGTGGAACAATACGTTGCCGACATCGAACACCACGGCGCTGGGTGTGATTGTCTCTTCGTCAGACATGCAAAAAGCCCCCGTTGTGGCGGGGGCTTTGCAAAAGACCGACCCCGCGAGCGAATCGCGAGGAATGCACCGGCATCAGCCCTGGCGGGCCTTGAAGCGGCCTTGGGTCTTGTTGATCACGTAAACGCGGCCATGACGACGGATCACGCGGTTATCGCGGTGACGCCCCTTGAGCGACTTCAAGCTGTTGACGACTTTCATGACACCATTCCTGAAAAACAAGTGGCACCGGAGGCTGCTCCGATGCCGGACTTCTTGGAGGCGCGGTTACGCATGCGGCTGCCCAAAGTCAACGGGCAAAGTCGCCCGCGCGGCGCCGAAATCAGGCCGACGGGCGTAAGGTCGCCAGCTTGCGCTCCCACGCCAGCGCATGATGCACGATCTGGTCGAGATCGGCATGGCGCGGCGCCCACGGCAGCGTCGCCTTGATCCGCGACGGATCGCTGACCAGCGAATCGGCATCGCCCAGCCGACGCGGGCCGAACACGCGGTTGAGCTTGAGGTTGGTCACCCGGTCGACCGCGTCGAGCACCTCGAGCACCGAGAAGCCCCGGCCATAGCCGCAGTTCATCGTCAGCGAGCGCTCTGGCTGCTCGACCAGCGCGTCGAGCGCCAGCACGTGCGCGGCGGCAAGGTCGCTGACGTGGATGTAGTCGCGCACCCCGGTGCCATCGGGCGTAGCGTAATCGGTGCCGAACACGCCCACGCTGTCGCGCAGGCCCAGCGCCGCTTCCACCGCCACCTTGATCAGGTGCGTGGCTCCGGCGGTCGATTGCCCGCTGCGCACCTGCGGGTCGGCCCCGGCGACGTTGAAATAGCGCAGCGCGCAGTAGTTCATCGGATGGGCATGGGCGGTGTCGGCGAGCATCTGCTCGGTCATCAGCTTCGACCAGCCGTAGGGATTGATCGGCACCTTGGGCACGTCCTCATTCACCGGCGAGACAGCGGGAATGCCATAAGTCGCTGCGGTGCTTGAGAAAATGACGTGCCGCACGCCTGCCTTGACCACGGCCTCAAGCAGCGCGCGGCTCTTTACGGTGTTGTTGAGGTAGTATTTGAGCGGGTCGGTGACGCTTTCGGGAACGATAATCGACCCGGCGAAATGCATCACTGCACCGATCTGCTGTTCGCGGAAGATCCGCAGCAGCAGGTCCTCGTCGGCAATGTCGCCCTCGTAGAAAGCGACGCCCTCGGGTATGGCGAAACGGAAGCCGGTCGACAGGTTGTCGATTACGGCAACCGGAGTGCCGCGGTCGCGCAAGGCGAGGACGGCATGGCTGCCGATATAGCCGGCGCCGCCGGTGACGAGAACGGGAAAGGATGTGCTCATGGGACAGGTCACCTATCAAAAGAATGCGAAGCTTGCATTAATCGCGAGCGCTGCGGCAGCGGCCGTTTTGCTGTCCGCCTGCGCAGCGCCAGCCTATGTCTCGCCGGTCGAGGTGACGCGCTTTGCCGCCCCTTCGGCCCGGCTGGGTCAGGGGACCATCGCGCTGCGACCCGCGCCGGGCATGGACGACGGTCTCGAATTCGGCATCTATCGCGCCGCCGTCGCCACCGAGCTTGAGCGACTTGGCTATCGCGTCGTTCCCGACATGGGCGCGCAAGTGGCGACCATCGGCCTGCGCGAGGAGAGCGTCCAGCCCGAGCGCCGCAACCCGGTTTCGGTCGGCGGCAATGCGGGCCTTGGCTCGTATGGCTCGGGCGTGGGCCTCGGCGTGGGCATCAACCTCAACGGTCCGCCTGCAGAACGGATCGAGCGTCAGCTTTTGGTCACCATCCGCAGCAGCGATGCGCCGGGCAACCTGTGGGAGGGTCGTGCGCAATTCGTCGCCACCGCCAACAGCGACTTTGCGGACGATGCCCCCGCCGCCACCCGCGTGGCCACCGCGCTGTTCGAGGGCTTTCCCGGCACATCGGGAGAGACTATCGAGGTCGAATGAACGACATCGCGATCAACGCCGCCTTCGATAGCGGCAATATCGAGGTGCTGGAACTGTCCGGCACCTCGGCCCGCCTGGCCATCCGCAAGGACCACCAGAGCGACTTTTTCCAGTGGTTCCACTTCCGCGTCTCGGGCTGCGCGGGCCGTGCGGTGGAACTGAAGATCACCGGCCTCGCCCAGTCGGCCTATCCTGAAGGCTGGCCCGGCTACCGCGCATGTGTGACCGAGGACCGCGACTATTGGGCCCGCGCCGAGACCGCATACGACAAGGCCGAACTTGGTGGCACCCTGACGATCCGCCATCAGCCGCTGGGCGACCTCGCCTGGTTCGCCTACTTCGCGCCCTATTCGCATGAGCGGCACCTCGATCTGGTGGCCGAGGTCGCCGCCGAACCGGGCGTTTCCCATCGCACTCTGGGGCTCAGCCTCGACGGACGGACCATCGACTGCCTCGAATTGGGCGACGGCGACAAGCAGGTCTGGCTCTACGCCCGCCAGCACCCGGGCGAATCGATGGCGGAATGGTGGATGGAAGGCGCGCTCGAACTGCTGTGCGATGAGGCCGATCCCGTCGCCCGCCGCCTGCGCCAGCTGTGCACGTTCCACCTGGTGCCCAACTGCAATCCCGACGGCTCGGTCCGCGGGCACTTGCGAACCAATGCGGCCGGCGTGAACCTCAACCGCGAGTGGGCCGCGCCGACGGCCGAGCGCTCACCCGAGGTCCTCGCGATCCGCAACGCGATGGATGAAACCGGCGTCGATTTCGCCATCGATGTCCACGGTGACGAGGCGATTGCCGCCAACTTCCTCGCCGGGTTCGAGGGCATCCCCGGTTGGACCGAGGCGCAGGGCGAAGGCTATGCCCGCTTCCGCGCCATCCTCGAACGCCGCACGCCCGACTTCCAGACCAAGCAGGGTTATCCGGTGGCCGGTCCCGGCAAGGCCAACCTGGCGATGAGCACCAACCAGCTGGCCGAGCGCTTTGGCGCAGTGGCGATGACGCTGGAAATGCCGTTCAAGGACCACGCGCCGATGCCCGACGAGGCGCAGGGCTGGAGTCCGGAGCGGAGCAAGCTGCTTGGCCGCGATTGCCTCGGCGCGCTGCTCGAATGGCTTGAGCAAAAGTGATTCGCTGACCTGCGACAACCGCGTTTAGATGATGAAACACATGCGAGCGGGTGGGTCTTTTGCGGCCAAAGGGCGCAACGGGTCCGCGCGGTGGAAGTGGGGGCCGGACAAGTCAAAGAGCTTTCCAGCGCTGGCACAGCGCGGGGGCTGTAGGAAAGGACCTTTTGCCATGACCCGCGCCCGCCGCCTGCTCGCCCTCGGCATGATCGCACTCGCGTCGGCCTGCACCACCCCCTTGCCGCCGACCCAGACACCCGCACCCGCCTGGACCAGCGCCAGCTTCACGATGAACAGCTGGGGCCACCCGCTCACCGCGTGGACAGTCGAGGCCGACGGCAGCGGCACCTGGAGCGAGAGCACGCCGCGCAATGGGCAGTTCAACGACCGGGTCACCACCACGCACGCGCTGCCCGCAGATCCACAAGCCGCCGCCACGCTCGCCGCCAGCCTTTCCCGGCTGCCAGGCGCCGCGCCCGACGACACGCACTGCAAGAATCGGGTCACCGACCAGGTCTATGGCGAGCTCACGCTGAGCTTCGGCGAGCGGGTGAAGCAATACCGCTACAACGCCGGCTGCCTCGACGCGGCCTATGTGCGCTACGTCGAGCAATTGCGCGCCGTGGACGAGCTGGTGGCGGCACGCGGGCGGGCGGCGGCGGACCTGCCATGACCGGCGCCCGCCACGAGGATGGCAGCGCGGGCGATGTCGACTATGGTGCCATATCCGCGCCCAGTCGATGGATGGACCGCCGTCCTGTCGGGCACGGCTCAGCAACCAGTGTGGATCGACACGACCGTGCCGTCGGCGCAGCGTTCCTGTTCGTAGATCTGGTCGATGCGCTGTTGTTGGGCGATGTCGCCGCCATCCTGCCCTGCTTGCCAGGCGTCGTTCATCGCCCCGTATGCCTGCTGGCGTGATTCATGCGCGGCCTGACCCGCTGCACCTTGCGCGCGAAGGGTCTCCATGCTTGCAGCGGCATTCCGGTTCATTTGCGCGCGCCAGGCATCCATCTGCGCCATTGCTTCCTCGCCCTGTCGCATGACCGCAGCGCTTTCAGAATAGGCGGTGAAGACCTGTTCCGAGAGGTCCCTGTAAGACGCGCATGAGCCGCTATCGCCAGCCTGACAGGCCTGGCTCCATTGCGCCAAATGCTGACTGTGACCCGAAAATTCCGCCAGGGAATTGCAGGCCAGCTGGTTACCACTCTGGCACTGTTCCTGTCTGATCTGAAACAGACCTTCCAGTGCCTGTTGTGCGCCGTCCGGCTGCGGATCGCCCGCAGTCACGGGTGCCACATCGACTTCAGCAGCAAGCTGGATGTCGGCAATCGCTGGATCACCATCAAGGTTATCCTGGCTGCCACATCCTGCCAGCAAGGTCACCAGTATCACCGCTCTGATGCAGAACTCAGCCAATTTCCCGTTACTCATCATCCTGCCCCTCTTCCTTGCTGCATCAGTTTGGATCGATTGTTCCCAACAGGATCAGCGCGGAATCGGGCAAAATCGGGTCATTCTTTTCGCCATCGACGTCGGTCGTATCGACGCGGGCCGTTTCGGCAACCGCGCGGGCCGCCGTCTCGCATCGCGGACCAGGGTTACGCCGGCACCGTGTCGTTCGCCTGGCAATTGCAATGGGGTCGTTTGCTGGCAGGCAGCTTTAGCCAGACTTTAAGCCAGCGAATCCGGCCCAAACCCATCGGGCAGCAGCGCCGACAAGCGCCATTCGCGCGTGCCCTGCTTTCCTTCACCCAACACCAGCGGATCGCTGCCATCCAAAGCCGCAAGTTCGTTCAGCACCTGTCGGCACCGGCCGCACGGGCTGATTTCCTCGGCGTCGGGCCCGCTTACCGCCACGGCCAGCAGACCGCCGCGCCGCCCGGCGGCCATGGCTTGCGCCACCGCCGTGGTTTCGGCGCACAGCGACAGGCCGTAGCTGGCGTTCTCGACATTGGCGGCGCTGACCACCGCGCCATCGGCGAACAGCAGCGCGGCGCCCACGCGGAAGCGCGAGTAGGGGGCGTAGGCGAGGGTGGCCGCCGCGCGGGCTTCCGCTAGCAGGCTGTCCTTGGTGCCCTGATCCATCGCCGGTTCCCTCAACGTTGCGCCACCACCCAGCGCACCGGGTGTTCGGTCACTTCGGTAGCGAGCTGCGGGTTGGCGGTCCACAAGGTGAACGGGCGCCCGGCATATTCGGGTTCGAGCCAGCCGCGTTCCAGCCACAGGTTGCGCTCGATGCGGGCAGCGACGTGGTATTGCTCCTCGAAGCGGGGCGACAGGCGCAGGATCACGGGCTGGCCCGAATGGCCCTCCACCTGGTTGAGGAAGGTGGTCAGCTCGGCCTCCACCCCGTTCTCGATCGCCGGATCACCGCAGGCGCTGGCCGGCTTGTCGAGTGCGATCACCGGCGGCAGCAGCACCTTGTTGCGCGGCACGATGGTGACGAAATTGGCCGCCTGCCGCTCGGCGGGCACGCAGGGGTCGTATTCGTGGACCACGCCATAGGGCATCGCGCTGTCGGCCAGCGCGGCGAGGTTGTCGGCAAACATGGCATCGCGGCCCGCTGCTCCCTGGCTGGCCTCAAGATAGACGAAATTGACGCCCACGGCTGCCAGCGCGCGGAAATCGATGGGGCCGTCGGCCGCGCCCAGCAGCACGCCCTGCATCGGGTAGGCGTCACGCGACGGGGTCCAGTGTTGCGCCTGCCACCAGGTCCAGGCACCACCGCCCAGCGCCGCCAGCAGCAGGGCTGCAGCCACGCGCCAGCGCCAGCGAAACGCCTTCTTCCTGCCCACAACCGTCCCCCTCAGGCCTTGATATGCAGCACGCAGATCAAAGTGAACAGCCGCCTTGCGGTGGCAAAGTCGGTGACGATCTTGCCTTCGAGGATATGCAGCAGGTGGCGCGTGCCGCGATCGTGGATCGCCCGGCGGGTCATGTCGAGCGTCTCGATCTCGCTCGCGGTCGCCTTGCGCAGGGCCTTGTAATAGCTGTCGCAAATAGCGAAATATTCGCGGATCACGCGGCGCAGGCGGGCCATGCCGAGGCCGACCGTGCCGCAATCGGTCCCATCGGGCTGGCGCACCTGCACCATCAGCAGGCCGTCGATCACCGACAAGTGCAGGTGCCACGGGCCCTTGTGCCCCTTGGCGACAGCCCACAGCGGACGGAACTGGTTGTCCTCCACCAGCGCGTGCAGCGCGGCGGCGCGTTCAGCCTCGACATCGGCATTGCGGGCGATGATCGTCGCCTCGTCCAGCGTGATGCTGGCGATTCGGTCGAGTGACTGGGCGGACGGTTGCGACACGGTCATGGCGGCGCGGTTTGTTACAGATGAACCCGATTGCTGCAAATGCGAAATAACTCATCCCGGCTATATCCACAGGGTGGTGCGGTGCCATTCGTCGCTCCACGGTTGCGGGGCTCGGCGGCTTGGCGCATCAGCACCCGATGCCCGACGAAGACCTGCTGATCCGCTCTCCCGATGCCCAAACCGTGCCAGCTGCCGGTGCCGTTCAGGGCCGTGCCTTGCCCGCCAACCTCGAGGCGGAGGCGGCCTTTCTCGGCGCAATCCTGATCGACAACCGCGTGCTGGAAGAGCTGATCGTCCCCTTGCGCGCTGACCATTTCTTCGTGCCGCTGCACCAGCGCATCTTCGAGCGGATCACCACTCTTTCCGACCGGCAGATGGTGGTCACGCCGGTCACGCTGAAGCCCTATTTCGAAGGTGACGAGGCGCTCGGCCAGCTGGGCGGTACCGGCTATCTGGCGCAGCTGACGGCGGACGGGCAGGGCCTGCTGGCGCCGCGCGAACTGGCGCAGCAGATCTATGACCTGGCCTTGCTGCGCGAACTGGTCAGCGTGGGCCGCGAGCTGGTCGAGAGCGCGCTCGATACCTCGGTCGAGGTCGAGCCGATGCGCCAGATCGAGGAGGCCGAGGCGGCCCTCTACCGTGTGGCCGAAGGGGCGGCGGGCACCGCCGATGCCGAGGCGTTCGGCGTGGCCAGCCGCCAGGCGCTGGGGCTGATCGAGGCCGCGCTCAATTCGGGCGGGCATGTCGCGGGCAAGACCACCGGGTTCGATTCGATCAACGCCAAGTGCGGCGGGCTGCACGACAGCGACCTGATCATCCTCGCCGGTCGCCCCGGCATGGGCAAGAGCGCGCTGGCGATGAACATTGCCTTCAACTGCGCCTGGCGCCTGAAGCGCGACATGGCCGACGGGATCGAGAAGTCCGTCGGCGGCGGGGTGGCGGTGTTCAGCCTGGAAATGAGCAAGGACCAGCTCGCCACGCGTATCCTGGCCGAACAATCGAAAATCCCGTCCGAAGCGCTGCGCATGGGCAAGATCAGCCGCGAGGATTTCAAGGAGCTGTCGCGCGCCAGCCAGCGGCTCAACGACCTGCAGCTGTACATCGACGATACGCCGGCGCTGTCCATTTCCGCCCTGCGCACCCGCGCCCGAAGGCTGAAGCGGCGACATGACATTGGCCTGATCGTGGTCGACTACCTGCAGCTGCTGCAAGGTTCACAACGCAGCCAGGACAACCGCGTCAACGAGATTTCCGAGATCAGCCGCGGCTTGAAGACGCTCGCCAAGGAATTGGGCGTGCCGGTGATTGCGCTGTCGCAGCTCAGCCGTGCGGTGGAACAGCGCGAGGACAAGCGGCCGATGCTGTCCGACCTGCGCGAGAGCGGCTCGATCGAGCAGGACGCCGATATGGTGTGGTTCATTTATCGCGAGGACTACTACGTCAAATCGCGCGAACCCAAGGAACCCAACGCCTCCGATGATGCCAAGGTCCACGATGCCCACAACGCCTGGGCGGCCGAGATGGAGCGGGTCCACGGCCTGGCCGAGCTGATCGTCGCCAAGCAGCGCCACGGCTCCACCGGCAAGGTGCGGCTGAAGTTCGAGGGCAAGATCACCAAGTTCACCGACCTCGAGGAAGGCGAATTCCAGAGCGCTTACGACTAGTAAGGCGTTCCGTCCTTGTGGGTGAAGCCCTGGGAGTCCCACATCATGTCGATATCGGGATAGACCCCGCCGGTGTCCTCGCCCGCGCTGACCGCGAGGAAAGTGCAGGGCGCATCGCTGCGGTTCTGCAGGCAATGGCCGTTGGGCGCACCCGCCGGCCAGGTGCAGATATCGCCGGGGTGAAGCACGTTCTCGCCCGCATCCTCCACCAGCACCGCCTCGCCCGCCAGCATTACGACCAGTTCATCCTCGCCGTGGTGCCAATGGCGCTGGCTCGACCACGCGCCGGGATCGAGCGTGACGAGGTTCGCCCCCAGATGCGTCAGCCCCGCCAGGTTGCCGAAGCGCTGCTGCCAGCGCCCGTCCACCGCCCGGTTGTGCGGCGGCGGATAGCCGGTGCGGTTGACCGGCGGGATGGCAGTGAAATCGACCTTGGGCATGGCTTGGGCTCCCCCGCTTGTCTCAACCCAGCTTAGCCCATATGCCCGGCTGTGTGAACGATGCTACCCTCCAAGACGACGCGCTGGCGTTGACCATGCGCCTGATCGCCTGCCCCAGCGTCACTCCCGCCACCGGCGCGGTGTTCGATTGCTTTGCGGCGATGGTCGTGCCGCTCGGCTTTACCGTCCACCGCTTCATCGAAGGTCCCGACGCTGCGCACCCCACCGGCCCGGTTGAAAACCTGTTCGCGGTGCGCCACGGCCCACACGGCAGCCGCCACTTCGCCTTCGCCGGACATCTCGACGTGGTCCCGGCGGGCGAGGGCTGGCACAGCGATGCCTTCCACCCCGAAGTGCGCGGTGACCTGCTCTACGGGCGCGGCGCGGTGGACATGAAGGGCGCGATCGCCTGCATGGTCGCGGCGCTGGCCGACATCCCGCAGGACATCGGCACGATCAGCCTGATCATCACCGGCGACGAGGAGGGCGAGGCGCGCCACGGCACCCGCGCACTGATGGAGCGGATGGCGCAGCTGGGAGAAACGCCCGACCTGATCCTGGTGGGCGAGCCGACCAGCGTCCACAAGCTGGGCGACATGATGAAGATCGGTCGGCGCGGCTCGCTCAACGCGTGGTTCACCGTGGAGGGGCGCGAGGGCCACGTCGCCTATCCGCACCTGTCGGACAATCCGCTTCCCCGGCTGGTCGCCTTGATGGCCGAGCTCGATGCGCTGCCGCTCGACGAGGGGACCGAATGGTTCCAGCCCTCGAACCTCGAATTGACCGATATTGCGGTCAACAACCCCGCTACCAATGTCATCCCGCCGCGCGCCATTGGCCGCATTTCGATCCGCTTTAACGACCGGCATTCGGGTGCGGGCCTGACCGCGCGGCTGGAGGAGATCGCCGCCCGCCACGGTGCGAGCCTGCGCCCGGTCATCTCGGGCGAGCCGTTCCTGACCCCGCCGGGCGAGTTTTCCGCGATGATCGCCGCAGCGGTGGAAGCCGAGACGGGGATTGTGCCTGAACCCTCAACCTCCGGCGGCACATCGGACGCGCGGTTCCTGAAAAACCTCGCCCCGGTGATCGAATTCGGCCTCACCAACGCGACCATGCACAAGCGCGACGAGGCGGTGGCGGTTGACGACCTCTACGCCCTTCAGCGCATATACCGCAGGGTGGCATTGGCGGCATTGTCTCACTAGTGTCATCCCCCAACCAAACCCGTTCGTGCTGAGCTTGTCGAAGCACCGTCTTTCTTGTCGAGCGCGCGGTATGGCCGCCAATAAGAAGGCAGTCCTTCGACAAGCTCAGGACGAACGGGGAGTGGGGTAAGCGTTTAGTGCGTGAGGGGATCAGAGGAATGAACGAAGCCGCCACCATCGACGCCCCCGAAGTCACTGGCACTCCCCCCATCGCTCCAGCGCACAATTCTCGCCTGCAATGGCGCATTTTGATCGGCTTTGTCGCCGGGCTGGTCGCGGGCCTGCTGGCCTATACCTTTGCCCGCGATGCCGACTGGATCGCCACCGTGGTGACCTATGTCACCGGACCCATCGGGCAGGTGTTCCTGCGCCTGCTGTTCATGCTGGTCATCCCGCTGCTGTTCTCCGCCTTGGTGGTGGGCATCGCCGACATGGGCGAGGTCCGCAAGCTGAAGGCGGTGGGCATCCGCACGCTGGTCTATACTGTGGTCGTCTCGGGCATTTCGGTCGCCATTGCGCTCGCCTGCGTCAACTTGCTGCGCCCCGGCGGCGGGGTCGATCCGGCAGCCGCGCAGGAGCTGTTGGAACAAGGCCGCGCGGGCGCCAGCTCGATCGTGCAAGCCAGTTCCGAGGCCAAGACCGGCGTTGAGGCGCTGCTCAGCATCGTGCCCAACAACGTGATCGCGGCGATGAGCCAGAACGACATTCTGGCGGTGATGTTCTTCGCGCTGTTCTTCGGCATTGGCCTGCTGCTGGTGCAAAGCCCGCGCACCGCCGTGCTCAAGGACGCGATCGAGGGCGTGTTCGAAGTGGCGATGAAGCTGATCGGCTTCGTCATCCAGCTCGCCCCGATTGCCATCTTCTGTTTCATGTTCAACCTCTCGGCGCAGTTCGGCTGGGACCTGCTGTTCAAGCTGGCGGCCTTCGTGGGTGTGGTGCTGCTGGCGCTGGGCCTGCAGATGTTCGGCGTGTTCTCGCTGCTGCTGAAGTTCGTCGCCGGGAAAAGCCCCATCGTGTTCTTCAAGGAGACGCGCGAGGCGAGCCTGATGGCTTTCTCCACCGCCAGCTCCAACGCCACGCTGCCCACCGCACTGCGCATCGCCCAGACCGAACTGAAGCTGCCGCCGCAGATCAGCCGCTTCGTGCTGACCATCGGCGCCACCGCCAACCAGAACGGCTCAGCCATGTTCGAAGGCGTGACGGTGCTGTTCCTGGCGCAGTTCTTCGGCGTGGATTTGGGGCTGGGTGATCAGCTGTTTGTGATGTTCCTGTGCATCCTGGCGGGCATCGGCACCGCTGGGGTTCCCGGCGGCACGCTGCCGGTGATCGCGCTGATCCTGGCGGGCGTCGGGGTTCCGCCCGAAGGCATCGGCCTGATCCTCGGCGTCGACCGCTTTCTCGACATGTGCCGGACAACGGTGAACGTGGTCGGCGACCTGGTGGCCGCGACGGTGATCAGCGCGAAGAGCGCGGAGGTTGGTGGGGAGGTCACAGCGGGCGGATCATGACGCCGTGCTCACCTTCGGCTTTACCACGCTGGTTGACCTGCTTAGCTGGAGCATATCGCTCGCGCTGGGGGCCAAGGTGCTGGCGACGCTTATCCTGCTGTCGGTGGACCGGCGGCGGTTTGACAGGCCCGGATGGGGCTCCGTCTTGTGGTGGATCACCAAGCTGACGCCGCTGCCCGCCGTGGCCTGCTTTTGGGGCATTGCCCGGTTGCAGAACGACACGATGCTAATGAACTTGGCGCTGGGCTTGGCCCTGTTCGTGATCGTGGCGGTGCCGCTGAAGGTGATCCAGCGCAACCGGCGGATATCGCGGCAAGATGACAGGCTTGGCGCTGGATAGAAGTTAGGCTTTCGCCGATCGCCCCTTCGGTACGTCCAGCACCTTCGCCTTGAACCGGCATAGGTCCACCACCGGGCAGCGCCAGCACTCCGGCGTCCGCGCCTTGCACATGTAGCGGCCGTGGAGGATCAGCCAGTGGTGCGCGCCCAAGCGGAAGGGTTGCGGCACGCGTTTTTCCAGCTGCGCCTCGACCTGCTCGGGCGTCTTGCCTTTGGCGAGGCCGGTGCGGTTGCCGACGCGGAAGATGTGCGTGTCGACCGCAAAGGTCTCGTGCCCGAACCAGCAGTTGAGCACCACGTTGGCGGTCTTGCGGCCGACGCCGGGGAGGGTCACCAGCTCCTCACGCCTTGATGGCACTTCGCCGCCGAAGTTTGCGACCAGCAGGCGCGCCATCTCGAGCAGATTTTTGGCCTTGGAATTGAACAGGCCGATGGTCTTGATGTGCTCGCGCAGCCCCTCCTCGCCCAGGCAAAGCATCTGCTCCGGGGTCTGCACCTTGGCAAACAGCGCGCGGGTGGCTTTGTTGACGCCCACGTCGGTCGCCTGTGCGGAGAGCGTGACCGCGACGAGCAGCTGGTAGGCGTTTCCATACACGAGCTCGGTCTGCGGATCGGGATTGTCCTCGGCCAGACGGCGGAACAGCTCGAAGATTTCGGCCTTGTTCATGGGTGGTCTAGAGGCCCAGGACCTGCCCCATCGTATAGCGCCCAGCCTCGCGCCCGATCAGCCATTCGGCGCCCTTGACCGCGCCGGTGGCGAAGATCATCCGGTTTTCGGCCGTGTGGGTTAGGGTGATGCGCTCGTGTTCACCAGCAAAGTGCACCATGTGTTCGCCAGCCACGGTGCCGCCGCGCAGGGCCGCGAAGCCGATGGCGCCTTGTGCCCGCGCGCCGGTGTGGCCATGCCTGCCGCTCTCTATGTGCTCGGCCAGGTCGATCCCGCGTCCGGAGGCCGCTGCCTCGCCCAGCAACAGCGCGGTGCCGCTGGGGGCATCGACCTTCATCCGGTGGTGCATCTCGACGATCTCGATATCCCAGTCCGGTCCCAGCCGCGCGGCGGCTTCGTGCACCAGATGCGCCAGCAGCGTGACGCCGAGCGAGGTATTGCCCGTCTGCAAAACCGGCACCACGCGGGCGGCGTTGTCGATCGCCTCGTGGTGGCTGGCATCGAGCCCGGTGGTGCCGACGAGGATGGGAATGCCCCCGCCGATGGCCGCGTGGAGGTTGTCCTTCAGTGCGCCCGGCGCGGAGAAATCGACCAGCGCGTCGCTCACATCGGCCAGCCGCTGCACATCCTCGCCGCGCTCGACACCGCCGCTCAGTTCGTGCCCGGCCTGGGCGATGGCCTGCACCAAGGCCTGCCCCATGCGCCCCGCGCTGCCGATGATGCCGATGCGTGCCGCAGTACTCGTCATTGCGTGTCTCCGTAGTCCCGTGCTTCATGGGGGACATGGCCACTATACGCAATATCGTGATCCTCACCGGCGCGGGCATCAGCGCGGAAAGCGGCCTGCGCACGTTCCGCGCCGAAGATGGCTTGTGGGAGGATCACCCGGTGGAGCAAGTCGCCACCCCGCAGGGCTTTCGCCGCGATCCCGATCTGGTGCAGCGTTTCTATGACGAACGGCGGGCGCAGGTGTTGGCGGCTGAGCCGAATGCCGCGCATCTGGCGCTGGGGCGGCTGGACCGCGAGTGGACGGGCGACCTGCTGATTGTCACCCAGAACATCGACGACCTGCACGAACGGGGTGGTGCGGACAGGGTGCTGCACATGCACGGCGAGGCGCTTTCGGCCTGGTGCACCCAGTGCGACGCGCGCTTGCCCTGGACCGGCACCCTGCGCGATAACCCGCCTTGCCCGTCGTGCGGACAGGCAAGCTTACGCCCCGACATCGTGTGGTTCGGCGAAATGCCCTACCAGATGGAGCGCATTTATCGCGCAATCGGCCAGTGCGACCTGTTCGTCTCGATCGGCACCAGCGGCGCGGTCTACCCGGCGGCGGGCTTTGTGGCGGAGGCCGGTCGGGCAGGCGCGCGAACCTTGGAACTCAATCTCGAGGAGAGCCTCGGCAGCCGAATGTTCACCGAAACGCGGCTGGGCAGGGCGAGTGTGATCGTGCCGGACTGGGTGGGCCAGGTTTTGGGCTAACGCCCCTTCTTCGTCTGCGGCGCGCTGAAATCCGGATCCTTTTTCGCCACCCAATCAACGAACTTGCGCACGGCGGGATCCGCCAGCAGGCCCTCCACATCCATCCCGTGGCGTTGCAGTTCGGAGTTGGTGAAGTTGGCGATCAGCATGTTCTGGCATACCGGGTGCATCGGCACGGTGTCGCGCCCGCCGCGGCTTTTGGGCACGGGGTGGTGCCAGACCACGGTGGCGCCGGTCACCCGTCCGCACAACCAGCAGATCGGCGCTTCGGCGGCGGGGTCGGCGGACTCGGGCTCGTCTTCCTCGATGCCCCAGCGATCTTTCTTCTTTGCCATGCGAGGGTCCGTAGCGCGGCTATCCCGCGCGGTCGAGGAAACCGTGCATCCGCAGCCAATCGGCAAAGGCGCTGAACCAGCCGGTGCTGGTGGTTGTCTTCTGGTACATGCCGAAGCCGTGGCCGCCCTGTTCATAGAGGTGGAATTCCACCGGCCTCCCCGCGTCGCGCCAACTTTCGACCACGCCGAAGTTACCGCCGGCGAACAGCGGATCATCCGCTGCCAGCGCCACGAACATCGGCGGGGCATCCCCCGCCACGTCCATCGCCGCCATCGGGCCATAGATGTTGCCAAGGAACGCGGGCCTTGTCTCGGGAGCGCCGACATAGGTCGCCATGGTCAGCATGGCGCCGGCCGAAAAGCCGATCATGCCCACGCGGTCAGGATCGATGCCCCATTCGCCAGCGTTGGCGCGCACCAGCGCAAAAGCGGCGCGCGAATCGGCCAGTTGCGGGGTGAGGTTGGCGGCGGCATCGACCACGCTGAGGCTGCCAATGCGCGTGGTCGTCAACACCTCGCGCATCGAGGCGCCAAACGCCTCGATATCGGCGGGCGTCTGGTTGAGGCGATACTTGAGTACGAAAGCGGCCACGCCGCGCTGCGCCAAGGCCCGAGCCACGTCCCACCCCTCGTTCTCCATCGACAGCGTGCGGAAGCCGCCACCCGGTGCCACGATCACCGCCGCGCCGGTGGCGGTGCCGGGGGCGGGCAGAAACGGGGTCAGCGTCGCCTCGGTCACATTGCGGGCGAAGTGGCTGCCGTATTGCGTGTGCCAGCTCTCGCTACTGGTCGCGCCGGGCAGCGGGCCGGTGTCCAGCGCAATGGCATCGGGCTGGGCGGGGATGGCAATTGCGCTCATCACCTCGTCCTGCGCCAGCACCGGCGCAGAAAGCGCCAGCAGCGCCAGCGGCAGGAGCAGCGCGCGCGAGCAGCGGATCGAAAACGCGTTTGAACCCATCGGAAATATCCCTCTCGACCAAATCCCGGGCGCGACAATACTCCGACAAATAGCCGGGTCAATCGCCGGGATGGGGTGAGCCTACGCGGCGGGTGCAGTGCCGCGCGGTTTGGCGTGCGCGCCGATCAGGTAATGCAAGGGAATGCCCGCCAGCATCAGCACCAACCCCAGCACACCCGCCTCCAATCCGGTGCCGTAGAGCACCCACAGGCAGAACAGGATCGCCAGCACGGCCACCGGGCGCAGCAGGTTGACCATCCACGCGGCGGCGGCGATGCCGATATAAAACCAGATCGAGGAAGCGGTGGTCAGCAGCAGCATGAATTCCAGAACCCGTCCGCCCATGCCGGTCACGCTGCCCAGCATCAGCACCAGCGCCAGCGCCACGCCCGCCAGCAACGGCCGGGCGGACACGCCGCGCGCGTTGAGCGGAGCCATCCACGGTGGCAGTTGCCCGTCGCGGACCATGCCGAGCGGCACTTCGCCCAGCATCAGCACCAGCACGTTGAGGCAGCCCACGGCCGAGATCGCCGCGAACAAGGCCACCGCGTCGCCGGCCCAAGGGCCGAGATTCCGGCTGACAAACAGCGCCACCGGAGCCGACGAGGCGGCCAGCTCGTCCGCCGGAACCGTTGCGACGATGCCGGTGCTGACCGTGACATAGACCACCAGCACGCCAATGATGCCCAGCACCGTCGCGCGCGCCACGTTGCGCGCGGGATCGCGCACCCGCTCGGCCACGATGCTGGCGTTCTCGAGGTTGAGCATGGCGAAAAACACCAACCCCAGCGCCGGGGTCAGCTGAGTGGCCGTAAAGGGGAGCGACGCCGATTGCGTAAAGGCCACCGGCTCGGCCAGCGCCAGCCAGGCGGTGATCGCCACCACCAGCACCAGCGGCAGCAGTTTGAGCACGGTGGTGACCACCTGGAATACGCCCGCCTCACGCACACCGCGCAAGTTCAGCGCCGCCAGTGCCAGCAGGATCACCGTGCCGCCGATCACCTGCGGCCAGGCGCCATGCGGAGCATCGGGCACGAGGTGGAGGAGGTAGGCCGTGGCGGTCATCCCCAGCACCGGCAGGCTGGTAACAATCGTCAGCCAATAGATCCACGCCATCAGCCGCCCCGGCAGCAGGCCGAGGATATCGCCGCTGTTGGTGATGATGCTCGGCTCGTGCGGACGGCGGGCGGTGAGCGCGGTGATTACCCAGGCGATCAACAGCGCGCCCGCCCCGGCAAACAGCCACGCGATCAAGCCGGTCCAACCGTAAGGCGCGAGGCTGGAGGGCAGGGCAAAGATACCCCCACCGATCATCCCGCCGACCACCATGGCGGTGGCGGTCCACAGCCCAAACGGCCGCTCCAGCTTGTCCATGATCCCGCTCCCCCGATGACGTAAAGGTTAAGGTGTCACAAGTTGGTGGAGGGGCGAAGGGAAATCGGTGGGGGCCGTGTGAGCCTTGGGCCAGCCCCGGGCGAGGTCCAGCGTCAGGCCTTGCGCTTGTGTAGTGTGATGGACATCAATGGCTCCCAGCCGCTGGTGTTCAAGTGCTGTTCCCACTGCCCATCCAGCCGGGTGAAATCGGCAGAGAACCGCCCGCTGAAGCGCTGCTCCAAGCCGTCGACGGTCCATTCGTGACCGGCAAGGGCGAGGGCGAAAGCGCTGACCGTGCCATTGGGATCGAAGCTGAACGAGGCGAAACCGTGACCTTCAGACGCGGCGGAGATCACTTCCAGCGATTGCACGCGTTGCCCGTTGCCCAGGTCAGCATCCACTCGGTGTTCGATGAACTTGCCGTTGGCCGACCAGGCATAGGTGTCGGTGGCGTGGGTCGGGTCCGCTGCGGCGCCGTCGGCCATGGTGATGATGGTGTCCCAGGCGCCGATCAGGAACTCGAGAGGGGCGAGTGGATTATCAGCCGCCATTGTGTGTTCTCCCATTGCCTATCGGGGGAGAACTGTCGTCGCCGTCAGGCGGTTCCGCACGCCTTGCACGCCGGGTCCTTGGCGATCCTGAGCGTGCGCATTCCCGGCTTGAGGCCGTCGAGCACGTGGAGCTGGCCCCATTGCGCGTCGCCCATTCCGCCGGTGGCGGCGATCAACACGCGCACCGCCTGCATTGCGGCGAAGCTGGCGGTCCACCCGGCCATCGCGCCGAGCATGCCATCTGCGGCGCAAGTGTCGCAATCGTCGGCGTCGAAGGCGTCGCCGACATAGCAGCGATAGCACGGCTGGCCGACGAGGTGCCCGGCAAAGGCGCCTACCTGGCCCTGAAAGCGACCTACCGCCGCAGAGAGCAGTGGGACACGTTCGGCCACGCAGGCATCCGCCATGGCGAGACGGGTGGCGAAGTTATCGGTGCCGTCGAGCACCAGGTCGGCGCCCTCGATCATGCCCGGCGCGCTTGCGGCGGTTATCCGCGCGTCGGAAATGGTCACCTCGAGCGCGCGGTCGAAATTGGCCACCCACTGGCACGCGGCGACGGCCTTGCCGTGCCCGATGTCGCGCTCGGTATAGATCGTCTGGCGCTGCAGGTTGCTGACATCGACCGTGTCATTGTCGACCAGCGTCAGCTTGCCGATCCCGGCGGCAGCGAGGAACTGCAGCGCGGGCGCGCCGATTCCGCCGAGGCCCGCCAGCAGCACATGGCTCCCTGCCAGCGCCACCTGCCCCGCGCCGCCGACTTCGGGCAGCACGATGTGGCGCGCGAAACGGTCGAGGCGCTCGCTTGGGAGAATGGCAGGGGATAAGCTCATGCAAAGCCTGTTGGCAGGCTGCGCATGACCTGTCGACAGCCCTGTGGACAGGGCTGTCGTTCAGTCAGGCATAACCGGTGGAAGAGCCTCAGCTCTCCAGCTGGCGCAACAGCGAGCGCACGTCGCCGTCCATATCCGAATCGCGCTTGCGCAGGTCCTCGATCAGGCGGACTGCGTGGATCACCGTCGAGTGGTCGCGGCCGCCGAACTTGCGGCCGATCTCGGGGTAGCTGCGCGGGGTCAGAACCTTGGCGAGGTACATCGCCACCTGCCGCGGGCGGACCACGGCGCGGGCCCGGCGCTTGCTGCTCATCTCGCTGCGGTCGATGCGGTAGAACTGGCACACGGTGCGCTGGATCTCGTCGATCGTGATGCGGCGGCGGTTGGCGCTGAGGATATCGGTCAGCTGCTCCTCGGCCAGTTGCAGGCTCACCTGTTGGCCGGTCAGCTGGGCATAGGCGACCAGCTTGTTGAGGCCGCCGACCAGCTCGCGCACATTGCGGTTGATCGTGCGGGCGAGGAACTCGATCACGTCGGCCGGCACGTCGAGCGGCGCAAAGCGGGTCAGCTTCGATTCGAGGATCTGGCGGCGCAGCTCGATGTCGGCGGGCTGGATATCGGCGACGAGGCCCATCGACAGGCGGCTGAGCAGGCGCGGCTCGACGCCGTCCAATGCTTGCGGGGCCCGGTCGGCGGCGAAGACCAGCCGCTTGCCCTCGGCCAGCAGCGCGTCGATCGTGTAGAGCAGCTCTTCCTGCGCGCTCGCCTTGCCGATGATGAACTGGATATCGTCCACCAGCAGCAGGTCGAACCCGCGCAGGCGTGACTTGAACTCCATCATCTCGCCCGACTTCAGCGCCTGGACGAACTCGACCATGAAGCGCTCGGCACTGCAGTAGAAGATCCGGGCGCGGGGATGGGCCTGCAGATACGAGTGGCCGATCGCGTGCATCAGGTGCGTCTTGCCCTGGCCGGTGGCGGCCTTGAGGTACAGCGGGCTGAACTGCGGCTTCTCGGTCTTGGCCATGCGCTCGGCGGCATTCTTGGCCAGCGCGTTGGTGGTGCCGGTGACAAAGGCGACGAAGGTCTGCGTGGGGTCGAGCCCGACGCTGGAAGTGAAGCCATCGTCGCCGATCGATTCCATCGCCAGCGTGGCGTCGTTGGCCGCGCGGTGGCCGAAGCCGTCCTCGCCGCGCAGGTCGATATCGGCCAGCTTGCGGCGTCCCGGGTGGACCTTGATCGAGACGTGGCGCACTTCACCGCGGGCGATCTTCCACGCCAGCGACAGCCGGTCATGGAAGCGGTCGTTCACCCAGTTGGCCGAAAACTCGGTCGGCAGGAACAGCTCCAGCGTGCCGGTTTCGAGGTAGAAGTTGCCCAGCTGAATCGGGCGGATCCACTGGGTGTACAGCTGGTTGCCCAGGTCCTTGCGCAGGCCCTGGCTGATATCGGCCCAATCCGCCTGTAGAGCGAGGGCTTCCTGGTCTTCCATCTTGTTTGCTGCCTCATCGCGTTTGTCCGCGCCGTTGCGGCCGGATTGCGGTCCCACTCTGATCATGCCGTACCTGTCCCATCCCGTGTCGTGGCCCCCCATGCCCGGGCCTGTGATCACCAGTGTGACCATGCGACACGAAACAGGTTCCCCCACCGCAGACACGCGAAATCGCGCGCCTGCAGAGCCTGATGCCGAATGGTTCCAGTGTGGCGAGCGTGACTTGGAACAGCCGCGCTTGCGAAACCCGTTATGCAGATCGCTGCGAGCGGGGGAAGGGGGCTGCCACAAAAATATAATAATAATGGGAGTTGACAGCCCGCAAGGCCGCAGTCTTGCGTTCAACTTGTTGAAATCGCTATCAAGTGAACATGACAACTGTGCGAATCGTGGGATTCCCTATACTTTTCGCAATGCACCATCGGACTTGCTCACGGATACGAAAAGGGCCGCCCGATTCCGGACGACCCTTGTCAATTCTTGTTCCGATTGTGTTCCCGAACGCGGCTGCTGGCGGAGCCGAGTCGGTGGCGAGTCGGCTTAGAGGCCAGCGACTCGCTTGGTCAGGCGGCTCAGCTTGCGCGAGGCGGTGTTCTTGTGCAGCACGCCGCGCGCCACGCCGCGCTGCAGTTCGGGCTGGGCAGCCTTCAGGGCATCGGCAGCGGCGGTCTTGTCGCCATCGGCGCAGGCCAGTTCCACCTTCTTCACGAAAGTGCGGATGCGGCTCATGCGGGCACCGTTGATCTCGGCGCGCTTTTCGTTGCGACGGATGCGCTTCTTGGCTTGCGGCGTATTGGCCATGGTCGTCCTTAAGTCTCGCGCCGCTGGCGCGGCCGGGTTATTCTACATACGGTCGGGAACGGCAGTTGCCCGCCGGAAAGCGCGCGCCTTAGCGGCGCCTGTGCGAATCGTCAACGACCAACGGCGAAGGCGGGGTCAATGCTGACACCTGGGGCAGTACCACGTGCTGCGCCCGCCTTGTACCACGCGCGTGATAGTCCCGCCATCGCCGCGCTGGCACGGCTGCCCTTCGCGTCCGTAAACGGCGAAGCGGGTGGCGAAATAGCCGAGCTCGCCGTCGGGTTGCAGATAGTCGCGCAAGGTCGAGCCGCCATCGGCGATCGATTGCTGCAACACCGCGCGGATCGCCGCGACCAGCCGGGTCAGCGCCGCCAGCGACACGCCGCCGGCCGCCCGGCGCGGATCGATGCCCGCCATGTGCAGCGCCTCGCAGACATAGATATTGCCGAGGCCCGCCACGATCCGCTGATCGAGCAGCAGCAGCTTGATCGCCTGCTTGCGGCCCGCAAAGGCCGTCTTGAGGTGGCCCGCGCTCAAGCCATCGCCCAGCGGCTCGGGCCCCATCACGGCAAAAGCCGGCCAGCTATCCAGCAGCGGGGTATCGACCAGGTCGACGAAGCCGAACCGGCGCGGATCGTTCAGGTGAAAGCGGTGCGCGCCTGTTTCCAGCACCAGATGATCGTGCTTGTCCTGCGCGGCAGGGTCGATCCGCCACGATCCGCTCATCCCCAGGTGGAACACCATGGTGGTCTCGCGGTCGGTGTGGATCAGGCCATACTTGGCGCGGCGACCGAGGCCGGTCACGCGCGCGCCGGTCAGCGACTGGACAAGGCCCGGCGGGAAGGCGAAGCGCATATCCGGCCGGTTCTGCCGCACGGCGACCAGCCGCTCGCCGTCGAGGAAGCGGGCAAGGCCACGCACGGTGGTTTCGACTTCGGGCAGCTCGGGCATGGTGGGCTAGGCGGTAAGGCCCGCACCGCGCCTTGTCCACGCCCGCCCCTACGCCTAGCTAGGGCGCACCAACACCAGAGGATTTCGCCATGACCCTTTCTGCCACCCAATTGCTCGTACCCACCAGCACGGCCATGCTCACCAATATCAAGACCTGGCTCGACAAGGCAGCGGCGGGCGACGAAGCGGCACTGGTCGAGGCGCGGCTGGCCCCCGACATGTATGCGCTGGCGCGGCAGGTGCAGATTGCTTCCGACACGGCCAAAGGCTGCGGCGCGCGGCTTGCCGGGGTCGAGGCACCCTCGATGCCCGATACCGAAGCCAGTTTTGCCGAACTGAAGGAACGCTGCGACAAGACCATCGCCTTTCTTCAGAGCCTCGACCCCGCAGCGATTGATGCCGGGATCGGGCGTGAGATAGAGATCAAGTTCCCCAATGGTGGCGGGATCCGTTTTGATGGCGCGACCTACCTCACCGGATTTGCCCTGCCCAACCTCTATTTCCACGCCAGCATGGTCTATGCGATCTTGCGCAGCCAAGGCGTGGCGCTGGGCAAGCAGGATTTCCTTGCGCACCTTGCCGGGCACATGTTCGCGCCGCCTGCGGCGTAGTCTGCTTTCGCTGGCACAGCCCCCCGCCGTTCGCTAAGGCGCGCCTCATGAACGATACGGTTTCCTTCGGGTACGAAGAGGTCTCGCCAGTCGAGAAGACGAGCCGCGTGGGCGCGGTGTTTTCCAACGTCGCGGCCAAGTACGATGTGATGAACGACGCCATGTCGGGCGGCATGCACCGGCTGTGGAAGGACCGCTTCGTGCGCCGCGTGAAGCCGCAGCCGGGCGAGGCGATCCTCGACATGGCGGGCGGCACGGGCGACATCGCTTTCCGCATGGAGGCGAGAGGCGCGCAGGTTACCGTGTCCGACATCAACCAGGACATGCTCGACGTGGGGATCGAGCGGGCGATGAAGCAGGGCATCGATACGCTGGTGTGGTCACGCCAGAATGCCGAAGGGCTGACCTTCGAGGATCGCATCTTCGATGCCTATACCATCGCTTTCGGCATCAGGAACGTGACCCACATCGACAAGGCGCTGGCCGAGGCGCACCGCGTGCTCAAGTTTGGCGGGCGGTTCTATTGCCTCGAATTCTCGACCATGACCTGGCCCGGCGCGAAGGAGGCCTACGACCTCTATTCGCACAAGCTGGTGCCGCAGATCGGCAAGATCGTGGCGGGCGACGAGGAGTCCTACCGCTATCTGATCGAATCGATCCGCCGCTTCCCGCCGATGGGCGAGTTCGAGGCGATGATCCGCGCCGCCGGGTTCGTGAACACGCGCGTGGAGCCGATCATGGGCGGCTTGGTGGCGATCCACTCGGGGTGGAAGGTCTGATTTGACGCGTCCTTCCACGCATATCCTGCGGCTGCTCGGCTGGGGCCGCACCTTGGCCAAACACGGCGCGCTGCGCGGGATCGAACGCGATCCCAACACGCCTGCGCCGGTCCGCCGGCTGGTTCGTCTCGCCCGGTTTGGCACCACCCAGCCGCGCGTGCCCGACTATGCCACCGCGTTCCAGAAGATCGGCCCCGCCGCGATCAAGCTGGGGCAGACTTTGGCCACCCGGCCCGATCTGGTTGGCGAGGAAGCGGCGCGCAATCTGTTGACCTTGCAGGACAATCTGCCGCCGGTCCCGTTCGCTGAAATCCGCGCCGCGATCGAGGCGAGTTTCGAAGCCCCGCTCGATGCGCTGTTCCTCTCGGTCGATCCCGAACCGGTTGGCGCGGCCTCCATCGCGCAAGTCCATCAGGCGGTCACCACCGATGGCCGCAAGGTGGCGATCAAGGTGCTGCGTCCGGGCATCCGCGAGAAGTTCGCGAGTGATATCGTGACCTATGAATGGGCCGCCGCGCACCTGGAAGCGATGGGCGGCGAGGCCAGCCGTCTGCGTCCGCGCCTGACCATCGCCAACTTCAAGCGCTGGACCAACCGCGAACTCGACCTGCGGCGCGAAGCGGCCAGCGCCTCCGAACTGGCCGAAACGATGCGCGCAGTGCCGCAGTATCGCATTCCGGAAATCGATTGGGACCGCACCAATGGCCGCGTGCTGACCATCGAATGGGTCGACGGCATCAAGATCAGCAATGTCGAGGCGCTGAAGGCCGCCGGGCACGACTTGCCCGATCTGGCGCGGCGGCTGGTGCTGGCTTTCCTCAATCAGGCGATCAGCGCCGGATTCTTTCATGCCGACATGCACCAGGGCAACCTGTTTGTGGATGCCGAGGGCACCATCGTCGCCATCGATTTCGGCATCATGGGCCGGATCGACCGGCGCGCGCGGCAGTGGCTGGCGGAAATCCTCTATGGCCTGACCACAGGCAACTACAAGCGCGTGGCCGAGATCCATTTTGAGGCGCAATATGTGCCCAGCTATCACTCGGTCGACGAATTCGCGACCGCGCTGCGCGCAGTGGGTGAGCCGATGCGCGGCAAACCGGTCAGCGAGCTGTCGGTCGGCCAGATGCTGGACGGGCTGTTTGCCATCACCCGCGATTTCGACATGCAAACGCAGCCGCACCTGCTGCTGCTGCAAAAAACCATGGTGATGGTCGAAGGCATCGCCACCCAGCTCGATCCCGCGATCAACATGTGGGACGTGTCGGCGCCATACGTCAAAAGCTGGATCCGCGACGAACTGGGGCCCGAAGCCGCCATCGCCGACCGCATCAAGCAGGATACTGAGACGCTGCTGCGCGTGCCCGCGCTGATCCGCCGGCTGGAGGAGATGTATCCCCCCAAGGGCGGCGCGCCCGAACCGCCACCACTGCCCGATGTCGAGCTTATCTGGCAGCGCCGCGTCAGTGGACGGCGCAAGTGGGCGGGCTATCTGCTGGCCGGACTGGTTGGCGGCGCGGCTGTATGGGGCGCGACGGTTCAGGGCTGGCTGGGTTAGGCCTGATCCGTGCTGTGCAAATCCATTCGCCGCAGCATTGAATCGCCCGCGCTGCCGGTCCAGTCACCTGCTCCATGATAGCGACCATCTTGAAAGACCCGATCGGCTGGTGGACTTCGCTGGGCCGCCCGTTCACCCGCCTGCCGCGCTGGGGCGCGATTGCCGCGTTGCTGGTCATCGTGATGTCGCTGGGGTGGATGTATCATGCCACGAGCCAGCTCGACGTGACCGAGAAGGCCCGCGTGGCCGCGCGGTCGAAGGACAGTATCGGTGATGTCGAGCTCTATCGCCGCATTGTTCGCCGCGTGCGCGAGGGGGAGAGCTTCTACGTCGCCTCGCTCGATGAGCAGCGGCACCACAATTATCCCACGCGGCCGTTCGTCACCGTGCGCCCGCCGACGCTGGCCTATATCACCGCCGCCATCGGCGCGCCGGCGGGCAAGGTGGTCAGTGGCGGGCTGTTCATCGTGTGCCTGGCGCTGTGGCTGTGGCGGCTCGAGCAGGCGGGGGTGTCGATTGTCGAGCGGGGCCTTGCCATGGGGGCAATGGCGGTGTTCGGGATCAGCCTGTTTCGCGATTCCGCCATGCTGTTCCACGAGGTGTTTGCAGGCCTGCTTTTGGCCATCGCGCTGGCCCTGATAAAACCGGATGGGAAATGGTGGCCGGTATTGCTGATCGCCGCGCTGGCCTTGGCCATTCGCGAGTTGGTGCTGCCGTTCGTGCTGCTGTGGGCCGTGTTCGCCGCCTATGATCGCAACTGGCGCGGCGTCGCTGCGGCACTGGGCGTGGTAGCACTGTTCGGCGCGGGCATGGTCCTTCATGCGCAAGCGGTGGCACCGCACGTGCTGCCGACCGACCTCGACTCTCCCGGCTGGGACGCGTTCAACGGACCCCGGCTGCCGTTCTATGCCATGGCCAAGCTGACCGCCTTCGTGATGATCAAGCCGTGGATCGCCGCGCCGCTGGCGATGCTGCCGCTGGTCGGCTGGCTGGCGCTGGGCGGGCGGCTGGGGCTGTTCGCCAGCTTGTGGTTCCTCGGCTATTTCCTGATGCTGGCGCTGTTTGCGCGGACCAACAACAATTACTGGGTGCTGCTGGTGCTGCCCGCCTATGCCATAGGCTTCGCACTGCTGCCGCGCGGGCTGTGGGAGCTCGTCACGGTTGCGGTGAAGGGGCGAAAAAGCCTATCTTAACCACACTGTGCCATGGCGGGCTTTCGTAAAGGGTTCGGGATCGCCATGTTGCAGCAACTGATCCAGCGAGAGGGCGGAAACACACCGATGGTCATGCCGCGCGTTCTGCTGGTCGTTGGCGGCGGCATAGCCGCCTACAAGTCGTGCGAGCTGGTGCGCCTGATCAAGAAGGGCGGCGGTGATGTCACCTGCGTGCTGACCGAGGGGGGCTCGCAGTTCGTCACCCCGATGGCGCTGGCGGCGCTCAGCGGCAACCAGGTCCACACGTCGCTGTGGGACCTCAAGAACGAAGCCGAGATCGGCCATATCCAGCTGAGCCGCGAGGCAGATCTGGTGGTCGTGTGCCCGGCGACCGCGAACATGATGGCCAAGATGGCCGCCGGCATCGCCGATGACCTTGGCACCACGCTGATCCTCGCCACCGACAAGCCCGTGCTGTGCGTGCCCGCCATGAACGTGCGCATGTGGCTGCACGAGGCGACCCAGCGCAACGTTCAGTGGCTGGCCGACAACGGCGTGCGCGTGATGCTGCCCGACGAGGGCGAGATGGCTTGCGGCGAGTTCGGCCCGGGTCGCCTGCCCGATCCGGAGATGATCTGGCTCGAGATTGCCGACATGCTCGGGCTCGATCCGGGCGATGCGGGGCACGATCAGGTGGCCGCGTACCTGCGCCGCATGGCCGAAAGCGAAGCGCCTGAGGGCGAGGGCGACGACGATGGCACCGATCCTGCTCAAGCACAGACGGCAGACACAAATCTCTCCAGCCTGATCGGCACGTTGATCCAGCGCACCACTCCGCACCGCATCGACATGGACGAAGCGGGTATCGACATGGAAGACCTGCCCGAGCTTCCCGATGGCGTGGAAGCCGGTCCCGACCTGCCCGAACCCGATCCCGCGCTGGGCGGCCCGGTGCTTGCCGGCAAGGGCAAGGCGGTTGCCGCTCCCCCGACGGACCGCGAGGCGATCAACCGCGAGGTCAATGCGCGCCAGGCCGCGCCGCAGCCGTTCGAGGGCGAGGAAGCTGCCGCGCCGGTGGGCGCGCGCGAGCCCGCAATGGCGCCAGAACCTGCTATGGCCAAGGCCGTTGTCACCGATCCGCTCGACGGCCAGCCCGAATTCGCCGCCACCGATCACCGCCCGCTGCATGGCCGCCACGTGCTGATCACCGCCGGGCCGACGCACGAGGCGATCGACCCGGTGCGCTATCTCGCCAACCGATCCAGCGGCAAGCAGGGCTTTGCCATCGCCGCCGCCGCCGCGGCTGCGGGCGCGCGGGTGACGCTGGTCAGCGGTCCGGTCCACCTGGCCACACCGCCGGGCGTCGACCGGATCGATGTGGAAAGCGCCGAGGACATGTCCAAGGCGGTCAAGGACGCGCTGCCCGCCGATTGCGCTATCATGGTCGCCGCCGTGGCCGACTGGCGCCCGCGTGATTTTCAGCCAGAGAAGATGAAGAAGCGTGGCAGCGCGCCGCCCGCGTTGATGCTGGCCGAGAATCCCGATATCCTCGCCATGGTTGCCGCCAGTTCCAAGCGGCCCGACTTGCTGATCGGCTTTGCCGCCGAGACCGAGCACGTGATCGAGAATGCGCGCAAGAAGCGCAAGAGCAAGGGGGTCGACTGGATCGTGGCCAACGACGTTTCGGGAGACGTGATGGGCGGTGATCGCAACAAGGTCCACGTGATCCGCGAACGCAAGGTGGAAGACTGGGAAGAGCTGACCAAGGACCAGGTGGCCGCGCGGCTGGTGGCGCAGATCGCCGAGCAGCTCGAGACCGTCCATGGTTGAGCCGCTATTGGGCCATGTGCCCGTCCGCATCAAACGCCTGCCGCACGGCCACGGCCTGCCGCTGCCCACCTATGCCACGCCCGGCGCCGCGGGAATGGACATCGTCTCGGCCGAGGAACTGATCCTGCGCCCCGGCGCGCGCCATGCGGTGGCGACCGGCTTTGCGGTGGCCATCCCGCCGGGCTACGAGATCCAGGTGCGCCCACGCTCGGGCCTCGCGTTGAAGCACGGCATCTCGGTCCCCAACACCCCCGGCACGGTCGACAGCGACTATCGCGGCGAGGTCAAGGTGATCCTGATCAACCACTCGGCTGACAACTTCCCCATCCAGCGCGGCGACCGGATCGCCCAGCTGGTCGTGTCACCCGTCACGCTGGCGCGGTGGGACGAGGTCGAGGAGCTGGACGAAACGATGCGTGGCGCTGGCGGGTTCGGGTCGACGGGCGGGCATGCGGGGCTTTAGCTTCTGAAGCCCGGATCAATCGAAGATGTGATACGAATAGACGATACGAAAAATGGCTTCCACGGGGTTTCCTGCGGCATCGCGCGCGGGTTCGAAGCGGGCGAAATCCAGCAATGGTCGACATAAGCCACGTGTCTGGCGGCTTTCGAGAGATGGCGATTGCACCTCGCATTCCGTCGCCCGGCCTTGCGGATCGACTCTGACCTTGATCTGGGCGATCAGCGATACGTGGTTCAGCACCATACCCTCGGGCATGGCAAGGCGTTCCAGCAGCGGCCGGGCTTCGGTCAGCACGGGTTGCACCGCGGGTGTGGCCACGCCCCAGCTTTCCGCCAGACGGCCCTGACATTCTGCCAGCTGTGCCATCGGAGTGCTCATGTCGCCCAGTCGCAAGGTGATGGCCGGCATGCGCCCGGTTTCCACGGTGATCGAGGTGAAATCCTCCACCGTGGGTATCAGCGCCCGATCCCAATCCCATCCGCCAAGAGGGGACCAGCCGCGCACGAAGTGATAGGTGGAACCGTTCCCGACCATCAGCAGGCTCAACATGCCATCGCTGCCTGACCGACTGGCGACTGCTGCCAGCGGACGGTAATCGACCTCCGACCCGAACCGGACCCGCGACTCGACCGCCTGTCCCCGGTCACGCATCACGGCCTTGCCCGTCAGCACGATGCGATACGAAGCGTCCGGCCCGTACGTGTAGATGTTGAAGGCAGTCGCCTGATCGCCGGTGCCGAAGTTGCGCCACAGGCGACACGATTCGTCGGCCTGTTCGACTTGCCATTCACCAACTGGTTCCAGCGGCGCTGCCGAAGCTGGTCCGCAAGCGGCAAGGCCGACCACGGTCAGGGCAAGGACAGCCAGAGCCGACCGCCAAGTCACCGCGCGCGCCATCATCATCTGCCGCATCGCCAATCTCCGTCAATCCGATATCGTAGGCGGCAGACTGCCTGATCGCACAGGCAAAGAAAAGGCGGGCCTTCCACTTGGAAAGACCCGCCTTTCGTGAATCCGGGAGAGATCCGGATTAGTTGGTGTTGCGGCCGCGGCGGACCGGTTGGTCTTCCTCGGCGATCGAGATGCGC
The DNA here is from genome assembly GCA_039927835.1 of Alteraurantiacibacter sp. Classification (GTDB taxonomy): domain Bacteria; phylum Pseudomonadota; class Alphaproteobacteria; order Sphingomonadales; family Sphingomonadaceae; genus Alteraurantiacibacter. The sequence goes on from JBDSUF010000004.1 coordinate 54,346, forward strand.
ACCGTTTCGCCAGAGTTACCGGGGAAGTCGGTGAACAGCGCCTCGACCAGGTTGGGCACCAGGTATTGCAGGCGGTTGGAGCGCGACACCGCTTCGGCCTCGCCTTCGAACAGCCGCTCGCCGGTGGCGCGGTTGTCGATCTTCAGCGAGGCGCCGCTGGTGTAGATGGTGTAGCTTTCCACGCTGCCACGATCAAAAAACGGATCGTAGAACCCGTAGCCCCAGTTGCGGCCCGGCACATAGGCCACGCGGGCGTTGCCAGCGCGATCGCGGTAGAACACCGGCTGGTAGCTGAACCACGAGTTGTAGAACGGATCGCGATAGCCGAGCGACGACTGACGCACGCGCTCGCGGCCGTTATCGACCCCGTAATCGAACCGCACCAGCAGCGTGGCGTTTTCGGGCGAGGCGGCCGGAGTATAACCGAGCGCGGCCATGCGCTCCTCCACCCGGTCGGCGTACTGGGCAAATTCCAGCCCACCGGCGAGTTCGGGATCGTCGGCCACCACGGCAAAAGTCTGGCCTTGCGGCGCGGGCAGCTGGCTGGCGAACCGCGACACATCGGCGCGGAACGGCGTGGCGCAGGCGGCGAGGCCTGCCAGGAGCAGCGCGCCGGCGAGGACCTTCGCGCCCTTCATCAGATTGGTCTTGTGCGACATTGTTGTTTTTCCACTTTCCCTTGCGGGCCTGTACCCGCCCGCACCCGCGACACTTGGCGCGCAGGTTTTCGTATATGGACCGCAATAGCAAGCGCGGGCTTAACCCGGCTTGAATGAACGGCGTCAAAAAACCGTTGTTTGTCAGTGGCGTGAGGCAGATCTGCGGTGTTTTAGCCGCGCACCAGCCCCAGGGCGTTGTAAGCTGCCGTCAGCGTGGGGCCGCCGATCTCGCGCGCCTGCGCCGCGCCGCGCGCCAATATGGCGTCGAGCGATTCGCGGTCTTCCTTCAGTTCGACGAAGCGCTGGCGGATCGGCCCGAGCGTCTCGACCACCAGTTCGGCCATCGCCGGCTTGAACGCGCCGAAGCCCTGCCCGGCAAAGCGCGCCAGCACGGCATCGGGCGTCGAGCCTTCGAGCGCGGCGAAGATCGACACCAGGTTGAGCGCCTCGGGCCGCCCCGCCAGCCCGGCCACTTCGTTCGGCAGCAGTTCGGGATCGGTCTTGGCCTTCTTGATCTTGGCGGCCATGGTATCGGCATCGTCGGCCAGGTTGATGCGGCTCATGTCCGAAGGGTCGGACTTGCTCATCTTGGCGGTGCCATCGCGCAGCGACATGATCCGCGCCGCTTCGGGCGGCACGATCGGTTCGGGCAGGGTGAACACGGGCGTGTCCTCCAGCCCGCTGCCGAGGCCGCAGAAATCGACGTTGAACTTCTGCGCGATGTCGCGCGCCAGCTCCAGATGCTGCTTCTGGTCCTCGCCCACCGGCACGTGCGTGGCCTGATACAGCAGCACGTCGGCGGCCTGCAGCACCGGATAGGTGAACAGCGCGACCGACTGGCCCTCACGGTTCTTGCCGGCCTTGTCCTTCCACTGCGTCATGCGGTTCAGCCATCCCATACGGGCAGAGCCGTTGAGCAGCCATTGCAGCTCGGAATGCTGCGGCACCTGCGCCTGGTTGAACAGAATGGCGCGCGAAGGATCGACCCCGCAGGCGACCAAGGCGGCGGTCATTTCAAGCGTTGCGGCCTTCAGCTCGGCAGGTACGTGCGGCTGCGAGATCGCGTGTAGGTCGGCAAGAAAGAATAAACACTGCGAGCCAGGCTCAAGGGCATCCTGCATGCGCACCCAATTGCGGATCGCGCCCAGGTAATTGCCCAGGTGAAGCGAGCCCGTGGGCTGGATTCCGGATACGACGCGCATGCTATTCAACCTTATATGATCTCGTCATCGGCCTTGGTGCGAGGCGGACGCTTGCGCCGTAGCTGGGCGATCAGGTCCTTGTCGAGCGCGCCGAATACGAAGGCGGCGGCAAAGAACATCGCGCCGCCCGCGCCCACCAGCACGGTCAGCGACCACACCCGCTCGATCACCGAACCGCTGTAGTGATCGGCCAGCACGGGCGTGAGGTACCACAGCAGCACGGCCATCGCGCCCGTCGCCAGCGCCTGCCGGGCCACGCGGCTGACCAGCTTGGGGGTAAAGTGGAACCAGCCGCGCCGGTGCAGGATCACATAGAGCAGCACGCAATTGAGCGTGGCCGAAGCCGCCGTTGCCCCGGCCAGCCCGACAATGCCGAAGCGGCCAACAACGTAGAGGTTGAGGGCCACGTTGAAAATCAGCGAGGCGAGCGCGGTCCACACCGGGGTGCGGGTATCCTCGCGGGCGAAGAAGCCGGGGTTGAGCACCTTGACCACCACATAGGCAGGCAGGCCCGCGACCAGCGCAACGACGATCTGCGCCATCAGCGCGCCGTCGCTCGCGGTGAACTTGCCGCCGACGAAAAAGGCCGCACAAAACGCCGGTGCGCACACCGCCAGCGCTGCAGCGGCAGGCAGGGTGAGCAGCGTGGCGATTTCGAACGCGTTGCCTTGCAGGCGCTGCGCCTCGGCATTGTCGCCGGTATGGATATGGCGGCTGAGCATCGGCAGGATCGCCGTTCCCAGGGCAATGCCAACGATCCCCAGCGGCATCTGGTTCAGCCGGTCGGCCAGCTTGAGCAGCGTCAGCGAGCCTTGCGGCAGGCTGGTGGCGAAGAACGTGTCGACCAGCTGGCTGATCTGGTAAATCCCCGCGCCGAACGTGGCGGGCAGGATCAGCACGCCCAGCTTGCGCACTTCGGGCGTCAGCTTGGGCAGCTGCACTTTCAGCCGCACGCCCGCGCGCCGCGTTTCCCACCACAGGTAGGCGAGCTGCGCCACGCCCGACAGCGAGACCGCGGCGGCGAGCATTTCCACCACGATCACGTCATTGCCGCTGTCGCCGCGCAAGTGATTGCCGATGAGGATGCCCGAGATCAGCGACAGGTTGAGCAGCACCGGCGCCACCGCCCCCGGCCCGAACTTCGAGCGGGCGTTGAGCAGGCCCGACAGCATCGCCACCAGGCTGATCAACGCGAGGTACGGAAAGGTCATCCGGCTGAGGAAGACCGACAGCTCGAACTTGCCCGGCACCTCGGCATATTCGCGCGCCAGCAGCCAGACGATGCCGGGCATGACGACCATGCACAGCGCCGAAAAGCCCAGCAGCACCCACACGAACACACTGAGCACGTCGTCCGCGAACTTCTCCGCTGCCTGTTCGCTGCCCGGCTGGCCCACGGAGCCATGTAACGCGCGGCTGTACAGCGGCACGAAGGCGACCGAGAACGCTCCTTCGGCGAACAGCCGGCGGAAGGTGTTGGGCAAGGTGAAGGCCAGCTGGAACGCGTCCGCCGCCAGCCCCGCGCCCAGCACGCGGGCCAGCAGCATATCGCGGGCAAAGCCGAACACACGGCTGATCGCGGTCAGCCCGCCGATCGTGCCGACGTGCTTGATGAGACTCATGGCCGGACCAGACTCATGCGCTTATGCTATCCCCCACTGGCGCCTGGGTCAGGTGCCGGGATTGACGGCGATCGGATCGCTCGTGCCGTCGGCCGAGCGCTTGGCCGCCAGCTGCTGCACATAGAGGCCGTTGAAGTCGATCGGATCGAGCAGCAGCGGGGCAAACCCGGCGTCGCGCACGGCATCGGCCACGATGCGGCGGGCGAAGGGGAACAGGATGCGCGGCGCTTCGGCATAGGTGAAGGCGTGCATCTGGTCCTCGGGCATATTGCGCATGCCGACCAGGCCGCAGAACGCCAGATCGACGATATAGGCCACACCCTGATCGGTCTTGGCGGTGCAGGTGACCTTCAGTTCGACTTCGCTGACTTCGTCGCTGATCTTCTTTGCGCCGATGTTGAACTGCACGTCCATCTGCGGCTGTGCGGTCCAGCCGAAGCTGTCGGGCGCGTGCGGGTTCTCGACCGAGAGGTCCTTGACGTACTGGCTCAGCAGGCCGGCAACGGGCAGGTTGTCCGCACCGTTGACTGCCTGAACAGGGGTCGTTGCAGGAGTGGTTTCGGGAGTGGTGGCGCCATCTTCGGCCATGATCGGACTGCTTTCGTTTTCGTGGGCTGGATATGCGGGGCTGGATATCAGGTTCGCGCGCCTAGCATCCGGGCGCGGGCGTAGCAACGTCTGCGCAAGCTTGGGGCCTGCGCAAACTCGGGATTGCCCCGCAGGCGCCCGTTCAGCTGAGGTTGAGCCGGATTGTTGCACCTTTGGGACGGTCGAGGCCCATCTTGGCGCGGTGGACCGTTGTCCATTTGTAATTCCCGCCTATCTGGGTCACAATCGTGCACTTGGCGCGTTGGTGGGTGCCGCGAACCGTCCGCATCCGGTCCACCACACTTTGCGCGCCCACGCGAATCGGGAAATGCCTGTGATATATGAGATCGTCATCCTCGCCATGGTCGCCGCCTTCCTGGGCATGCGGCTCTATTCGGTGCTTGGCCGCCGCGCCGAGCATGAGGAGGAGATCGTGCCCGGCGGGTTCGACCGCGCCGACGACAAACCGCGCGTGCCCGCGCCCGTCGTCGCCGGGCAGGGCGAAGCACCGCGCGCCGAACGCGCCATCACCGGCTTCCCGCCCGCGGTCGAGCGCGGCCTGCGCGAGATTGCCGCAGCCGACCGCCGGTTTGACCTGATCGGCTTCCTCGAAGGTGCGCGTGGCGCCTATACGATGGTCCTTGAGGCTTTCTGGCGGGGCGACCGCGAGACGCTGCGCGAATTGTGCGACGACGATGTCTATCAGGGTTTCGCCGGCGCCATTGCCGAGCGGGAGGCGGCTGGCCATGTGCTCGAAAACCGCCTGATCCGCATCGAGGACGTGTCGATCCACTCGGCCGAACTCGATGGCCAGACCGCGCGCATCGCCGTGCGCTTTGTCTCCGATATCGCCGCGATGACGCGCGACGCCGAGGGCACGATGGTGGCCGGATCGCTCGATGACGCGGTCGAAAGCCGCGACGTGTGGACCTATAGCCGCAAGGTCACCAGCAACGATCCGGCGTGGCTGGTCGACGAAACCGACGAAGGCTGACAAGCGAAAGGCGGGGGGCCTGTGGGGGACGCAACGGACCGGACCTTGTCAGGGTACCTGGTGCGCAAAGCATGGGCGATTGTGCCGCTCTTGGCCTTGCTGACCGCCTGCGTGAGCATCCCCGGATCGCGCCCGACGCCCACGCCGACGCCCACCACGGCAACCACCGCCGCGCTGCTCGCCATTGCGCGCGGCCCGGCGATCACCAGCATGGGCCTGCTGCCGCGTGACAGCGCTGCCGCGCTCGATGCCTTCGAGGCGAGCTGCGGGGTGCTCACCAGTCGTCCCGACGAAAGCGGGCTGACCCGCCCAGCCGACTGGACATTCGCCTGCGCCAATGCGCCCGGTTGGCCGCGCGACCGTGCGCCGGGGTTCTTCGAGACCTATTTCGAGGCCGTGCGCGTGGGCGACGGTGCGGCCTATGCGACCGGCTATTACGAACCCGAGATCGCCGGTTCGCGCACCCGCCGGCGCGGCTACGAGGTGCCAGTCTATGGCCTGCCGCCAGACCTGATCCGCTGCTGGCGCGACGACACGCCCGAACGCGAGCGCACCGGTCGGGCGCCGCTTGGCCAGTTCGACGGGTCCGGGCGCTGCGTCGACTATTACGACCGCACGCAGATCGAGGAAGGCGCTCTCGCCGGGCGGGGGCTGGAGATCGCCTGGGCGGCCGACGCGGTCGAGTTCTTCTTCCTGCAAGTGCAGGGATCGGGCCGCCTGCTGACGCCCGAGGGCGAGGTGATCCGCATCGGTTATGCCGGGCAGAACGGCCATTCGTACACCGGTATCGGCGGCCTGATGCGCGAGCGGGGCCTGCTGGGCAGCGCGCCGGGGCAGTACTCGGGCTCGATGCAGGGGATCATGCAATACATCCGCGAACATCCCGAGGACGGCGCGGCGCTGATGCGCGAGAATGCCAGCTGGGTGTTCTTCCGCGTGCTCGAAGGAGATGGCCCGATCGGCTCGATCGGCGTGCCGGTGCGCGCGGAGAGCAGCGTGGCGGTGGATCCCAAGTTCGTGCCCTATGGCGCGCCGGTATTCCTCTCGACCGACCGCAGCGAGGCGCGCGGGCTGTGGGTGGCGCAGGATACCGGCGGGGCGATCCGCGGGGCCAATCGGTTCGATACCTTCTGGGGCGCAGGCACGCGGGCGCGCGAAGTGGCCGGCGGGATGAGCGCGCGCGGCCAGGCCACGCTGCTGCTGCCGCGCGGCACGCTCGATCGGCTGGGCGTGCGGTGAAGCCTGCCAAGGGCCCGCCGCGCGGGCTGAGTGCTCCCGAAGCCGAGTTGTGGGCCCGCGTGGCATCGAGCGTGACGCCGCTCAAACGCCGCGACCCGCCCAAGGTGCCCAAGGCGAGTGTGGTCCCGCCGGTTCCTGCCTCTCCGGTGGTGGCGGCGAAAAAGGTCAAGGGCCGTGTGCCGCCCGTGCGCGCTGCGGTGCAACCAGCGCCTCCCGCCGCGCCATCGCTGGCAGACAATCGCGGCCTTGATTCGCATTGGGAACGGCGGCTGGCGCGCACCGGGACTGCTCCCGATTTCACGCTCGACCTGCACGGCTGCAACCTCGCGCAGGCGCACGCGCGGCTCGATCACGGGCTGCTGCAAGCCAAGGCGATGGGCGCGCGACTGGTGCTGCTGATCACTGGCAAGCCGCGTCCCGTATCTGCCGCCGACCGCGCCGAAACACGCGGCGCGATCCGTGCAAAAGTGCTCGACTGGCTGGCCGCCGGTCCGCATGCGTCGGATATCGCCGCCGTGCGTCCCGCTGCGCGCAGGCACGGCGGGGAGGGCGCGCTGTATCTGGTGTTGCGGCGGGCGAAGGGCTGAGGCCCGCCTTGAAAGGCGGGCCTCAGTCAGATCACCCGTGGTACTTGGCGCAGCTCAGGTCGAACCGGTCGGCGTTCATCACCTTGGTCCAGGCCTTGACGAAATCGCGCACGAACTTCTCCTCGTGCCCGTTCTCGGCATAGACCTCGCCCACCGCGCGCAGTTCTGAGTTGGAGCCGAAGATCAGGTCGGCGCGGGTTGCGTGCCATGTCTCGCCGCCGCCCTTGCGGTCGGTAGCCACGTATTCCTGGTCCTCCGACCCATCGACCGCCTTCCACACATTCGTCATGTCATAAAGGTTGACGAAGAAGTCGTTGGTCAGCTGGCCCGAGCGCTTGGTGAAGTGGCCGTGACCGCGCTCTCCATGGTTGGCGCCGAGCACGCGCAGGCCGCCGATCAGCACCACCAGTTCGGGCACCGAGAGGCCGAGCAGGCTGGCGCGGTCGAGCATCATTTCCTCCACCTTCACCGCCAGCTTCTTCTTGCCGACATAGTTGCGGAAAGCATCGGCTTCGGGCTCCATCACCGCGAAGCTGTCGGCGTCGGTCTGGTCCGGTGTGGCATCGCCGCGCCCGCCGGTGAAGGGCACGTTGGTCGCGCCGGCCATCTCCAGCCCGACCACGCCCCCCAGGACGATGGCGTCGGCCAAGCTCAGCGAACCGCGCAACCCGTTCAGCGTGCCCAACACCTTGGCCAGCGTAGCGGGCTCGTTGACGTCCCAGTCCTTCTGCGGGCTGAGCGCCACACGCGCGCCGTTGGCACCGCCCCGATGGTCGGACTTGCGGTAAGTGGAGGCAGAGGCCCAGGCGGTCTTGACCAGCTGGCTGACGGTCAGGCCGCTCGACCGGATCGCCGCCTTGACAGCAGCCACATCGGCGGCGGACGGCATTGTGCCAGCGGGCACCGGGTCCTGCCAGATCAGGTCCTCGGCCGGAACTTCCGGGCCGAGGTAGCGGATCTTGGGGCCCATATCGCGGTGCGTCAGCTTGAACCAGGCGCGGGCGAAGGCATCCTTGAACGCCTCGTGATCGGCGCGGAACCGCTCGCTGATGGCGCGGAATTCGGGGTCGCGCTTCAGCGCCATGTCGGCGGTGGTCATCATGGTCGGCACCTTGATGCTGGGGTCCCACGCCGCCGGGGCCATGTCATCTTCCCTCTGGCCCACCGGCTGCCACTGGTTGGCGCCCGCCGGGCTTTTCACCAGTTCGTATTCGTAATCGAACAGCAGGCGGAAATAGTTCTCGGTCCACTCACGCGGGGTATTGGTCCACGCGCCCTCGATGCCGCTGGTGACGGTGTGTTCGCCGATGCCGCCGCTTTCGTGGCTGGAGACCCAGCCAAAGCCCTGCGCGACGAGATCACCACCGGAGGGGGCATTGCCCAGCAGCGAGGCGTCGCCATTACCGTGTGCCTTGCCGAAGGTATGGCCGCCAGCGGTGAGCGCCACGGTTTCCTCGGAATCCATGGCCATGCGCGCGAAGGTTTCCTTCATGTCGCGGGCCATGCCTGCATCGTCGTGCGGATTGCCCTGCGGCCCTTCCGGGTTGACGTAGATCAGCCCCATCTGAATCGCGGCGAGCGGGCCTTCCAACTCGTGCAACCCGTGTGCGGGGTCGATGCGCGTCTGCACGCCCTGGTTGACCCACTTGTCCTCGCTGCCCCAATAGATGTCGCGTTCGGGCTCGAACACGTCGGCGCGGCCGCCGCCGAAGCCGAAGGTTGGCCCGCCCATGCTCTCGATCGCTACATTGCCGGTGAGGATGAACAGGTCGGCCCAGCTGATGTGCTTGCCGTACTTCTGCTTGATCGGCCACAGCAGGCGGCGCGCCTTGTCGAGGTTGCCGTTGTCGGGCCAGCTATCGAGCGGGGCGAAGCGCTGCTGGCCGGAATTGGCCCCGCCGCGCCCGTCCGCCGTGCGATAGGTTCCCGCCGCGTGCCACGCCATGCGGATGAAGAACGGGCCATAGTGGCCATAGTCGGCCGGCCACCACGGCTGGCTGTCGGTCATCAGCGCGGTGAGATCGGCCTTGAGCGCGTTGTAATCAAGCGCGTTGAACGCCTCGGCATAGTCGAAATCCTCGCCCATCGGATTGGACGACCCGTTGGGATTGAGCATCTCGGTCGCCAGCATTTCCGGCCACCAATCCTTGTTGGTGCGCCCGAGCAGCGCACGCACGCCGCCGTTGTGGGGGACGGGGCAGCCGCCCGAAATCGAACCTGTCTTGGCATCCATGGGAAATCTCCTCTCGAAGCTTGGCACGATGGGGACTCGCGCCTTGGAGCAGAGGATGGACCCGCACCGGTGATGCGTCCAAGCGATTAATTGGCAGACATTGATCGACTGTGCCGGTTGAACGGCAGGCTGTGCGGTAGATGCAAAGCGGTCCCGCTCCCGCCTGGGAACAGGGCCGCAGTATGGTGTCAGGCCTACCCGCTCAGGCCGCTTCGGTTATCCGCTCTACCGGCGCGGCGTTGCGGATCAGGTAGTCGAACGCGCTGAGGCCCGCCTTGGAGCCTTCGCCCATCGCCACGATGATCTGCTTGTATGGCACATCGGTGCAGTCGCCCGCCGCGAACACGCCGGGCAGGTTGGTCGCGGCCTTGTGGTCAATGGCGATCTCGCCGTGGCGGGTCAGCTCGATGCCGCTGTCCTTCAGCCATTCGGTGTTGGGGACGAGGCCGATCTGGACGAAAATGCCTTCCAGTTCCACCGTGTGCGCAGTCTCATCGCGGCGGTCCTTGTAGGTCAGGCCAGACACCCGCTCGCCATCGCCCAGTACCTCGGTGGTCTGGGCCGAGACGATCACGGTGACATTGGCCATCGAGCGCAGCTTCCGCTGCAGCACCTCATCGGCCCGCAAGGCATGGTCGAACTCGATCAGCGTCACGTGGCCGACGATGCCGGCGAGGTCGATCGCCGCCTCCACGCCCGAGTTGCCGCCGCCGATCACCGCCACGCGCTTGCCCTTGAACAGCGGGCCGTCGCAATGCGGGCAATAAGCCACACCGCGATTGCGGTACTCGAACTCGCCCGGCACGCCCAGGTTGCGCCAGCGCGCGCCGGTGGAGATCACCAGGCTGCGCGCCTGCAGCGCGGCGCCGTTGTCGAACTCGACGGTATGATAACCGCCCAGCTCTGAGGCCGGGATCAGGCGCGAGGCGGTCGCCAGCTTCATCACGTCGATATCGTATTCGCCCACATGGGCTTCCAGTTGCGCGGCCAGCCTGGGACCTTCGGTATAGGGGACCGAGATGAAGTTCTCGATGCCCATGGTGTCGAGCACCTGCCCGCCCAGCCGCTCGGCGGCGATGCCGGTGGAAAAGCCCTTGCGCGCGGTATAGATCGACGCAGCCACGCCGGCCGGGCCGCCGCCCACCACCAGCACTTCGAACGGGTCCTTGTCGGCCAGCTTGGCGGCGGCGCGGGCGGAGGCGTTGCCATCCAGCTTGGCGAGCAACTCCTCCACGCTCACCTTGCCGCTGACGAACATCTCGCCATTGAGGAAGGTCGCGGGCACCGCCATCACGTTGCGCGCGTCAACTTCCGCCTGGAATGTGCCGCCTTCGATCAGCGTGGCTTCGATGTGCGGGTTGTTGAGCGCCATAAGCGTCAGCGCCTGGACCACGTCAGGGCAGTTGTGACAGCTGAGGCTGAAATACATCTCGAACTGGTACGAGCCTTCCAGCGCGGCGATCTGGTCCAGCACCGCCTGATCCACCTTGGGCGGATGGCCACCGGCCCACAGCAGGGCGAGCACCAGCGAGGTAAACTCGTGCCCCATCGGCAGCCCGGCAAAACGCACCCACTTGGCCGCATCGCTGGCGCGGCGGATCACGAAGCTGGGCTTGCGAGTATCGGTGCCATCGAAGCTGGCCGACACCTTGTCCGATAGCGCGGCGATCTCGTGCAGCAGTTCGCGCGTGTCGGCCGAGCGCCGGCTGTCGTCGAGGCTGGCGACCAGCTCGATCGGCTCGCGCAGCAATTCCAGATACTGCTTCAGCTGCTGGGTCATCGCGGTGTCGAGCATGACGAGGTCTCCTGAAAAGAAGGCAAAAACGGCCCGAGGCCTTCCGGGGATGGGGGGATGGAAGAACCCCGGACCGTTCATGCGACCCGTCGGTGGGGACGGGCGTCTCTGCCAGCGGCTTGGGGTCCGCCGGAGAGCTCGGAAAAGCGGTTAGATCTTGCCCACCAGTTCGAGCGACGGGGCCAGCGTCGCGTCGCCCTCTTCCCACTTGGCCGGGCACACCTGTCCGGGATGCTCCTGCCAGTACTTGGCGGCCTTGATCTTGCGGACCAGCTCGGCGGCGTTGCGGCCCACGCCTTCGGGCGTCACTTCGACCAGCTGCAGTACGCCTGCAGGATCGGTCACGAAAGTGCCGCGATCGGCCAGGCCGACGCCCTCGCGCAGGTTGTTGAACGCCAGGCTCAGCGTGTGGTTCTGGTCGCCGACCATGTGGTACTTGATCTTGCCGATGGCCGGTGAGGTGTCATGCCAGGCCTTGTGGCTGAAATGGGTGTCGGTCGAGACCGCGAAAACTTCCACGCCCAGGCCCTGCAGTTCGCCATAGCTGTCAGCCAGATCTTCCAGCTCGGTCGGGCAGACGAAGGTGAAGTCCGCCGGATAGAAGAAGAACACCGCCCACTTGCCGAGCGCGTCAGCTTCCGTGATGTCGACGAACTTACCGTCCTTGAACGAGGTGGCCGAAAACGGTGCCAGATTGCTGCCGATAATGCCCATGGTGGTCGTATACTCCGTCAAAAATGAGGACCCGGTAGTGGGGCCGTTGTCAGTTCCGCAGCCGCAGTTAGGTATTGATCAATCGCAACAAAGACGATTGATGCGATTGGATTGATCGAGTGAGACGATCACCTCCGTGGGCGTGCAGTTTACTGCAACAAGCGTTGCGTTATTTGCAATCCGACGACGATGCGCTAGTCCTCACGCTGCCTTTGGGAGACGGAATTGTCGATGACCATGCAGACATTTGGGCCTGCGCACCGCTTCCGGCCGTCGTTCTTTTTCTGGCTGGCGCTGGCGATGTGCTTCTTTGTCTTCGGCGGGTTCGGGCTGCATTCCACGCTGCCCGCGCTGCGTGGCGAGTTCCCCCCCGCTCCGCCGATCGTCCACCTGCACGGCTTGGTGTTCGTTTCGTGGATGCTGCTGCTGCTTGTCCAGACCGGGCTGGTGAGCGCCGGAAACCTGAAGCTGCACCGCAGCCTGGGATTGTGGGGCATTGCCCATGCCGCCGCCATCATGATGCTCGGCCTGTCGATGCAGCTGATCGCCAGCCAGCGCGGCTGGGCGGCGGGGCGGCCCGCGGGGACGGACGGGCTGTACCTGGGCTTGCTCGCCGTGATCGGCTTTTGCTGGATGTTCGCCGTGGCGATCCGCCAGCGCCAGCGCAATCCGCAGGTGCACAAGCGGATGATCATGTACGCCATGCTGCCGGTGCTGCCGCCGGGGGTGAACCGCTTCTGGGCCAGCGCCTTGGGTATCGACGATCCGGTGCCGACCTTTTGGCTCTACCTGACCTTGTGGAGCATGGCGGCGGCCCTGCTGGTGCACGAATGGCGCACAACGGGCCGCATCAGCAGATGGTCAATCGCGGGCGCGGCGTGGATCGTGGTGCAGGGTATCTGCCACGAGGCGGTGGTCGGAACGCCGTGGTTCGACACAGTGGCCGGTGCGGTGCTCAGCCTGGTGCACTACCGCTAGCGGCTCACCCGCAAACCATCACCCGCCCCATCACCCGCATTGCGCCCGGTGGAGCAGCTTGTGATCGGCCAGCACCAGCGCCATCATCGCTTCCACCACCGGCACGCCGCGAATGCCCACGCACGGATCGTGACGGCCCTTGGTGCGCAGTTCGGTTGCCTCGCCAGCAGAAGTGATCGTCTGGCGCGGGATCAGGATCGAGCTGGTCGGCTTGAAGGCTATGCGGCACACCACCGGCTGGCCCGTGGCGATGCCGCCCGCGATGCCGCCCGCGTGGTTGGCGAGAAATTCTGGCGCAGTTTCACCCGGTCGCATCTCGTCGGCATTGTCCTCGCCGCGCAAGGCCGCAGCCGCAAAGCCCTCGCCGATTTCCACCGCCTTGACCGCGTTGATGCCCATCATCGCGCCAGCCAGATCAGCGTCCAGCTTGGCATAGATCGGCGCGCCCCACCCGGCGGTCACCCCGGTGGCAACGCATTCGACCACCGCGCCCACCGATGATCCGGCCAACCGCACCTCGTCCACCAGTTTGGCCCACCGTTCAGCGGCGGCTGCATCGGGGCAGAAGAACGGATTATTACCGATCTCCGCCGCATCGAAATTGGCCATGTCGATCCGGTCATCGCCGATCTGGCTGACATAGGCGACGACGGTCACCTCGGGGATCACCAGCCGCGCCACCGCGCCCGCCGCCACCCGCGCCGCCGTCTCGCGCGCCGATGAACGTCCGCCGCCGCGATAGTCGCGCAGGCCGTACTTGGCGTCATAGGCATAGTCGGCATGGCCCGGGCGATAGGCCTGCGCGATCTCGCCATAGTCCTTGCTGCGCTGGTCGGTATTCTCGATCATCAGGCTGATCGGGGTGCCGGTGGTCTTGCCCTCGAACACGCCGCTGAGGATTTTGACCTGATCGGGCTCGTTGCGCTGGGTCGTGAACTTGCTGGTGCCTGGACGGCGCTTGTCGAGCCACGGCTGGATCACGCTTTCGTCCAGCAGCAACCCTGGCGGGCACCCGTCCACCACCGCGCCCAGGGCAGGCCCGTGGCTCTCCCCCCAGGTGGTGAAGCGGAAGACGCGGCCGAAGGTGTTCATGCTCATGGGAATGGCATTTCGTGCAAACCGCGCAAATTGTCCACCTTTCGTCCTGCCCGCGTTCACGCCACCCTTTCGTCATTGCGAGCATAGCGAAGCAATCCAGGGCCACTTAAACCGCTCTGGATTGCTTCGCTGCGCTCGCAATGACGATAACTGGGCGGTGGTGCTGGCAAGGCGCAGATTTGTCAGCTAGGAACAAAGCATGATCGCGAAGCTGACGGGGCTGCTCGACGAAACGGGCGAGGATTGGGCGGTGATCGACGTGGGCGGCGTCGGCTACCTCGTCCACTGTTCCGCGCGCACGCTGGCCTCGCTGGGCGAGCGCGGCGAGACCTGCCGGTTATTCACTGACTTGCAAGTGTCCGAGAACGATATGCGCCTTTTGGGCTTTGCCACGGCGGGCGAGCGCGACTGGTTTCGCCTGCTGACAACGGTGCAGGGCGTGGGGTCGAAGGTGGGGCTGGCGATCCTCTCGGCGCTGTCGACCGAAGACCTGCGCGATGCGTGTGCAAGGGGAGATGCGGCCACCGTGGCGCGGGCGAACGGCGTGGGGCCGAAGCTGGCCGCGCGGATCGTGAATGAGTTGAAGGACAAGGCGGGGGCGCTGCCGGGTGGCGGTTCGTTGGCGGGCGCGGTGGCCGTGCCGAGGGGCGGGGCGAGCGCTGATGCGGTTTCGGCCTTGCAGAACCTTGGGTTCAAACCTGCGGTGGCGGCGACCGCCGTTGCCCGCGCTGTCGAGGAACTGGGCGAGGGCGCAGCCGAGAGCGACCTGATCCGCGTGGCGTTGAAGAGGGCGGCGGGGTGATGGGGCCTGATGAAGCGAGAAAATTATTCGAACTTGATGCGGAGATATACCGCGAAGCATTCATCCATTTTCGGAATGAGGCTGCACTACTACATCGTTGGGTGTTCGCATCATGCTTTGCTCTAAACGCTGGCGGCGTAATTGCAGCACTCAACAGAACTCCGACCGATATCGAGTCCGCCTTTTTGTTCACCCTTGGCATTATTGGAAGTTTCTTCATGATAATGAGAATGGCAACCCAAATGAATGCGCTATCGCGACATTCCTTGGATGCTTATCGCTACCTTAGGAGATCAGCCTCAAGGCTTGAGGAAGTAGGTGGCTCAACCGATGCAAAAATATCCGAGCCTCCGACACAGATGCTAATCGACAACATTAATTCCTTCGACAATCCTTCAAGGGCGGCGATATGGTGTTCCATTCTCGCCTTTGGCGGAGGTGTGGCCGTGTGGATAATTTAGGCAACTAGCGGTGACCAGCAACCCCGACTTCACCCCAAACCGCCTCCCCGAGGACCCTGACGCGGCCCTGCGCCCCAAGTCGCTCGCCGAATTCATCGGCCAGGCCTCTGCGCGCGATAACCTGCGGGTGTTTATCGAAGCCGCGCGCAGCCGCAATGAAGCGCTTGATCATGTCCTGTTCTTCGGCCCGCCCGGCCTTGGCAAGACCACGCTGGCGCAGATCGTGGCCAAGGAACTGGGCGTGGGCTTTCGCGCCACCTCCGGCCCGGTCATCGCCAAGGCGGGCGATCTGGCGGCGCTGCTGACCAATCTTGAGCCGCACGATGTGCTGTTCATTGATGAGATCCACCGCCTCAATCCGGTGGTCGAGGAAGTGCTTTACCCGGCGATGGAAGACCGCGCGCTCGATCTGATCATCGGCGAGGGGCCGAGCGCCCGCAGCGTCCGCATTGACCTGCCGCCGTTTACCCTCGTGGGCGCCACCACCCGGCAGGGGCTGCTCACCACGCCGCTGCGCGACCGCTTCGGCATCCCCGTGCGGCTGGTGTTCTATACCGAGGACGAGTTGCTGCAGGTCGTCACCCGCGCCGCGCGGCTGCTGGGCCTGAACATGAATCCCGCAGGCGCGCGCGAGGTGGCGCGCCGCAGCCGGGGGACGCCGCGCGTGGCTGGCCGCCTGCTGCGCCGCGTGCGTGACTTCGCCCATGTCGCGGGTTCGGGCGAGGTGACTGAACCCGTGGCCGATGCCGCGCTGACCCGGCTGGAGATTGACCAGCTCGGCCTCGATGCGATGGACCGGCGCTATCTGACGATGATCGCCGACATCTATAAGGGCGGCCCCGTTGGTGTGGAGACACTGTGCGCGGGCCTCAGCGAACCGCGCGACACGATCGAGGAAGTGATCGAGCCCTACCTGATCCAGCTGGGCCTGATCGCGCGCACGGCGCGGGGGCGCTGCCTCAACGATCGCGGCTGGGCGCATCTGGGCCTGAACCCACCCGCCAATCCGCCTCTCGAATCGCCCAATACGGGGCAAAAGGGCCTATTCGATCCCGGCAAATGACCGTTGCGGGTCCAATCGGGCGTTAACGTTTCTTGGGCAATCGACGCCGTTCGGTTCCATTGTGGGACAAAGCGCCCCGGCAGCGCGGTTTGCCTGACATAAAACGACAATTTGCCCGCGCCCGAAGCCCTTTCCGCATTGCCCAAGCGGCCGGTCGCAGGCTCTTTGCAGGCTTGGAAGAACCGTGAAGGCCAGCATTGGGCCCAATCGGCTCACAGGGAAATGCGAAGAGAGACCTGGCATGTCGATTAGATTGGCTCTTGCGAAATTGTCGGCGGCAGCCGCGGGTACGGCCTTGCTGGCCGGCGGCGCGGTCCACGTGGCCGAGCCGCAGACGGCGACCACATCGTACAAGTCCGGCGGGCTCGTCGATGTGAAGGAGCGCCACAGCGCCCGCCGCGTGGTTGATCGCCGCCGTCCCAACCGCGAGACGCGCCGCATCCGCCGCGTGATCGAGGTCGAACCCGAAGTCGAAGTGGCGGCTCTGCCGCTGCCGGCATTGCCCCTGCCCATGCCGCAAGGCCAGCGGGTCAGCGGCGGCGGCGGCGGCCAGCCGATCGTCATCGGCGGTTCGGGCGGCTTTGGCGGCGGCTCCAGCGGCTTCTTCGGTGGCTTCTTCGGCGGCAGCAGCAGCGGCGGCGGCAGCGTCAATCTGTCGACCACCACCAGCACGTCGACCTCCGGCTCGTCCAGCAGCAGCGGCACGACCGGCAGCACCTCGGGCATCAATATCGATATCGATATCGACAACTCCACCACCGGCTCGTCGACCTCGACCAGCTCGGGCGGCAGCGGCGGTTCGTCGACATCGACCACCACCGGCGGCGTCTCGACCTCGACCGGCGGGATCACCAGCACCACCTCGACCGGTGGCGTGAGCACCTCCACCGGCGGGGTGAGCACTTCGACGGGCGGCGTGACCAGCACCACATCGACGACCTCGGGCAACGTCACCTCGTCGTCGGGCAACGTCACTTCAAGTTCGGGCAACGTTACTTCGTCGTCGGGCAACGTGACCTCGTCGTCGGGCAACGTCACCTCAAGCTCGGGCAACAACGCCAGCTCGTCGTCATCCAGTTCGTCGAGCTCGTCGTCCAGTTCCTCCTCGTCGAGCTCCAGCTCGTCGTCGGGCGGCACGTCGGGCATCATCACATCGTCGACGGGCAGTTCGTCCACCGGCAGCTCGTCGTCGTCAAGCGGGTCGTCGAGTGGCTCCTCGAGCGGGTCGTCCAGCGGGTCTTCCAGCAGCAGCAGCTCTTCGTCATCCAGTTCGTCCGGCTCGTCGTCGAGCAGCGGCACTTCGGGCACCACCTCGGGCACCGACGTTCCCGAGCCTGGCATGCTCGCGCTGTTCGGCCTCGGTGCAGGCGCGGTGGCCATGCGCCGCCGCCGCCGGCGCAAGCTCGCGGCCTGACACGCATTTGCGGTTTAATGGGGGGAATGGGGCGGTCCTGCGGGGCCGCCCTTTTTCGTTGTGCCTGGCTCAGCGGAGATGGAGCGACCAGGCGTCCTGCCGGAACCACTGGGTGATCACGTACTTGGCTCCAGCCTCGACCGGCATCCCGGCATGGAGGGTGAACGGGTTGGGCCATCCCGCCGGGTCCATGTTGTTCCACGACACCAGTGTGGCGGTGCGTGCTGCGACCTGCTCGTGCAGACGGGCAAAGTCTGTCGCGCCACCCGCTTCGGGCTGGCCCAGGCAGACCATCGCCGTCCAGGTCCGCTGCCCGCCGCGCCGTCGCTCCTGCTGCCAGTATTCCTGCGAGGGCGTGAAGTAGTCGAAGTGGTGCTTGTACTGCTGGCCTGGCCGATAGCGCTGGCCCTGCATCACTTCGGCATGGCCTTGCGCCAGCCCCAGCGCGGCGCAGATGCGCTTTTGCAGGCCGTCGATCACCGGATCGCCATTGTCGAAATAGTGCGTGGAACTGGTGCGGAACCCATCGATCTCGGTGCCCTTGAACAATTCCGAAGGGCCGATGCGGCTATCCACCAGTTGCACCAGCCGCGCGCATTCAGCGGGATCGAGGAAGCCGGGGATCTCGAACAGGTCTGCATTCGTGCCGCCGCGATCGATGGCTCCGGGCATGGCGCGCAGCCGCTCGGCCACACGCCGCCCCGCCGCCGCCAGCTTGACCGGATCGGCCATCGGATCGACCGTCAGGCGACCGATCGAGAAAGGGGGCGGGGTGCTGGCCATCGCCGGAGGGTGCGGACCGGGGTGACCAAAATCAACCCCGGATCGCGCCATTGCTCGATGGGCCGTGCGCTCAGCTCGCCAGTTTGCGCAGCACGTACTGCAGGATGCCGCCGTTGAGGTAATATTCCAGCTCGTTGGCGGTATCGATGCGGCAGGTTGCGGTGAAGGTCAGCCTGGTGCCGTCCTTGCGCAGCACCTCCACATCGACGTCCTGCTGTGGCTTGAGGCTCGACACGTTCAGAATCGTGAAGCTGTCATCGCCGGTCAGCGCCAGCGACAAGCGGCTCTGCCCGTCTTTGAACTGCAGTGGCAGCACGCCCATGCCGACCAGGTTGGAGCGGTGGATACGCTCGAAACTTTCCACGATCACCGCGCGTACGCCCAGCAGGCTGGTGCCCTTGGCGGCCCAGTCGCGGCTGGAACCGGTGCCGTATTCCTTGCCCGCGATGACTACCATCGGCGTGCCATCGGCCTTGTGCTTCATCGCCACGTCGAACACGCTGCCGACCTCGTCGCCATAGCGCGAGACGCCGCCTTCGACGCCGGGGACCATTTCGTTGCGGATGCGGATGTTGGCAAAGGTGCCGCGCATCATCACTTCATGATGGCCGCGCCGCGCGCCGTAGGAGTTGAAGTCGGCCTTGGCGACCTGATGATCGAGCAGCCACTTGCCCGCCGGGCTATCGGCCTTAATCGAGCCGGCGGGGCTGATGTGATCGGTGGTGATCGAATCTCTGAGCATCAGCAGCGGCTTGGCTTCGATGATGTCGCTCACCGGGGCGGGCGTCATGCTCATGCTTTCGAAGTACGGCGGATTGGCGACATAAGTGCTTCCCGCGCGCCACGAATAGGTGTCGCTGCCCACCACGTCGATCGCCTGCCAATGGGCATCGCCCTTGTAGACATCGGCATAGCGCGCCTGGAACATGCCGCGATCGACGCAAGCCGCCATGGTTTCGGCCACTTCGGCGTTGGAGGGCCAGATATCGCGCAGGTACACGTCCTTGCCTTCGGTCGACTGGCCGATCGGCGTGGTGATGAAATCCTCGATCACCGTGCCCTTCAGCGCGTAGGCGACGACCAGCGGGGGCGAGGCGAGGAAGTTGGCGCGCACATCGGGCGATACGCGGCCTTCGAAGTTGCGGTTGCCGGAAATGACCGCAGCGGCGACCAGGCCGTTATCGTTGATCGCCTTGCTGATCGGCTCGGCCAGCGGGCCGGAGTTGCCGATGCAGGTGGTGCAGCCATAGCCGACCAAGTTGAAGCCGATCGCGTCGAGATGCTCCTGCAGGCCCGCCTTCACCAGGTAATCCGTAACCACCTGCGATCCGGGGGCGAGGCTGGTCTTGACCCATGGCTTGGGCTTGAGGCCCAGTTCGTTGGCCTTCTTGGCGAGGAGGCCAGCCGCCACGAGCACGCCGGGGTTGCTGGTGTTGGTGCAGCTGGTGATCGCGGCAATGGTCACGTCGCCATCGCCGATGGTGAAATCCATGCCCGCCACCGGTACGCGCTGTTGTGCCTTCTTGTAGGTGTTGGCCATGTCGGCGTTAAATACGTCGTCGACTTCGGGTAGCGAGACGCGGTCCTGCGGGCGCTTGGGTCCGGCGAGGCTGGGGACCACGGTGGCAAGGTCCAGTTCCAGTGTGGACGAGAACACCGGCTCAACCGACGGGTCGATCCAGAAGCCCTGTTCCTTGGCATAGGCCTCGACCAGCGCGATCTGGTCTTCCTCACGGCCCGTCAGGCGCAAGTAATCGAGCGTCTTGTCGTCGATCCCGAAGAAGCCGCAAGTGGCGCCATATTCGGGCGCCATGTTGGCGAGGGTGGCGCGGTCGGCCAGACTCAGCGTGGCGAGCCCCGGGCCATAATACTCGACAAAGCGGCCGACTACGCCGTGCGCGCGCAGCATCTGGGTGGCGGTCAGCACCAGGTCGGTCGCGGTCACGCCTTCCTTGAGCGTGCCGTACATCTTGAAGCCAACCACTTCGGGGATCAGCATCGAGACCGGCTGGCCCAGCATCGCGGCCTCGGCCTCAATCCCGCCAACGCCCCAGCCGAGCACACCCAGACCGTTGATCATGGTGGTGTGGCTGTCGGTGCCGACGCAGGTGTCGGGATAGGCGACCAGTTCGCCATTTTGGTCCAGCGAAGTCCACACCGCCTGCGCGATGTTTTCCAGGTTGACCTGATGGCAGATGCCGGTGCCCGGCGGCACGGCATAGAAATTGTCGAGGCTCTTGGAGCCCCATTTGAGGAAATCGTAGCGCTCCATGTTGCGCTGATATTCGATTTCCACGTTCTGTTCGGCCGCCTTGGGATGGCCGAATTCGTCGACCATCACCGAGTGGTCGATCACCAGGTTGACTGGCACCAGCGGGTTGATCTTGGAGGTGTCGCCACCCAGCGCGGCAATGGCATCGCGCATCGCGGCCAGGTCGACCACGCAGGGCACGCCGGTGAAATCCTGCAGCAGCACGCGCGCGGGACGGTACTGGATCTCGTCACCGGTGACGGGGTTGTTCTGCCAATCGGCGAGCGCCTGGATGTGGCTGCGACCCACGGTGAAACCCTCGTCCTCGAACCGCAGCAGGTTTTCCAGCAGCACCTTCATCGAGAACGGCAGGCGGCTGATATCGCCGATCGATTCTGCCGCCTTGTTGAGCGAGTAATAGGCGTAGGTCTTGCCGCCTACCGCCATGGTGCTGCGGGTTCCCAGCGAGTTCGCGCCGACTTGAGTCATGGATGAGTGGTCCTTTGCCCCTGAATGCCAAGATTGCGGGCCGGACGAGGGTTATTTTCTGCGTCTGCCCCTTGCGGCGCGACTGCGCGTTTGCGAAGCCGAGGTCAAGGGGGCAGACCGGCAGTGCGGGCTCTCCACGGGTCAGGCTGGGGCATTTTTTAGCGATGGAATGGAGTGGGACGGAAATACGCAAGCCCAGGCTGGGCGTCGGGCGCATGGCGCTGGCGCTGGTGCTGGCCGCGTTCCTGGGCGGGGCGCTGGGTCTGATCTGGCAAAGCACCGGGCTGGGCGACGATAATCAGGCGGAATCGGCGGCCAGCGAAACTACCGAATAGTCCTTCTACAGCGCCGTCTGCTCCACATGGCGGCGCGGTACGGCGATCCAGCAGGCCACCACCACCAGCGCGGTACCCGCTACAGTCGGCAGCGTCACCGCCTCGCGATAGAATAGCCAGCCCATCAGCGCGGCCCAGGCAAAGGCGCTGTATTCCAGCGGCACCAGCACTTGCGCTTCGGCCCGGCCATAGGCCCACGACAGGCACATGCCCGCAACCACGGTGAGCACGGCCGATCCCGCGACCGTCGCCAGCGCCCAGCCGTGGGGCGGCAGCACGGCGAGGAACGGGGCAAACGGCAGCAAGGTGGCGGCGACGGTCACGTTCATGAAGCTGCTCACTTCGAGCGGCCCGGCGACCTGCGACTGGCGGCGCTGGAGGATCAGGTTCCACGCATAGAGCACGGCCGACAGGACGACCGCGGCGATGCCCCAGCCGACGCCATCATCGGGCTTACTCGCGCCCATCCGCGCCGCGCCGATCACCAGCACGCCGGCAAGACCCATCAGCGAGGCGACCACCGCGCCTTTGGCGATCCGCTCGCCCAGCATCACCGCCGCGAGGCACAGCGCGATCAGCGGCGCGACGAACGAGATGGCGATAGCCTCGGCAATCGGCAGCCGAGTAAGGCCCCAGAAGAAGCTCAGTGCCATGCCCGCCGCCACAACGCCGCGGAGCGTGTGCAGCCGCAAGGTCTTGCCATCGGGCCAGCGACCGCCGGTCAGTCGCCATGCGGGCACCGTCAGGCCGATCGCGAAAAAGCTGCGCCACAGCAGCGCGCTGTAGGCCCCCATCGCCAGCGAGGCGCCTTTCATCATCGCGTCCATCACCGCATAGAGCGCCACGCCGAGCAGCGTGACCAGCACGGGGTACAAGGTGAGGCGGCGATCCATTACCGAGCCTTAGCGGGGCCGGGCCGTGCGGTCACCAGTCGCTTCTTGACCTGCGATCATTGCACGAATCGTCCGGCGCGCGCACAAGGCATCCATGGTTAATACCAAGCACTTGCTGCTGGCCCTGGGGGCATCGGTCGCGGCGGCTATCGCCGTGCCTGCAGCCACGCATGCGCAATCGATCGCCTATCAACCGGTGCTGGAGAGCGACGGCGTGGTGGTGATGGCCGCGCAATGGCCGCAAGGCACGGCTCGCCGGGTTATCCCGCCGCGCGTCGCTGGCGACCTGTCGTGGCCGGTTGAGCGTGCGCAGGCCCTGCTCGAGGCTGTGGCCACGATGGCGGACGAAGGACTCGATCCGGCAGACTACCGGCCCGATGGCTTGCGCGCCGCGATCGCTGCCGGTCCGGGCGAACGGCTCGACCGGGTGGCGGGCGAGGTGTTCGCAAGGCTGGTGGCTGACCTGCGCGACGGACGTACGCCGATTGCGGCCCGGCGCGCCTACCTGATGGACGATCCCGACGCGGCCCTGCTGCCCACTGCGGTGCTGCAGGAACGCGCGCTGGCGAGCGGCGACGTGGCCGGCGTGCTCGCCTCGCTCACCCCCGCGCATCCCGACTATGCCGCGCTGCGCACGGCGCTAGCGCAAACTTCCGACCCCGCCCGGCGCGCGCTGATCCGCGCCAACATGGATCGTTGGCGGTGGCTGCCGCGTGAGCTGGGCGGCATCAACGTGATGGTCAACGTGCCCGAATACATGGTCCGGCTGACAATCAACGGGCAGACCGCCAACAGTTACCGTGCGATTGTCGGTCGTCCCGGCACCAGCGCCACGCCGCAGATGTTCGAGATGATCGAGGGCGTAATCCTCAATCCCACCTGGACCGTGCCGCAATCGATCGTCGTGGGCGAAGGGTTGGGCGGACGTGTGCTGGGCAATCCTTCCTGGGCGCGGACCATGGGCTATACCGCCAGTCGCAGCGGCGGCACGACCACCGTGGTGCAGCAGCCGGGGCCGCGCAACGCGCTGGGGCTGATGAAGATCGATATGCCCAACGCGCACGCCATCTTCCTCCACGATACGCCCAGCCGCAGCCTGTTTGCCCAACCCAACCGCGCGCTCAGCCACGGCTGCGTGCGGGTGGAACGGGCGCTGGAATTCGCCATGACGCTGTCGATCCTCGGCGGCGGGCCGGGAGTGGAGCAGGCGATGGGTATTTCGCGCAGCGGTGATTACACGCGCGTGCCGCTGACCCGACAGATCCCGGTCTACCTCGCCTACTTTACGCTTGGCGTGAACGATGCGGGCGAGCTGACCGAGTTCCGCGACGTCTACAGCCGCGATGCACCGGTGCTCGCAAGCCTCGCCCAACGAGACACGCGTCCGCTCTAGGGTGCAAACGGGGGTGGCGGAACCTCTTCGGGGGGCATGGTATCAAGCGCCGCCCGCCGCGCAGCCTCGGCCCGGCGCGCGGCGATAGCGGTCTCGAAGTCCACCGGCGGCTGTGGCGGAACGGTCACCTGCTCGCCATCGGTGCCGATCCCCAGCGTGTCGGCATAGATCAGCCGCCCCCCGCCCAGTTGGTACAGCGCTCCGGGCAACTCGTCCGGGGCAATCGCGAAGCACCCGTTCGAGCGCCCCAACTTGCCCCACTTCGCTGCATGGGCGGGCGTGGCATAGGCGGCCGCGTGCATCACTATGGCGCGGTCGAACACGTTCGAATTGTCGATATCGAGCCCTGACAGCCGCATCGAGGTGCCATAGATCCCCTCGTACCATTCCCAGGTCAGATAGGCCCCCCGGCTGGTCGCCCAGCTGTCGGTGAGGTTGGAATAGGCGTTGAGCCAGCCGTCATGCTCGGGGTCGGAACCACTGCCGTGCGAGACGAGCAGGCTGCGTACCGTGCCGCCTTCCAGGTTGACGAAATGGAACCGGGGCTGGGCGGAGTGGAGCCCGAAATCGACAATCGCCGCCATGTCGCGCCGCCACAGGTGCGCATCGGCCCGCGCGACTTGCTCGCGGGCCAAGGCCAATAACGCGCGGTCGCGGGCACCCGGGCCGGGCTGCGCGGCCAGCCGCAATGGCGCAACCAGTGGCGCGGTGAGGGTGGCGGCAAGGAACAGGCGGCGGTCCATCATCCCGATATAGGCACTGCGGCAGCGATTTGCAGCAATCCTCTAGGAGGTGAGGCGGGCGATGGCGTGTCGGCTGGCCGCGAGATAGGCGCCGTTGTCGTACCTGTGCGCGCCCACGAAATGGATGAAGGCCGCCTCCTCGTCCCACTCCTCGCCCCAGTAATTGAGGTAGCGTTCAGGCGGCAGGCACACCGGCGCGCCTTCGTTGGCGATCAGGAAGTTGCTGGCGATCTGCTCGGTGCCCCAGAGCGCGGTATTGTCGCCGCCAATCACCACGGCCATGCGGCGCAGGAAGACGCCCGCCAGGTCACGCCCCGCATTGCCCGCGGCAAACCCCGCAAAGCCCGCGCAGCCGCGCACGTATTTCCACCCGGGGTTGGCGGCAAGATCGGCCATGCGGCTTTCCACCCGGCTTTGCACGTGGCCGTCCATCGGGCCGTCGGGGTAATAGGCCCTGGCAAAGGCCGCCAGTTCCAGCGGCTCCTGCGGGCAGTCCGAGCCGCCCATCATGGTGAAGCTGCGGTTGCTGGCGATCGCCCGTTCCAACTCGGGCACCGCGCCCAGCGTCACCGTGTCGCTGTCGAGCTGTAGCCAGTATTCGCCCGCGCGATGATCGAGGATGGTCAGCAGCCGTTCCCAGCAGCCACCTTGCGGAAAATCACCGCGCAGCACGTCGTCGATCTTCAGGATCTGCGGATCGCCCAAGTGCGCGGCCAGAATCGCGCGATCCTGCGCCGTCAGCGTCCCATCGTCGAGCAGCGCCACACGGCCCCGGCCCAATTGCTGCCAGAGCGATTTGACCGCGACCAGGTAGGGCAGGACCACGGCGGTGCCGATCATCGAGAACAGCACCAGGCCGTCGCGCTTCGGCGCGATCGGCGGGGTCTCCAGAATGGCGGCGATGCCTTCGTTGTGCCGCCCCGCTTCGCGCTTCACGCGCCAGCGATAGGGCAGCAGGCTGGCCATGTTCATGCGGATAAATCCCTCATGTCAGAGATCGCCATTTCCCAGCACCATGTGCTCACCGCTCATCTGCACCTGGCCCAGCGTGGACAGGAACGACTGGCCCAGCAACGACACTTCCAGCCCCTCGGGGATGATCAGCGCCTGCACGTTGCGCGCCGCGTGATCGCCCAGGGCAAGCTCGGGAATGATCACGTTGACCCCCTCGACTGCGCCCGACGC
The DNA here is from genome assembly GCA_039927835.1 of Alteraurantiacibacter sp. Classification (GTDB taxonomy): domain Bacteria; phylum Pseudomonadota; class Alphaproteobacteria; order Sphingomonadales; family Sphingomonadaceae; genus Alteraurantiacibacter. The sequence continues at coordinate 79,867 of JBDSUF010000004.1, forward strand.
GCCTTGTGCCACAGGAACCACCTGCGCCGGGTTCCAGTTGAGGCCGAGCGCTTCGGCATCAGCGCCGGTCAGCGCCACTACGCTCGCCCCGGTATCAACCAGCATGTGCAGCGATACGCCATCGACCGCCACATCGGCATAGAAATGGCCATCCGGCTCGCGCGTGAGCACCACGTCCTCGGCCCAGGCATCGGGCACTGCCGATGTCATCGGGTCGGGTGCATTGAGCACGCGCGGCGGCCCTGGCTGACCCACATTGCTCACCACCGGCAGCAACAGGCCGGTCGCGGCACCGGTCAGCAAGACGGCGGCAAGGGGGAGCTTGAGGTCCATATCGCGCGCACCATACCGCGCGGGGCGTTACCGGGGGGTAAAGCGGATCAGGTGGTGCCCAGCGCGACCAACGCCGCACCATCGACGCGCATCACCGACCATTCGGCCATGGCCCGCGCGCCCAGCGCTCCGTAAAAGCCTATGGCAGGCGCGTTCCAGTCGAGCACCGACCATTCCAGCCGCGCACAGTCCCGCTCCACCGCCAGCGCGGCGAGGTGGCGCAGCAACGCCTTGCCGAGGCCCGCACCGCGCGCTTGTGGCCGGACATAGAGGTCCTCGAGGTAAATTCCCGGCTTGCCCTCAAAGGTGCTGAAGTTGTGGAAGAACAGCGCGAAGGCCTGCGCCACGCCGTCAACCTCGCCGATCAGCACTTCGGCATAGGGACGGGTGCCGAACAGCTTTGCGGATAGCGTCGCCTCGTCGAAACGGACTTCGTGGGCCAGCTTCTCATAGTCGGCCAGCTCGCGGATCAGCGCGGCTATCAGCGGCACGTCGGCCGCGGTGGCGGGGCGGATCGTCAGCACCATGCGATGCAGGCTATTCTGCCGCTTCCGCGTTCCCCGCGTCGCTCATCTCCGCCTCGATCGCGGCGGCCTTGGCTTCCACCAGCCGGACAATGTGATCGACCATGCCTTCGTCGGCCACGTGATGGTCGGTTACGCCCGAGAGGTAGACCATGTGCTTGCCCGCGCCGCCGCCGGTGATGCCGATGTCGGTCTCGCGCGCTTCGCCGGGGCCGTTGACCACGCAGCCGAGCACCGAGAGCGACAGCGGCGTCTTGATGTGGCTGAGACGGTCTTCCAGCGTCTGCACGGTGCGGATCACGTCGAACCCCTGCCGTGCGCAGCTGGGGCAGGAGACCACGCGCACGCCGCGGGTGCGCAGGCCGAGCGATTTCAGGATATCGAACCCCACGCGCACTTCCTGCTCGGGCTCGGCGCTGAGCGAGACGCGGATGGTATCACCAATGCCCGCCCACAACATGTTGCCGATGCCGATGGAGCTTTTCACCGTGCCGCCAATGAGCCCGCCAGCCTCGGTAATGCCGAGGTGCAGCGGGCAATCGACCGCATCGGCCAGTTGCATGTAGGCCGCGACCGCCAGGAACACGTCGCTGGCCTTCACCGCCACCTTGTATTCGTGGAAATCGTGATCCTGCAGCAACTTGATATGGTCGAGCGCGCTTTCCACCAGCGCTTCGGGGCACGGCTCGCCGTACTTTTCCAGCAGATGCCGCTCAAGCGAACCGGCGTTGACGCCGATGCGGATGGCGCAGCCGTTCGCTTTGGCGGCGCGGATCACCTCGGCCACGCGCTCGGCGCTGCCGATGTTGCCGGGGTTGATGCGCAGGCACGCGGCGCCCTTGTCGGCGGCCTCGAGCGCGCGTTTGTAGTGGAAGTGAATGTCGGCCACGATCGGGATATTCGAGGCGCGGGTGATCTGGTCGAAAGCCCTCGTCGATTCCTCGGTCGGGCACGAGACGCGGATGATATCCGCCCCTGCGTCTTCGCACCGGCGGATCTGGTCAATGGTCGCCGCCACGTCCTCGGTCGGCGTGTTGGTCATGGTCTGCACGGTGATCGGGGCATCGCCGCCCACGGGCACGCGGCCCACCATGATCTGGCGGCTCTGGCGGCGCGCAATATCGCGCCACGGTCTGATCGAAGATGACATGGCCAGCGATATAGGCCGGAGCGCGTGAAGGGGCAATGACAGCGCGCGCCATTTGCGGCATGGAGGCGGCTTAACAAGGATCAACACCGATGGACGAACACGGCGGCGCGCTGATGCTGGGCGACGGGCTCTTGATGCTGGGCTTCGCGCTGGGCTTCGTGCTGCTGTTCCGACGGCTGGGGCTGGGTGCCACGCTGGGTTATCTGGTCGCGGGCGTGGTGATTGGGCCGCAAGTGCTCGGGCTGGTTGGCGGGGCCGAGCAAAAGGCATCGTTCGCCGAACTGGGCATCGTCATGTTGCTGTTCATCGTCGGACTGGAGCTCAACCCCTCGCGGCTATGGGCCATGCGGAACGAGATTTTCGCCTTGGGCGGAGCGCAGGTGGTGGCGTGCGGGCTGGCCTTGTCGGCGACAATTCTGGCGCTGAGCGGTTTCACCACCGAGGCGGCGCTGGCGATCGGCCTGCCACTGGCGCTGTCGTCCACCGCACAGGTGCTGCCGATGCTGCAATCGGCCGGGCGCCTGAAAACCCCGTTCGGTGAGCGCGCCTTCGCCATCCTGCTGTTCCAGGACCTGTCGATCATCCCCTTGATCACCATCGTTTCTGCGATGAGCCGCAACCCGGCCGATGCTGAAGGCCCGACGGGCTGGGTGATGGCGCTGATGACCATTGCCGCCATCGTCGGGCTGATCGCCGCCGGGCGTTTTTTGATCCGCCCGCTGTTCCGGCTGATCGGCGGGCTGGGCGAGCGCGAGATGTTCGTCATGGCGGCGCTGTTCACCGTGGTTGCCAGCGCGGCGATCATGCAGCTGCTCGGCCTATCGCTGGCGCTGGGCGCCTTCATCGCCGGGGTCATGCTGGCCGATACGCCATACCGGCACGAACTGGAGGCGGCGGTGGAGCCGTTCCGTTCGATCCTGCTCGGCCTGTTCTTCCTCGCCGTGGGCATGATGCTGGACCTCGGCGCGATCATGCAGCGACCGATGCAGGTGATCGGCTTTGCCGTACTGCTGATCGCCACCAAGACCGCGCTGATCACGCTGCTCGGCCGGGCGATGAAGATGAGCTGGCGCGGCGCGCTGGCGCTGGGCCTGTTGCTGAGCCAAGGCGGCGAATTCGCCTTTGTGATCTATAGCGCTGCGCAAAGCGCGCTGCTGATCACCGATGAAGCAGCCAGCGTGTTTGGCGCGGTGGTGACGCTGAGCATGGCGACCACGCCGTTCCTGATGAAGCTCACCCGCCGCTTCCGCAGCACGCCTGCGGGCGAGGAAATCACCGATAGCGATGCCCCGCGCCCAGCGCCGCGTGACTTGTCGGCCAGTGCGCTGGTGATCGGCCATGGCCGCTTCGGCCAGACGGTGGCGCGGATGCTCGATGCGGCGGGCCTGTCGGTCACGCTGGTCGACCGCGATGTGGAGCGGATCGACATCTCCGAGGAGTTCGGCACCAAGGTCTATTTCGGCGATGGCGTGCGGCTGGACCTGTTGCGCCAGGCCGGGGCGGCCGATGCCCAGCTGATCATGTTCTGCATCGACGGTGACCAGATCGAGCCCGATTACATGGGCGCGGTGCAGGAAGCCTTCCCGCAGGCGGCGATCTACGTGCGCGGGTACGACCGGCGCAGCGTGATGAAGCTGGGGCGCGGGCCGCAACGCTATGTCATCCGCGAAGTGCACGAATCGGCTATCCGCATGGCGCTGCTGGGCATGGACGCGCTGGGCCTGTCCGAGGCCGATATCGACCGGGCGGAGGAAAGCTATCGCCGGGCGGACCGCTTGCGACTGCGGCGCCAGCTCGACACCGGCGATCTGCGCGCCGCGCGGTTCCACATGGGTGATGCCGACGAAGAAGGCCAGCCGAGGCAGGGTTGAGCCGAGGTAGGGCTGAGCGGTCTCGTCCTAGCCGGTGACCGTTCGCAGCACTTCGGGCGTGTCGCTGTCGGCCGGAACGCCGCGCGTTTCTTCGTCCGACAGGTCAGGCTCGGCATCGGTGTCGCGCAAGCCGAGCATGTGCTGTGCGGCGGCGATCACGGGCAGCGGGCGAGCGAAGAAATAGCCCTGTCCGTAGTCGACCCCCAACGCGGCCATCGCGGCGCGTTCCTCGATCGTCTCGATGCCCTCGGCGACCAGCTTGCAGCCGATATCGCGCGACAACTGGACCAGCGCGCCGGTCAGCGCGCGGCGGGCGGGGTCCTTGTGGATGTCTCGGGTCAGCGCCATGTCCATCTTGAGCATGTCGGGCTTCAGGTCGACGATGTGACGCAGGCCCGAATAGCCAGTGCCGACATCGTCGATGGCGATACGCACCTTGTCCTTGAACCGTTCCAGTTTGCGCGCCAGCACGGCAAAGTCGGCCACTTGCTGGTGTTCGGTCACTTCCAGCACCAGCTTGGCGGTCTCGACCCCTTCGAGCAGCTGCTCGAGCCGGCCAGAGAGGATCGTGGCGGGCGAGACGTTGATCGTGGCATACTTGCCCGGCGGCACATGGCCCAGCGTCTCGAGCGCGTTGCGCACGGCGGCCAGCTCAAGCTCCACCCCCAGGCCCACGCGTTCGGCGTCCTCGAACCAGTCACCGGGCCCGCGTTGCCTGGTGTTGGGAAACCGCGCGAGGCATTCCACGCCAACCGGCTCGCCGCTGGTCAGAGAGTGGATCGGTTGCTGGAAAATGGTGATCGCGTGGCCGTCCAGCATTTCGGTCACCCGGGCACGGGCGGCGGCGAGGTGCATGTCCTGTTCCATGCCCGTCTCGATGCGCTCGGCGGCGAGTGCGGCGAAGGCGCGCACCACGTTGAGATCGCGCTCGCTCAGCGTGCGGTCGGGCTCACGGCCCAGCGCGCAGAAGCTGCCCCATACGCTGCCATCGCGCAGCCGCAGCGGCACGTTGATGTGGCAGCCCACGGGCAGGAAATCGGTGATCGCCAGCGTGTTGGTGAACGGATGGTCGGCGGCATCGACAATCAGTTCGGGCAGGCGGCCTTCGAGAATGTGCCAGCAATAGCTGTCTTCAATGGGCTCGCGAAAACCCGGACCCATCGGCAGCTTGAGATCGCTGTGGACGTGCGTCAGTTCGCGCAGTCCGCCATCGATGTAGCGCGAGACGAAGGCGATCTCCACGCCGAGGTGGCCGCGCACGGCGGCCAACACGCGCTCGATCGCGGGGTCGTGCAGCAGTTCGTCGGCCAGCGGACCGGTCGGAATGCCCGGTGCGGGCAACTGGATTTCGGCAAAGGCCATAAGGCACCAATTCCCCAAGGTTCTGAGGTGGTGGTTTGCCAGACAAACCCTAAATCGGGCTTAATCCTGCTCTGCGAGGCGCAGTTCGTAGAGGTATTCCTCGTCGCGCTGGCTACCGACCCAGAATTCGGTGTCGGCCACTTTCACGAAGCCGCGCCGCTGGTAGAACCGCTGCGCGCCCAGGTTCTCGCTGTAGACCGACAGGCTGAGCGAATCCGCCTGCCACTCGCGCGCTTGGGCCAGCGCCCAGTCCATCAGCATGCCCCCAAGGCCGCGCCGGGCCATGTCGCCCGCGCAGTACAGCTGGCTGAGGAACACCGGGCGCTGCGGATGCGGCTGCGGGTGGTCGTCCATCACATAGCTGCGCTTGAGCAGGCAGTAGGCGGCGAGCTGCCCGTCCACCTCGGCGAGCTGGATCGCGGTCGTCGGATCGGTGATAGCGCGGGCATAGACCTCGGGCGTCTTCCACTCGTCGAGGAACTGCTTGAGGTCCTCCGGCCGGTAATAGTGCGCAAAGGCGTCAACGAAGGCTTGGTGCGCCAGCTTTGCCAGTGGCTCCGCGTCGCTTGGGACGGCAGCCCGCAGGGCGATGGTTCGGGTCATGAAAACTTGTCCGCCTTGCGCTTGCCGAAGCGCATACCCGATTCCAGATGGCCGCGCAGCGCGTTGTAGAATGCCTCGAGGAACTCGCGCTCGTAGCCGCCGCCCGCCTCCCAGCCGATCTTGCGGCAGATGGCGAACATCACCTCGCGCATGGCTTCGGGGTTGTCCTGCCGCAGCACGCTCTCGAGCACTTGCAACTCGTGCTCGCCATAGACCTTTAGCTCGGCGTCGCCGAAGCGGTAGTCGCGACTGCGGTCGGGCGCGGTTGACATGGCCTGCGCCAGCTTGACGCGCGGCGCCTCGACCACCCAGGTGCCCGAGATCACGTCGCCCGCGCGCATCCGGTCCTTGTTGAACACCGGGAACAGCAGGAAGATCATCAGCCAGACGAACGCAGCCCAGCCCATCACGCCGTTGCTGGAGACCCCCGCAAAGGCCATGTACAACAGGAACTGCACCGGCAGGAACAGCTCGATATCGCGCAGCAGGTTGCGCGCCAGCACTGCCTCTGCTGTCAGCCGCTGGCCGTCCCGTGCCGCGACCCGGATACCCAGCAGGCGCTTGCCGGGGGTGGCCCCGCGCGGGCCGAGTTCGAAAAACAGGAAATAGCCGTAGTGCGACAGGAACATCAGCAGGATGAGCACCACCTCCAGCGCTTCCACCGCACTGCTGGCGTCCTCTTTCGAGAACAGGTTGATGCCGGTCATCACGATCGCCAGCAAGACCAGTCCGGTGCCGAAATAGAGGAACACCAGGTCCATCACCAGCGCGCCCACGCGTGAGCCGCGGCTGGCGAGGGTGAGCGGCAGAGCCAGCCCCTCGGGCGTCACCAGTTCGCGCTCGCGCGACTTGCGGCTGCGCGTCAGGTGGCGCTGGCCGCTGGAAGCGGTTGCAGCGTTCATCGAGCGATGCCCTCGTCCGCGTCGCGGCGCCGCGGCATCAGGATGAAGTACGCCAGCCAGAACACCAGCATGACCCCGCCGATGGTCGCGCGCGTTTCCGGTGTGCCGACCAGTTGGCGGACAAATCCCTCGAGCAGCCCGGCGATGACGAGCATGACTACGCAGCCGGCCATGACTTGCGCCGAACGACGCCCGGCGGCGGCGGCATTTGCCAGCACCGTGCGCTGGCCGGGAAAGACCATCGCCCGCCCGATGTGCAGCCCCGCCGCACCCGACAGCATGATCGCAAACAGCTCGGTCGTGCCGTGCACCGACAGCCAAGCGCTGAGCGGCCACAGCAGGCCCTGCTGGTCGAACACGTAAAGCATGGCCCCCAGCAGGGCCATGTTCTGCACCAGCAACAGCAGCGTCGGCACGCCGAAGGCAAAGCCCATCGCAAACGCCAGGATGCACACGCCCGCGTTGTTGGAAAACAGGTAAGCGGCAAACGCGGCGAGCCCTTGCGCATTGGCTACAGGCTCGAGGGTTTCGAGCAATTGCTCGCGGCTGGCCGAAGGGCCGCGCCCGCCGTCCATTCCGCCGACGAGCGCATAGTACCAGTTATCGTCCTGCGCCACCAGCAGCCAGCCGACCACCGTGCCCGCCACCATCACGAACAGCGCCACGCAGATGTCGAGCCACAAGTCGCGCACCGCCGCGCTCCACCCGCCGCCGAAAAACCGCCGCGCCCAGCCTGCCAGGCCCACGCGCGGGCCATAGACCTGGAACCACGCGCGGCGCACCAGCGCTTCGAGGTAGGCCAGCGTGGCCGCATCGAGGCTGGTCTCGCGCGCCACCGAAAGGCTGCTGGCGGTCTTGCGATAGAGCACCGGCAGTTCCATCAGGTCAGCATCGGCAATGCGCCGCGCGCGGCCCTTTTCCAGCGCGGTGACGATCTCATCGAGCCGCCGCCAGTCGCCCTCGCGCTCCAGCCGGAAGCGGTCGGACCGCAGGCTGGCGGCCTCAATCGCGGGGATCGGCTCGATCGTCTTGCGGGTGAAAAGGTTAAGCGCCATCAGCGTTTCCCCACCTTCGTCATTGCGAGAGCAGCGAAGCAATCCAGGGCGAATTGCGCTGACGCCCTGGATCGCCGCGTCGCCTTCGGCTCCTCGCAATGACGAAAGCGCGCCATCAGCCCACTGCCTCCAGTCGCTTGGCTTCGAGATAGCGGTCGATCAGACGATAGCCGATCTGGTCATGCGGCGCCTCGATCACGTCCACTCCCAATCGCCGCAGCCGCTGCAGTACGATGGCGCGCTGGTGCCCAAGCGCGGCGGCGGTCACGGCGGTGGCCATGTGCGGCAGGCTGTCGGGTTCGACGCGGGCGAGGCCCTCCAGCTCGGTATCCTGCAGCGTGACGAAGATCACCACATGGTGCCGCACCAGCCGCTCGACGCTCTCGACCATCAATTCGGCGCTGGTCGGATCGGTAAAGTCGGAGAACAGCACGATCAGGCTGCGGCGCTTCAGCTTGGCGGTCAGGGTGGCGAGAGCGAGCGTGAAGTTGGGCTCGCGCGCGGCGTAATCGAGCCCGGCGGCGGCGGTCTGCAAGCGGTGAAAGGCGCGGGTGTCGGTGACAAATGGCGTCATCACAGTGGGCCGGTCGGCAAAGCCGAACAGCGCCACCTTGTCGCCGCCCTTCAACGCCACATAGGCTGCCGTCAGCGCCGCTGTCACTGCCCTGTCGATGCGCGGCAGGCCGTCGACCGGCTCGCACATTGCCTGCCCGCAATCGAACGCGAAGACGATCTGGTTGTCGCGCTCGGCCTCGTTCTCGCGGGCATAGAGGCGCGTGTGGCGCGCGCTGGCCTTCCAGTCGATCCGCCGACGGTCCATGCCCGCCTCGTATTCGCTCAGCGCCTCGAACTGGGTGCCTTCGCCGCGAATGCGCCGCGCGATCAGACCGAACTGGGCATCGCGCAGGAAGTTCTGCAACGCCGGGCTGCGCGTGGGCGACAAGTCCGGCCACACGCGCACCGGCTGGTCGACCCGGCGATAGACCTGCCGCGCGCCCAATCCCAATGGACCGGACCAGCGCAGCCACAAGTCGTGTACCATGCCGGTGCCGCGCCGCTGCGGCACCACCGGAGCAGCCCCGGCAAAGTGTCCGGTCGGCCCGGTCGCGGTCAGTTTGCAGCCGGCCGCGCCATCGGTGCCCAGTCGCGCGTCGAAGCCGATCGCCGCTTCGGGTGCAGACGCCTTGGCCGAGCGGCCGATCTGCGCGGCCAACCGCAGGGCAGCAGGCTGGCCCACTTCGGTGTCGTGCGGCACGTGGATGTGCAGCGCGTGCAGCGATCCTGCCAGCAATCCATCGACCAGCACCAGCACGAGCAGCGTGAGCGCGGCAGCGGGCGCGACGATCCACGCCGAGGGCGCCGTCGCCGCGACCACCACGGCCAACGGCGTCAGTACCACCAGCACGGCCAGCGTGCGCCCGGTGGGGACAATCGGGAAGGCGGGCAAGCCAGCCATCAGCGGTTAGCGCGGGGCCTCGGTCTGCTCGATCAGCGTGGCGACCAGTTCCTCGATCTGGCGGCCTTCGATCTCGGCAGCGGGCGACAGCAGCAGTCGGTGGCGCAGCACGGCGGTGGCCAGCGCCTTCACGTCATCCGGAATGACATAGGCGCGGCCCTGCAAGGCGGCGCGGGCACGGGCGGCATTGGCCAGCAGCACGGCGGCGCGGGGGCTGGCGCCGCTGGCGATTTCGGCATGGTCGCGCGTGGCACGTACCAGCCGCACGGTGTAATCGATGATCTCCTTTGCCAGCGTGACATGCTGCAGCGATGCCTGCGCCGAGGCGATGGTGGCGGCATCCGCGACCGTCGCCACGCCGCATTCCTCAGGCCGCGGCGGGCCGGACAACTGGCCGAACCGCTCGACTATGCGCGCCTCTTCTTCCAGGCTGGGATATTCCACCAGCAGCTTGAAGGCGAACCGGTCGAGCTGCGCTTCGGGGAGCGGATAGACGCCCTGATTCTCGATCGGGTTCTGCGTCGCCACCACCATGAACTGGTCGCCCAGCGCGTGGGTCTCGCCATCGAGCGTCACGCGGCGTTCCTGCATCGCCTCGAGCAGCGCGGCCTGCGTCTTGGGCGGGGTGCGGTTGATCTCGTCGGCGAGCAGCAGGTCGCAGAAGATCGGCCCCCGCGTAAGGGTGAACTGGCTGGTCTGGAAGTTGAACAGGTTGGAGCCGAGGATATCGCCGGGCAGCAGGTCTGGCGTGAACTGGATGCGCCCGAAATCGAGGCCGGTGGCGCGCGAAAAGCACTGCGCGAGGAAGGTCTTGGCCGTGCCCGGTGGGCCTTCCAGCAGCACGTGGCCGCGTGCGATCAGGGCGATCAGCACGTGCTCGACCGTCTCCTCCTGTCCGACGATGGCCTTGGCCACTTCGGTGCGGATGGCCGCCGCCAGGTCGCGCGTCTGTTCCAGGGTCATGGGTGGGTGGCTCATTTGCAGAGAGTCCTTTCGATCGATCGCAAGATGCCGGCCGCGCGCAGCATGTCGGGCAGGCGGCGGGCTGCGCGCAGGGCTTGCGCGGAAGGTGTGAAGCGAGGGCCGGGATGGCCCTTGCGGTCAAGCGCGGCATCGATCGCCGCTTCGCGCGCCGGTTCGTCGCCAGCGCGAATTTGCAGCGCTGCGGCGATGCGCCCCGCGACCAGCGCGGCATAAGGCGCGCCCAGCAGATGCCAGCGCCGCGCCCGCTGGATCAGCGCCGCGCCGTTGCTGGCCAGTTGCGTCTTGCCGTGGGCCATCGCCGGCGCCTCGGCCAGAGGCGGTCCGAACCGCCGGAACGCGCGCCAGCCGATCACCACCAGGGCTGCCAGCAGGCACAGCGTGGCGGCCACGAACGGCGGGCGGAAGGCGAGGGTGAGCAGGTTCTGCCCCTGACCCACGCCGTCGATGGTCATGTCGAACACGATCGGCATTTCGGCATTGCCCATGCTCGCCTCTATCACCGCCATTGCCGCCCGCGCGCGCTCCTGGTTGGCCATGCCGAAGTTGTTGAACAGGTCGGGTTCGGCCACCAGCACCAGCGGATAAATCTCGTCGTCCTGCGCGTCTTCCTCGTCCTGCGTGAAGCCGATGTCGCCGGCGGTGGCGAGCTCCGGGTGCCAGCCGTCACGGTTCCAGTAGCCGACCAGCACGTCGCCTTCGCTGTCGGTAATCAGCGGCAGGATCAGCTTGGCGGAGCTTGTAACGGCCTGGACCTGCTGCGGATCGGGCAGCGGACCTTCCATGCCGAGCCCGCGCCAGCCGCGCGTGGCGCCCTGTTCCAGCTCCATCGGCTCGAAATCGGGGACCTGCTCGAACCATTGCGGCGCGAAGGCGGGGGCGGTGCGGACCCAATCATCGGGGTGCTTGTCGGCCTCCTCGCCGCCGATCGGGCCGACCATCCACTTGGGCAGGATGACAATGGTGGGGCCCTGGTACTTGCGCTCCTCGATCACCTCCGCCAGCTCAGCGGGATCGGTGGTCAGGCCGGGTGTCAGGATCAGCAGCTGCTCGTCCCATTCGTCGAGCCCCTCTGCCCCCTGCGAACGGCGGCCGCGCGTGATGATCACCTCGTGCCCGCGCCGCTCGAGCAGGGTGGCAAGCGCCGAGAAACCGTTGAGCGCATCCGAGTCGGCCCGTTCGGTCGCGCTCTGCTGGTTATCGCCAGTCCAGCCAGCGCCGATGGCATAGAGCAGCAGCAGGAACACTCCGCTGCCCACCAGCACCAGCGCCAGCAAGGCCCCTAGGCTGAACGGGCCGCCCGCTCGATTCATGGCCGCACGGTTCACGCCCGCACCCCGCGATAGCGCAGCGCGAACTCGGCGTAAGCGGCGCGCGCTGCCTGCCAGTCCTCACCGGTCAGCCGGGTGAGCGCGAACAGGCTCGCCTCCACCCGCCCGGCAATGGTGGCGAACGAATTGCGCGCCACATCCGGCAGCGCGGGCAGGGCAGCGATTTCGCGCGCGGTGCTGCTGGGATCGATCAGGTCTGGGCGCAGCTCGGCGATCTGCCCTACCGAGCGCTGGAGCAGGAGGTGGGTCGCTTCATCGAACCGGCCGTCGGCCGCCAGCCGGTCCGCTTCCTCGAGCAGGAGCAGCGCCTGTCCCTGGTCCACGCGCAGTTCCTCGGCCTCGGCCTTCGGGCGACGCTTGAAGCGCAGGGTGGCCGGATCGATCAGCCTCACCAGGCCATACAGCACCAGCGCGATCACCAGTGCCACCAGCACCCACAGGAGCAACGACGCGTTCGCCGCGATGAAGCGAGCGACAGGGGCGAAAAGCTGGCTGAGCCACTCGAACATGTCCTTCAGCCAATCAGGCGGACCTTCCGGCACAGCGGTTTGCGGTTCGGGGACCGGCTGGAACTGGATATCGCCGTCGGAACGCACGGCGCTCCAATCGTCGGCAAAATCGCTATCCCCCGCTGGCTTCGTCACAATTTCAGGTGGTGGCACGGCTTGGCGACAGGTGCAACGGGCCATCGCGCCATCGCGCAACGGGGCGTGGTCAAAGGGGCGCATTGCGCGCCGGATCGGTAATCGCCAGAAGGGGGCATGACCGCTCTGGCCCCCGACGAATACCTGCCGCAGGTTCCCGCCGAAGAATCCGTCCGCCGGGTGCTGGTGGTCGGCGGCGGCTCGTCCGGCTGGATGGCCGCGACCATGCTGATCTCCGCCTTGTCGAAAGACGTTGTGGTCGAGCTGATCGAAAGCGACGCCATCGGCATCGTCGGCGTGGGCGAGGCGACGATCCCGCCGATGCAGAAGTTCAACCGCTTCTGCCAGATCGACGAGCGGGCGTTCCTCGCCGACGCCCACGGCACGTTCAAACTGGGGATCGAGTTCCACAACTGGGGCCGCGTGGGTGACCGATACCTGCACCAGTTCGGCGCAGTGGGGCGCGAGCTCGACGCCGTGGTCAAGCTGCACCACTGGTGGCAGGTGGGCCGCCTGGCGGCGGCGCGTGACGGGCTGCCATACCCCGAATTCCAGGAGCTCTATGTGGCGCAAGCCGCCGCGCGCGCGAACCGCTTTGCGCCTGCCGGTCGCGAAAAGAACCAGCTCGGCAACCGCTACACCCATGCCTACCACTTCGATGCCGCGCTCTATGGCCAGCACTTGCGCAAGCTGGCCCAGGCGCGCGGCGTCACCCGCCACGAGGGCCGCGTGGTCGACGTGGTGCGCGACGGTGAGAGCGGCTTCGTCACCGCCGTGACGCTCGACGACGGGCGACGGCTGGAGGCGGACCTGTTCATCGATTGCAGCGGCTTTGCCAGCCTGCTGCTGGGCCAGGCGCTGGCCGAGCCGTTCGACGACTGGAGCCATTACATCCCCTCCGACCGCGCGCTGGCCGTGCCCACCCGCCGACCCGACGCGCCGCTGCGGCCCTATACGCAAGGGATCGCGCACCCGGTCGGCTGGCAATGGCGCATCCCGCTGCAGCACCGCACCGGCAATGGCCACGTGTTCAGCAGCGCCTTTTCCAGCGAGAGCGAGGCTGAGCAGCGGCTGCTGGCGAACCTTGAGGGGGAAGCGCTCGACAGCCCACGCCTGATCAGGTTCACCACCGGTCGGCGGCAGCGCAGTTGGGTCGGCAACGTGGTCGGTCTGGGGCTTTCTGCCGGCTTCCTCGAACCGCTCGAGTCGACCTCGATCCACTTCGTTCAATCGGCGCTGGAGCGGCTGGTGGACCTGTTCCCCACCCGCGCAATGGACCCGGCCTTGCGCGAAACCTACAATCGCCAGACCAAGGCCGAATGGGTCGGCGTGCGCGATTTCATCGTCGCCCACTACCACCTCAGCGAACGCGACGATTCGGCGTTCTGGCGCCACGTGCGCCACATGGAAATCCCCGATACGCTGGCGCAAACCATCGACCTGTGGCGCGCGCGCGGCATTCTCGATGTCGACGGCGGGCACTTGTTCCAGCTCGGCAGCTGGTCATCCATGCTGATCGGCCAGCGCTGCATGCCGGGCGGGGTCCACGCGCTGTCCGACCGGGCGGACCCGGCCTATGCGGCGGCGCAGATCCGCCAGATCGCCGAAGAATGCATGGCGGCAGCGCGGCGCCTGCCCGATCATGCGGCGTTTGTGGCGGGGTATTGTCCTTCGATGTGAGCCGAGGCGCGCCTCAGCCGCGCTTTCGGGCCGAACGATAGGTGCCCAGCATGCGCAATTCCTTCGCGTGGAACGCCAACTCGTTCAGTGCCGCAGCGACCCCGGCATCACCGGGCGCGCCCACGATGTCACAAAAAAACATCGTCGCGGCGAAACTCGCGCCAACCTGGTAGCTTTCCAGCTTGGTCATGTTGACCCCGTTGGTGGCAAAGCATCCCAGCGCCTTGTACAGCGCGGCGGGCACGTTGTTCACCTCGAAGATGAAGGTGGTGATCGCGTCCTCGCCCGTCAGGCTGGCCGGATCGAGCGGCTGCGGGGCCAGCACTACGAAGCGCGTGGTGTTGTTGGCCGCATCCTCGACCCGCTGGTCGACAATCTGCAGGCCATAGAGATCGGCGGCGATGGCGGGCGCAATGGCAGCCAGCGACGGGTCGCCCTGTTCCTTGACGAACGCCGCCGCGCCCGCCGTATCGGCATAGGCCATTGGCACGATGCCGCGCGACCGCAAGTAATGGCGGCTCTGCCCCAGCGCTTGGGGATGGCTGTAAGCCGCCGAAAACGGCCCCGGACCGGTCGCCATCAGCGCATGGGTAATGCCCAGGAAATGCTCACCCACGATGGCGAGGCCGCTCTCGGGCAGCAGGAAGTGGATATCGGCCACGCGCCCGTGTTGCGAATTTTCAATGGGGATGATCGCCGCACCGGCCTTGCCGCTCTTCACCGCATCCAGCGCGTCCTCAAAACTGAAGCACGGCAGCGGCAGGCATTCGGGCGCATATTCCAGCGCGGCGCGGTGCGAATTGGCCCCCGGCGCGCCCTGGAACGCAATCGCGCGCGCCGGATCCTGCGCTGCGGCGGCCTGCATTTGCTCGACCAGAACGAGCGCGGGTTTGGGGTATGAGTGCATAGGCCAAGGCGCCTAAAGGCTCAGCAGAAGGCGGACAAGCCACTATCGGCACTTGCGCCTTGACGCTGGCCTTACTAGAGCGCGCCCAAACAGGCATCAATCGGGCAGATGAAACACCCATGAGCGACCGTCTCAACACCATTCTCGGCTGGCTGCTTGGCGCCGGCGTCGTGGCCCTGCTGCTGCGCTTCCTGGTTGGCCTGGTGATCCCCGAGACCGAGCCGCCGGAAGAGCCCGGCTATGCCATCGTGGCGGCTGAAGAAGGCGCCGCCGAAGCGGCGCCCGATCTCGGCACGCTGCTCGCCATGGCCGACGTGGCAGCGGGCGAGGCGACCTTTGCCAAGTGCATGGCCTGCCACACCATCGCTGCTGGCGGCGCGGCCGGCATCGGCCCCAACCTGAATGGCGTGGTCGGCACCGAAATCGGCCATCACGCGGCGGGCTTTGCCTATTCGTCCGCGCTGCTGGCTGTTGGTGGCAGCTGGACTTACGAGAACCTTGACAATTGGCTGAAGTCGCCCAAGGCGTTCGCCAACGGCACCAAGATGAGTTTCCCCGGCCTGTCAGACCCGCAGGAACGCGCCAACGTGCTGGCCTACCTGCAGGCCAATGGCGGCGGTCCGGCCTTCCCGGCTGCGGCGGCCCCAACAGTGGAAGAAGGCGCGGCACCAGAAGGTGACGTCGCCGCCGAGGAAGCCACAGCAGCCGAAGGTGGCGAAGCGGCGGAAGAAGCGGCCATCGCCGAATAAGCTTGCGAGCCAAACGAAATCACGAACGGCCAGGGCGATTGCTCCGGTCTTTTCGTATCACCCCTCCGCGCGCCCCTTGAAGCCTTGCGCGATCACATACCACTCGGACGAATCCTTGCGGCTGGCGGGCGGCTTGGCGTGCTTGACCGTGCGGAAGTGCTGCTTGAGCAGCGCCAGCAGGTCACTGTCCGTCCCGCCAGCCAGCACCTTGGCCACGAAGGCACCATTGGGAGCCAGCGTCTCGACGGCGAACCACGCGGCGGCCTCGACCAGCCCCATCGTACGCAAGTGATCGGTCTGCTTGTGCCCCACTGTATTGGCAGCCATGTCGCTCAGCACCAGGTCGGGCGAGCCGTCCAGTGTCGCGCGCAGCTTGTCGGGCGCGTCGGCGGCCATGAAATCCATCTGGAAGATCGTCACCCCGTCGAGCGGTTCTGTCTCGAGCAGGTCGATGCCGACCACGGCGGCTTGCGGTGCGCGCTGGCGCACCACCTGGCTCCATCCGCCCGGCGCGATGCCCAGATCGACCACCCGGCGCGCGCCTTTGACCAGGTGGAACTTGTCGTCGAGTTCGGTGAGCTTGTAGGCCGCGCGGCTGCGATAGCCATCGGCCTTGGCGCGCTTGACATAGGGGTCGTTCAACTGACGCACCAACCAACTGGCCGAGCTGGGCTTGCGCTTCTTGTTCGACGTCAGCCGCCGTTCGGAATCCTTGCTGCCCGCGCGTGTCATCAGTGGTTCCTTGTGCCGCGTGCCAGAGGCGGGTTTGGCGAGGCCGTTTCGGCGGCCATCAACGAGCGCAGGATGCCTTCGCGGATGCCGCGATCGGCCACGCCCAGCCGCGCGGCGGGCCAGATGTCCATGATCGCCTCAAGAATCGCGCAACCCGCCACCACCAGGCCCGAGCGCTCGTTGCCGACACAGGGGATCAGCCGCCGCTCGTCGAGCGACAGGCCGGACAAGCGCTGCGAGATCGCGCGCATGTCGGTTGACGCCACCACCAGCCCGTCGACCGCCTGACGGTTGTACTGTGGCAGATCGAGGTGGATGCTGGCGAGCGTGGTCACCGTCCCGCTGGTGCCCAGCAGCCGCAGATCGGGCGCGCGGTGCGGATCGAGCCGGGTTGCGAAGCGGGTGAGGCTGTCGGTGACCTTCTGGCGCATGGCGGCATAGCGTTCCAGCCGCGCGGGCAGCTCCACATGCTCGTCGCCGAGCGTCTCGGACAGCGAGACCACACCCCACGGTACGCTCGCCCAATCGACAATGCGCGGCATGCCGGGCAACCCATCGGGCGTGGTCGCAATACCCGTCGAATCGATCAGTACCAGTTCGGTCGAGCCGCCGCCGATGTCGAAGATCAATGCCGGACCGGGGCCGTCCTCAAGCAGCTTGTGGCAGCCGAGCACGGCCAGCCGCGCTTCCTCCTCGGCGCTGATGATGTCGAGCAGGATGCCGGTTTCCTGCGCCACGCGAGCCACGAATTCGGCGCCGTTCTCGGCCTGGCGGCAAGCTTCGGTGGCGACCGAGCGGGCAAGGTGGACGTTGCGTTTGCGCAGCTTGTCCGAACAGATCTTGAGCGCGCCCAGTGCCCGGTCCATCGCCTCGGTGGACAAGCGACCGGTCTGCGCCAGCCCTTCGCCCAGCCGGACGACGCGGCTGAAGGCGTCGATCACCACGAAGTTCTCATCATCGGGACGGGCGATCAGCAGGCGGCAATTGTTGGTGCCAAGATCAATCGCGGCATAAGCGTGCCGGGGTCCGGAGGTATGGAGCCCTGGGGTGCGCGCCGCGAACACATTGGGCACGAACACAGTGGGCGCAACCGTTGTCGGGCTGTCAGCTGCTGCGGCAGGGGCCCGTGACGGGCCCGGAGACTTGCCGGTAAACGGGCGCTTGCGATCCGGTTTCCGATTGGGCCGCCGACCTGGCTTCCGCTTACGGATTCCGGCCCCATTCCTGCGACCGTCCGGCGGAGACGTGTCCGCCATTGCTGTAAAAACTCGCTATGCAAAACCCGCCACCTGAGCGGAACCTGAAGCCGGATTACCCCATCGGCGCAGGATCGGCAAGAAGGCGGCGATTCGGCCCAGCATTCGGCCCAGCAATCGACTAGGCATTCGGCCAGGCGCGATGGCGGCTCGCCAAAGCGCCATCCAACGACTAGATTGCCCGCGATGACGCCGACAATCGCCCGCTTCCCCACACCGGGCGTGGCCAAGACGCTGCTGCTATGGCTGGCGCTGGCTCTTGCAAGTCCCGCCGCCGCGCAATCGAGCATCGACGGTGTGTGGCGCGACGATGGCGGCTTTGTCGAGATCACCGTGGGGCCGTGTGGCAATGCACGCTGCGGTCGCGTTACCCGCATCATCCGCACCAAGCCGGGCGAGACTGGCCGCGATCGCCACAACGATAATCCCAACCTCCGGAGCCGCCCGATTCTGGGCCTGACGATCCTCTCCGGCCTCGTCTGGCGCGACGGTGCCTGGCGTGGGCGGGTGTACAATCCGGAGGATGGCGGCACCTATCGCGCCGAGGTGCGGCCCGGTGCGGGCGGCACGCTGGAAATCAAGGGCTGCCTCAGCATCATCTGCCGCACCCGCCGCTGGCCCCCGGCGCGGTAACAGCCATTGATCCGCAGGAGGGTCCTCCCGCCGCCTTTGGGGGTTGATTCCACTCCACTGGCACTCTATTGGCCCGCGCTCTGCTGCCCCGTCGTCTAATGGTAAGACAACGGATTCTGATTCCGTTTATCGAGGTTCGAATCCTCGCGGGGCATCCACCTCCCATCCTTGCAACCAAGCGCCAGCAGGCTTCTGCCTGCATTGCCAGTGGCTGCCACACGGCCTAGTCCGTTTAGCCGATAACACCGGAGAGTTTCCTTTGTCCGATACCCCGCCGACCGTCACGCCCCCGCCCGAAGAAGACCATGCGCTGACCGATCGCAAGTTCTACCCCGCGCAGACCGAAGCCAAGTTCGTCGATCGCGAGGCGTCGGACACGCCGCAGACGCGGCACCCGTCGTATCGCCTGGCCTTCCGCGACACCGACTTCCTGCTGCGCGACGAACTGCGCCCGGTTCGCTTCCAGCTCGAACTGCTCAAGCCCGAGATGATCCTCGAGGAAGCGCGCATTGGCTCCACGCTGGTGATGTACGGCTCGGCCCGCATTCCCACGCCGCAGCAGGCCAAGGTGCTGGCCAAGGGACTCGACCAGCTGAGCGGGCGCGAGCGGACGATCCAGGAGAACCTGATCGCCAAGGCCAAGTACTACCAGGAAGCCTACAATCTGGCCCGCATGGTCAGCGAACGCAGCATGATCGAGGACGGCAAGCGCCAGTTCGTGATCTGCTCGGGCGGCGGGCCGTCGATCATGGAGGCGGCCAACAAGGGCGCCAGCGATGCAGGAGCAGAGAGCATCGGCCTCAACATCGTGCTGCCACACGAGCAGGCGCCCAATGTCTATGTCACGCCGTACCTGGCATTGAACTTCCACTACTTCGCGCTGCGCAAGATGCACTTCCTCATCCGCGCCCGCGCCGTGGCGGTATTTCCCGGCGGGTTCGGCACGATGGACGAGATGTTCGAGCTGCTGACGCTTATCCAGACCGGCAAGATGAAGCGTGTGCCGATCGTGCTGTTCGGGCGCGAGTTCTGGGACCGGATTGTCAACTTCGAGGGGCTTGTCGACGAAGGCACGGTCAATGCGCGCGACCTCGACCTAATCCACTGGTGCGAGACGGCCGAGGAAGCCTGGGCGCACATCTGCGACTTCTACCGGCTGGAAGACCCGATCAACGGGTGTGAGTGAAGCCTCAGCGAACGGCCTGATGGCCCATCGGGCCGTGGCCGAAACCGAACCCCGGTGCCGCTTCCAGCGCGCGCCTGACAAAGGCGCGGGCCTCGGCCACGGCCTGGTCCAGCGGCAAGCCCTGTGCCAGCAATGTGGCGACCGCGCTGGCGAGGGTGCAGCCGGTGCCGTGAGTGTGGCGCGTGTCGATGCGGGGGTCCGCCCAGATCACCGGTACCTGGCCCGCGCGGTGGAGCACGTCGGTGATCGTCGCCCCGTCGGCGTCACCCCCTTTCGCCAGATAGGTCACGCCGCGCGCCTGCATCGCCGCATCGCCGCCGAGCGCGGCCAGTTCGGACACGTTGGGGGTAGTGAGCGTGGCAAGGTCCATCAGCCACTCGAACACGCCTACGGTGGCATCGTCCGCCAGTGACGAACCGCTGGTAGCCACCATCACCGGATCGAACACGATGGGCACCGGCAGGTCCTCCAGCCGGTCGGCCACCACTTCGGCAATGTCGGCGCTGCCCAGCATGCCGATCTTGACCGCGTCGACACCGATATCGGTCATGCAGGCGTCCATCTGCGCGGCGACGAAATCGGGGCTGAGCGTCTCCACGCCGGTCACCCCCCGGGTGTTCTGCGCGGTGACAGCGGTGATCGCGGTCATTGCATAGCCGCCGAGCATGGTCACGGTCTTGATGTCAGCCTGAATACCCGCGCCGCCGGAACTGTCGGATCCGGCAATGATGAGCACGCGGGGCGGGCGTTTGGTCACCACGCTTCCCCCATCCTCGTCATCCCCGCGAAAGCGGGGATCCAGTGCGGCACAGCGCAACGGCGCACTGGATTCCCGCGTTCGCGGGAATGACGAATGAGTGGGCGCGTCATTATTCCTTGTAGCGCCGCTCGGTGGAAGGCGGGTGCGCCGCGTGGTGCTTCCTGGCCCGCGTGGGCCGGTCGAGCAGTTCGCCGCCGCAATTGGGGCAGCGTTCGTCCAGATCCTCGGCGCATTCGGCGCAGAAGGTGCATTCGAAGCTGCAGATGAACGCGCCGGGCGCCTCGGCGGGCAGGTCCGCGCCGCAGCGTTCGCAATCGGGGCGCATGGCGAGGCTCATCCGGCGGCGGCCCGCACGGCATTGCAGATGGCATCGACCACACGTTCGACCTCAGCGGCATCGTCACCTTCGGCCATGACACGGATCAGCGGCTCGGTGCCCGACTTGCGAATGACCAGCCGCCCGCCAGAACCGAGATCGGCCGCCGCCTGTTCGATCGCCTGCTTGACGCTGTCGTCGGCCAGCGGCTCGCCCGCTTCATAACGCACGTTCTTGAGCAATTGCGGCACGGGTTCGAACTGGCGCAGCAGCTCGCTGGCGGGCCGCCCGCTGCGCACCAGCGCGCCGAGAACCTGCAGCGCCGCCACGGTGCCATCGCCGGTGGTCGCGTGGTCGGTCAGGATCATATGCCCGCTCTGCTCGCCGCCCACGTTGTAGCCGCCCGCGCGCATGGCTTCGAGAACGTAGCGATCACCCACCTTGGCGCGCA
The DNA here is from genome assembly GCA_039927835.1 of Alteraurantiacibacter sp. Taxonomy (GTDB): domain Bacteria; phylum Pseudomonadota; class Alphaproteobacteria; order Sphingomonadales; family Sphingomonadaceae; genus Alteraurantiacibacter. The sequence goes on from JBDSUF010000004.1 coordinate 100,749, forward strand.
CCAGGTCCAGCCCGCGCGCGTTGAGGAAGCGTTCGAGCCCCAGGTTCGACATCACCGTGGCGACGATCCCACCGCCTTTCAGCAGGCCCTGTTCGGCCATGCCCGAGCCGATCAAGGCCATGATCTGGTCGCCGTCGACCTCTTCTCCGCGCTCGTCGATCACGATCAGCCGGTCGGCATCTCCGTCCAGAGCAATGCCGATGTGCGCGCCTTCCTCGACCACCCGCGCCTTGATCGCGGCGAGCGAGGTGGAGCCGACGCCGTCGTTGATATTGGTGCCGTTGGGCGAGACGCCCATGGCGATGACTTCGGCGCCGAGTTCCCACACGGCGGTGGGGGTGACGCTGTAGGCCGCGCCGTTGGCGCAATCGATCACGATCTTGAGTCCATCCAGCCGCACGTCGTCGGGCAGCGACTGCTTCACTGCGTGGATATAGCGTCCGCGAGCATCGTCGATGCGGCGGGCACGGCCGATGTGTTCGGCCTGCGCCAGTTGCTGCTCGCGGCCCATCTCGGCCTCGATCGCTTCCTCGTCGGCATCGGACAGCTTGTAGCCGTCGGGCCCGAACAGCTTGATGCCGTTATCGGCAAAGGCATTGTGGCTGGCGCTGATCATTACACCAAGGTCAGCCCGCATCTCGCGCGCCAGCAGCGCCACGGCGGGGGTCGGCAGGGGGCCGGTGAGGATCACGTCCATGCCCACGCTGGTGAACCCTGCGGTGAGCGCGTGTTCCATCATATAGCCCGACAGCCGCGTGTCCTTGCCGATCACCACACGGTGCTTGTGATCGCCGCGCAGGAAGTACTTGCCGGCCGCTTGCCCGACTTTCATCGCCGTCGCCGCGTTCAGCTTGCCGGCATTGGCGCGGCCGCGAATGCCGTCGGTGCCGAAATATGTGCGCCCCATTACCAGACCTTCGGTTTTGCTCTTGCGCAGCCATGCCGCGACCACGGCGCAAAGTCACGCCGTCTTGCGATTTTCGGGCCCGCAATCCGCAACCAAAGCGCGGGTGGCGCGTTACCGGGCCATCTCCCTTCGACCAATCCGGAAAGACTTCCCATGGCCTTCACGCTTATCGATCTGCCTTATGCCAAGGGCGCGCTTGCCCCCGCGATCAGCGCCGAGACGCTGGATTACCACCACGGCAAGCACCACCAGGCCTATCTCGACAAGACCAATGCCGCAGTCGCCGAGAAGGGGCTGGGCGACCACAACCTGGAGGAAGTGATCGCCGCGGGGCGTGGATCGGACAAGGGACTGTTCAACAATGCGGCGCAAAGCTGGAACCACGGGTTTTACTGGCATTCCCTGGCGCCATCATCGGTCAAGCCGACCGGTGAGCTTGCCAGCAAGATCGACGCGGCGTTCGGGTCGCTCGAGGATCTCGCCAAGCAGCTGAAGGACAGGGGAGCGGGCCACTTTGCCAGCGGCTGGGTGTGGCTGGTGGACCAGGGCGGTCGGCTGGAAGTCGCAGAAACGCACGACGGCGACACCTTCGCCGATGGCGAGGCCAACCCGCTGCTGGTGATCGACCTGTGGGAACACGCCTATTACATCGACCATCGCAATGCCCGGCCAGCCTACCTGTCGGCGGTGGTCGACCAGCATCTCAACTGGGATTTCGCGGCCGAGAATCTGGCGCGCGGAACAATCTGGACCTATCCCGGCTAGGCGAGATCCTGTGTCTCAGTCGCCCTCGGCCAGATCGAGCACGTTGGCCTGGAACAGCGGCTCGCCGAACAGGAAGCCGATCAGGTTGGGCTTTCCCAGGTGATCGACCAGCGCAGTCAGTGCCAGCAGCAGCGGCACTGACAGCAGTGCCCCCATCACGCCCCAAATCCAGCTGAAATAGGACAATGCGAGCAGGATCAGCACCGGGTTCGTGGTGAACCGCGCACCGAGCACAGTGGGGGTGACGACGTTCGATTCAATCGCGTGCAGACCCAGATAGGCGGCGGCCGGGATCAGCCCGACCAGCGGGCTGTCCGCAGTGCCAACGCCGAACAGCGCCAAGAGGGCGATCATTGCCATTGGGCCGATATAGGGCACGAAGTTGAGCAGCGCGGCGAGACCGCCCCACATCAGTGGCGCGCTGACACCCATCGCCCAGGCTCCCAGCGTCACGATCACGCCGACACACAGATTGATCAGGCCGACGGTGAGGATATAGGCGGCGACCCGGTCCTGCACAGCGCGCATCACCCGCGCGGCCTTCAGGCTGGCGTCGAGTTGCTGGCGTTGCAGCACCAGCCGGCGGCGCAGGCGCACGCGCGATTCCACCATGAAGAAGGTCATCATCATGGTCAGCAGCAGCTCCAACACCACGGTGGGCGTGGCGACCGCCAGCTTCTCGAGCATCGAGGGACTGGCCAGCACCACTTCGCGTGCGCTGGTACCACCCGTGATCCCGGCGATCTGGTCATTCAGCCTGGCGAGCCACGACAGGCTGCCGCGCAGCTCGCTGAAGCGCCGGCCGACGCGGGCAATCAGGCCGGGCAGCTCGTCATAGAGCGAGATCGCCGGGCTGAGCACGACGGTCAGCGCCAGCACCACGATTACCACAAAAGCGATCATGGCCAGCAGCGAGGCGAGGAAGTTGGGCAGGCCCCAGCCGGCCAGCTTGTCCGCCAGCGGCGACAGCAGGATCGTTAGCACCACGGCCGACACGAGTGGCAGGAACACCACGGCGCCGATCGACAGCACAAATGGCAGGGCCATGAACAGGCCCAGCGCCAGGATCACCACCAGAGCCGAGATCAGCCGCAGTTCCTGCGCGGCAAAGCCCAGTGTCCGCCGCCGGATGCCTGGCGCGGCGGGAGCTGTGGGTTCCTGATGTTCCGGAGACGTCATATCGGCGATCGCCTGTTCCCCCAAGTACGAGGCAATCCATGGCGCGGGGCGCGCCAACGATCAAGGGGCGATCATGCGAGAACGGATGAGGGCTTAGCGAATGGGTTCGGTCAGGCCGTTGCCTGACGCCACCATGTCAAGCTCATCCATGATGGCATCGTGCGCCACCTTGCCACCGCGCGCTGCGGGAGGAAGCCCGCCGGCCTCGATCATCTGGGCGAGGGCAGCGCGCGCGCGCCCCACACGGCTTTTGATCGTGCCCACCGCGCAGCCGCAGATTTCGGCCGCTTCCTCGTAGGAAAAGCCGCCCGCGCCGACCAGCAACAGGGCCTCGCGCCGTTCGGGCGGAAGGGTCAGCAGCGCGCTGTGCAGGTCAGCCAGATGGATCGGCGCCTCCTGGCCAGCAGGCTCGACCAGGATCCGCTCGGCCACCAGTTCGTCATATTCACCCCGAAAGCGGTTGCGACGCATGTCAGTGAGATAGATGTTGCGCAGGATCACGAAGGTCCACGCACGCATCGATGTGCCAGGCTCGAACCGATCCTGCGCGGCCCAGGCCTTGAGCATCGTTTCCTGAACCAGGTCGTCGGCCATGTCGGGCCGCCCGCACAGGCCACGCGCAAAAGCGCGCAGGTGCGGCACAACCTGGGCCAGGTCGCGCTTGAACGCGCTGCGATCCTCAGCGGTGCGAACCGGGACCGGCTTTGTTTCCGCGGCAGAACTCACGCTTTCTCCTCAGCGTCGTCCAGCCGTGCCAGCAGGTTTGCAAGATCATCGGGCAAGGGCTCCTCGACCACCGAATCGTATAGCCTTTTCAGGCCGTCGGCCCATTCCGGCTTGCGACCGCCCCCCGACGGTCTGATCATCGGGTTGGTCTTGTTTGACCTTACCATGTCCAATGTGATGCCTCACTTTTGTGCGCCTGCCATCCCCAGACAAGCGCGGCTGAGAGTTAATTTGTCGAACCGGAACGAAAACCACGCTATTCGGTTCCCACGAGGATGGACGGTACCGGTGAGGCAGGTTTGACAAAAGGCAAGGCGACACGCAACCGCGTGCAGCGGTGGCTGGTCAGCAATCCGCGCGCCACGCCGCTGGGCATCTTCCTGCTGGTCATTGCCGTGACCCTGTTATCGATCTTCGCCATCGAACGCAGCGAGAATGAACGCAACGACGCGCTGCAGAGCAGCCGGTCTGGCGCGATCGCCGGCGCGTTGGAACGGCGAGCCAATGCCAGCAGCGCTTACCTTCGCGCCGGCGCCGCGCTGATCGCCTCGCAGGGCGGCGTTGTCGCACCCGACGAATTCCGCCGTTTCGTATCCGAACTGCGCCTCGACGCCGATTCCCGGGGGGCCGAGGGCATCGGTTGGGCAAAGGTGGTGCGGCCGGGTGAGGAGGAGGCGTTCAATTACCTGCTCAATGCGTCGGCCGCCGTTCCATCGCAGTTGCACCCGCCGCGCCAACCGGGCCAGCCCTACGCGGTCCCGGTCACTTACCTGCAGCCTGACACCGATCGCAATCGGCTGGCGCTGGGGTTCGACATGTTCTCCGAACCGACCCGCCGCCGGGCGATGGAGGAGGCCGAAGGCAATACCCGTCCGACCGCGTCAGGCTCGGTGGTGCTGATGCAGGACAGCGAATCGCAACGACCCGGCTTCCTGATCTTCATGCCGGTGTTCTCGATAGTGGCTGGGGAGCGGCAATTGCGCGGGTTCGTCTATAGCCCGTTCAATGGCGAGGATTTCCTGGCCAGCGCGCTCGAGCTGGAGGACGCCGGCAGCTTCCTGGTGTCGCTTTACGATGGCTGGGGACCGGGCAGCAAGCTGCTCGCCACCAACGCGCCGGGCCAGGTCCCATCGGGCAAGACGGTGCGGTTGCAAGTCAACCTTGCTAACGTGCCATTCCGCATCGAGGTGGGCCGGAATGGTTCGCCGACGCTGTCACGGCTGTCGCTGGCGACGCTGGTGTTCGGCTTGTTAGCCGCGGTGCTGTTGATGCTGCTGGTGCGTATGCTGACGAGGCAAGCGCTGGAGGACGAAGCCTCGCTCGAATGGTTCGAGGAGCAATCCGCCATCCGCAATACCTTGACCCGTGAACTGAATCACAGGGTCAAGAACACGCTTGCCAACGTGCTGTCGATCATCGCCTTGACCCGCCGACGAGGTGGCAGCCTGGACGAGTTCGCCGACGGCCTCGACGGTCGTATCCGCGCGCTCTCCGCCACCCACGACCTGCTGACCATGTCCGACTGGGGTGCCACGCCGATCCGCGCGCTGGTCGAGGCGGAGCTCAATCCTTATGCCTCCGAGGTCGAGCACACGGTGAGGATCAACGGCCCCGAGGTGGAATTGGCGCCCAACGACGCCTTGTCGCTCGGCCTGGCAATCCACGAGTTGGCGACAAATGCCGCAAAGTACGGTGCACTCAGTCGCCCGGGCGGACGGGTCGAGGTGACCTGGGTACGGCAGGGGGAGGACCTGGTGACGGTCAAATGGCGCGAAAGCGGTGGACCCGAAGTCACCCGGCCAGAACGGCGCGGCTTCGGCACCGACCTGATCGAGCGGGTGGTGGCGCAGGAATTGCGCCAGCCGGTAAAGCTGGAATTCCTTCCCGGCGGCTTGCGCTGCGTCCTGACCATCCCCGTCCGCCGCCCGACGCAGTTCGCCATCCGCGCCAGCCGTGCACGAGGTATGGGTGCGCCGGATTCTCCGGCTCCTGTGGGCTGATCGCCGAACTCCCCGGTCGCCATCGCTGGCGGCGCGGGGAACTCAGGAATTCAGGCGACCCCAGAAATTCAGGCGAACTGCCGCGCGTCGATCGGCAATTTGCGCACCCGCTTGCCGGTCAGGGCAAACAGCGCGTTGGTCAGTGCCGGGATGACCGGCGGCAGGGCAGGTTCACCAAGGCCGGTGGGTGCGTTGTCGCTCGGCACGAATTCCACATGCAGGTTTGGCACCATCGGCATGCGCGGCAGCTGATAGTTGTGGAAGTTCGATTGCTTGGCCGCGCCGCCCTCAATCTCCACCGCCAGTTGCAGTGCCTGGCCCAATCCGTCGATGATTGCGCCTTCGACCTGGTTCATCGCGCCGTGCGGGTTGATGATGTGGCTGCCCACGTCGCCCGCCGCCCACACGTCGTGGATCACCACCTGGCCCCGCGCATCGAGGCTGGCTTCGACCACTTCGGCAAAATAGCCCATGTGGCTGAAATAGAACCCGAAGCCCTTGGCGCGGCCCTCGGCGGCGGGCTCGCTCCAGCTGGCCATGTCCATTACCTTGCGGGTGACGGCGGCCAGCCGGTGCGGGTTGAAGCCCGGCGTCGGGCCGAAGAAGCCGGGGGTCGTCGGATCGGCCTCGGCCCCGTCGATCAGGTCGAGCATCAGCGTGGGCAGGTCCTTGCCGCTTTCGTGCGCCACTTCGTCGAGGAAGCTCTGGAACACGAAGGCCAGCGCATTGCTGGTCGGTGCCCGCAGCGCGCCCATCGGCACGGCGGTGGCCAGCTCGGTCTTCGCATAGCGGACGTTGGGCACATAATTGGCCGGGAACTCCGTCGCCGACATCGAAGCGGGGTTGAACGGGCTGCCAGCGGGGTAGGTGAAGGTGACGAAGTGATCCTCGATCCCCACCAGCTTGCCGGTATCGTCCAGTGCCGCGCGCAGCTTGTGATAGCCTGCGGGGCGGTAGAAGTCTGACCGGATGTCGTCCTCGCGGCTCCAGATCAGCTGCACCGGCGTGCCGGGCATGCGTTTGGCAATGGCTGCCACCTGGACCATATAGTCGTTGGTCAGCCGCCGCCCGAAGCCGCCGCCCATGCGGGTGATGTGCACGGTCACCTTGTCGGGCGTGAGGCCGAGATAGGCCGCCACCGCCGCCTGGCCGCCCTGCGGGGTCTGCGAAGGGGCCCACATCTCCATGTGGCCGTCTGCGTGCATCAGGGCCGTGCAGTTCATCGGTTCCATCGCCGCGTGGGCGAGGAACGGGTAGGCATATTCGCCCTCGACCACCTTGGCGGCACCGGCCAGCGCGGCATCGATGTCACCCTTGTCGGTGAACACATCCTGCGGCGTGCCACCGGCAAAGGCGGCTGCGGCTGCGGCGTTGTAACCGACCGTCGAATGGCTCGCCCAGTCGCCATTGTCCCACTGCGGAGCGAGGACCGAGCGGGCGCGGTTGGCCAGCCACCAGTTGCTGGCAATCACCGCCACACCGTCGACCAGGTCCTGGGCATTCCCGTTGCCCTCCACGGTGAAGGCATCGATCACGCCTGGCTGCGCCTTGGCGGCATCGGTGTCGGCCGAGACCAGCCGCGCACCGAACACCGGCGACCGTTCGTAGGCAGCGTAGACCATGCCGGGCAGCTGGGTGTCGACGCCGAAAATCGGCTCACCTTTGACGATGCGTGGGCTGTCGATCCCGCCAATGCCGCGGCCGATGATGCGGAAGCTGGCGGCGTCCTTCAGCGGCACCTGGGCCAGATCGGGCACGGGCATGGCGGCGGCGTCGGTCGCCAGCTCACCAAAAGTGGCGCGGCGGCCGCTTGCGGCGTGGACCACCACGCTCGGCTCGGTGGTCAGGCTGGCGGCATCGACGTCCCAGCGCTGGGCAGCGGCGGCGAGCAGCATCTGGCGCGCGGCGGCGCCCGCCCGGCGCATCGGCATCCAGTTCATCGGCGTGGCGAAGCTGCCGCCGGCCATCTGCGGGCCATAGCGCGCGGCATCGGTGTCACCTTGCTCGATGCGCACCTGATCCCAATCGGCATCCAGCTCCTCGGCGATCAGCATGGGCAGCATGGTCTTGATGCCCTGGCCGATCTCGGGATTCTTGCCGATGATGGTGATCATGTTGTCCGGGCTGATGGTGATAAACGCGCCCAGCGCGCCCGCATCATCGGCGGCAGCACCGGGCGCGGCCACGGCGCGAGCGGCCATCGGAAGGGTGACGGTCAGCGCAAGTCCGCCGCCGAGAAGGGCAGAGGCCTTGAGGAACCCGCGACGGGCCAGTTCGACATTACGCATTGGCCGGGCCCTCCTGCGCCACGCGGGCGATCGCCTGGTTGATCCGCTTGTAGCAGGCGCAGCGGCAGATGTTGCCGCGCATCGCGTTTTCGATCTGGTCCTGGCTGGGATTGGGGTTGCTGGTGAGCAAGGCCGTCGCGTTCATCAGTTGGCCCGCCTGACAATAACCGCACTGCATCACGTCTTCTTCCAGCCATGCGGCCTGCAAGGCCTGGCCGACGGGCGACTCGCCCAGCGCCTCGATCGTGGTCACCTGCTTGTCGCCAATCGCGCCAATCGGCAGGCTGCACGAGCGGGTGGCCACGCCGTCCACATGGACGGTGCAGGCTCCACACATGCCGATACCGCAGCCGAACTTGGTGCCAACCATGCCCAGTTCCTGGCGCAGCGCCCACAGCAGGGGCATATCCTGCGGCGCGTCAATCGCGCGCGTCTCGCCGTTGATGGTGACCGATACGGCCATGGGGCAAACTCCTGTGAAGTGATCCGATCCGGTTTTGACAAAGTCTACCGGACCAAGGCGTCGCTGCCAAGTGGACCTTTGTGGGGTGGCCGGGGTGCTTGTGACGAAAAAATGGTGCGCTTACAGGACTCACATCAGGTTAATAAAATACTGTAAAACCAACACAAAAAGTTAAGGCCCTGATCAATGGCCCCCAATTTGGCCCCCAGCCCGTTAAACTACTCCCAAGTCAATTATGCATCAGCACCATTGCTTTGATGGCGAATGGCCGCAGCGGCTGGATCAAATTCATCGCTTGATTAAAACCCATTTGCACGAGGCCCTTATCGCTATCGCAAGCCCAGAACACGTTGCGATACTCACGGTGCTGCACCTGTATCTTGAGACGGTTCTTGTCGCTATGCAGCCTGCCGTCTTCGCCATCGTCCTTGATTTCGACCAAGGCGATGCCGTCGCGTGTTGTCCGCCCTTTGATGCCGACAGCGAAATCGGGGAAGAACCGCCTGCCGGTCGGCAGCATCATGCGGGTGGCCCAAAGTTCGTTTTCCGGGTTGCGCAGCCACCATTGCACCGTGCCGGACGTGTCGGCATCCAGCATTTCCGCAAAAGCGCGTTCGGGTTTGTTCATGCGGCTTGGGAACACGCCATGCGATGCCTTGGCCGCAACGGGCAGATCGGCATGGTCAAAAATCATTTCGGGAATGGGTGTGGTATCATCCAGCCGCGCGCGTTTGCCTTGTTCAACCCGGATGGCAGCCATCAGTGCATCGGGTTCGCGCATCGCTGCCAAATGGATGGTGCGGCGCAAATCCTGATCGGTAAACGAATAGCCGCCGTCTTCGGCACGGGCGCGAAGGGCGGCCACCAACGCACGTTCTAAATGGCGCGGATCGATGGAATCGTTCAAATTGAAAGCGGCCTGCGCCTTTTCCGCCACTCGTGCATTCGAGATTCTGAGGCTTAGCGAAACCTCGCGTTCTTCTCCTTCGATGAACAGGTCGCGTAGGCTCATGAACGCCTTGCTCTGCGTCTGCCCCAATTTGCCGACAAGGGCGGAATTTTCGCAGAAGGCATTTGCAACATCGGCAAGGAATGCCGGGTCGCTCAATTCGCGGTAATCCAGTGGGTGTTCCTGCCATAGCGCGGCTGGCAAGCCCAGTTCCGGGCGCAGCCGATAGGCGGTTTGCTTCGTCGGCTTGGGCGGGGCGCTTGGGCCGTCATGTTCGGGCAGGTTGCCGAATAGCGGTGTCTTGCTGGCCAGTCGCGCCGCTTCCCCGGCGATAATGGCGCGGTCGATATTGTCTGGCGTCATGTTGCGCACCTGCGCATCGATCACGCCTTCATCGATCAGAATATCCAGCCGTTCCTGCCGTTCCACTTGATCAACCGGCGGCGGCGGAATGTAGGCGGTTAGCCGATGCGCGTCGGACAGCAGCATTGGCTCGGCGGGTCCAGCCGTGCCATATTCCACCACGTCTAGCTGATCAGACAGCACGGTAAGGCTTTGTCGAACAGCCTTTAATTCTTCCACGGCGGCACTCAACCCGGCCTGCATTTCCGGGTCAGTCAGGAACACATAGCCCTTGTCCAGCAAGGCATCCTGCCCATGCAGCGGGCGCACCAGCGGATGCACGCGCATGATCCGGCCCACAATCTGCAAGCCAAAGCCGGTGCCGCGATTGGGGCGGACAGAAACCAGCGTCCAAGCGCGCGGCGCATCGAAGCCGGTGGCCACTGCTACCTTGAAAATCAGGATTTGCTTGGAATGGTCATAGGCCATCATATGAAAATCGGCATCCGGCTGCCCAGACGTGTGCACGGCGATCAGGTCTTCACTCACCCCCTGAATTTCCAGCAACTTCGCCTTTACGCGGGCAACCGGGTCTGCCCCGCCCGTGGCCTGATCCTCCACCTGCACCAGCATCAGTGGAACAACGCCAATGTCCCTATCCGCCAGCCGCCCGCAAATCTCGCGGTGCTGAGTCCAGCCAGCGGTTAGCGTGGCTTGTTCGAAATCGATCAGGGCTTCATCGCCAGGGTTCATGCGCAGATAGCCCAGCATCAAGCCCCATTTGTTGAGGCCCGCCAGCACCACGCGGTCGCGGTCGATCACCACGCGACTTTGCACTTCCACGCCCGCTGCCTTTTCAAACGCCAGCAGCTTTTCATCATTGGGGGTCGCGGTGGCGAGCAAGGTGAAATCGGGTTGCAGTACGTCCAGATAGAACGACGCCGCCGCCCCGGCAGACGCGCCGAAATTGAGGTGCGCCTCATCGATCACCACGCCGATGGCAAAGCCGCCCGCGCGCAGCGTTGCCAGCATATCGTCCAGCGAAAGCGCATCCTCGCGAGTGCGACGCACCCGCCGCGCGTCCTTGTTGTTGGCTGCAACCGCTGCCCATGTCTGCACGAAAACATCGCCGTCGCGCACGCCGGTTACGGACCGGTCAGTGGATAGATCGCGCAGGCGAATGCCGGGGCATTGTTCGGCAAGGCTATCATGCGTTTGCGTTACCAGCCCGGAATAGGGCGCGAACCAGAACCACACGCATTTCATCGGCAGTTTGCCGATAACGCCTTCGATAGTGCGGCCCAGCATCAGCGTCTTGCCGGAACCAGTGGGTGCTTGCAGAAGCATCGCCCCGCTTTTGAGCGCGATTTCGCGGCGCTGCGAAGGGCGGGTGTCGATATGTTCGGCCACGCGCAGAATTGTCGCGCCCAATGCATCGACGGCTTCTAACTGGAAATCCGCCAGCCCATGCAGGGTTGCAGCGGTCATTGTACGAACCGCTGGACGAGCGTTTCACGCACCGCGCGGATTTCAAAATCCACCGGGCCAAGCGCGGTTTTGAGCTGCCCCGGCGTCCAGCTATAGACAAAGGCATTGGCGCACGCGGTGGCCAGTTCGCGCAGACGGGCGATCAGGGTTTCATCGGTGCGGTCGGCAAGGATCAGGGTTACGCCGTCGCCGTCATGTTCGTTCCATGCGCGGCTGGCGTCATATTGGGTCAGTGGCAAGCCGTGGAGGGCTTCCAACGCGGCCCAGGCTTCTGCCGGGGCCAGTTCTGCATTCAGCGCATCGAACGCGATTTCGCGGGTGCGCAGGTAAGCAAATTCGGCAGACAGATCGGTATATTTGCCGGTGCCAGCCGCATTCAAGCGGCGGATGCGCTCGGCGGTTACGTCGCGGCACAGGTTCTTTTCCGGCTCGGCTTCGGTGGCTTCGGTGGAAGACACCATGATGAAGCGGCGCGAACCCTGATCGCTAGCGTTCACTTCCATGACGGCCTGCGCCGTGGTGGCGGACCCGGCGAAGAAATCCAGCACGAGGTCGTCTTCGCAGGTCGATTGCCGCACCAGTTCGCGGATTAGCGAAACCGGCTTGGCGTAATTGAACGCCTTTTCCCCAAACACGTCCTTGATGACCTTTGCGCCTTCATCATTCGTACCCGAAACGATGGCGTTCGCCCCTTCTTCCACAGTGTCCTTTTCTGACCGTGGGGTAATCCAGCTTGAAAGCGGTTGGGTCGAAGTCCTCAAGTCCTTCTTATATCGTTTGAATGCCGGTGTTCCGAAGCCAACTGGCTTGCCGACCCAGAAATCTAAGTCGGGAAGACTTTCCCTCAAAAGCAACGATTTTCCACTCATTGGGACTGCGCAAGCGCGGATCGCATCCAGTAATTCATCCTTCGAGTGCCAGATTTGAACTCTGTCATCTTCAGGAAATATAATCTGCCCGCCTTCTATCCAATCCTCCATGAACTTTGTCTTTATACGCCCGGAGTCGCCGGACTTCTCGCGCGAAACGTAGACCCACACCCTATCTGGATTGCAGGGATACCACACCTTGTTGTCCGGATTCTGCAATGGATAATACGCCTTTCCGGCCCTTTTATCCATGTATCCAACTGCAACTGTCAGGTCGCTCTTACGATATGAACCTCGCCCATCTCCATCATCGAACTTATACATTTCAAAAGTCTTTTCAGTTCCACCGAACCGGAAACCCTTGCTTGCATAAATCAACACATGCTCTTGATTGACCGACAGGAAATGTTCTCCGCCTTCGTTGCCGCCGACACGGGTCCGCCAAACAAATGAACCAACCCGCATCCCCGGTAAGGCTTCGTCCATCAGCAGTTCCAGCTTCGCCCGGTTTTCGTCATTGATCGAAACAAGGATCACGCCATCGCTGCTCAGCAGATCGCGCGCCAGTTCCAGCCGCCGAAACAAAAACTCCAGCCAGGTGGAATGGCGATAGCGGTCGTTCGGATCGATGAAGTGATCATTATACACCCAGTCCTTGTTGCCGGTGTTGTAGGGCGGATCGATATAGATGCACTTCACCCGGCTGGCATAGGTCATGCGCAGCCAGCGCAGCGCATCGAAATTGTCCCCTTCGATCACCAGATTGCGCCACGGCTGCGTCCCGTCCGACAAAGCCGGATCAATGGCGCAGGCGATGAAATTGGCATCAATCGCGGCATCCGCCTCGATCTCGTCCCGCTCCCAAACCAGCCCCAGTTTCTTTTCGGCGTCTTTCTTGCGCAGCAGGCTGATCAGTTGGGCTTGCGAAAGACTGTCGTAATGATCGGCCAATCATACCCCCACCGGATGGAACCGCCTGCCCCTCGGCTGGCAACGTGGGGCTTAGCGGGCAAGCCTAGCACCCTGCAAGCTGTTGCTGCCCAACTTCACTAGCCGCGCCGCGATCACCGCAACCCCCTCGCCAGTTCTTCCAGCAACGCCGCCCCGCCCCGGTGCAATCACGGGAGCGCGTTATTGACTTGTTGGGGTTGCAAACCTATTTCAAAGCCTCATCCTAGCGGGCATGCCCGTTAGACAGGCCGGGGCTTGCGCTCCGGCCTTTGTCGTTTAGGGTCCGGCAATGCGCCGCGTCATTGTCTATATCGACGGTTTCAACCTGTACCACGCAATAGACGATTTGGGGCAATCGCACCTCAAATGGCTGAACCTTCGCGCGCTTGCAGAAAGCCTTCTGCGGACGGGAGAGCAGGTAAAGCTTGTCCGGTATTTTTCGGCCTATGCGACGTGGAAGACCGACGCTTATGCGCGCCATCGCGACTATGTCGCTGCGTTGAAAGCGCAAGGTGTTGAGACAAATATGGCCAGCTTTAAAAAGAAGCCTCGGCGGTGCTTTAGTTGTGGCGCGCAATGGTTTGGGCACGAGGAAAAGGAAACGGACGTTAACATCGCCGTTCAAATGGTTGCCGATGCATTGACTGGGGAAGTCGACCGCCTCATCCTAATAAGCGCCGATACCGACCTCGCGCCGCCAATCCGAACCATTGCGCAGCTCGCCCCGCAGTGCGAAGTGTTCGTCGCCACGCCGCCCAAACGGTTCAAGAATTGTCAGGCCCTCAAGCCCGCGCTTGAAATCACGGCAGGGCGAATTGCCAAATGCTTGTTGCCCGCACAGGTTCAAGTCAGCGCGACAAAAACGATAGCCCGACCGCAAAGCTACGCACCGCCGCCATAGTTGCTCTATCTTGTAGCCGCCTCGCTCCTCGGCCCCGCTTTCAAGTCCGCCAGTAAAGCCTCCAGTGCGCCGATTTGGTCGCGGTTGACACCGGCCTCGGGCCTATTGCTCGCGGTCCGGACCAATTCCCCCTGCTTGTGCACCGGCACGCTGCCATAGCTGGTGAAGGTCGTCAGCAAATCGGTATGCCCAAGATTCTGGCTCCAGGCCTTCATTGCCTCTATCGAGAGCCCAAGCGACATTGCGTGCCGCACCAGCATATCGCGGAACGAGTGCGGGTTGTAATAGGGCAGGCCAGCCGCCGTGAAGGCGCGCTTGAATATGGCTGCAATTGGCGCGGTTGTCGCCCAGCCGTGCCGCGCAATGCCCGCCGCCATGAAGCCGCCCACCGGGTCCAGCCCCATTGCGGTGGAGGGAAACAACGGATCGGCTGGCCCCCAAAGGTGGACGGCGCGCAGTTCTTCGATCCAGTCAGATACCACGGCCACAGGATCAAGCCCGGTCTTGCCGGTGCCAATCGGCATGAAGTAGGTGCGAAAGGTCTTGGCAAATTTGGTGCGCACCGTGCGCGCGTCCTGTTCCACAAAGCCTTCGACCAGATTGACGTGCTCCAGCCGGAATGACGCCAGTGCCCCCACCCGCGCGCCCGTCATAGCAGCGAAGGCGAACAGCGCCCGGTCGCGCCGCTCCACCACCGTTTCCGCAGGCATGGTTGCAAGCGTATGGTGGACCTGTTCCAGCGTCGGCACCTTCTTTTCCCGCCGCGCACGGGCAATTGCCACATCCTTGTCGCTCAGGTTGAAATAGTCGGCATCGGCATAGGCGATATGCGACTTGAAACCCGGCAGGTGCGCCAGCCAGAAAAAGAACGCGCGCAGATCGCGCAAGGTGGAATGCAGCGTGGCCTTGCTCAACCGCTCGCCAGTGCGGGCATTCACCGCCGCTGCCAGACTGGCTTTAAAGGCGACCGCTTGCTCCCGGTGAAACCGCTTGAAGTCCTTACCACGGGTCGATTGTTCGAACCGCGCCAGCGACTTTGCCACACCATCAATCGTGGCATCATCGCGGCCTCTGGCCTGCACCAGATAGGCGAAGTATTCGTGCTTGATCCGCTCGTTTACAGCATTGTGCCGGGTCACTTAGTCACCTGCCTTTCGGAATCACAATTGGGGGAGGGGGAGGGACGCCTACTTAGGCTTGGCGTTGCCCGCGTGATGTGAACCTCCAGTCCGGGCATTGTGGCGGGCAAATCAGCCAGCCGGGCGTTCCGGTTCATCACCCCTTCGCAGGTTCCGCAGAAGGCGCGCAGGTTGCCCGTCGCGGCTGTTCTCGCCACGAAATCCACCATTCCCAAGGCAGGTTCGCGCGGCTGGCGGCACCGGAAGCAGTATAGCGTTCCGGGCGGGCAGGGGCGTTTACGGCTGGCATTTTGCTTGGCCAGGAACGTGCGCACGTCCGCACCTTGGAACAGGATCGGGCGGCAATTGTCGATTGGCTTCAGGCCATCGCGCTGCCAGTTGCGCACGGTGTTTTTGTGCACGTCCAGACACAGCGCCAGTTCGGGCACGCTATAGCTGCGATGCAGCTTCACCAGTCTCGGATTGACCCGGCGGGCAGGCATTGGCCCAACCCTACGCTTCGATCAGCCGCTTGACCGATTCCGCCTTGATAAGGGTGCGACGGCCCAGCTTGAAAGCGTCCAGCCGCCCGTCGGCGATCATCACATACACGGAAGTGCGCCCGATGCTCAGCGTGCGGGCGGTTTCGTTGATAGAGTAGGCAAGGCGTTCCATGTCGGTGCTCCAATGCCGGTGGCGGGTGCCAGCGGGTGTCATGGAGCATCGGCGGATAGGTCGCGTTTGTCGGACGACAGGGCCGAAATAGGGCCGGAAATTGGGGTAAATGCAATTACTGGCCTCGCCCTAGGGCTTTTGGGATTCCTCCCAAATCAGCTTGGCATAAGGGCGCACGGTGCTTTCCCCAGGCCCTCCATCAGCATCCATAAAATAGGCGACGAGCGCGTCTTCTACGTCCGATTGCTGGCTTGGCTTAAGGTCACCTCTTTCGATCTTTCCATAAGTCGCCACGATTGCGGCAGGCCAGTCGTATTTCGGCTTCCTGCCCTTTCTTTTTTCCTCCACGCCAGCAATGTGATCCAAGTTGGTCTGGAAACACGCTTCGACGCTTTCACGAAGGAAGTGCACACCACTTGCCTCGATGAGCCGCGAACCCATTGGCGAGAGTCCTTCGCCCCTAAACTGACCGATTTCCCAGCTTGTGTCCTTTCCGCTGGCGCGCGCAAACCTCTCCCAAAACCAGACGGGGACTTCCCACTCTCGTTCTTCCCAATCGTAGCTGAGGAAATTGTTGGGGTGCGCGACACCCCAAGCTTCAACAGCCTTTGCCGCGACAAAGCCAAGTCGCGCTTGTTCAATGAGGAATACGCCTGCGTTTTGCACGCCCTTGGAGAAGACATGCGCACGCGCCTCGCGGGCGGGCATCCAAGCTCCTCGCCCTGTTACAGAGAAACTCCGCCGGATCGCGGGCCTTTTTTCGATCTCCAGCATATCCAGCAAGCCCGAAAGCGGAAATCGGACACCAAATGCCTGCCAATGTTCCTTGTTGTTGATCCAGGTCGAAAAGTCACCGGCTTCCCAGTCTTGCTCTAAAGCTGCCTGCCCGTTTGCCCACCAAAACTCCTTGGGCACCTTGGCCGAGTTTGCACTTTCGGAACCCCTGTGAACCGAGTCCGCTCTCGCAGTTAGGAGACCCTTGTGAAGACGAGTACACAACGAATAGCGATCGATACCAAGATCGAGGGCTTTCGATGTAGGAATCCACTGTTCGGCCATGACCGCCAGTATGCGCCGCCGTTTGGCGCGGGCAAGTTAAGTGCCCGTTCTATCCACCGCGAGCCACTGGCAACGCGATAACCTCCGCACCTTTGCGCAGCTGGTCCAGATTGTCGGCCCACCATTGCGCCATATCCACGCGTTCCGGCCAATGCGCGCCACGGTGATAGGCGGCGCGCACCTTGTCGCTATCTTTATGCGCCAATGCCCGTTCGATGGCATCGGACGACCATTTGCCGGATTCGTTTAGCAGAGTGCTGGCCATTGCACGAAAGCCGTGCGCGGTCATTTCGTCGCCAGTGAAGCCCAGCCGCCGCAATGCACCGTTCACGGTGTTTTCCGACATGCAGCGCGCTGGCGTGCCGAGTGACGGGAAAACATAACGGCCATCGCCTGTAAGCCCTTGGGCCTGCCTTAACAGGTCAATTGCCTGTCGCGATAGCGGCACTGTATGTTCAACCCGCCCTTTCATCTTGGCGGCTGGTATCCGCCAGACCGCTGCATCAAAGTCGATTTCGCTCCATTCGGCTTTGCGCAATTCACCGGGGCGGACGAACAGCAGAGCCGATAGTTTGAGCGCAATAAGGGTAACAGGTGAGCCGTCGTAGCCATCGATAGCGCGCAAAAGGTCGCCCACCTTCTTTGGCTCCAGAATCGCCGCCAGGTGCTTGGGTTTCGGGCTGGCCAGCGCGCCGCGCAGATCGCGGGTCGGATCACTCGCCACCATTTGATTTGCGACGGCAAAGCGGAACACCTGCCCGATGAATTGCAGCGCACGGTGCGCCTTCTCGTCATTCTTGGCCGCTTCGAACGGGCGGACGGCTTCAAGGATTTCGAACGGTGCAATCTCGCCAATCGGACGTGCGCCCAGCCGCTTTTGCACGATGGCCAGAAACCACTCGCGCTTGCGCACCGTGGCATCGGCCAAGCCGTCGCGCACGTTCTTGGCGATATAGGCCTTGGCCAAAGCTTCGAAGGTGTTTGCCGCGTTGACCTTGGCCGCGTGCGTATCGCGCCGCTTCTTTTCGGCTGGATCGATCCCTTGTGCCAACATGCGCCGGGCATCATCGCGCAGGTCGCGGGCCTCTTTCAGGCCGATTTCGGGGTAGGTGCCAAGGCCAAGCTTCTTTTCGATCCGTTTGGGATCGCCCGCATCATCGCGGCCATCGATCCGATATTTGAACCGCCAGAAAATGCCGCCGGACGGCTGGACCAAAGCGAACAGGCCCTTTTCATCGGTCAGCTTATAGGGCTTCGCTTGCGGCTTTGCATTGCGCAGGGCTGTCACTGTGAGCGTCATTTGGGGGCCACGCCTTTTCCGGTTTACCAAGTGGCCCCCACCGTGGCCCCCAAAATTGCGCGATTGTAGGCACGCATTGGCGAACACTGGCGGTCAAGCCAGTGCAGAAAATGGCAGATTTCCGGGGTTTTTGCAACCATTCACGGGCTTTGGCGAATGGGTGGATGGTGCCGCTTACAGGACTCGAACCTGTGACCCCCGCATTACGAATGCGATGCTCTACCAACTGAGCTAAAGCGGCTCACCAATGTCGCTTCGCTTGCGCATATCGCCAGCGCGGGGCTGGTGCAATGCGCAGGAAGTGGAGGCCCGAGCCGGAATCGAACCGGCGTGCGAGGATTTGCAGTCCTCTGCGTAACCACTCCGCCATCGGGCCGGAACGGGCGCACCTAGCGAAAGGGTCCGGTGCTGGCAAGTGCTGGCAGGACCGGGCTCTTGCATTGTGCCGCGGCTCCGCGCATTCGGACAAAATCAACTGGGAGAATCCGCGCAGCCATGGTCAGGCTCACCGCAGAAGAACAGGCTATGCTCGACGGCAGTCAGGGTGCCGCCGTCGCCAAGGCGATGGACCTGCTGGTGCGCTATGCAGACGCGCTGGGGGCGGAGGACTTCGTCTATACCGATAACGTGGCAGGCGTGCCCGGATCCAGCCCACGATGGGTCAAGGAGCACTATGCGGCCGACGGCGGCGACTACCGCGCGGTGTTCAGCCGGTTCGATCTCGATTCCGACGAAGTGGTCGACGTGCCGCGGATGACCGGGTTCGCCTGTCATCTGCAGGGCGGGATGGACCCCGACCAATGGCAGGCGATGGGCATGAGCGAGGAGGCCTTCGCCAACTTCCGCGCCGACGAGGCCGAGGTGGCGGGGCACGGCGTGCAGGTGATGAAGACGTGCACGCCCTATCTGGCCGGCAACGTGCCGGTGATGGGCGAGCATTGCGCGTGGATGGAATCGAGCGCGGTGGTGTTCGCCAACTCGGTGATCGGCGCGCGGACCAATTGCGAGGGGCGCGAATCGACCAGCGCGGCGATGCTGGCCAAGCGCATTCCCAACTGGGGCTTCCATAGGCACGAGTTCCGGCGCGGGCAGCACGCTGTCGATGTGACTGTACCGGTGGAGAGCGTGTTCGACTGGGGCCTGCTCGGCTATTACACTGGCGGCGCGGTGGAGGATGCGATCCCGGTGCTGGATGGAGCAATCGCCGCGCCCAGCCTGATCAAGCACAAGCATTTCGGGGCGGCGGCGGCCAGTTCGGGCGGAGTGGAGATGTACCATATGGTCGGGATCACGCCGGAGGCGCCAAGCCGCGCGGTGGCGTTCGGCGGGGCGGATCGGGGCGAGCGGTTCACCTATGGTGCGGCCGAGCGCCGAGCGACTTACGATCGGCTCAATTCCATCGGCACGAGCGAGGTGGTCGATTACGTGATGCTCGGCTGCCCGCACGCCAGCATCGACCAGCTGGCCGAGATCGCCCGGCTGCTCGAAGGCCGCTCGGTCTCCGCCAATTCGGCGCTGTGGGTGTTCACCAGCCGGGCGGTGAAGGCCACGGCGGTTGCCAGCGGCCATGCAGCGGCAATCGAGCGGGCGGGCGCGCGGCTGCTCACCGATACCTGCTCGGCGATCAGCCAGGCGGTGCCGCCGGGCACGCGGGTGGCCGCGTTCGACAGCGCCAAGCAGGCGCATTACCTGCCGCAGATAATGCAGATCGAAGGCTGGTTCGGCACCACGCAGCAATGCATCGACGCCGCTTGCACCGGGCTTTGGCGGGGGAGGCTGAACGATGGCGCCGGTTGACCTGCGAGCCCCCGACCGAGCCCCCGACATTGTCATTCGCGGCCGCACGGTCGTCGGCGGCGTGGCGGAAGGCGAGGCGCTGGTGACGCGCCAGACCATCTCGGGCTGGGGCGGGATCAACTCGCTGACGGGCACGGTGATCGAGAACCATCACGAGCTGAAGGGCGTCAGCTTTGCCGGCAAGGTGCTGGTGTTCCCCGGGGCCAAGGGATCGAGCGGCTGGTCGGGCGCGTTCCATACCACGCGGCTGACGGGCACTGCGCCGCTGGCCATGCTGTTCAACGTCATCACGACCAAGGCGGCGCTGGGCGCGGTGGTGATGCGGATACCGACGATGACCGATTTCGATGCCGATCCGCTCGATCTAATCGCCACCGGCGACCGGGTGCGGGTGGATGCCGATGCGGGGCAAATTCATATCTGGAAGGCTGAGAAGTGAGCGACGAGACCAACAACACCGGTGTGAAGATGGCCCGCGTCGAGGGTCACAGCGAGGAGCGGTTCCTCGGCTCCGACGTGTTCGAGAGCAACGTCCGCAACCTGCCGCCGCCCAACGGTACAGGCACGGTGCATGAGGAAGCGCGCGACATTCAGGTCTATCACGAGTGCGACGTGGCGGTGATCGGCGGCGGCCCGGCGGGCTGCGCGGCGGCCTGGGCGGCGGCCAAGGCGGGCGCGCGGGTGACGCTGGTCGAGCGCTACAACTGCCTCGGCGGGCTGTCGACCGGCGGCCTCGTCATGTGGATCGACCGGATGACCGACTGGCACGGCAACCACGTGATCCAGGGCTTCGCGCGCCATTTCATCGAGCGCATGCCGCCCGACGCCGTGGCCGGCCCGCCGCGCGCCGACTGGGGCAGCCAGGACATCGACAAGTTTGCCTACTGGCGGAACCGCACCACGGCCTTCCACGGCATCGTCCAGTGGGCGCCGACGATCGACCCGGAGCGGATGAAGCTCAATGCGCAGGAGATGCTGCTCGAAGCGGGCGTGCGGATCGTGTTCCACGCCTTTGCCGCGCGGCCGCTGGTGGAGGACGGCGCGGCGCGCGGGGTGATCTTCGAGAGCAAGATGGGCCGCCATGCGCTGCTGGCCAAAGTTGTGGTCGATACCACCGGCGATGGCGACATGTTTGCCCGCGCCGGGGCCGCGTTCGACACCGACATCGAGGAAGGCGACGTCCACCATTCGATGAACACCGGCTGGGTGCTGGGCGGGGTCAACATGGACCGCTGGATCGACTGGAAGTCGCATCACCCCGAACAGCTCGCCCAGATGATGGAGCGCGGGCGCGGGGAGCTGGGCTATTTCCAGACGCCCTATGTCAGCTGGCGGCCGGACATTGCGCTGTTCCTGGGGCCGCGCCAGTCGGGCCTGTCGGCGCTGGACGTGGATGACATGACCGAGGTGGAAATCCGCAGCCACCGGCTGATGGAAGGCCACTGCCAGTTCTTCCGCCGCCACGCACCGGGCTTCGAGCATGCCTACAGCCTGCAAAGCGCGCAGCAATTGGGCGTGCGCCATACGCGGCGGCTGGCGGGTGTCGGCCGGATCGAGCGCAAGGATTGGCCGCTGGGCTTGCGCCACGCGGACGAGGTGGGCGTCTCGCCATCGATCAGCCCCAAGTTCCCGGTCGTCAGCGTACCCTATGGGGCGCTGGTGCCGCGCGCACTCGACGGCCTGCTGGTGGGCGGGCGGCACATCAGCTGCGATGCCAACAGCCACGGCTTCATGCGCGAGATCCCGCAGTGCTGGCTGACCGGCCACGCGGCGGGCGTGGGTGCGGCCTTGGCGGTCAATGCGGGTGTGCAGCCGCGCCATGTGCCGGTGGCCGACATCCGCAAGGTCCTGCGCGAACATGGCGCGCACCTCAGCGACGATACGGCGCTTATCAGCAGATAGGCCTGCGCGGTGTCGCCTCGGCGGGGCTCCCCCTGCTATCAAGCGTCTTGATATATCTCTTTGAATTAAAATCCTTTTTCATCTTTCCCGGCAGCAATCGCCGCCTGAAACAACAAGGGTGCGGAAAGCCATTGGCTCTCCGCACCCTTGCGCGTGTTTACAGGCGAAACGCTGTTACGCGTTCGCGAGGTTCACAGCCGAAGTCTTGCCACGCTGGTCTTTCTCCAGATCGTAGGAGACGCGCTGGTCCTTATCGAGGGTGCGCATGCCGGCACGTTCCACGGCCGAGATGTGCACGAAAGCGTCGTCACCGCCGCCCTCAGGCGCAATGAAGCCGAAGCCCTTGTCAGGATTGAAGAATTTTACGGTTCCGATGGTCATAACGGGTATCCTTTTGTCCGTTAGTATGACGGGCATGCACCAACAGCGACACATCCCGGCTCTGAGAGGCTAGAAAGGGACAAGGAGAAGTTTGAAGCTACCCGATATCCGTCGCATGCGACGTAAGCCGGGGTTATATGGGCCAGGGGGCGGTCTATTGCAATGGGTGAGTGAGATTACCCGCGCTGGCGCCCGCTGAAGGACGGTCCAGCGCCTTGGGCAGGATCTAGCGTTCCGCCCCGTCCACCGCGAACAGGCCAAGCTCGCCGACCCCGCCGATGGGATCGGCAAATACCGGTCCCAGCCGCTCCCACTCGCCGCCTTCCGCCGCATGGGAGAATTGCAACGTGTCCCCACGCCGCTCGATTTTCAGCTGCACGCGCCCCTGGTGCCAGCCGGAAACGGCGGTCGTGGCCCGCAGGCGGCCGTGCGCGTCGATCCCATCGGGCACATGGCTGCGCACGGCAATCAGCAGCGCCGGGGTGATCTGTTCCAGTTGCAGGCTGATCCAGCCACCATTGCTGCCGCGCAAGGCAATGCCAGCCACGTCACCATCGGCCAGGTTCTGGTAGACGAGCGTGGTGGTCAGCGAAAAATCGCCCGCAGGCACCGGTGTTCCGGAGAAGGAGGTTGCTTGGCTCCGGGCGTGACTCCGGGAAAGATCCGCGCGTCCCCCTTGCAGCGGCGCTGGAGGCGCACCCAGAAGCGACCATGCCTCCACGCTGGCCAGCGGCGGCTGGTGCTCCTGCGCGGTCAGCGGAGCGGCCAGCAGCACGCCCGCCAAAACCAACGGCTTGATGGCCCGCCTCATGGCAGGGGCAATATACCGCGTGCGGTCTGCGTCACCGGCAAAATCAGACCGTCTGACCCAAATTCCAGCCGCTCCACCGCCACAGCGCGTCGGCCAAGACCGCCCGGTTGATCGCCCACGTCGAGCGTGCCGACATGATAGAACAGGTACCACTGCCCAAGGAATTCGACCACGCCGGGATGGATCGTGAAGCTGTTCGCCGCCGCCCCGGTGATCTCGCCGCGCCAGGTCCATGGCCCCTGGATGGTGGGGGCGGTGGCATAGGAAATCCGCTCGTCCGGGTGGATCGCCTTGTCCATGCTGGCATAGGCGAGGTAATAGGTGCCGTGCCGCTCGAACACCCACGGCCCTTCCTCGAAATCGGGCAGGTCGATGGTCTGGATCGGTCCGGCAAAGCTGATCATGTCGGCCGCCAGCGGCGCGATCTTGGCTTCGGCATTGCCCCACACCAGCCAGGTGGTGCCATCGTGGTCGGTCCATACGGTCGGGTCGATATCGTCCCAGCTGTGCGGCCCGGCAGTGTCTTCGTTACGCACCAGCGCCGAGCCGCGCGCATCGCGGAACGGCCCCAGCGGACTGTCCGCCACGGCCACGCCCACGGCCTTGCCGCTGCTGCCTTGCGTGGGATCATGCTCGACCGTGGTGTAGAACCAGTAGCGGCCGTCCTTCTCTATCACCTGGCTGGCCCAGGCATCGCGCGCCGCCCAGGCGAAATCGGTCGGCCGCATCACCGGGCCGTGGAAGGTCCAGGTCTGCATGTCGGTGGTCGAATAGGCGAGCCACTGGGTGATGTTGAACATCTGCTGCCCGCGCGCCTCGTCATTGCCGACGTAGAGATACAATCGGTCACCCACCACCAGCGGCGCGGGATCGGCGGTATGGCGGTCGCGGATAAAGGGGTTGCCGGTGTAGGCGAAGGTGTCCCCCGGCTGGGTGAGGGTGACAGCGGGTGGGACGACAGGAGCGCAGGCGGCCAGCGTCAGCAGCGCGACGAGCGACAAAGCGCGGAGGGTTGGTAGCGTTACCATCCCGCCACTTTAACTCCGACAATTGGAACCGCAAGCGTGCTGCGCGTCAACCCCTCTCGGGCAGCAACACGCCGCCCGTTTCGAGCCCCCGCACCGTTTTGCGGAAGGTGTCGAGGTAGCCGCTGGCGGGCACGACCATGCCGGGACCGTTGCGTTGTGCCAGTTCCAGCTCGGTCAGGGCCACGCTGATGCCGCGACCGGCGACGCTGATCGTCACCATGTCGCCATCGCGCACCTTGCCGATCGGGCCGCCGGTGGCCGCTTCGGGCGACACTTCGGCCACGGTGAGGCCCTTCAGGCACAAGCCCGAGAGCTGTCCGTCGGTAACGAAAGCGGTGCTTTTGGCGAGACCCGCCGCATCGAGTGCGAACAGCACCAGGCTGGCGCTGCCGCCCATCGCCGGGCCGCCTTTCAGCCCCTGGTTGCGGGCGATCACCACGTCGCCTGGGCAGACCACGCCGTCCTCGATCCCTTGCAGGCAGTCCATGCTGCTTTCGAACACGCGGGCGGGGCCGGTGAACTCCTCCGGGCGGCTGCCGTCGCGGATGCCCAGACGGACCACGGCGCTTGTCGCAAAATTGCCGCTGAGGATGGCGATGGCGGGGCCGGGGCCGACGGGATCGTCGA
>JBDSUF010000005.1:0-54022 GCA_039927835.1 Alteraurantiacibacter sp.
CGGTTTCGCGATTGAGCGAGGCGTCGCCGCGGGTGAACGGCTCCATCATCGCCGAGATCTCGTCTTCGGGAATGCCCGGGCCGTTGTCAGTGATCAGCACCAGTGCCTGTCCGCCGCGCCGCTGGAGCGTGACATGCGCCTCGGTGCCATAACGCAGCGCATTGCCGATCAGGTTGCGCAAGGCGCGCCGCATCCAGGTGGCGCGCAGCCGCAGAGCCATGCGCGTGGTATCGCCCAGCACCACGTTGTCGCCCATGTCCTCGTATTCCTCGACTACTTGCGCGACCAGCGCGGCAAGGTCGGTGCGTTCCAGCGGATCGGTAGGTCGACCGACGCGGGCGAGCGACAGGATATCGTCGAGCGAGCCGGTGATGTCCTCGATGCTGCGCGCCATCTTCGCACGCTCGCCCTCGTCCTCGACCGATTCGATACGCACGCGCAACGCCGCCAGCGGGGTCTTCAGGTCATGCCCGATGGCGCCGAGCATCACGTCCTTCTCGTCGATCAGGGCCGCGATGCGCGCTTCCATGGCGTTGTGCGCTGTGATCAGGCGGCGCGTATCCTCAGGGCCGCTTGGTTCGAGCTGGCCGCTCGTCTGACGCGTCTCGGCAAACTGCTCGACCCGGTCGGCCAGCGCCGCCAGCGGACGCGTGATCCGCCGCAGCAGGACGGCCAGGCCACCGACCAGGATGGCGTAAAGCAGCAGCGTCTGCCCGATCAGCGAGACCAGCTGGTCGCGCTCGGGGCCGCCAAGCGCCCAGCGCGCGACGCGCCACGGCGAATCGGGCTCGGCCCGGACCGCAGCCACCAGCAGCCGGCCATCGCGCCATTCTTCCAGTTCTTCCGGGCGCAACTGGTTCATCACATAGGGGTCCGCCGTGATCGGGCGCATCGTCATGACCAGTTCGGCAGGAGCGATCCCTTGTTGTTCGAGGATGGCGCGCAGGGCATCCTCGCGCACCGTGTCGCGCACTTCGCCGGGTAGCAGCGGGCTGGTGGTGGAAGTTTCGACCTGTAGCCGCTGCCACCGTCCCAATATGCTGCGGCTGCTGCCGTGGGTCGGTCGGAACTGCTCGAAATGCGGCTGGGTCACCAGTTGGAAGGCGAGGCCATTGGCGGCGATGCCCTCTCGCCGCTGTTCGGAAGCACGGTATTGCAGCACGGCGGAAATTGTCTGCGCCACCAGCAGCGCCACTGCCACCGCCAGCAACATCTGGCCGAGCAGGCTCTTGGGCATAAAGCGCCCGATGACTCCCGCCCCAGTCACGCCGGATCTGGTCACGAAACCTGCTGTGCCACCCGGCGCACGTCGGCGGCGAGGCGATAGCCGCCGCCCCACACGGTCTGGATCAGCTTGGGATCGCGGCTGTCGGTTTCCATCTTGCGGCGCAGGCGGCTGACCTGGTTGTCCACGGCGCGGTCGAACAGGTGCGCCTCGCGGCCCTGGACCATGTCGAGCAGCCGGTCACGATCGAGCACCTGGCGCGGATGATCGAGGAAAGCGGCGAGGAGGCGGAACTCCGCCGACGAGATCGGCACGATGGCGCCCTCTGGGTCGATCAGCCGGCGCTTCAGTGGATCGAGCTGCCAGCCTTCGAATTCGTACAGCGCATCTTCCTGGCCGACCGCCGCCTGGCGCGTGGTGCGGCGCAGGACCGAGCGGATGCGGGCCACCAGTTCGCGCGGTTCGAACGGCTTGACCACATAGTCGTCGGCGCCGATTTCCAGCCCGACGATACGGTCGGTCGCCTCGCCGCGCGCGGTCAGGAAGATGACCGGCAACTGGCGCCCTTCGATCAGATGGCGGCACAGCGAAAGGCCGTCCTCGCCGGGCATCATGATGTCGAGCAGGACCAGGTCGGGTCGGCGCTCGGCGAGCACGATCCGGGCGCGCGCCGCATCGGCGGCCTGTTCCACGACAAAGCCCTGCCGTGTCAGATAGTCTGCCAGTGGTTCGCGTAGCGAAGCCTCGTCATCGACCAGCAGCAGCCGGATGTCAGTCTGTTCCGCCATGTCCATGGGAATGCCCCTTTTTGCTTCCCAAGGCTAGGGTCCAGGCTGAGCCCGCGCGGGAGCGAGGAGGTTTACGAACAACGGTGCCCCGCCAGCCTGAGGGGGGGGGGGGGAGCCGACAGCAGCGCCGTTGTCCGTGCCACGGGTTCTAGGATGCGATTGTCGCAGGGATGTGCCGGGCGCGCACGATTGTGTCGCAATTTGTCGCGCTACCCCAACGGCAGGCACGCCTCGTCGAGCCACGCGCGCTCTGCCGCATCGTGCAGTTGCGGAGCCACGACTTCGTGGACGCGGGCGTGGTAGGCGTCCAGCCACGCGCGTTCCGCCGGGCTCAGCAGGCCCATATCGACCAGCGTCTTGTCGATCGGCACCAGCGTCAGCGTCTGAAACCCCAGCCATTCGCCCTCCATGCCGGGAATGTCGCGCGGCTCCACCAGCACCAGGTTCTCGATGCGGATGCCGAATTCGCCGGTCTTGTAATAGCCCGGCTCGTTGGACAGGAACATGCCCGCCAGCAGCTCCTGCTCGCCGCCCGGCTGCCCGCCGCGTGGCTTGGCGATGCGCTGCGGACCTTCGTGGACGGCCAGGAAGCTGCCCACTCCGTGGCCGGTGCCGTGGGCATAATCGAGCCCCGCGGCCCACAGGAATTGCCGTGCCAACGTGTCCAGCTGCGAACCGGTGGTGCCGACGGGGAAGGTCTGCACGGCCAGCGCGATGTGGCCCTTGAGCACGCGGGTAAAGCGGTCCTTGACCTCGGCGGGCGGTGCGTCCGGCCCGATCCACACGGTGCGGGTGATGTCGGTCGTCCCGTCCGGGTATTGCCCGCCGCTGTCGACCAGATAGACGCTGTTTGATTCGAGCAGGCGGTTGGTATCCTCGCTCACCCGGTAATGCACGATCGCGCCGTTGGGGCCAGCGCCGCTGATCGTGTCGAACGACAGGTCGCGCAGATCGCCCATCGACCGGCGGAAGCTTTCGAGCTGCGCGGCGGCGCCAAGCTCGTCGACCGTGGACCTGGGTCCCTCGACGCTCAACCAGTGGAGGAAGCGCGACACGGCAGCCCCGTCGCGCGCTTGTGCGGCGTGGTGCCCGGCGATCTCGGCGGGGGTCTTGGTCGCCTTGGGCAGCACGGCAGGATCGGGCAGGGCGACCACTTCGGCCCCGGCTGCTTCCAGCGCGGTGAACACGGCGGCGACCGAACGCTGCGGATCGGTCGCCACGCGCTGGCCGGCAAACTCCGCCAAGGCGGCGGCGAACTGGTCGCGCGGGCGCACCTCAACGGCGTTGCCGAGCGCGGCGGCGACTTGTGCCGGAACCTTGCCCGGCGCGATGAACCACTGCGCCGTGCCATCGGCGAGGACGGTGAGGTAGGACAGCGCCACCGGCGTGCGCTCGACATCCCCGCCGCGGATATTGAGCACCCAGGCCACCGAATCGAGCGCCGAGATGACCACCGCGTCGAGCCCTTCGGCCTTCAGCCACTCGCCGATCATGGCGCGCTTGTCGGCGCTGGAGCGGCCCGCCAGTGTCTCGTCCTGCAGGAAGGTGGGGGCAGGCGAGGGTTCGGGCTGATCCTGCCACACCGCGTCGATCGGGTTACTCTCGACCGCCATCAGCTGCGCGCCCGCCTTGTTTAGCCGCGCGGCGGTGGCCTTGGCCCAGCTCTTGGTGTGCAGCCACGGATCGAAGGCGATCTGGGCACCGGCGGGGGCGTGCTCGGCCAGCCAGTCAGCGAGCGAATCCGCCGGGACCGACTTGTACTCGAACAATCGCCCGTCCACCTGATCGCGCACTTGCAGCGTGTAGCGCCCATCGACGAAGATGGCAGCGCGGTCCTTCAGCACCGCCACCGTCCCTGCCGAGCCGCCGAACCCGGTCAGCCACGCGAGCCGCTGGGCATAGCCGCCGACGTATTCGGACAAGTGCTCGTCGCTGATCGGCACCACGAAGCCATCGAGCCCGCGCCGGGCCAGCTCTTCGCGCAGTGCCGTCAGCCGGGCTTCATGGGTGAGCATCAACATTGGCTTGGTCCGGTTTTGTGGTTGTGAATGTAACCAAATTCTCTAGCACAGGCTTCCGCGCCTGCCACCACTGCACGATACAAAGGTTCTCCGCCCAATGAAATGGACCTTACCGCTTGCCGCCGTCTTCTTGGCGTGTACCTGCGCTCCATCCGTATTGGCGCAATCGAGCGAGACCAGCCCCGTGACCGAACAGACGCCGACAAGTCCCCCCCTCGCCGACCAGCGCGCCCATTCGTACAGCCGGTTCGGAATCACCATCGAGGACCCCTACCACTGGCTGAAGGACGACAGCTATCCCGTTGTCGATGATCCCGATGTGCTCGGCTACCTCACCCAGGAGAACGCGTTCTTCGAGGCGCAGATGGCGCCGCATGCCGCGCTGGTCGAGACGCTGTTTGCCGAGATGCGCGGGCGGCTGAAGGAAGACGACGCCACCGTTCCGCAGCAGGACGGCGAGTGGCTCTACTGGTCCGAATACGAGCCCGGCAAGGAGTACCGCAAGTACTACCGCCGCCCCGTTTCAGGCGGCGAGGCGCAGCTCTACCTCGATGCCAATGGGCTGGCCGAGGGGCACGAATACTTCTCGATCGGCGACATTTCGGTCAGCAGGAACGGGCGCTATCTGGCCTTTTCGACCGACACCAGCGGCGACGAACGCTATACCGCCGTGGTCAAGGACCTGACCACCGGCCAGTTGCTGCCCGATACCATCGAAGGCACCAACTCGGGCCTCGTCTGGGCGGCGAACGACACCATGCTGGTCTATGGCGTGGCCAATGCCAACTGGCGCGTCGACAACGTCCGCGTTCATCGGCTGGGCACCGACAGCGCGGCCGATGTGGAGATCTATCGCGAGGCGCAACTGGGTTTCACAGTCCATGCCGACCTCTCGGCCAACGAGGAGTGGCTGATCCTCTCCACCGGCGACAACGAGACGAGCGAGGCGTGGCTGATTCCCGCCAGCGATCCGCTGGCCACCCCGGTCGTCGTGCGCCCCCGCCAGACCGGCGTCGAATACGGCGTTGACCTGCGCGAGGACACGCTGTTCGTGCTGCACAACGCCGATCACGTGAACTTCTCGCTCAGCACGGCGCCGCTGTCCGCGCCCGCGCAATGGACCGCGCTGATCGAAGGGTCGGACGAGTTCTACCTGACGGGCCTTGACCTGTTCCGCGATTTCTACGTCACCGAAGGGCGGCTCGGCGGCCTCGACCAGGTGCAGGTGCGCTATTACGGCGATGCCGCGCGGGTCGAGCAGATCGACTTCCCCGAAGCGAGCTACACCGCCGGGCTAGGCGACAATCCCGAATGGGCGGTCGACCGGCTGCGGCTGGGTTACGAATCGATGGTCACGCCGGGCACGGTCTACGATTATCACGTGGCCGAACAGCGGCTCGAGACGCTGAAAGTGCAGGAAATTCCCAGCGGCTATGACCCCTCGCAATATGTCGTCGAGCGGCTGGAAATCCCCGCCCGCGACGGCGCCATGGTGCCGGTCAGCGTGATGCACCGGCGTGATCGGCCAATTGGCGGCCCGCTGCACCTCTATGCCTACGGCGCTTACGGTTACGCCATCGCCCCCGGCTTTTCGACCGAGCGGTTCAGCCTGGTCGATCGCGGCATGGCCTATGCCATCGCGCACATTCGTGGCGGTGATGACCTTGGCCGCCGCTGGTACCTGCAGGGCAAGACCGAGCAGCGGACCAACACCTTCAACGATTTCGTCGACGTGGCGCGCGGGCTGATCGAGCGCGGTTTGACGGCGCAAGGCCAGATCAGCGCCTCGGGGCGCTCGGCGGGCGGCGAGCTGATGGGCGCGGTGGTCAACCAGGCGCCCGAGCTGTTCGGCGCGGTGGTCGCGGGCGTGCCCTTCGTCGACGTGCTCAACACCATGCTCGACGAAAGCCTGCCGCTGACCCCGGGCGAGTGGCCCGAATGGGGCAACCCGGTAGAAAGCAAGGCCGCCTTCACCCACTTGCTCAGCTATTCGCCCTACGATCAGGTGGTCCCGCAGGCCTATCCGCCGATGCTGGTGACCGCCGGCCTCAACGATCCGCGCGTGACCTATTGGGAGCCCGCCAAGTGGGTCGCCAAGCTGCGCTTCAACAAGACCGACGACAACGTGCTGCTGCTCAAGACCAACATGGGCGCTGGCCACGCGGGTAGGTCGGGGCGCTATGAAGGCCTGCGCGAGGATGCCGAGGAAGCGGCCTTTATCCTGTGGCAGCTGGGGATTGCTGAATAACAACTCCCCTCCCGCTTGCGGGAGGGGTTGGGGATGGGTGAGCAATGGCCAACCGTTTTTCCATGACCTTCACCGCCGGGCCGGAGCAAATCGACGAGCTCGGCCACGTCAACAACGGCGTGTGGGTCCAGTGGATGGAAGCCGTGGCCACCGCGCACTGGAACCACGACGCCGATCCGGCGCACGTGGCCGCCTATGCCTGGGTCGTGACCCGGCACGAGATCGACTATCGCGGCAATATCGGCTTGGGCGAGCAGGTCACCGCAACCACCGAGATCCGCGAAGGACCATCAGGTGCGCGGTTTGACCGGCATTTCACCTTCACCAATGCTGCGGACAAGGCGATCGTCAGCGCCCGCACCACCTGGGCGATGGTCGACCGGCACACCGGACGCTTGCTGCGTGTGCCGGCCGAAGTGGCGGCACCGTTCCTTTCCGCCTAGGCTGCCGCCATGCAGTTTACCATGGACAGCCTGACCCCGGCCGAGCGCTACAAGCTGCTGGTCAACACCATCACCCCGCGCCCCATCGCCTGGGTGGTGACGCAGGACCGCGACGGGCGGCGCAATGCCGCGCCCTACAGCTTCTTCAACGCGATGGGCGGCACTCCGCCGCTGGTGTGCATCGGCATGGCGCCGGACGGGCAGCGCCCCGGCGTGGCGGTGAAGGACAGCCTGCGGGTGATCCGCGAGACGGGCGAGTTCAGCATTGCCCTGGTGGGCGAGCCGCAGGCCGACGCGATGAACCTGACCGCCGTCGCCGCTCCGCCGGGAACCGACGAGCTGGCGCTGGCGGGCCTCGCCACCACGCCCGCCACGCGCATCGCCGCCCCGCTGATCGCCGGTGCGCCGGTCAACTTCGAGTGCCGCGTGTGGCAGCTCATTGAGACCGGCACTGCCAGCGCCCCCGGCAGCGCGATCGTGATCGGCGAGGTGCTGGTGACGCACATCGACGACCGCTTCCTGGGCGACGAGGACGGTCGCTTGCGGATTGATACGCCCGCCATGCACCTGATCGGGCGCACCTATGCGGCGGGCGAGTACGTCCGCAACGCTGCGCCGCTGCACATGACTCGGCTGACTTGGCCGCTGGAGAATTAGCACCGCTCACAGAGGCACAGAGGCACAGAGATTTTCTGCGCCGCAGGCTCTTTTTGAAGATTAACGCTCGCAGAGGCGCGGAGGCGCAGAGATTGCCGCGCAACTTCTCTGCGCCTGCGCGCCTCTGCGAGCGTCTGCTTGTCATGGCGCCTGCGGCGCGGCGATGCGCCAATTCTGTGCCTCCGTGAGCGCCCCTTCAACCCCCCGTAAACAGCGCCAGGTCGATGCTCTCGCCCACCGCGCGCAGGCCGGCATCGCTGCCGTGCAGGTGGTCGCCCATGTGGAAGCCTTCGCGCATCTGGCGCGGTTCGGCGGGGTCGGCGAAGGCGGTGTCGAGCCGGATCGTGGCGTCGAATTCGCCCGAATTGAGCATCCAGTCGTTGATCGTCTGGCGCGCCGCTTCGCCTTCCTCGCTCCAGTAGGTCGCGCCCATGTACGGGCCGATCGGGCTGCCGATGACCTTGATGCCCTTTTCGTGCGCGCGGGCGATCAGCTGGCGGTAACCGGCGATCATCTGCGCCGCGTCGATCTGCGGCTGATCGAGCCCGGGGAAGCCCGGCCGTCCGGCTCCCGCCGACGGACCATAGCGGTTGCCGATGTCGTTCACGCCCACAAACACGATCATGTGCGTGACGTTGGGCAGGCTCAGCACGTCCTCGTCGAAGCGGGCGAGCGCGCTCTCGCCCATGCCGGGGCTGAGCACGCGATTGCCGGAAATGCCCGCATTGGCGACGGCGAACTCCATTCCGGCGGCCTGCAGGCGTTCGGCCAGCACATCGGGCCAGCGGCGGTTGGTGCCGGGCGTCGAGCCGACTCCGTCGGTGATCGAATCGCCGTAAGTCACCACGGTGCCGCGCGCATCGTCGCTGAACACCTCGACCGTATGCAGGAAAGCGCGATAGCCTGCGGAGGAGGCGGGCTCCCACGCCTCTCCCACGTGATCGCCCGGGGCGGACACGGCCAGCACGTCCTGCCCGGTGAGGTGACAGGTGCACGGGCCGGTGGGGGTGGGCAGGTAGAATTCCACCTTGATGCGCGCGAGATCGGGCAGCGTCAGGTCGACCACGTCGCTGGCAAAGGGGCTGCCGCGCGGGATCACCGCGCCCGCCTCGCCGCCGAAGGTCAGCATGCGGCTGGTGCCGGGTACTTCTGCCCCGGCCTCGTCGATCTGGAACACCCGCGCGCGGCCGATCGCCAGCGGGCCAGCGCCATAGCGGTTGGTGAAGCGTAACCGCAGTTTGTCGCCGCCTTCGCTGAGGCGCAGCACTTGGCTGATGGTCACGTTGTCGTAGCTGGCGGCGGCGAACGGCCCCTCGGTGGCGAGCGGCGCGTGCGGGCTGGCGGTCCAGCTGGCGACCCACAGGCCGCCTTCATCCTGGGCGGCGGCGGCGGTGCTGATGGTTGCGGTGGCCAGTGCCAGCGCGGCCATGATGTGACGCATTGAAAATTCTCCCAGTAGCGCGGCGCCTGTCGCGCCATCGCTGGCGGACATTACAGGCTCTCGGGCGTGTTTCAATCGGTCGTTGCTGGCGGCGGGCGGGCTTGCTAGCCGGGGGGAGGAGCGAGAGGAACATCGAGATGGCAGCATTGGGAATGAGCGCCTTGCGCGTGGGCGCGAGCATGGCCTTGGTGGCGCTGGTTGGCATGGCTCCGGTGGCGCAAGCTCCGGCGCTGGGCCAGCAGGTGGCCGATGAGGCGGCCCGCTGCACGGTGCTGACGGGACAGCGGATGGGCGATGTCGAGATCACCGCCGCCACCTTCCATCCGCAAGGCCGGACCGTTCAAGGTCCGCCGCAGTTTCCGCCTACGGTCATGGCGCCGCATTGCTGGGTGCAGGGCACGATCAACCGGCGCATGGGCGCGGGTCCCAACGGAACGCCGGTGGAATACGGCATCGGCTTTGAACTGGCGCTGCCGGTGCAATGGAACGGCCGCTACCTGTTGATGGGCGGCGGCGGGCTCAACGGCTCGATCCGCCCACCCACGGGGCCGGTAGCCGCAGGCACCAACGACGCCCTGTCGCGCGGTTTCGCGGTTGCCAGCCATGACAGCGGCCACAAGGGCGCAGGCTTTGACCAGAGCTTCTTCGCCGACCAGCGCGCCGCGCTCGACTTTGCCGAAGCCTCGGTACGCACGGTGACGCTGGCGACGCGCGAGATCGTGCAGGGCTACTACGGCAGCGCGCCGCACCATTCGTACATGACCGGCTGCTCGACCGGCGGGCGCGAGGGGATGCTGGCCAGCCAGCGTTACCCTGAGCTGTTCGACGGCATCGTCATCGGTGCTCCCGCCATGCGTCCGGGCCGCTCGAACATGGGGGTCGAGTGGGCCCAGGTGCTACTCAACAGCACGCAGGCCGCCGGGATCAGCACGCCCGCCGGGGTCACTCCGGTCGAGCGCCGTCTGATCGACGGCGAACTGCGCCGCCAGTGCGATGGGGCAGATGGGCACATGGACGGCATGATCATGAACGTCGCGGCTTGTCGCGGCTTTGACCTGACTGTGCTGTCGTGCCGCGCTGGCGAAACCGATGGGTGCATCGCGCCTGAGCGGGTCGCGGCACTGGCCACGGCGTTCGGCGGCCTCGTCAACAGCACCGGACGCCAGGAATACGCCCCGATCCCGTGGGATACCGGGGTCACCTCCACCGGCCCCGGCTTGCCCGGATACCTGCCGATGGGCGCCCCCGGTCCGTTCGGCCCGGCCAGCGCCGCACGCGAGATCGACATCGACGAGCGGCTGCACGCGGTCGACTGGGACGCGGCGGGGCGGCTGACCGACACCGCCTACTGGACCAACCTGTCGACCTTCCTCGGGCGCGGATCGAAGGTGATGTTCTTCCACGGCGTGTCCGATCCGTGGTTCTCGGCGCTCGATACGTGGGACTATTTCCGGCGTGCCCGCGCCACCAATGGCGCCGAGGCGTGGGACAATGCCGCGCGGTTCTACATGGTGCCGGGGATGATGCACTGTTCGGGCGGCAACGCCTTCGACAGCTTCGACCTGCTCGGCCCGATGGTCGACTGGGTGGAGCAGGGCACGGCCCCGGCGGCGGTGCCGGCGCAACGCTCAACCGGCGCGGCGGGCGAAATGCCGCTGTGCCCGCATCCCGCTTATGCCCATTACCAGGGCGGCGATCCGGCGTTGGCGAGCAGCTATGCCTGCACCAATCCGCGCCTTGGCGCCTTGCGCTGATAATCGGACGCTGTTGTTGAAAGCCCGCGTCCAGCACGCCTTTGCCGATTGGGGACGCGGCGCGCTTGGCGCCACGCTGGGTATCGGGCTGACCGCGCTCGCCAGCGCGGTGCTGCTGGGCCGCGTTGCACCGGGCCTGCCGCTGATCGTCGCCTCAATGGGGGCCAGCGCAGTGCTGGTGTTCGTGCGCCCGGCCAGCCCGTTCTCGCAGCCGTGGCCGGTGATCGGTGGCAATGTGATCGCTGGGCTGGCGGGACTGCTGGCGGGTCGGGTGACGGGCCAAATGGCCGGTGGGCCGATGCTGGCTTGCGCGCTGGCGGTGGGGTTGACGATTGCGGGGATGAGCCTGTTGCGCGCGCTGCACCCGCCCGGCGGCGGCACAGCGCTGGTCTATGCGCTGGGCGCTACCGGGTCCGATCAATGGGGCTGGTATTACCTTACGCCGCTGGTGGTCAACGTGGCTCTGCTGGCCGCCAGCGGCTGGCTGTACAACAACCTCACCGGACACAGCTGGCCGCACCGCATGGAAGTGCCGGTTCCGCCCCGCATGCCCTATGGCCTGCCCCCGGTCTCACGCGACCATGTCGAGGCCGTGCTGGCGGACTGGACCGAGGCGATCGACGTGGACGAGGACGATCTGCTGGCCTTTATCCAGGCCGTTGAACGGCAGCGGGCGAGAAAACCCTAACGCAGCCTAAAGTGACTTAGCGCAGCCTAACGCGACCTACAGTGGGTTGCCGTCCCGATCGCGGTAGATCTCGCGGCGGCCGACGTGGTTGGCGGGGCCGACGATGCCGTCCTCCTCCATCCGCTCGATCAGGCGGGCGGCGGTGTTGTAGCCGATGCCCAGCTGGCGCTGCAGCCATGATCCGCTGGCCTTCTGGTTCTCCCACACCACCTGGCACGCCTGGCGATAGCGCCGCTCGTCGGGGTTGTCGCTGGCGGTAAACTCGTCCTCGAAGCCGAAGGCGTTACCGCCGCCGGGGCCATCGGGATCGGGGTCGGTGGTGACCGTGTCGTCGTAATCGGGGCGGCCCTGGCCGCGCCAGTGCTCGGCCACCTTCTCCACTTCCTCGTCGGACACGAACGGGCCGTGCACGCGCACCAGCGCGCCGGTGGTGGGCTTGTACAGCATGTCGCCCTTGCCCAGCAGCTGCTCGGCGCCCTGTTCGCCCAGAATGGTGCGGCTGTCGATGCGGCCGGTGACGTTGAAGGCGATGCGCGTGGGCAGGTTGGCCTTGATCACGCCGGTGATCACGTCGACGCTGGGGCGCTGCGTGGCCATGATCAGGTGGATGCCCGCCGCGCGGCTCTTCTGCGCCAGCCGCTGGATCAGCACCTCGATCTCCTTGCCGACGGTGATCATCAGATCGGCCAGCTCGTCGACGATGACCACGATCTGCGGCATCACCTCGTATTCCAGCAGATGCTCCTCGTACATCTCGTCGCCGGTATCGGGATCGAACCCGGCCAGGATGCGGCGGCCCAGCGGCTTGCCCTTGGCGCTGGCTGTCTTCACCCGGTCGTTGAAGCCGGTCAGGTTGCGCGCGCCGATATCGCTCATCATGCGATAGCGGCGCTCCATTTCCTCGACCGCCCACTTCAGCGCGCGGATCGCCTTGGGCGGCTCGGTTACTACAGGCGCGAGGAGGTGCGGGATATCGTCGTAGCTTTTCAGCTCCAGCACCTTGGGATCTATCAGGATCATGCGGCACTCAGCCGGGCTAAAGCGGTACAGCAGCGACAGCAGGATGCAATTGAGGCCGACCGACTTGCCCGACCCCGTGGTACCGGCCACCAGCAGATGCGGCATGGCGGCCAGATCGACCACCACCGGCTCACCGGCGATGTCCTTGCCAAGGATGATCGGCAGGTTGCCCTTCGATTCGGCGAAGGCTTCGGAGGCGACCATTTCCTTGAAGCTGACCATCTGGCGCACCGCGTTGGGCAGCTCGATGCCCATGACGGTGCGGCCCGGAATGGCGGCGACGCGGGCCGAGATGGCCGACATGTTGCGCGCGATATCCTCGGACAAGCCGATCACCCGGCTGGCCTTGATGCCGGGCGCGGGCTCCAGTTCGTACATCGTCACCACCGGGCCGGTGCGCACGGCGGTGATCTCGCCCTTGACGTTGAAATCATCGAGCACGTTTTCGAGCAGGCGGGCGTTCCTCTCCAGCGCCAGCTTGTCGAGCTTGGGGCCGGTGTCGGGCGGCACATCGGTGAGCAGGTCGAGACTGGGGAGGTCGAATTTGGCGAACAGGTCCTTCTGCCGATCCCTGCCTGCCTTGGCGGCGCGGGGCGGGGCACTGGGGTCGACGATCTCGGGCGGCTTGCGATCGGGCGTGGCCAGCGTCACGGCCTCGCCCTTCCTTTCGGCGGCGCGGCGGCGCTCGGCCTGCTGCTTGAACGGGTTGGCATTGCTGCCCGGCAGGCTGGGAGTGCGGCGCGCCCATTGCGGCAAGGTCAAGAGGCCAGCCCAGTCGAGCGCGAACACCTTGCCCGCCAGGAACGCGCCAGCCAACAGCACCAGCAGTCCGCCGCCGAGGATCGCGGGGAACTCGGCACCCGGCGGCAAGCGGCCGGCCAGCGCCCGCAGCGCGCCTTCGCCGAGCAGGCCGACGAGGCCGCCAGCCCCGGCGGGCCAGCTCCAGCTGGCGGGATCGGTCACCAGCGACAGGACGGTGGCGAGCAAGGCCATGGCCAGCAGCATGACCGCCAGCGTGCGCCACCACTTGCCTGTCGCCATGCGCGGCGCGGAGCCCTCGTCCGCTTCGTCAGCTTCCGAATCGCGCCACAGCTTGCGGCCCCAGGCATAGAGCAACGGCAGGAACAACAGGCTGACGAGGCCGAACGACCAGTATGCGCGGTCGGCGGCCCAGGCCCCGGCGCTGCCCATCCAGTTGGCGACGACCGGCCCGGCGGCGGTCGACGGCGAGGGATCGGACTGATCGTAACTGACCATGGCCAGCGCGAGGAAGCCCATCAGGCCAAACAGCAGGCACGCGCCGCTCATCTGAAGAACACGGCTCATCGAGCGACGAAACGCCGCTTTCCAGTCACTTTGTTGCTGCGGCGTGCGCGCGCGCGTGGCCATTGGCCCGTTCCCTCTTCGTCCCGTAAAGCGCCCCGTAACGTGCTATTGTGAGTCCGGGGGGACTCAAGGTCAACCGCTAGTGCGACGAGAGGCCATCAATCGCCGCCCAGTGTGGCCATTTCAGCCGCCGGGCGGTGAGTATGTTCATGCCGCCCAGTGCGATGACCGGCACCCGCAGCCGAGCGGCGAGAAGACGGAACCGCAATGGCCCCAGAAAGGGCGCGCCGGGGTGCGTACGGGTGACGAAAGCGGGGGAGAGGAGCACCGCATCGGCCCCCTTGCGCGCGGCTTGACCCAGTTCCCGCAGCGAGTGGGCAGTGGCCAGTTGCAGCAGGTCGCCGCGCCGGGGCCACAGCGCCAGCGGCGCGCCATAGACGCCGTCGGCTCCCCATTCGCGTGCGGTCAACGCCGAATCGGCCAGCACCACCACGTGCCCGCGCGCTCGCGTAATGCGCTGCAGCTGGCGGAACCGGGCGAGCCGTTCTGGACCCGGCAGATGGTAGTGCCGGTACACGAACCCGCTCCCGCGCGGCAACCTTTGGAGCGCGGCCTCCAGAACGGCGTCATTGCGCGCATCGGACAGCAGCCACAGTGCAGGGAAGGGCTGGATCACGGCCATGACGCGGCTATAGCGCCGCTATGCAAGAAAACGCAGCTACCCTTTTGGCCGAAGTGAACGCCAAGATCGCGCAGGCCTGCAAAGTCGCCCGGCGCGAGGCGGGCGAGGTGACGCTGGTCGCGGTCAGCAAGACGCAAGGCACCGAAGCTATTGCCGCCCTGATCGCCGCCGGTCAGCGCGTGTTCGGCGAGAACCGCGTGCAGGAAGCGCAGGCCAAGTGGCCGGACTTGCGCGCGCAATACCCCGACGTGGCGCTCCACCTCGTCGGCCAGCTGCAATCGAACAAGGCGGACGAGGCGGTGGCGCTGTTCGATGCAATTCATTCGCTTGATCGTCCCTCGCTGGTCGCCGCACTGGCGCGGGCAATGGACAAGGCCGGGCGCCGCGTGCCGTGCTTCGTGCAGGTGAATATCGGCGCGGAGGACCAGAAGGGCGGCTGCTCGTTGGCCGATGTGCCTGCGTTGCTCGCTACTGCGCGC
This sequence comes from Alteraurantiacibacter sp., assembly GCA_039927835.1. Classification (GTDB taxonomy): domain Bacteria; phylum Pseudomonadota; class Alphaproteobacteria; order Sphingomonadales; family Sphingomonadaceae; genus Alteraurantiacibacter. The sequence continues at coordinate 14,773 of JBDSUF010000005.1, forward strand.
GTGGCGGACGTTCCGCTGGCGGGGCTGATGTGCGTGCCACCCGCCGATATCGAGCCTGCGCCGTTCTTCGCCCTGCTCGACAAGCTGGCGCGCGATAATGGGCTGGAGGGGCGTTCGATGGGCATGAGCGCCGACTTTGCGACCGCGATCATGCTGGGGGCAACGCATGTGCGCGTAGGGACTGCCTTGTTTGGAGCACGCCCCGCCGATCCGCAATAGGCGCGAGCGAACCTTGCTGCATGGCATCATGGGGCGTGATACAGACGGCGGCGCGAAATGCTCTGGCCAAGGACCCTGTTCGATGCAGGATGACGAGCCCACCCTTCCGGGCAATGACAAAGCCAATCAACAGCGTCGGCACGAGCGGGCCGAGATCGACAAACTGTGCGAAATCAAGATCGGGGTGCGCAACTGGCACCAGGCCCGGCTGCGCGACCTGACGCCCGAGGGCTTCCGGCTGTCATTGACCGACATGCCCAAGGTCGGCACCGTGCTCAAGATCCGCCTGCCGGGCATGGCCATGCTCGATGCCGAAGTGTGCTGGGCGCGCAATTTCGAGGCCGGGTGCAAGTTCACCAACCCCTTGAGCACCTATGTGTTCGAGCATCTGGTGCGCAGCTGACGCGCCTCCGCTACTCCGCCGCCACTTTCGCCACCTTCTCCTTCGGTTCGCCTGCGGCAATCGCCCCGAGCAGCGCGGCTTCAACCCGGCCCAGGCGATCGGTGCTGACGATCTTGTAGCCGATCAGGTCGGTGACATAGAACGTATCGACCGCGCGCTCGCCATACTGGGTGATGTGCGCCGAGTTGATGATCAGCGTCTGTTCGAACATCGCCCGCGTCAGCCGGTTGAGCAGCGCTGGCCGGTCGGTGGCGGTGACTTCGATCACGGTGAAACGGTCGCTCGCCTCGTTGTCGAACAGCACCGCAGGCTCCACGCGGAAGTGTTCCGCCCGGTTGCGCGGCAGGGGGCGGGCGGCCAGCTTGGGGACCAGTTCGATGCGGCCCGACAGCGCATCCTCGATACTCTTCTTCAGCCGGGCGAGCTGTCCGTCCTCGCGGAATGGCTTGCCCAGCGGGTCCTGCACCAGGAAGTTGTCGACCGCCTTGCCCACCCGCGTGGTGTGGATGCGCGCGTCGATCACGTTGGCGCCGGCCAGGTTGATCGCCCCGGCGATGCGGAAGAACAGGCCGGGGTGGTCGTCGCCCATCACGGTGATCAGCGTGGCCCCGCGCGCCGGGTAATACTCGGTGTGGATCGACAGCGCATCGCGCACGGCGCGCGCGCGGGCATAGTGTGGCAGGTTGATGGCGATGATGTCGGCCGGTTCCTGCAGCCAGTAATTGCGGTCGAAGCGGTCGTTGAGCTCGTCGAGCAGGTGGCGGTTGGGGCCCAGCAGTTCGGCCACCTCGGCGCGCCTGGCAGCCAGCCGCTTGACCTGCAGGTCGTCGTCGACGGTGGAGCGGAGCATCTCGTCGGCGTAGTTGTACAACTCGCCCAACAGCTGGCGCTTCCAGCTGTTCCAGATGCCCGGCCCGACCGCGCGAATGTCGACGATGGTCAGCACGGCCAGCTGCGCGAGCTTTTCCTGGTCGTCGACTTCCTCCACGAAATTGCGGATCGTGCGCGGGTCGGACAAGTCGCGCTTGAACGCGGTTGCGCTCATCACCAGGTGCTTGGCCACCAGCCAGGCGACCAGCTTGGTCTCCTGCACAGTGAGGCCGAAACGCGGGCACAGGTTCATCGCCACCTCCGCCCCCAGCACCGAATGGTCGCCGCCGCGTCCCTTGGCGATATCGTGCAGCAGGGTCGCGACATAGAGCACACGGCGATACTTGAGGCCCGGCAGGATGCGCGTGGCGAGCGGGTGCTGCTCCTGCTCCTCGCCGTGCTCGATCCGGCAGAGCAGTCCGATGGCGCGGATGGTGTGCTCGTCCACCGTATAGTGGTGATACATGTCGAACTGCATCTGCCCGCCGACCTTGCCGAAATCGGGCACGAAGCGGCCGAACACGCCGCTCTCGTTCATCCAGCGCAGCACGGTCTCGGGGTCGCGCTGGCCGGTGAGCACGTCGAGGAAGGCGGCATTGGCGCGCGGATCGCGGCGGATTTCTCCCTGGATGAGCCCGCAGTCCCGGCGGATGATGCGGATCGTCTCGGGGTGGATTTCGAGCCCTTCGCGCTCCGCCAGCGTATAGATCTCGACCAGCCGCACCGGGTCCTCGCGGAACCATTCGTCCGACGGGGCCGACAACTTGCCCGAATGCAGCGGATAGGATCCGACGAAGCGGCTCTTGCGGCTGCGAAAGCGTTGCAGCAGCCCCTCGCGCCGCTTGGGCCCCAGCGCCTGGTCCTGCAACTGCGCGAGGAACACGCCGGTCAGGTTGCCGACGTGCTGGGCCTGCAGGAAGTAGAACTGCATGAACCGCTCGACCGCGCTTTTGCCCGGCCGGTCAGCATAATGCATCCGCCGCGCCACCTCCCGCTGGAGGTCGAACGTCAGCCGGTCCTCACCGCGCGCCGCGATGGTGTGCAGATGGCTGCGCACGGCCAGCAGGAAGCCCTCGGCGCGGCGGAAGCTGCGATACTCGGCGCGCGTAAACAGGCCCTTGTCGACCAGCTCGGCCGCGCTCTTCACGCGGTAGACGTACTTGCCGATCCAGTAGAGCGTCTGCAAATCGCGCAGGCCGCCCTTGCCGTCCTTCACGTTGGGTTCGACGACATAGCGCGAATCGCCCATCCGCTTGTGGCGGGCTTCGCGCTCGACCAGCTTTTCGGCGGTGAACTGGGTTTCCGATCCCGGCACCACATCGGTCCAGAAGCGGTCGGAGGCCAACTGGTACACCGCCCGGTCGCCCCACAGGTAGCGGCTTTCGAGGATCGCGGTGCGGATCGTCAGGTCGGCCTTGGCCTGCCGCACCATCTCGTCGAGGCTGCGGCTGGAATGGCCCACGGTCAGGCCCAGATCCCACAACAGGTAGAGGATCGCCTCGATCACCTGCTCGCACCACGCGGTCGGTTTGGCGGGGGTGATGAAGGCAATGTCCACGTCGGAGAACGGGCACATCTCGCCGCGCCCGTAGCCGCCCACCGCCAGCAGCGCGAGCCGCTCGCCGCTCGACCGGTTGGCCACGGGATAGAGGTTGTCAACCACGTGATCGTGCACCACGCGGATGATCTGGTCGATCAGAAAGGCGTGGCCATGGGTGATCTCGTGCCCGGCCCCGGGCGTTGCCGCCAGCCGCGTGGCCAGTTCGGCCCGGCCCGCCGCCAGCGCCTCGCGCAGCAGGGCGAGGATGGCGCTGCGGGCATTGGCCGCGCCCGTATCGGCCACCGCGTCGCCAATGGCGGCGACCAGGGCACGGCGGTCGACGATGGCTCGCTGATCGGGGACGGTGAACTGACGCACGGCATGGCAGATAGTGCGGCGCGGGCAATAGTGCAAAAGGCATCGCTGACGCCTCCGGGCTTTTCCGCTGCCTAATGGTGTGCCATTGCTCGGCCCCACCTATTACCGCGCCAGCTTTGCACAGGGCACGCCAACACATGATCGATTACCTGGCCGCCGGTGCCGGCGCCGTTACCAACTGGGCCGACCTCGGCCTGAAGCCGGGGATCGACCTCGGCTTCTTCACGCTGCGCTACTATTCGCTGGCCTATCTCGCCGGACTGCTGCTGGCGGCGTGGCACTTGTCGAAGATGATCAAGGCCCCCGGCGCGCCAATGGCGCAGCGTCACGTGGAGGACCTGTTCTTCTATTGCATGCTCGGCGTCATTCTGGGCGGGCGGCTGGGCTATGCCGCGTTCTACGATCACAGCCTGTGGACCGGCTTTGCGGGCGATGGCTTCGTCAGCTGGAAACTGCTGCGGCTGTGGGATGGCGGGATGAGCTTCCACGGCGGTGTGCTGGGTGTGTTGCTGGCAATCGCGTGGGTCAGCCGCAAGGGCGGGCTGCCGTTCCTGCGGGTGGCGGACTACATCGCGGTCAACGTCGGTTTCGGGATGTTCTTCGGACGGCTGGCCAACTTCATCAACGGCGAGCTGTGGGGCCGTGCGGCGGGCGAAGGCGTGCCGTGGGCGATGAGCTTCTGCGATCTGGGGCGCGATGCTGCGGGCACTTGCCTCAGCACCTATACCGCGCGCCATCCCAGCCAGCTGTACGAGGCGGTGCTGGAGGGGCTGGTGGTCATGGTGGTCCTGATCACGCTGTTCTGGCGCACCGGTGCCCGCTACCGCCCCGGCCTGCTGGTCGGCCTGTTCACGGCGCTGATCGGACTGGGGCGCTTCACCGTGGAATTCTTCCGCGAGCCCGATGCGCAGCTGGCCGAATTTGCCGCCAGCACCGGCCTCAACATGGGCCAGTGGCTGACCATTCCGCTGATCGCTACGGGTGCGTTCTTCGTCGTCCGGGCGCTGCGCCGGCCGCCGCTGGCGAGCGGCTATGTGCCACCGGCGGACTGAGGCTTCCGCGTGTCCGAGCTATCCCTGGCTGACAGCTTCCGCCGCCTGATCGGGGCCACCGGGCCGATCAGCCTGATGCAGTTCATGGGCGAAAGCAACGCGCGCTACTACAGCAAGGCCGACGCGCTGGGGGCGGAGGGCGATTTCATCACCGCGCCCGAGATCAGCCAGATGTTCGGCGAGCTGATCGGGCTGTGGCTGGCCGACCTGTGGATCCGCGCCGGGCGGACCGAGCCGGTGCATTATGTCGAACTGGGGCCGGGCCGCGGATTTCTGGCGCGCGACGCCCGGCGGGCGATGAAGCGCTATGGCCTGACGCCGCGCATGCACCTGGTCGAGGCCTCGACCAAGCTGCGCGACGAACAGCTGGTGCAAGTGCCCGACGCGTTCTTTCACCACGACCTGTCGACGGTGCCGATGAAAGGCCCGGTGCTGCTCGTCGCCAACGAATTCCTCGATGCCTTGCCGATCCGCCAACTGGTGCGGACCGGCGATGGCTGGCGCGAGGTTATGGTCGGGCTGGAGGAGGACGAATTCGTGCTCGTCGCGGGCCGCCAGCCGATGGATGCCGCCGTGCCCGAAGCGCGGCGCGACATGCCGGTGGGCACGGTGATCGAGACCAACCCCGGCTCGGCCGCCACCTTGTTCGAAGTCGCCGGGCGGCTGACCGGGCAGGGCGGTGTCGCGCTGTTTATCGATTACGGCTATGTCGCCCCGCGCACCGGCTCGACCTTGCAGGCGGTGAAAGGCCACCAGAAGATCGATCCCTTCGCCATGCCGGGCGAGGCGGACGTGACCGCGCACGTCGATTTCGACCAGATGAAGCAGGTCGCCCTGTCGCGCGGCGCGCGCTGGATGGGCACGATCACGCAAGGCCAGTGGCTGACCTCGCTGGGCATCCAGCACCGCGCCGAATCGCTGGCCGAATTTGCCCCCCAGCACCGCGCCACGCTGATGGCGGCGCGCGACCGGCTGGTGGCACCCGACCAGATGGGCGAGCTGTTCAAGGTGATGGCCCTTGCCGGGCCGGGCTGGCCCGATGGATCGGGCTTTCCGGGCGCATAGTTCCCCTAGACAAAGCCATCCGCAACCCTGACAAGCCCATGCCGAGACTATCTCCCACGCGATGGGCCGGCGCACGATGGAGACAGGTCCGAAGGGAGAGACAGATCATGCACAGGGCTTTGGCGGCTGGATTGGCCGCGCTCATTTCTCTGGCCGGCGCGGCGGCGCAAGCACAGGAGCAGGCGCAGCTGGCCTGGCAGACGTTCCACAGCCGCGCGATGGAAGGCAACGCCGAAGGCAACACCGCCGACCGCACCGTGCTGGTGGTCACTCCGCCGGGCTATGCCGAGCACCCGGACAAGCGCTATCCGGTGGTCTATTTCCTCCACGGCTACTGGGCCACGCCGCAGATGTATCAGGAGATGATGCACTTCGACACTGCCGTGCAAGGCGCGACGGAGGCTGGCAACGAGGTGATCCTGGTGATGCCCGACGGCCATTCGGCGCTGAAGGGCGGGTTCTATTCGAGCGGGCCGACCGTGGGCGACTACGAGACCATGGTGACGCACGACCTGGTCAATTGGGTCGACGCCAATTATCGCACCATTCCCAATGCCGACAGCCGCGGCCTCGCCGGGCATTCGATGGGCGGCTATGGCACCATCCGGCTGGCGATGAAGCACCCCGACGTGTTCTCCAGCATCTACATGATGAGCGCATGCTGCCTGCCGCCGATGGAAATGACCGCGGAGAATGCCCGCGCCATCGAGGGCATGACCGAGGCAGACGTGGCCACCGCGCAGTTCGGCCAGCTCGCCCCCGTCTCGACGCTCGCCACCTGGTCGCCCGATCCCGCCGACGAGGGGTTCCTCAATGTCGATACCGGTCTGCGCGCTGATGGCACGGTCGACCCACTGGTCAACCAGCGTCTTGCCGCCAACTCACCGCTGGTGCTGCTGCCGCAATACCTGCCCGCGTTGCATTCGCTCGAGGCCATCGGCATCGACATCGGCGACCAGGACTTCCTGCTCGAAGGCAACCGCGCCTTTATGCGCGAGCTTGACCGGTTCGGCGTGGATTACCAGTTCGAGATGTACGAGGGCGATCACGGCAACCGCATTGCCGATCGCCTCCGCAGCGACGTGCTGCCGTTTTTCGCCCAACATCTCGACCGGGACTGACGCTTGCCGGGCGGGAGCCGCGGCCGTCGTTGCGCGTTGGCGCGGCATGACGGGCGAATGTGACCTTCTCGATTGCGTGATCGTAGGCGGCGGGCCGGCGGGCCTGACCGCCGCGATCTACCTTGCCCGGTTCCACCGCCGTGCCGTATTGTTCGACCGGGGCGGCAGCCGCGCGGCGATGATTCCGCGTAGCCACAACCATGCCGGTTATCCCGCGGGCATTCCCGGCAAGGAACTGCTGGCGTTGATGGCCGAGCAGGCGCAGCGCTTTGGCGCGGACCTGCGCGAGGGCAATGTCACCGCGATCACTTCGCAGGGCGAGAACTGGCGGCTGGAGCTGGCCGACGGGACCGCGCAAACCACCCGCACCGTGCTGTTCGCCACCGGGGTGGACAACCGCTATCCGGACATTCCCCGGCCGGTGCACGACGCCGCGCTCAATGCCGGACAGCTGCGTTATTGCCCGATCTGTGACGCGCACGAGGTGACCGACCAACGCATCGTGGTGCTGGGCGCGGAAAGCCACGGCGTGGCCGAAGCGCTGTTCCTGCGCGACTATTCAAGCCGCGTTTCGCTCCACACCATGCAGACTTGTGAGCTGCACGAGAAGGACCGCGCCGATCTCACCCGCGCCGGCGTCGCGTGGGACCCGCGACCGGTGGCGCATTACGATTTCAGCGACGCCGGGGTCACATTGCGCTTCGCCGATGGCAGCACGGTTGCGGCCGATACGCTGTACCCCGCGCTCGGCTCGGACCCCAATGTCGAGCTGATCGGCCAGCTGGGTTTCAGGCTGGATGGCGACTTGTGCGTGCTGACCGACAGCCACCAGCGACTGGGCCTGCAGGGCCTTTACGCGGCGGGTGACGTGGTTGCCGGGCTCGACCAGATCAGCGTGGCGATGGGCCATGCGGCGATTGCGGCCACTGCGATCCACAATGACTTGCGCACGCGCGACAACCAGGTGCCGGCCTAGCTGCACATCGGTTCGCCAAGCGCTGAAGCTGTTGCTAAGCAGCCTGATGCTTCAGGGGGATCAAGTGCCGCACCGCGCAATCACGCCAACGCTATCGTCGCGCCTGATGTGGCGGCTGCTCGGCTGGTTGTACCGCGTCAAGGGCTGGCGGATCGAGGGGCGGGCGCCCGCCTTGCGCAAATACATCATCGTCGGCGCGCCGCACACCAGCAACTGGGACTTCGTGTTCTTTGCCGGCGTAGTGCGCGAACTGGGTATCCGCCCCAGCTTCATCGGCAAGCACTCGCTGTTCCGCTGGCCGCTGCGCCGCTTCATGTACGACATGGGCGGAATGCCGGTCGATCGCTCGAAACCCGGCGGCTATGTGCGGCAGGTGATCCGCAGCTTGCAGAAAGCCGATGACATGGCGCTGGTGATCGCGCCCGAAGGTACGCGCAGTTCGGCCGGGCGCTGGCGCAGCGGATTCTACCACATCGCGTTGGGGGCACAGGTGCCGGTCGTGCCCGCCTGGGTCGACCACGAGCGCATGGTCGGCGGCATGGGCGAGCCGATCATGCCGACGGGCGATTACCACGCGGATATGCTGAGGCTGCTCGCCTTTTACCGGGCGGTTATGCCCGATTGCCCTCGCTGGAAGGTGCTCGAGGCGAGCCTGGCGGACGAAACCTAGATATCGAGGTTCGCGACGTTGAGTGCGTTGTCCTGGATGAACTCGCGGCGCGGTTCGACCACGTCGCCCATCAGGCGGGTGAAGATCTCGTCGGTGACGTCGGCATCTTCCACCTTCACCTGCAACAGCGAGCGGTTCTCGGGGTCGAGCGTGGTCTCCCACAGCTGCTCGGCGTTCATTTCGCCGAGACCCTTGTAGCGCTGCATGGCGAGGCCCTTGCGGCCTGCTGCCATCACAGCGTCGACCAGCTGGCTGGGCAGCATGATCGCGTCGGGTGAGACCGGCAGCAGGGTGGGCGCGGCGGACAGGTCCTCGCTGTCGCCGTCGTCGATTGCTTCGGCCTCGGGCTCGGCTTCGGCGGCGCCCGAGCGGACCAGCCGCACCGGGCTGGCGAAAACATCGCCCTGCTCGACCGCGCGGGCGTGGACCTTGCGGGCCTCGGCGCTATCAAGGAACCTGGGCTCGATGATGTGCGCGTCGGTCACCCCGCGCCACTTGCGGAAGAACCGCACGGTGCCTTCGACCGTGCCTTCGGTGACCACGTCGGCGTTCCACACGGCGTCGCGATCACCCGCCTGCAACAGTGCGGCGGCGGCGGCGAGGCGTGGCAGGCGGTCGGCAGCCGAAAGGCCGGGCTCGAGCGAGCCGGTCAGCGCCATGGCCTCGACCACCTGGCCTTCGTACTTGCGCGGCACGAAGGCGAGCGTGTTTTTCAGCCGCAAGGCGCGGGCGACGATATCGGTCAGCTCCTCACCACCACGAGCGCCGCCCGCTGTTTCCAGCACGCGGCCCTGCAAGCCGGCTTCAACCAGGTAGCGATCGAGCGCGGGCTGGTCCTTCAGATAGACTTCGCTGCGGCCCTTCGAAACCTTGTACAAAGGCGGCTGGGCGATGAACAGGTGCCCAGCCTTGAGGATCTCAGGCATCTGGCGCTGGAAAAAGGTCAGCAGCAGCGTGCGGATATGCGCGCCGTCGACGTCGGCGTCGGTCATGATCACGATCTTGTGATAGCGCAGCTTCTCAAGGTCGAATTCGTCACGCAGGCCGGTGCCCATCGCCTGGATCAGCGTGCCGACCTCGCGGCTGGAGATGATCCGGTCGAACCGCGCGCGCTCGACGTTGAGGATCTTGCCGCGCAGGGGCAGGATCGCCTGTGTCTTGCGGTCACGTCCCTGCTTGGCGCTGCCACCGGCGGAATCGCCCTCGACCAGGAACAGTTCGCACTTGGCGGGATCGCGTTCCTGGCAATCGGCCAGTTTGCCGGGCAGGCTGGCGATGGACATGGCGCCCTTGCGGCTCATTTCTCGCGCACGCCGCGCGGCTTCACGCGCCGCGGCGGCATCGATCACCTTCTGGATGATCTGCTTGGCATCGGCCGGGTTTTCCTCCAGCCACTGGTTCATCTTGTCGCCCATCAGGCTTTCCAGCGGCTGGCGCACTTCGGAGCTGACCAGCTTGTCCTTGGTCTGGCTGGAGAACTTGGGATCGGGCAGCTTGACGCTGACGATGGCGGTCAGCCCTTCGCGCATGTCCTCGCCCGACAGCGTGACCTTCTCCTTCTTCATCAGGCCCGACCGCTCGGCGTAGTTGTTGATCGTGCGCGTCAGTGCGGCGCGGAAGGCGGCGAGGTGTGTGCCGCCGTCGCGCTGGGGGATGTTGTTGGTGAAGCAGAGGACGTTTTCGTAATACGAATCGTTCCATTCCAGCGCCACGTCGATGCCGATGGCTTCCTTCTCGGCGCTGACCGAAATGGGCTCGGGGACCAGCGGCTGCTTGTTGCGGTCGAGGTATTTCACGAAGGCCGCGATGCCGCCTTCGTAGTACAGGTCATGCTCGGCCATGTCCTCGTGCCGCTTGTCGCGCAGCAGGACGCGCACGCCCGAATTGAGGAAGGCGAGCTCGCGATAGCGGTGTTCGAGCTTGTCGAAATCGAACTCGAGGACGTTCTTGAAGGTGTCCTCGCTGGCCTTGAAGGTGACGCGGGTCCCTTTTTTGAAGCCGTTGGCATCGGGATTGCGGTCCACCTTGGGCGCTTCCCCGGTGATCTTGAGCGGGCCGACGGCGTCGCCGTGCTCGAAGCGCATCCAGTGCTCCTGTCCGTCGCGCCAGACGATCAGTTCCAGCCATTCCGATAGCGCGTTGACCACCGACACGCCGACTCCGTGGAGGCCGCCCGAGACCTTGTAGGCGTTGTCGTCGCTGGTGTTGTCGAACTTCCCGCCGGCGTGGAGCTGGGTCATGATGACCTCGGCCGCCGAGACGCCCTCTTCGGTGTGGATGCCCACGGGAATGCCGCGGCCGTTGTCTTCCACACTCACCGAACCATCGGGATTGAGCTCGATCAGCACCAGGTCGCAATGCCCGGCCAGCGCCTCGTCGATGGCGTTGTCCGAGACCTCGAACACCATGTGGTGCAGGCCCGATCCGTCGTCGGTGTCGCCGATATACATGCCGGGACGCTTGCGCACCGCGTCGAGCCCTTTGAGGACCTTGATGCTGTCTGCGCCGTATTCGCCCTGCAGCGGGGCGTTGGTGAGGGGTGATGCTTCGTTTGCCATGCGTGGCATATAGGCATTTGCCGGTGTTTTCCCAAGCAATCCGGTGGGTCGGCAAGGCGAATTTCCGGGCATAAGCGCCGGGGGAACCGCCGTTGGCAGAAGTCGTTTGGATGGCCGAGATGCGGCTGGCGGGCGTTGCGCACTTTGCCCAGGTCGATTGGGCGATCCTCGAAACGCAAACGGCCGCCCAATGGGGCGGCCGCTCGGCTTGGCAGTTGTTGCGGCGGCCTTAGGCCATCCAGATCGCCGGGTAGGGCATCCGGGCAACGCTGTCGAAATAGGCTTGCAGCATACGCTTGGCGAGCTTCTTCATGATTGTGTTTCCTCGAATTCGCGGAAAAATCAGGCGACGAAACCGCTCAGCATGGTGGCGCTGAGGGCGATGACGGCGATGGTGGCAAAAACGTCGATGGCAAAAGTACGCATGGTTCAAACTCCGGTTGGCGGGACGGACCTGGGAGGGAGAGGAAGGGGTCCGCCCCGCCGATGGGAGCCAAATAGGCGCGCAATAATATTGTGCAATTGCGAACAATGCGACAAGTGTTGCAGTTTACGCAACGTTCAACCGTGCCGGGCTTGCGTCAGCGTGAGGCCACTACGGTTGCCGCTCCGCTCTGCTGGCGCGCAGCCAGATCAGCCGACACGTCGGCCACGCAGGCGCGATACAATTGCTGGCCCTTGAGGCTTCGCAGGCTCGGCCGATCGCACGCGACTTGCGCCACATTGACGATGCGTTGCTCCGTGGTGCGCGAGGATGCCGCCGCTGCTGGCGCACGGTCGGGAGCCGACATGTAAACGACGATCGGGGTGGTCTGGGCGCTGGCCGGAACAGACAGCAGCGCGGCGAGGGCGAACAGTGGCAGTGACTTCATAATGCATGGTCCTCGATGATTGGCCGTTTAAGGGCCGTGACAGGACATCCGTCGTGTTCTCGCCGATATTATGCAGTGCAGCATGACGTGCTGCAAACGCAAAAAGCTGCATTGCCCTTGCGCTTTTGGCAACGCGCGTTGTCGCCAGGATTGCATAATCGGCACTCTGTCTACACCGCGTGCGTGCCTCCGGCTGGACAGACGGGCGCGCACAGGGCAAGCGCCTTGGGCATGACCGAGACCATGCACGCAGAGGCCAAACCGGCCGATTCCATCCTCATCGTCGATTTCGGCAGCCAGGTGACCCAGCTGATCGCCCGCCGTGTCCGCGAGGCGGGGGTCTATTGCGAAATCGCCCCGTTCACGCTGGCCGAGGCGGCGTTCGCGCGGATGCAGCCGAAGGGCATCATCCTGTCAGGGTCACCCGCCGGCGTGCCCGAGGAAGGCTCGCCCCGAGCCCCCGAGATGTTGTTCCACGCCGGCGTGCCGATCCTCGGCATCTGCTATGGCCAGCAGGTGATGAGCCACCAGCTTGGCGGCGAAGTGCGGCCCGGCCACGAGGTCGGCGACGGCGGCGAGTTCGGTCGCGCCTACCTCACCGTCACCCGCGATTGCGCGCTGTTCGAGGGCCTGTGGACGGTGGGCGAGCGCCACCAGGTGTGGATGAGCCACGGCGACACGGTGACCCGTTTTGCCCCCGGGTTCGAGATCGTCGCGGTATCGGATGGCGCACCGTTCGCGGTGATCGCGGACGAGGCGCGCGGGTTCTACGGCACCCAGTTCCATCCCGAAGTGGTCCACACCCCAGATGGCGGCAAGCTGCTGGCCAACTTCGTGCATAAGGTCTGCGGGCTGAAGGGCGACTGGACGATGGCCGCCTATCGCGAGACCAAAGTGGCCGAGATCCGCGCGCAAGTCGGCAGCGGAAGGGTGATCTGCGGCCTCTCGGGCGGGGTCGACAGCTCGGTCGCGGCGATCCTGATCCACGAAGCCATCGGCGACCAGCTGACCTGCGTGTTCGTCGACCACGGCCTGTTACGGATGAACGAGCGCGAACAGGTCGAGACCATGTTCCGCGATCATTACAACATCCCGCTGGTGGTGGTCGATGCCGAGGAGCGCTTCATGGCCGGGCTGGCAGGCGTCACCGACCCTGAGAAAAAGCGCAAGTTCATCGGCGGTGAATTCATCGCCGTGTTCGAGGAAGAGGCGAAGAAGATCGGCGGTGCCGAGTTCCTCGCGCAAGGCACGCTGTACCCCGACGTCATCGAAAGCGTCAGCTTCACCGGCGGGCCCTCGGTCACCATCAAGAGCCACCACAATGTGGGTGGCCTGCCCGCACGCATGAACATGCAACTCGTCGAACCCTTGCGCGAGCTGTTCAAGGACGAGGTCCGTGTATTGGGCCGCGAGCTGGGGCTGCCCGATATCTTCGTCGGCCGCCACCCGTTCCCCGGTCCGGGCCTCGCCATCCGCATTCCGGGAGAGGTGACCAAGGAGCGCTGTGATATCCTGCGCAAAGCCGATGCGGTCTACCTCGACGAAATCCGCAAGGCGGGGCTGTACGATGCGATCTGGCAGGCCTTCGCCGTGCTGCTGCCGGTCAAGACCGTGGGCGTCATGGGCGATTATCGCACTTACGACAGTGTCTGCGGCTTACGCGCGGTCACCAGCACCGATGGCATGACGGCAGACGTCTACCCGTTCGACGCGGCATTCCTGACCGGATGCGCGACGCGCATCGTCAACGAGGTGCAGGGGGTGAACCGGGTGGTCTACGACTACACCAGTAAGCCGCCGGGCACGATCGAGTGGGAATGATTCAGGCCGCGTCGAACGCATGGATCGGCGCGGCAATGGCCGACTATTATCCCCGGTTCTCGCTAAGCGGCTTGTTCGGCGGCAATTCGACCCAGGCGGCGGGTGTGCTGGGGCTGCGCGGTGCAACGCTGCGCCGCCACCGGCCCCGCGTGGCGGTCAGTTGACAAGAGCGTCTGGCGCGAAATTCGCGTCAAACTGCCGACGCGATGCACGGATGTCCCCGTGCTTTTCCATCGACCAATCGATGAGCTTCCAAAACAGGGGCATGATCGATCTGCCCGTTTCAGAGAGACTGTATTCAACGCTTGGCGGATTGGTTGGAAAAACCTTGCGTTCGATAATCCCGTCACGTTCCAACTCGCGAAGGGTGCGCGTAAGCATGCGCTTGGACACGTCCGGGATCATTCGGGAGAGCATGTTGAAGCGCTTTGGCTCGGGCTCAAGCATACAGACCACCACCATGGCCCACTTGCTGCCGATCCTGTCGAGGACATCCCGGATCGGGCAATTGCATGGATCGCCGAATTCAATGTCCAATTCCATGGCGATTACTTTCGAGGAAGTAGGGTGCAGTAATGCAACTTGGTTTCGCATTTTGCCATACCCTCCCTGCGCTCGATAGTGAAGCCATGAAAATAGCCGTTTGCGGCTGTGGCTGGCTCGGCTTCTGACCGGACCCGAGCGAGCGGGCCCGTTTCTGCAGGCCAAGCTCGCCAGGATGCGCTTCAGAACATCGTGTTTTCGTTCATCGAGCCTTCGGGGACAGGCTGGATCACATCCCAATGTTCGACGACCTTGCAGTCCTCCACCCGAACGATGTCCACAATCGCCATCCCGCGGTCGGTGGCCGAAAAGCGGCCGTGCGAATGGACGGCGACCAGATCCCCGTCGGCCACGATCCGCTTGATCGAATACTCGATGCCCGGGTTGGCGGCAAAGAACGGCTCAAGGAACGCGATCGCCGCGTCGCGGCCAGTCGGCGCCATGGGATTGTGCTGAATATATCCAGGGGATACCCAGGTCTCGAAAGCGAGCCGGACCTGCTTCTGTTCATAGAACGTGTTGAAGAACTGCTCGGTAATCTGCCGCGGCGTATAGTCGCAGGACTGAGCCTGGGCGACACCTGGCAGCGAGCCGATGCCGACAGCGGCGGCGATCAGAAAATACATTTTTTTCATGGATTTACCCTTCAAGTTGCGCGGATGTGGTGGGGGCGACCTGCGCCGCCGTAAACCAGATGTCGACCAATTCGGTAAGGCCCTTCGTGGGCCGACCGATCAGCCGTTCGAGCGCCTTTCCGCCCTCGACATGGGCACCCAGAACCGCTTTCGTTTCCGAATCGGCCAGGATTTCGGCGAACATTGCGGGAATTCCGAAACCGGTCAGCATCTCGGCATAGGCATCGCCGCCCATGTGGATGCAATCGACCTGCTTGCCCAATCTGGCCGACAGGGCCTGGGCCAGTTCGGGCATGGAAAAGCTGGTGCTGCCGGCAAGTTCGAGCACTTCCGATGAGGGCAATTCCGCTTCGATCAACCGGACAGCAGCGGCCTCCGCCAGTTCAGCGCGCAACGCCGGGGCGAAACGACCTTCGCCCGCTGCCGTTGCAATGGCGCCTTGACCAACCGCCGCGCCGAAATTTGGCTCGAAATTCTCGCTGTACCAGGCGTTGCGCAGGATCGTGTGGCTCAATCCCGAGGCCAGAAGATAGCGTTCGGTCGCCTTGTGCTCCTCGGCCAGCGCCAGCGGCGATTCGAGGCCGTGGAGGATGCTGGTATACGCAAAGTGTTCGCACCCAGCGGCAACCGCCGCATCGATAACTGCTGCGTGCTGAGGAACCCGCCGACCCACAGCATTGCTCGAAACGAGCAGAACCCGGTCCACACCCGATAGTGCAGGCGGCAGCGTTTCTGGTTTGTCATAGTCGCAAGCGCGCACTTCGACGCCGAGATCGGCCAAGGCACCAGGATCGCGTGCGCCAGCAATCACCCGCGCACCTCTGACCTGCAGGGCTTCGATGACCTTGCGGCCAAAGGGCCCACTCGCCCCGCTTACAAAGTAGCTTCGCTTGCTATTCTCGCCCATCACTCATCCACGCCTTTTTAAATTACTGGAAATATTCAGCTATATTCCGATTATATTTTCCACAAAAAGGAAATATACTTTGGTAGGAATTGGCTATATGGGAATAGCGAGAAGAAAATATCGCCGCAAGGGTGGACTTTTTCGTTACCAAGTTACATGCGTGTAACCTAAAATCTAATTTCCCATTATTTCAGGTTACATCATTGTAACTCCTTGCGGCGTGGCTTTCCCTCGCGCAACTGACGCCTCGTCTGACGATTCACGCAGGGCCATCCAGAAGGCATGCGGTCAGGAGGGGGAGATTTCAAAATGAAGCTATCATGCAAGGGGCTGCGAACGGCCTCGGTATCCGCACTTGCCATCAGCCTTGCCGGACTCGCGGCGCCCGCCATTGCGCAGGAAACAGGTGCACAGGAACAACAGGGGGACAGCTCGTCCGGCCCACCGGAGATCATCGTCACCGCGCAGTATCGCGGGCAGCGCCTGCAGGATACGCCGATCGCCATTACCGCAGTCAGCGGCGAACAGCTCGAGGCGCGCGGTCAGACCAGCGTGTACCAGATCGCGGCGCAAGCGCCCAACGTGACCTTGGCCCCAGCGGGTGCGGCAGGAGGCCCGACTCTGATCGGCTACATCCGCGGTGTCGGGCAAGCCAATCTCAACCCGACTTTCGAACCCGGTGTCGGTCTCTATGTCGACGACGTATACTATTCGACGCTGGTGGGCTCCGTACTTGATTTGCTCGACCTTGATCGCGTCGAAGTGCTGCGCGGTCCTCAGGGTACGCTGGCCGGCAAGAATTCGATCGGGGGCGCTATCAAGCTGTTCTCGCGCGAACCGGTTGGCGACGGCAGCGGATCGCTGGAAGCCGGGTTCGGTTCCTTTTCCGCGATGACAGTGCGCGGTTCGGCCGATTTCACCGTTGTGCCCGACCAGTTGTTCGCCCGCATCTCGACCGCTGCCAGCAAGAGCGACGGTTATGTCGAGCGGGTCGACTATGCCTGCAGCCATCCCGGCTCAAACGTGCCGAGTTTCGTCAACGGAACGGATTGCTCGCTGGGCAGCGAAGGCGGCACGCAACATATCGGTGGGCGGCTGGCGTTGCGCTGGACCCCTTCGAGCGACTTTGAACTCAACCTCTCGGCTGACTATGTCGATCAGCAGGACGAGCCGCCCGCCAACGCGCTGATTGCGGTGGCCAACACTGCCCTTTCGGTGGGGATCGACACCGACAACAACATCAATACCGGGGAAGTCGGCTCGTTCTTCGGGCTGTTCCCCTATCTCAGCGGCTACGATGTGTCGTGGAACGCGCCCGGTGCGCTGGGGGCCTGCCGCTTCATCACGTCCGGACCGCGCAGCTGCGATCCGAACAGCCCGAACAATCCGTACATGAACTATTCCACCTACACGGACCCGCGTGCGGCCGGCACCGGCGGGATTGGCGCCAGCGGCTACACGCCGTTCTCTGCCAAGCCGCAGCAGACGCTGGAATCCTATGGCCTTTCCGCCGCTGCGGAGTTGCAGCTGGGCGACAGTCTCGCCCTGAAGTCGATTACTGCCTATCGCCACTACACCAGCAGTTTTTCCGACGATGCCGACGCCACGCCGCTGCCAGGTGACGTTCTGGTGCAGAACTACACACACCGCCAATTCAGCCAGGAACTGCGGCTTGGCGGCAACCTGGGCACGCTGCTCGACTATACCGTTGGCGCCTTCTACTTCGACCAGCAGACCGATACTGTTTCCAGGGTTGATCTGCCCGCGGCCGGTATCGACTTCATCTCCGGCCCCGACAGCATTCCAGCGACGACCTGGGCACTGTTCGCTCACGGCGAAGTACATCTGACCGACCGCCTCGACGCCACGTTCGGGGTCCGCTTCACCGATGACAGCAAGGATTACCTGTTCGGGCGCAGCAACCCTGATGGCAGTCCGGTATGTACCGGCGGCTACAATTGCTCGCTCATCGGTCTTGACGGGCAGGTCGCGCAATTCAGGGACAAGCACATCGATTATCGGGCAGCGCTCAGCTACCGGTGGTCGCCTTCGTTCATGACCTATGCCCAGGTGTCGACCGGCATCAAGGGCGGCGGGATCAATCCGACGCCGTATTACGTTGCGCAGATCCTGCCGTTCGGCCCGGAAACGCAGACCGCGTTCGAAACGGGTTTCAAGTCGCAGGCGTTCGATCGCAGGGTGCGGCTGAACGGCGCGGTGTTCTACAGCCAATATCGCGATATCCAGTTGGGCCTGCTCGAATGCAGCGCGCAGGCTGGGGCAGGTTTCGGTTTCCCGTGCCTGTTGACCGCCAACGCCGGCAGCGCAAACGTCAAGGGGTTCGAACTTGAAGCCCAGGTGCAACCGGATTCGCACCTCAACATCGACGGATCGCTGAGCTATCTTGATTTCGCTTACAGCGACATTGATCCCCTGTCGGGCATACCGATTACGGCAGTCACGCCGTTCACCCCGGAATGGAAGGCAAGCGCCGGGATCCAGTACCGGGTCGACCTTCCGGGCGCAGGCTCGGTGACGCCGCGCCTCGACATGGACTATCAGTCGGTGGTGTTTACGAACGCCAGCAACACGCCTCTTTCACAGATTGAAGGTCGTATCTTGCTGAATGGGCAGATCACCTGGCGATCCGACGAGGACGACTGGCAGGTCAGTCTGGAGGTGCGCAATATCACCGACAGGTTGTACTATCTGTCCATCTCCGATTTCAGCACGATCGGGAATGGTTATGCCTCGGGTCAGCCGGGCATGCCGCGGACCTGGCAGATGAGAATCAAGAGATCGTTCTGACGCAGGTCAGGACGGACGGCGCGGCCCGAGCTCCCTTGGGTCGCGCCGTTTTCGCGGCGGACAGGCAAAGCAAAACACATCGGAATAAAAAACGGCCGGGGGAGGCTAATACTATGACTACCGTTCTTCGTGCGACGCTATGCGCCGGGACTTGCCTGCTGGCATTGTCCGCAAATCCGGCATCCGCTCAGGATAATGCCAATGCGCAGACCGAGCCGCAAAGCGACCAGATCATCGTCACTGCGCAATTCCGCGAACAGGCCATTCAGGACATTCCTCTGGCGATCACGGCGGTGAATGCCGAGATGATGGAGGCCCGCAGCCAGACCAAGCTTTCGGAAGTCATCCTGCAGGCGCCCAGCGTTGATCTGCGTCCGCAGACCGGCGCCTTCGGCCCGTCGATCTCGGCCAGCATCCGCGGTCTTGGCCAAGGCGATTTCAGCCCCGCAATGGAACCGGGCGTGGGCCTTTACATCGACGATGTGTACTATCCGCGCCTGACCGGCGCCAATTTCGATCTGATGGATATCGAGCGGGTGGAAGTGCTGCGCGGTCCGCAGGGGACGCTGACCGGACGGAACTCCGAAGGCGGCGCGATCAAGTTCTTCACGCGTCGGCCCGACGGCGATGGCGGTGGCTATGTCGAAGCGACCTATGGCAGCCGTGATCGCGTGAATTTGCGGGCGGCGGCGGATTTCGCTTTCACCGACACCCTGTTCGCCCGCGTTACCGGTGCGTTTGCCGAGCAGGACGGGTATGTCGAGCAGCGCGACTATACCTGCGACACGACCGGGACTGGTCCCGCAAGTGTCCTGGAGAACGATTGTGTCGTCAGCACGCTGGGCGATAGCGGGTATCAGGCGCTGCGCGGAACCTTGCGCTGGGTTCCGTCCGACAGCATCGATCTGATGATTTCGGCCGACTATATCAACGACGAGCGCCATCAGGCCCCCGAAATCCTTATCGATGCCATCGATACGGGCAATGCAAATACCAATGCCGCCGATGGCACGCCGTCCGGCCCGGCCTTTATCTGCGGCGCTTTGTGCAACTATTCGGTCTATCAATCGGACGCCTTGCCGTTTTTCGGCATCTTGTCGGGCCCCGTTGCGCTGCCGGGCATCGAGGGCGATCCGCTGACGACTTACGAGGCCTGGGGCGTGTCCGCCAATCTCACGGTCGATGTCAGCGATGCCATCAACTTCACCTCGATCTCGGCCTATCGTGAGTGGGATACCAACTTCTCGGTCGATGGCGACATCTCGCCAGCGAATACCGGGTTTGGCCTCAATCACCTCACGCATTGGTTCGTCAGCCAGGAGCTGCGGGCCAATTTCGATCTGGGCGAGATCGCCGACCTCACCGTGGGTGGCTATTATTCCGACGAGAACACGACCTACGCCACCTTGCAGGATATTCGCTATATCGGCTTCCCCGATGGCGTCGGTGGCACAGTCGGCCTGTTCCCGCTGCAATTCATCGGCGATGACCCGGTCAATACCGATTCCAAGGCTGCCTTTGCCACGCTCATCGTCGAGCCGATGGAGAACCTCACGCTGACGCTCGGCGGGCGTTATACCGAGGAGCACAAGGACTATACGTTCTATCGCTACAACGTGGATGGCGTGACGATCAATCCCTACCTGGATCTGGTCGGCGCGGTATACGGCGCCGGATATGCCGGCGCGGACACGTTCGACATCAACGGCAACGGCAGTGCGACCGATACCGTCTTGGCCTTGACCGGGCGCACCGCCAACTATGATGGCAGCCGCTTCGACTATCGCGCGTCGCTCGATTATCG
This sequence comes from Alteraurantiacibacter sp., assembly GCA_039927835.1. GTDB lineage: Bacteria > Pseudomonadota > Alphaproteobacteria > Sphingomonadales > Sphingomonadaceae > Alteraurantiacibacter. The sequence goes on from JBDSUF010000005.1 coordinate 35,015, forward strand.
TTTCAGTGACGAGGTCCTCGCCTATGCGACGGTGGCATCGGGCTTCAAGGGCGGCGGTGTGGTGCCGCGCCCGTTCACTGCCGCGCAGGCCGCACCATTCGGCGTCGAAGAGGTGCTGACCTATGAAATCGGCTTCAAGACCGATCTGTTCGACCGCCGGGTTCGCTTCAACGTCACCGCCTTCTTCAACGAGTTCAAGGATCAGCAACTCGTCCTGCTCAGCTGTCCGGGCCTCGATCCGGTGTCGCCTTCGCCCTGCGCCGCGCCGCAGAATGCGGGTGATTCCGAGCAGATGGGCATCGAATTCGAACTGTCCGCCCAGCCGATCGATGGCCTCCTGATCGATGCGTCAGCGTCCTATCTCGACCAGAAGTTCAACTGTGTGAATCCGGCTGTTGTCGGGCAGGCAGATGGACCCTGCAGTTCGGCCCCGGCGGTTATCGGTGTCCTCGCCGACCCGCTGCATGGCTGGAAGTGGGCCTGGGGCATGCAGTACACGATCGACCTTGGGGATACCGGCACGCTAACGCCGCGCTTCGATATGTCCCACTCACTCGCCTTGCCGGGCAACACGCTGCGTGGCGGCGACCAATTGGGCAACACCGATGCCAACACGCTGGCGAATGCGCGGTTGACCTGGCGCAATCCCGATGAAGACCTGTCGGTCAGCCTCGAGGTGACCAACCTGTTCGACGACTATTACTTTGTGAACAAGTTCGACCTTCGCGGCGTTGGCGACCCAGTGCTCATTGGCCAGGTCGGTCGGCCGCGTGAGTGGGCGGTATCGGTGCGGAAGCGGTTCTGAACCGCTTGAGACAGTTTTGCTTTATCGAGCTGTCGTCTTGCCAGGCAGATAGTGTGGGGCGTGCCCCACACTATCTGCCTGGCCAAGCCGGTAGACACGAGCCGAGACGCCGAAGCGGCGCCGAAAGGTACGGCTGAAGTAACTCAGATCATTGAAGCCGCATTCAAGCGCAACATCTGTAATGCGCCCCAGCCTGTTCGCGTTGTGGACGTTGATCGTCTGCCGACGCTATCGAGCGCCTGCGACAATCCTATCTCTGCTAAGGACAAGAGCGTCGAACCACGGCGGGAGCTTTGGGCCGATGGGCGCGTTGCCAGTAAGCAAGGGTCACAAGCAGCTTTCGCTCAGCAACCCAGGAGCTTGCGAAAACATCGACAATCGGTTGGCAATGAGCGACAAATGACCGTCACCCAAACCCTTGTCCGCCTGCAGCAGGCGCTGGTCCAGCGGTTCGGCCACAAGCGCCGGGCGCCTGCCGATTACCACGCGCCCGAGTGGTCGCTGGTGCAGGGACTGATCGGGTCGCGCATGCCGAGCGAGGTGTCGAGCGCAGTGGCGGACCGGGTGCTGGCCGAATACGGATCGTGGGACAAGGTGGCCGCGCTGTCGCCCGAAGCGCTGGCCAAGGCACTGCATGGCGTGCGCTTCCCCAACCAGTCGGCCAAGCGGGTGCATGGCGTTCTGGGGGCGATCCACGCCAATGTCGGCAAGGTCGACCTTTCGTGCCTCGCCGCGATGGATACTCCGGCCGCCATCGCCTGGATCGAGGCGCTGCCCGGCGCGGGGCGCAAAATTGCCGCGCAAGTGCTCAACACCACCACACTCCAGCGGCCTGCCTTGGTGCTCGACACGCACCACCTGCGCATCCTCGCGCGGTTGGGCCTGATCGCCGAGGGCGCAGACACGGCAAAGGCTTATGACGCGATCATGCCCGCGCTGCCCTCCGACTGGGACGCCGAGACGATCGACGAGCATCACCAGCTGATGAAAGAGCTGGGGCGCGAGATTTGCACGCCCAAGGATCCTGATTGTCCGGCATGTCCGGTGCTGTCGCTGTGTCCGACAGGGCAGGCGCGGGTGGAGCCCGCCGCGCCCGGCAACTGACCGTCCAAACGCGCGGGGCAAGCGGAACGATCCGCCTCGCCAACAATTTCTCTCCTATCAATCCGCGCATGGCCGAAGGTCGCGCGGACATAAACGGAAGAGGACATCACCATGAACAGGACTCTTGTCTCGCTGACTGCTTTGGCGGGGACCTTCGCCCTTGGCGCGTGCGCCACGCTGGAGGAGGAGGCCGTCGACGCCACCTCCGATACTTATCGCGCGCACCTGACCGGCAACAACGAAGTGGGTGGCGGCGATCCTAATGGCATGGCCGACGCCGAAATCTCCGTGTCCGATGCCACCGACCAGGTATGCTGGGAGGTGAAGAACGTGACCAATATCGGCCCGGTCACCGCAGCCCACATTCACTTTGGCCGCGCAGGGACCAACGGTCCGCCCGTGTTCACCCTCACCCAGTCCAACGAAGGCCGGTGGCAGGGCTGCAAGAACCGCTCCGAATGGACCGAAAATCGCCTGCAGAACAATCCGGCAGACTTTTACGTGAACCTTCACACCGCGGAATATCCCAACGGGGCCATTCGCGGCCAGTTGAGCCGGTAAATCAGCAGCGCCAAGGTAGTCCCGCGGGGCTATCTTGGCTGCTGGAGTCACAGGGCCACAAACCGCCCCGCCGCCCGATCCTTCCGCACCTTAAGCCCATCGAACACCTCACCGCTCATCGCGATCCACACGCCGGGGGCGGCGACTTGCGCGCAGGCGAAGGCCATGCCGAGGTTGAAGGGGGCGTCGGTCTCGGCGAAGCGGGCGGGGCTGAGCGCGCCGGTGAGGACGACCGTCTTGCCGGGGACAGCAACCGCCAGCACCTTCGCCGTCTCGGTCATGGTATCGGTGCCGTGGGTGATCACGATGCGGCTTTCGGGAGCTTCGCGCGCGGCGGCGGCGATCAAAGCGCGGTCGGCCTCGGTCAGCTCGAGGCTGTCCTTGCGCATCAGCTCGACCACGCGGAAGGGCAAGGCCACGCGCGCCTCGGTCAGCAGCGCAGGGATGCCGCTGTCGGTGATCTGGTATTCGCTCAGCGCGTCGAAGTAGTTCTTGTCGATCGTGCCGCCGGTGGTGAGGACGAGAATGGCTCTGCTGGTCATGCCGTCCAGCCTATTCGCCCCGCTCCGGCTTTGCCAGCAGGCCTTGCAACAGGCGCAGCACCAGCACGCCGAGCGGATAGATCAGCACCACGATGCAATAGAACGCCAGCAGGCTCGGCACGATGAAGTGATAGAACGCCGCCACGCCCGCCAGCGGCAGCAGGGCCAGTGCAACGGCGCGTGGAGCCGTCACGCCCACGGGCCAGGCGTAGAGCCGTTCGTACCGTTCGGCATCGCTCTCACCCACGGCCAGCGGGCGAGTCTGCAACATCCCGGCGTAGGCGGGCAGGTGCGCGAACATCAGCAGCGCGGCCAGGCCCACCATCGCTGCAGCCAGCAGGCTCCAGCCCAGGCTGTTTTCCAGCACCAGCGCCCAGTAGAGCATGCACACCAGCACCGGCATGACCACGGCCAGCGCCAGCGGCACGAACCGGTCGGCCAAGAGCGCGAAGCCCGCCACCAGCATCACGCCCATGGCGAGGTAGATCAGGCGGCTGAAATGCAGCGCCTCGAGGAATTCGAAGGCGATCGGCGTGCTGCCCACCGGGAACGGCAGATAGACCGCCAGCACGTTGTCGAGCGCGGTCAGCGCCAGCAACAGGCCCAATATCAGGCGAAAAATGGGCAGCAGACGGGCAGGGGTGACGAGGGCGGTCACTTGGCGTCCTCCCGATAGCCCAGCTCGGCCAGTCGCGGCGGCCATCGCGGCACGGCCACCGGGTTGAGCATTCCGGCGTAGGAGCGATGGTAAGCCAGCATCAGCAACAGCGTGGCGCCCAGCACCGCCCAGCCATAAGGGGCGGCGGGCGAGCCCCAGCCCTGCAGCGGCACGTCCCAGTACCACACGTTGAAGCTGACCGGCAGCAGCACGACCAGCGCCAGCGGCACGCGCCAGCCGATCAGCAGGCACAGCCCGGCGAACAGTTCGACCGCCTTGACCACGGCAAACAGGCCCGAATCGATCAGCGCGGTGATCAGCGCGGTGCTCTCGGGCTGGTTGCCCAAAGGCTGCGGGAACAGCGGAACGAAGTGGTTGAGCCCAGCGGGGATCAGCCAGGCGGCATAACCCAGCCGCAGCAGCCAAATGGCATAGCGCATCCCGATCTCCCCTGTGACGCGGCCCGCTCTGGCGGCAGGCGTGCATGATCAGAAGAGTGCCCGTCACGCGAACGATTGTAAATGGTGCCCGGTCACGAACGCAAAACGGCCGCCCGCAGGATACCCCGGGGCGGCCGTCTGGATTGCGGCAATGTCTGACCCTTGCGATCAGCCGTCGTGGTTGTCCACGCGGGTGTAAGGCACGAAGTCCTCGAGGAACAAGGCGCCCTGGAAGGACGGCGAATTGCGGTCGATCGTGCGCATCACGTCATGCACGCACAGCTGGCTGGAAAAACGCTCGATCACCGGCACATCCTCGCTGTCGAGCATGTTCGGGTGCACCGCACGGGCGACGTAGATGACTTCACCGGCGTCATAGACCAGGCCAATGCGCTCCATCACGGTCAGGCGGTTGGAACGGGTGGTGTAGATGCACGACACCGGCTCACCCGCGGTGTAGCCTTCGAGCATTTCGGCCAGTCGTGCCTCGCTCCGCTCCTGGCGGGTTTCCGCCTGGACCGACACGGCGCCACCGGCCAGCATGGTGGCAGCGGCGAGAGTGGCGAGAATCTTTCTCATAGTCATAAACTCCATTGTTGGAGCGTCCTTGCCACCCGGTCGCTGAACCGAACCTGACCGGCGCGCGGTTATGCGGCCTGCCGGTCTGCCGGTCCGCCAGTGAGCACGAAACGCCGGTCGCAATAGCCGCAATCGACAAAGCCATTTTCGTCAATCTCGAGCCACACGCGCGGATGGCCCAGGGCGGCGGCCGCATATGCGGTGCCGGGCCGAATATCGCTGGCCCCATCGCAACTGACGCGCGAGGTGGTGACGTTTACGGTTTCGGGAGTGTTGCTCATGCCTGCGTGACCTAATCGCGCCGGGGTCTTTACGCAAGGCGCCGCAAGCGCCTAGAGCGCTGGCATGGTCGAGACTGAAAACGCCATCGAAATTCGCGATGTCACCAAGCGCTATGCCGCATCCAAAAAGGCCCCCGCCAAGGAGGCGCTGACGAACCTGTCGTTCGATGTGCCGCAAGGCCAGGTGTTCGGCCTGCTCGGCCCCAACGGCGCGGGCAAATCGACGCTGATCAACATCATGGCGGGCCTCGTCACCAAGACCAGCGGCACGATCAGGATCTGGGGCCACGATATCGACAAGGACCACCGCAACGCCAAGCTGAACATCGGTATCGTGCCGCAGGAAATCGTGTTCGATCCGTTCTTCACCCCGTTCGAGGTGCTCGAGAACCAGGGCGGGATGTACGGCGTGGCCAAGCACTTGCGCCGCAGTGAGGAGCTGCTGCGCGCGGTCCACCTGGCCGACAAGCGCGATGCCTATGCCCGCACGCTGTCGGGCGGGATGAAGCGGCGGCTGCTGATCGCCAAGGCCATGGTCCATTCGCCGCCGATCCTGGTGCTCGACGAGCCGACCGCAGGGGTCGACGTGGAACTGCGCCGCCAGCTGTGGGAACTGGTCAAGCAGCTCAACGGCGAGGGCGTAACCGTGGTCCTGACCACGCATTACCTCGAGGAAGCCGAGCAGTTGTGCGACCGCATCGCCATCATCAACCACGGCCAGCTGATCGCCAACAAGCCCACCCGCGAACTGGTCGGGCTGATGGGCGAGAAGGTGGTCGCGGTGACGGTTGACCGTGACGTGACCGACCTGCCGCACGACCCCCGCTTCCGCAAATGCGTGAAGGCGGGCGAACGGCTGATCGAGGTGACCTACGACAAGGCCGAAATGACCGCCGGACAGGTGCTGGCGCTGTTGCAGGACCAGGGCTTCACTGTGGAGGATGTGTCCACGCGCGAGGCGGACCTTGAGGACGTGTTCGTGCAGTTGACGAGTGCGGCGGCTTGATCGATCCAGCCGACCAGTCCTGCCCGGCATGCGGCAAAACGACCAAGGGTAATCCGCGTTACCCGGACTATATCTGCCGCGACTGCGCCGCAGGTATCGTCGCCACGGACGGTCGCCCTATCCATTTTACCAACTGCAACGCCGATGAGTGTCCTCCTGGGACAAGCGTCTTGGGAAGATATACCGACACCAACGAAATCTACCCTTCTGACCGGTGTTTGATCGGAAACCTGCACTGCCTAGCGAAGGAGGCGCGCTTCGGGGGTGTGGTTATTCAGCCAGTGGAGACCTGGATCAAGACCGGGTAGGGACCTCATCAAACCCTCGCCTGAGCTGGACTTTCGAGTCCAAGGTCCATGCTTGCAGCTTGGCCCCGCCACGGGCATGAGTCCCGCGCATGACACAGGCTGCCCCCTACGACGTTCTCATCATCGGCTCCGGCGCGGCTGGGCTGACCGCTGCGCTATCGCTGGCCACGCGGCTGAAGGTGCTGGTGCTGGCCAAGGGCGCGCTGAACAGTGGCTCGACCGCGTGGGCGCAAGGCGGGATCGCTGCCGTGCTCGACGTGGGCGATACGTTCGCGGATCATATCCGCGATACCATGGTGGCCGGCGCGGGCCTGAATGATCGGGCGACGGTGGAGTTCGTCATCGAGCGTGCCCCGCAAGCGATCGACCGGTTGTGCGAGCTGGGCGTGCCATTCAACCGCGAGAGCGACCACTTGCACCTCACGCGCGAGGGCGGCCATTCGCACCGGCGGATCGTCCATGTCGACGATGCCACTGGCTGGGCGGTGCAGGCCGCGCTGTTGAAGGCGGCGGAAGAGAATCCCAACATCACCCTGCTGGCGGGTCGCAGCTGCATCGACCTGATCACCGGCAAGCACGAGGAGCGCTATTCGGGCTCGGGCCGGGTGTGGGGCGCCTATGCCCTGAACGAGGCGACCGGCAAGGTGGAGGCCCACGTCGCCCGCGCCACCGTGCTCGCCAGTGGCGGGGCGGGGCGCGTCTACCAGTTCTCCACCGCGCCGCGCGGGGCCACGGGCGATGGCATTGCCATGGCCTGGCGGGCGGGCGCGCGCGTCTCCAACATGGAGATGATGCAGTTCCACCCGACCTGTCTGTACAACCTCGAGGTCAAGAACTTCCTTATCACCGAGGCGGTGCGCGGCGAGGGCGGGCACTTGATCAACCCGGTCACCGGCCATCGCTATATGATCGACTACGATCCCGAGCGGATGGAACTGGCCCCGCGCGATATCGTCGCGCGCGCCAACGATGACCAGATCAAGCGCTATGGCCTTGATTTCGTCCACCTCGATATTAGCCACATGCCGGCGGAGTTCGTGCGCGGCCACTTCCCCAACATCTATGACAAGCTGCTGGCGCTGGGCATCGACATGACCACGCAACCGATCCCGGTGGTGCCCGCGCAGCACTATACCTGCGGCGGCGTGGTGACCGGGCTGGACGCGGCGACCGACCTGCCCGGCCTGTGGGCGGCGGGCGAGTGCACCGAAAGCGGGCTGCACGGCGCCAACCGCCTCGCGTCCAACTCGCTGCTCGAATGCTTCGTGTTCGGCGAGGCGGCAGCGCAGGATATCCTCGCCCGGTGGGACACGCTCGATGCTCCCCCCAAGGTGCGCGAGTGGGACGAAAGCCGGGTGACCAATTCGGACGAGGAAGTGGTCATCAAGCAGAACTGGACCGAGATCCGCCGCTTCATGTGGAACTACGTCGGGATCGTCCGCACCACCCGCCGGCTGGAACGCGCCGCGCACCGCATCAAGCTGCTCGGTAGCGAGATCGAGGATTACTACGGCCACTTCCGCGTGACGACCGACCTGATCGAACTCAGGAACCTGCACCAGTGCGCCGAACTGATCGTCGATTCGGCGCTGCGGCGGCACGAGAGCAGGGGCTTGCACTATACGCTCGACTACCCGGAAACCTTGCCTGAAGCGCGCGATACGGTGCTGGTGCCTTAGGCGCCATACTGCGCCGCCAGCGCCGCGCCCGCGCGTCCTATCAGGTCGAGCGGCAGCGGGTCCTTGTGCGGGAAGGACAGGTTGCCCTTGGGACCGGCATAGGGGGCCAGTTCGGCCACCAGCTCTGGCGGGGAAGTGACCGGCGGATAGATGCCGATGTGGTGCTTGAAGCTGGCGAAATAGGTGATGATCCTGCCCTTGCGCAGCGCGGGCAGGGAGTAGGCCATGCAGCGCGTGGCGGCGGGCACGCGGGCCTCCAGCTCGGCGCGGATTGCCAGCAGCCGTTCGCGCACCTCGGGCGAACAGGCGGCGAGGTAGGCAGCGTGCGGATCATCCCCCGGCACCGCCGCTAGTCGCCCATCATGAACAGGATCACCCACGATAACCCCGTGCCGCCGATGAACATGGCCCACGACCAGTACAGCTTCACGTCGAAATCCATCGCCTCGATATGGAAGTTGAAGATGTTGAGCGCGCCGCCGGTCGATCCGCCCGAACCGATGAACAGACACACCAGGATCGTCAGGAAGATCCCGAACGGCAGGGCCTTGACCAGCTTGATCATACAATACCCCCCAATGACTGGCGTTGCTTGTGGCAAATCCGGCGCGTCAGGTCCAGTTTCGTGGTGCTGCGCAGGTCCGGTGAAACCTTGTTGCGGCACTTGATTCTAAAGATGCGACGCAGCGCAATCTGCCGGATTTTTTTCCGCAGTTCGATTTAGGGGCTTGCGCACCGCGCCAGTGGACCTTTTCCCACGCGTCGCGGTGTGTGGGCGGGCTAACACACCGCCTTGTCCAGCGCCGAACAGTGCTTAAATCGTCCTTAAGCCTCTTGCGTCCGGATTCGTAGCGATTCACTATGGGTGGTGGTTTGACTGCCGGGCACACCTACAACACCTTGTATCGACCGCCGCCTTGCCGATTACGGCAATGGCGCAGCGGAGAGCCAGGAAAAGAGGTGTCGGCACGCGGACCTGTGGGCAGGCGGGGGATAAGTTTTTCCCTTCCGACGCATGGAAACGGGTAGGTGAGGGCAGCAACAAGTGCCCCCGACCGATTCGAACACATGCGGAACAAAGCGGCATTAGCCCCATTGACGCGAGGCGTCTGAGGGGCCTGAAATTCGATGGGGACGGGGCGCATAATGGAACTCAGGACAACGGACGACGCGGCAATGGGACTGGACTTGACCATGACGGGCGATGCGCCTTCCCCCAAGGAAGCCAAGCACAAGGTTGCCGACAACACCGGAAAGGCGATCGAGATGGACCGCAAGGACGCAGGCAGCGAAAGTCTGGTGGCAGAAGCTACCGCTACAGCTTTGTCCGGCGCGCTGGCTGCCGCTGCCGCCGCCGCGGCAAAGAGCGATTCCAAAACCGTCAACGCCCGCCGCTTCACCGTTGTCACCGACAATGCGCGCGATGCCAACCTGACCGAATTCGGCAAGGAAACGCTGAAGGACCGCTACCTGCTGCCCGGCGAGAATTTCCAGGACCTGTTCGCCCGCGTGGCCGATGCCTATGCCGATGACCAGGCGCACGCCCAGCGCTTGTACGACTACATCTCCAACCTGTGGTTCATGCCCGCCACCCCGGTGCTATCGAACGCCGGCACCAATCGCGGCCTGCCGATTTCGTGCTATCTCAACTCGGTCAGCGACAGCCTCGAAGGCATCGTCAACACCTGGAACGAGAACGTGTGGCTGGCCAGCAAGGGCGGCGGCATTGGCACCTATTGGGGCAATGTGCGCGGCATTGGTGAGCCGGTCGGCCTCAACGGCAAGACCAGCGGCATCATCCCCTTCGTGCGGGTGATGGACTCGCTCACCTTGGCAATCAGCCAGGGCAGTCTGCGCCGTGGCTCGGCCGCGTGCTATATCGACGTGCACCACCCGGAGATCGAGGAGTTCCTCGAAATCCGCAAGCCGTCGGGCGATTTCAACCGCAAGGCGCTGAACCTGCACCACGGCGTGCTGTTGACCGACAAGTTCATGGAAGCGGTCCGCACCGGCAGCAAGTTCGACCTGCTCAGCCCCAAGGACGGTTCGGTGCGTGGCCAGGTCGATGCGCGCAGCCTGTTCCAGAAGCTGGTCGAGACCCGCCTCGCCACGGGTGAGCCGTACATCGTGTTTTCCGACACGGTGAACCGCATGATGCCCAAGCATCACCGCGATCTGGGGCTGAAGGTCTCCACCTCCAACCTGTGCAGCGAAATCACCCTCCCCACCGGCAAGGACCACCTCGGCAACGAGCGCACTGCGGTGTGCTGCCTCTCGTCGCTGAACCTCGAGCAATGGGACCACTGGCACACCGAGAAGAGCTTCATCGAGGACGTGATGCGCTTCCTCGACAACGTGCTGCAGGACTATATCGACCGCGCGCCGGATGAGATGTCGCGCGCCAAGTATTCGGCCAGCCGCGAACGCTCTGTCGGCATGGGCGTGATGGGCTTCCACAGCTTCCTGCAGATGAAGGGCATTGGCTTTGAAAGCCCGATGGCCAAGGTGTGGAACCTGAAGATGTTCAAGCACATCGCCGCCAAGGCCGACGAATCGAGCATGGTGCTGGCCGAGGAACGCGGCGCCTGCCCCGATGCCGAGGATATGGGCGTGATGGAGCGGTTCAGCTGCAAGATGGCGATCGCGCCGACCGCGTCGATCTCCATCATCTGCGGCGGCACCAGCGCGTGCATCGAGCCGATCCCGGCCAACATCTATACCCACAAGACGCTGTCGGGCAGCTTCGTGGTCAAGAACCCGTACCTGGAAAAGCTGCTCGACGCGAAGAGCAAGAACTCCACCAACGTGTGGAACTCGATCCTCGAGAAGGGCGGCAGCGTGGCGCACCTCGATTTCCTGACGCCCGAGGAGAAGGCGGTCTACAAGACCAGCTTCGAGATCGATCAGCGCTGGCTGCTCGAATTCGCCGCCGACCGCACGCCGTTCATCGATCAGGCGCAGAGCCTGAACCTGTTCATCCCGGCGGACGTCGACAAGTGGGACCTCGCCATGCTGCACTTCCAGGCATGGGAAAAGGGCATCAAGAGCCTGTATTACCTGCGCTCGAAGTCAGTCCAGCGCGCGGGCTTCGCCGGCGGCGTGGAAGCCGACAACACCGCCGAGCCGGCTGTCTATGAGCTGCCGACGACCGACTATGACGAGTGCCTGGCCTGCCAGTGAACTAGCGCTCCATTCTCAGACACAAAAAGGCCCGGCAGGCGCAAACCTGCCGGGCCTTTTGCTGTCCGGGAGGGTCGTCGCCCTAGCGGGCGTCTTCCTCGCCGTAACTGGCCATGCGTTCGGTCTCCTGGTCGTCGCGGCGGGTCTGGCCGTTGACCGAGTAATCCTCGCCGCCTTCTTCCTCCTCGAAGCCCAACGCGTTGGCGCCGCTGGTGCTTAGGCGCACAGTATCACCTTCCACCCCGGCGATCAGCCCGGTGGAAATGTAGTGATGGTGGCCAGCATGGCTGCCCGTGCCGCCGGCCACTTCCGCTCCGGAATCGGCCTTGGTCAGCTTGATGCGATCGCCATCAATATGGTCCACCGTGCCGACATGCACACCATCGGCGCCGATCACTTCCATGTGTTCGCGGATTGCACTGGTATCGATCATGATTCAGATCCTTTGCTGTCCTCCAGCCTCACAACGCCCGTCATCACGATTCGGCCCCGCTCCCGAGCCAGCGAAATGCACCTGTCATCGTGCAGGCAAGCCGCTTCGTCCCGGCTGGCGCCCTTGGCCCCCAAACGTGGGTCCGGGGCACGCTTTTATCCGCAGGATTGCGTAAGCTGGCGAAGGCGGGCATCATCGCTGGCGGGGTCGCGTCCAGCAAAGGGGTTTTACCAGTTATGTTGCTTTACGGGGGGATCGGCCTTGTGGTCGCCGGCATCATTTCCATGATCTTCAGCGACAAGCTGAGCCAGGATGCGGCCAAGGCCGCGCAGTTGAAGAAGCAGGGGCCGATCATCGCCGCTGTCGGCGCGCTGTTCCTGCTGGTGCGCCTGCTCATCGCGTGATTGGCTGATCGGCTGAATTTGCCACTGGCGCTGCGGCGCCGGATCATCCAGACATATCGGCATGTTACGGCAGAGGCGCAATAGCCGGCTGGGGGTCGTGGATGCTCTGAAGACACTGGCGCTGGCCGGTGCCTTGTGGAGTGCGCCCGCCGTTTCGCTGCCCGCTGCCGCGCAGGACCAGCCGACCCCAAATCTGCCGACAATCGCCGAGATGCGCGCTCGCGACGTGCTCGCCGCGCCGGAGGGCGAGCTGGCCGCGTGGCAGGCGTTCACCGCGCGCGTGCTGGCCGATCCTGCCGCTCCGCCCGAACTGGTGGCCGAAAGCCGGATCGGCCTCGCCACAGCCCTGCTCTATGCCAAGCAGGAAGCGCGCGGCCTGGCCGAATGGCAGGCGGCTGACGCACTGGTCGCGGCGCTCGCGTCGCCGCCGCCGTTTTTCGCGCGGCACCAGGCAACCGGTTCGCTGCTGTTGGCCGAGGCGACGCGGCTGGATGAGGCCGAAGTGCTCGCGCATGCCGCTCTCGCCACTGCGCAGGCGGCTGGCGAGGCCGGGCTGATCGATCAGGCGCTGGCGCACAATGCGCTGGGCGGCTTGGCCTTTGCGCGCGACGATCTGGCGGGCGCCGAGACAGCCTATTGCACCGCACGCGATCTGGGGCTGGCAGCGGCGCACCCCAACCATGCGATGGTGGTCAACGATGCCGCCAGTTGCGGGGCGGTGAAGTATTACCTCGAACGCGCCGATACGCTTGGCGCGATGCGGCTGGCGAGCGACTATGCCCACGCGCACCTGCCGCCCGATCATCCCAAGATGGGCAACGTGCTCAATTCCGCTTACGCCGTGCTGCTGCGCTATGGCCGCTATGCCGAGGCCGAGCCGCTGATCCGCCGCCACCTCGAGCTGGAGCGGAGCCTGCGCAGCGGCGATGCCGAAGAGATCTACGATCCGCTGTCGCTGCTGGGGCGCGCACTCGAGCAGCGCGGCAATTTCGCCGATGCCGAGGTGATGTTCCGCGCGGCGGCGGACATGGCCGAGCGGCTGCATTCGCCCGGCCAGCCGTGGGCGCGCGGCCGGTCGCGCGGCAACCTCGCCACGGTAATCGCGCGTCAGGGGCGCTTGGCCGAGGCCGAGGCAGAGGCGCGCACCGGGCTGGAAGCGCTGGTGGCCGATCTTGAGCCCGACAATTCGAACATCGGCAGCGGGCGCGTGCAATGGGCAAACCAGCTCGAACGGCTCGGCCGCCGCGAGGAGGCGCTGGTGCAGGTCGACCAGGGGCTGGCCCTGCTGACCGCCGCCTACCATGCCGAACATAGCGAAGTGATCGCCGCGCAGCTGGTCCGCGCGCGCATCCTCGCCGGGCTCGGCCGGGTGGACGAGGCGCTGGCGCTGTCGCGTGGCGCGAGCGACCTGTTTGCCGAACGGATGCTCGACCTTGCCGCCAGCGAGACCGAGCGCGTCGCCCTGTCGCGCGTGCTACCCGCAGCCTTTGCCGATCACGTCACCGTGGCGCTCGCGGCTGGCGCGATGGACGATGCCGTGCACGGCGCGCAGCTGGTGCTGCTGTCCGAACTGGGCGTCGCCAACGCGCGCATCGCTGCGGGCGCGGTCGCGCGCGAGGAAGGGCTGGGCGCGGCGGTCGACCGGCTCGACGCGGCGCGCACGGCGGTGAGCGAGGCCGAACAGGCGCTGGTCCGCGCGCAAGCCGAGGGGAGCAGCGATGCCGCCGCCTTGTCCGCGCGCCTCGCCACTGCGCACGCCGAAGCGCTGGCCGCGCAGGAAGCCCTGCACGCGGCCTTCCCGCAGTATTCCGCGCTCGCCCGGCCCAAGGTGCCCAGGCTGGTGGACCTGCAGGCGCGGCTGGCCGAGGGCGAACTGCTGGTCCTGCCGCTGGCTCTGCCCGATCGGGCGGTGACCATCGCCATCGCGCACGATCGTGTGACCTGGGGGGCGACCGACTTGTCCCCGCTGGCGGTGGCCGAGCTGGCCGAACGGGTGCGCGCGTCGGCGCAGGCAGTGGGCCCATTCGATGTGGCGGCGGCGCGCGAGCTGTTCGCCGTGGTGTTCCCGCAGGAGCTTCGATCCGCGCTCGATGCAGCGGACGAGCTGCTGTTCCCCGCCAGCGGCTATCTCGCGCGGCTGTCGCCCGCTGTGCTGCTCACGGGCCCCGTTCCAGCGTCGGCAGACCCCTCCCGACTGTCGCGCGCGCCGTGGCTGGTGCGGCGCGCAGGCATTCGCGTGGTGGCCGATTTCGCCACCATCGGCACCGCGCGTCAGCCGCTGGTGGGGCGCGAGTTTCTCGGCGTGGGCGCGCCCGATGTGCTGCCTGCCGTGGTGGGACCAGACCTGCCCCCGCTGCCCCACGCGCGGGCCGAGCTCGACGATCTCGCGCTGGCGCTCGGTGCGCCCAAGTCGCTGGTGCTGGCGGGAGCCGAGGCAACCGAGGCGCGGCTCGGCGCGCTGGCGCTGGCCGACTACGGCGTGATCGCCTTTGCCACCCACGGCCTTGTCGGCGGCGAGGTGGCCGGGCTGGACGAGCCCGCACTGGTCCTCACCGGCGAGGATGCCGCCAACCCCGCCGCCGATGGCCTGCTCACCGCCAGCGAGATCGCCGGGCTTAAGCTCAGCGCCGACTGGGTGATCCTGTCAGCTTGCGACACGGCGGCGGGGACAAGCGCGAGCGCGCCCGGCTACTCGGGCCTCGCGCGCGCTTTCGCCCAGGCCGGCGCGCACAGCCTGATGCTCAGCCACTGGCGCGTGCGCGACGATGCTGCCGCCGCGCTATCGGTCGAAACACTGCGCCGCGCCGCTGCGGGAGCCAGCCGGAGCGAGGCGCTGCGGCAGGCGCAACTGGCGCTGATGGCGCGCACCGACATGGCCGACGCGGCGCACCCGGCCTTGTGGGCCCCCTTTGTAATCCTCGAAAATTAGTTCGTCATCCTCGAGAATTGACCCGCGCGGGCCCGCCTGGATCTTAGCGAAATCCTAACCACGACCCCCTAACCCTGCGGCGCATGGGCCATGGTTCGAAGAGGTTTCCCACCCACCACGGGTATGGCGAGGTGCGCGTCTCGCGCTACATCGTGCTGTACCTCGGGCAGATCGCCTGGTTCGTGCTCGGCGCATACCTGTTCGCCACGGCCTTCTGGCCATCGAGCTGCAATCCCGATGGCCTGCTGAAAATGCTCGAATGCTCGATCGAACTGCCCGAAAGCGGCGGCTGGAGCGAGGCGGGCCTCCTCACCTGGATCTGGTCGACACCGCTGCTGGTGCTGCTCGAACTGTCGCGCCGCTGGAACCGCGGTAAGGACGGTTGATTCGCGTGCCTTTTCGGGCATTATGCGCGGGGATGGAGCCAACGCCCGCCCTGACCGGAAAGCCCCGCTGGTGGCACTCGCGCAGCAAGCGGCAGATTGCGATCTATCTAGTCCTGATCAGCGCCGCATTTTTCGCCACATACGCCTATCGCGCGGCGTTCGGTTGGGGCCTCGTTTTCGCAATGGCAGGCAGCAGACTGCTCGACTGGCTGTGCTTCCGGTACCTCGATCCGAAGTATCCGCATGACGACCTTCCGCAGCGCGAAAGCTATGCTGGACCACCCAAGGCAACGATCCCGCGCGAGGCGTGGCTCGGCGCGCTGGCGGCGGCAGGCGTAGTTGGAGCGATCATGCTGCTGATCTGGTTGATCTGACCCCCACTCAACCCGACTCACGCCAGCCACGCTTCGTCGTCGTTTTATCCCCGCAAAAACCTCTCGGCTTGCCTTCGATTCGCGCCCATGATTGCCTATGTTGGAGGTTCGCGATTCTCGCCCGGAGATACCACATGTCGTTGCTCGAAGCCCGCAAGACCTACAAGCCCTTCGAATATCCGTGGGCTTATGAGTTCTGGAAGCGCCAGCAGCAGATCCACTGGCTGCCCGAGGAAGTGCCGTTGGGCGAGGATTGCCGCGATTGGGCGCAGAACCTGTCCGATCATGAGCGCAACCTGCTGACCCAGATCTTCCGCTTCTTCACCCAGGCCGACATCGAGGTGCAGGATTGCTACCACGAGAAGTACGGCCGCGTGTTCAAGCCTACCGAAGTGAAGATGATGCTGACCGCGTTCAGCAACATGGAAACGGTCCACATCGCCGCCTACAGCCACCTGCTCGACACCATCGGCATGCCCGAGAGCGAGTATGGCATGTTCCTGGAATACCAGGAGATGCGCGACAAGCACGATTACCTGCAGCAGTTCGGCGTCGACAGCGACGAGGATATCGCCCGCACGCTGGCCATGTTCGGCGGCTTTACCGAAGGGCTGCAACTGTTCGCCAGCTTCGCCATGCTGATGAACTTCCCGCGCTTCAACAAGATGAAGGGCATGGGCCAGATCGTCACCTGGTCGATCCGCGACGAGAGCCTGCACTGCGAAGGCATCACCCGCCTGTTCCACGCCTTTACCGCAGAGCGCCAGTGCCTGACCAAGTCGGTCAAGGAAGACATCATGGACATGTGCCAGAAGACGGTGCGGCTGGAAGATGCCTTTATCGACCTGGCGTTCGAGGAAGGGCCGGTGCCGGGCATGACCCCGACCGAGATCAAGAAGTACATCCGCTATATCGCCGATTGGCGGCTGGGCCAGCTGGGCTTCAAGCCGATCTACATGGTCGAAGACCACCCGCTGCCGTGGCTGGCCCCGCTGCTCAACGGCGTGGAGCACGCCAACTTCTTCGAAACCCGCGCCACCGAATACGCCAAGGGCGCCACCAAGGGCGACTGGCAGACCGTGTGGAACTCGTTCGACTCGCGGCGCAAGGCCAAGGCCGCGAACGAGGTTGAGGTGGAGGAAGAAGCGCCGGGGTTGTTTGGGGATGCTGGGGTGCAGGCGGCGGAGTGATCTAGTATGTCTGGGCTAACCGAAGACCCATCTCCGACTTTTCGAGCTCGAGCCTTTCGGTGCCCGCACTGCAAGCAGTTCGCAAAGCAAAATTGGGGGCAAGCTGGCCAGACTTTCCTAGAAAACGGTAACACTCACTACACGTCCTTCAACGCCTATAATGAGAATGTTTTCCTTTCGAAATGTGATGCTTGTGAGCAAGCAATGCTATGGAAAGACGAGAAAGCGATCTGGCCTCCACTTAGCTTAGCTCCAGAAGCTCATGCCGACTTCCCGGAAGATATTCGAATTGACTACGAAGAAGCGAGGCAAATTCACAATCTTTCGCCCCGCGCTAGCGCGGCACTCCTTCGCCTCTGCCTTCAAAAGCTGTGCAAACATCTTGGAGCGAGTGGAGAAAATATCAACAATGACATTCAATTTCTCTACGGTGAATACGGCCTCGGTCGGAGAGTTCGCGACTCGATGGACATTCTCCGGGTTGTTGGAAACAACGCCGTGCATCCGGGCGAAATTGACTTTCAAGATAACACAGAAGTTTCTTTGGGACTTTTCAGAATAATCAATTTTATCATTGATAAGTCGATTTCTGAACCGGCCCACATCGACTCGATTTTTTCTCAGTTGCCGGAAGGCGCTCGAGAAGCCATCGTTCGTCGAGATTCCGGAGGTGTCGGTGGCAGTCGACCACCAATTGGGAATCCTTCGACATAGCTAAAGACAGTTCATCAGAACGCCGCTGCAAGTTGGCGAGTAATCAATTCCCTCCCGCTTGCGGGAGGGGTTAGGGCTGGGTTTCCGGGGTTTGCAAACGCCGCACCTCGCTGGCGACCATCTGCGCGACCCCTTCCACATTTCCCAGAACATCCGCGTTGGTGAACCGCAAGACCTTATAGCCGTTCTGTCTCAGCCACTGATCGCGGATGGCATCGCTGGCTGGGTCTCGGTCATGCGAAATGCCGTCACATTCGACGACCAGCTTCAGCTCACGACTGAGAAAGTCAGCGAAGTAGGGGCCAACCGGCATCTGGCGGCTGAACTTGGTGCCGGTCTGGCTGCGCGAGAGGTACTGCCACAGCAGCCGTTCCGCAGGTGTTGCGGCTTTGCGCAGCTCGCGGGCGCGGCTAGTATTGCGGTCTTTCCATTCGGGCATTGTCTGAACTTGCCCACCCCCGGCCCCTCCCGCAAGCGGGAGGGGAGATTTGTCGTGCCTTTTCATCCCCCTCCCGCTTGCGGGAGGGGTTAGGGGTGGGCAAGTCTGCGGTTTAGTACTCTGTTCAGTGACTTGAGCTAACTTGCCCCCATGCTCGCCGCACTCACCCCCGCCAACCTGATCACCGCCCTAGTGGTGGTCAACGTCCTCACCTTCGCCGCGTTCGGCATCGACAAGTCCCGCGCCGAGCAGGGTAGCAGGCGCATCCGTGAGTCCACCTTGCTCAGGCTCGCGCTGCTGGGCGGTTCACCCGGCGCTTATGCGGGTCGCACGGCCTTTCGCCACAAGACCCGCAAGCAGCCGTTCAATTCGCAACTGCGCTTCATTCTCGTGCTGCAACTCGTGGCTGGCGCGCTGGCGTACTACAACTTCTACGGCTGACCCCTCACTGCACCACCGGATCAACCGGCGGCAGTTCATCCGGCTGCGGCGGGCTGGCCGGGTTGGGCATCGGCGGCAACTCGTCCGGCTGCGAAGGAGGCGGTTCGACCGGGGTCGGTTCGGAGGGCACCGGGGTTTCCGGCGGGGCGACCAGTGGCGGGGTTTCTGCAGGCGCATCGGGCTCGGGTGTTTCAGCGGGCGGTGCGGGTTCGCTGGCGTCGCGCTCGATCGGATAGGTCGGCTCCGTCGGGGCCGCGCCGATATCGGTCGCGTTGGCGAAATCGCTCTGTGTCACGCGCGGGGCGCTCAGGCCCTCGGCGGTGGTCAGCGGGGCGTCGAACCCGGTTTGATCGGATGGCGTGTCGGTTGGCATGGCAGCAGGTTTCCTTATGAAGACAGGGCGGCGTGCAGGCGGCGCGGGCGGCCACCCCTTGGCCTATCGACGCGCCAGCGCGCTTCGCGTTCCCCATGTGATCAAAACCTCGCCGGCGCACCGTTCGTCCTGAGCTTGTCGAAGGACTGTCCTTCTTCGGGCATTTGCGCGCGACCCTGGCA
>JBDSUF010000006.1:0-7323 GCA_039927835.1 Alteraurantiacibacter sp.
CGCACCCCGCTGATCATCTCCGGCCCGACCGACGACAAGAGCGACCTGTACCTGGCGCTCGACACCGTGGTGAAGGCGCTGGAGGAAGAGTACTACGAGGTCGACGAGAAGGCCCGCAACGTCCAGCTGACCGAGGAGGGCAACGAGGAGATCGAGCGCCGCCTGATCGCCGCCGGGTTGCTCACCTCGGACAACCTTTACGATGTCGAGAACACGCTGGTCGTCCACCATCTCGACCAGGCGCTGAAGGCGGTGCTGCTGTTCAAGCTGGACACCGACTATATCGTCAAGGACGACAAGGTCATCATCATCGACGAGTTCACCGGCCGCATGATGGACGGGCGCCGCTGGTCGAACGGCCTGCATCAGGCGGTCGAGGCAAAGGAAGGCGTAGCCATCCAGCCCGAGAACCAGACAATGGCCTCGATCACCTACCAGAACTACTTCCGCATGTACCCCAAGCTTTCCGGCATGACCGGCACGGCGGCCACCGAAGCGGCCGAATTCTGGGACATCTACAAGCTCAACGTGGTGGAAATTCCCACCAACCGCCCGGTATCGCGCATCGACGAGGATGACGAGTTCTACAAGAACACGCTCGACAAGTTCCAGGCCATTGCCAAGTCGATCAAGGAAAAGAACGATATCGGCCAGCCGGTGCTGGTCGGCACGGTGTCGATCGAGAAGAGCGAGCTGCTCAGCAAGTTCCTGCACGAGGAAGGCGTCAAGCACGCGGTCCTTAACGCCCGCTTCCACGAGCAGGAAGCCCATATCGTGGCGCAGGCGGGGCGCATCGGTGGGGTGACCATCGCTACCAATATGGCCGGGCGCGGTACCGACATCCAGCTGGGCGGCAACATCGAATTCCGCATCGAGGACGAGCTGCGCGACGTGCCCGAGGGGCCGGAGCGCGAGGCCGGCATTGCCCGCATCACCGCCGAGGTTCAGGCCGAGCGCGAGAAAGTGCGCGAGGCGGGCGGTCTGTTCGTGCTGGGCACCGAACGCCATGAAAGCCGCCGCATCGATAACCAGCTGCGCGGTCGCTCCGGCCGCCAGGGCGATCCCGGCCTGTCGCGCTTCTACCTGTGCCTCGAGGATGACCTGCTGCGCATCTTCGGGCCGGATACGCTGTTCGCCAAGATGATGAATTCCAACCTTGCCGACGGCGAGGCGATCGGGTCCAAGTGGTTGTCGAAAGCGATCGAAACCGCCCAGAAGAAGGTCGAGGCGCGCAACTATGAGATGCGCAAGCAGGTCGTCCAGTACGACGACGTGATGAACGACCAGCGCAAGGTGATCTACGAGCAGCGCGCCGAGATCATGGACGCCGACAAGGTCGACGACGTGGTGTTCGACATGCGCACCGATACGATCAACACGCTGGTCGGTACCGCCTGCCCGCCTAACTCGTACCCCGAGCAGTGGGATATCGCCGGCCTCAAGGCGCGGGTAGCCGACGTGCTCGGGATCGACGATTTCCCCATCGAGGAGTGGCTGCAGGAGGACTCGGTCGAACCCGAGATGATCGACGAGCGGCTGCAAAAGCTTGCCGAAGAGAAGATGGCCGCCAAGACCGTCGGGCTGGACATGAACGGGTGGCACGCCATCGAGAAGAACATCCTGCTGCAGCAGCTCGATCATCACTGGAAGGATCACCTCGCCACGCTCGACGCGCTGCGCCAGGTGGTGTTCCTGCGCGCCTATGCGCAGAAGCAGCCGCTCAATGAATACAAGCAGGAAGCCTTCGGCCTGTTCGAGATGATGCTCGAATCGATCCGCGAGGCGGTGACGCGCATCCTGCTCAACCTTGAACTGCGGATCGCGCCGCCGGTCCCGCCACCGGGTGAACTGCCGCGCCTGCCCGAATTCATGACCGGGCACATCGATCCGTTCACCGGCGAGGACAACTCCAACGATGGCGACGGCTCGGATGCCAACCCGGGGCTGTTCGGGGTTCTGGCGGGCACCGCGATGCCTTCGGGCGCTGTGGGCGGTGATCCGTGGGCAGGGCAGGCGATCAATCGCAATGCGCCGTGTCCGTGCGGATCGGGCAACAAGTACAAGCACTGCCACGGAGCCGTGGTTTAGCATCACCGACATCCCCTTCTTGCCAGAACACTAACGATCGTTATTGTTGCTGGCGGGAAGGGGAAGCGCGCGATGCAGATTACCAAGGCGGACCTGCCGCGCCGATCGGTGGGCGAAGGTCCCGTGTGGGACGTGGCCGAACAGGCGCTGTACTACATCGATATCCTCGAGACGAAGGTGCTTCGCTGGCATCCGGAAAGCGGAGCCACGCGCGAATGGGCCGTGCCCGATATGATCGGCTCGATGGCGCTGAGAGAGGGCGGCGGTGCGATTGTCGCTTTGGTCGACGGCATCCACGCGCTCGATCTCACTACCGGCGCTGTGACCCCGCTGGCGCTGATGGAACCTGCAAATCCGGCCATCCAGCTGGCCGACGGCAAGGTCGACCGTGCCGGGCGTTTCGTGTTCGGCACCAGTCATCGCAAGGCGGGCGAGCCGGTCGGCGGACTGTACTCGCTCGACAAGGGCACGATCAGTCAGCTCGATTCGGGCCTGACCTTGGGCAACGGTCCCTGTTGGTCACCCGATAGTGCCACGCTCTACCACGCGGACTCGATGGCGCACCTGATCTACGCCTACGATTATGACCTCGCCACCGGCGCGGCCAGCAACCGGCGTGAATTCTTCAATGCCAGTCCCTGGGGACCGATCCCCGATGGCGCGACGGTGGACGCAAACGGCGACTTGTGGGTGGCGATATGTGAGGGTGGGGTGGTGCTGTGCCTCTCCCCGCAAGGTGAGTTGAAGCGCGAGATCGCCATGCCCACCAAGCTGCCCGCCAGCTGCATGTTCTGTGGCCCCAAGCTGGACCGGCTGTTCGTGCCCAGCATCGACCCCAGCTTCCTCGGCCGCGAACCGGCGGAGGGAGACGGGTGGAACTACATCATCGATGGCCTGGGCGTCACCGGCCTGCCGGAGCCGCGCTACCATGGATAAGAAGCTGTTCACGGTGCTCGCGCCGCTGCTGGTCGCGGTGTTCATCAACATCGCCGGATTCAGCCTGATCCTGCCGCTGCTGCCGTTCTACGGCCAGGTGTTCAGCGCCGGACCGTTCGAGGTGGCGCTGCTGTTCGCCGCCTATTCGTTCGGCAACGTGTTCGGAGAGATCTACTGGGGCCGCAAGTCGGACATCTGGGGCCGCCGCAAGGTGCTGCTGGTGACGACAATGGTCGCGGGCCTCAGCTACTTCGTTTTCGCCTGGGCACCGGGCCTGTGGGCAGCGATCACGATCCGGATCGTCAGCGGGTTCTTCTCGGGCACGCTCGGCGTCTGCACCGGGTTCATCGCCGACGTGTCCCCGCCTGAAAAGCGCGCCAAGACGATGGGCTATTTCGGCGCGGCGTTCTCGCTTGGCTTTGCCTTCGGCCCCGTCCTGGGTGGCCTGCTGGCGGGGGAGGCAGCCGTGGCCGCAAGCTTCCGCCTGCCGATCTACATCGCCGGTGGGCTATCGCTGGCGGCATCGGCGTGGTGCGCGATGGTGCTGCGCGATGCGGTGCCGCCGCTGGGCAAGGGGCGCGCCTTGCCGAAGTACTCGGAGGCCCTGACTTTCGTCACGCGCCAGCCGCTGCTCGTCCGGCTGTTCGTGATCAGTTTCTGCGGTATCGCCTGCTTTGCCAGCATGGAGGCGGTCTTTGGCTTGTGGAGCGCGGCCAATTTCGGCTGGACCGCGCACGATCTCGGCCTCGCCTTCCTTGCCATCGGCGGCGGCGGGCTGTTTGCGCAGCTGGTGCTGATCGGCCCGCTGGTGGCCCGCTATGGCGAGGCGCGCGTGATTGTGATCGGGCTGGCGCTGCTGGCGCTGTCGATGCTGCTGCAGCCGGTTATCCGTCTGCCGGTATCGGGCGTGCTGCTGATGGGGCTGCTGATGACCGGGCATTCACTGGCCTTCCCGGCCTCGGGCGCTCTGCTCAGTCGCAACACCCCGCCCGAGCGGCAGGGCAGCACGATGGGGCTGATGATGGCTTCCAACGCCGTTGGCCGGATCATCGTGCCGCCGGTGTTCGGGTTGATCTACGAACACCTCGGCCACGATGCGCCTTGGTATGTGGGTTCGGCGTTGATTGCGCTGGTGATCTTCGTCGCCTTGCAGGCCGTGCGTTTGCTCGATACGCAACGGGCGGCGCCTGTTACAAATTGAGGCTTGCCAATGGCGGACGGTGGAATAGCTTTCCGGGCTTCATCGGAAGGATCACCATGAAGCGCGCCCTGTTCATCGCTATCGCCGCCAGCCTGCTCGCATCGGGCGGCGTCGCCCTTGCCAACCATCACGAAGGCGCTGGAGCGGCCATCACCGCGTCTGTCGCCGACAGTCGCCGCCCCGAAGCCGACACCGCGCGCGATCCACTTCGCAAGCCGGCCGAGATTGTCGCCTTCGCCGGTGTCCATCCGGGCATGACCATCGCGGAATTGGCACCGGGCGGCGGCTATTACACCCGCCTGCTCGCCGCCGCCGTTGGGCCCGAAGGCAAGGTCTATGCGCTGGTCCCCGGCTTCCTCGCCACCCGCCCCGGCGGAATGGACGCGATCAACGCGCTCGCTGCCGAATATGACAACGTCGAGGTGGTCGTGGTGCAGGGATACGATAGCCTGTCGCTGCCGCAGCCGGTCGATCTGGTGTGGACGACCGAGAACTACCATGACCTCGCCAATGGCAACATCGCTGCCGTGAATGGCGCGGCGCTGGGCGTGCTCAAGCCGGGCGGGATCTACTTCGTGGAGGACCATGCGGCCCCCGGCACCGGCCTGTCCGCCACCAGCACGCTGCATCGGATCGATCCGATGGCGGTGATCGCGCAAGTGACGGCGGCGGGCTTCGTGCTCGAAGCGGTCAGCGATGCGGTCGCCAACCCTGCCGATCCACACACCGCCAACCCGCGCGACGTGGAACCGACCAGCGACAAGTTCTCGCTGCGGTTCAGGAAGCCTGACTAGACGAGCGGCGGCACGCGCTTGGCGTAATCCTCGGTGCGAAACCACTGGTTGAGCATCGTCTCCAGTTGCACCAGTTCAGACGTGCAGCCGGGCACCTCGGCGGGGTCCTCGCCGCGTTCGAGTGCATCGGTGATGCGGGTGCGGTA
This sequence comes from Alteraurantiacibacter sp., assembly GCA_039927835.1. Lineage (GTDB taxonomy): Bacteria > Pseudomonadota > Alphaproteobacteria > Sphingomonadales > Sphingomonadaceae > Alteraurantiacibacter. Next base: position 5,166 of record JBDSUF010000006.1, read on the forward strand.
GTCGAACGGGTCGACTGCGCCGGCCTGCTCGGCCACTGCGGCCCGCGCCGCCTTCACCTCGGCGATGCGCCGCGCGCCCTCGGCCTGGTCGATCGCACCGGCGCGCAGTTCCTTGAGCATCTCGCAGACATAGGCGCGGCAGGTGTGCGGCCGGCTCTTGTAGATGCCGCAGCAGCCATCCTGGAAGCGCGGGCAGGGCTGGCTGAAGCTGCGCTCGCCATCATCGTAAGTGGTCACGGCGATGCCGCGCGCTTTCAGCTTGAGCGCTTCCCACTTGCTGACGATGACCCGACCGAACATGCCGTTGTCGCAGCACAGGCCGCAGCTGACGCAGAGCGTGCCTTCGTCTGGGTGGTTCGCTGATGGCAAGAACTGGCTCCCCGAGTTGGATTCGAACCAACGACCAAGTGATTAACAGTCACCTACTCTACCGCTGAGCTATCGGGGAGCAACCCGAAGGCAGGCCGCGCCTATATGGGCGGCGAATCCGATTTGCAACCCGCTTTGACGCGCCTGTTGCTCAAACCACGAACTGTTCAGCCACGATCCGCTCATCTAGCGCGTGACCGGGATCGAACAGCAGGGTCATGGCCATGTCGCGGGCGATCTCGACGTGGACTTCGGCGACATCGCGGAACTCCTTCTGGTCGGCCACCACCATCACCGGGCGCTTGGCGGGCTCGCGGATGCGGAAGGTGACTTTGCTGCGGTCGGGCAGGATCGCCCCGCGCCAGCGCCGGGGACGGAACGGGCTGATCGGCGTGAGCGCCAGCATCTGCGAATCGAGCGGCAGGATCGGGCCGTGGGCGGAGAGGTTGTAGGCCGTGGAACCGACCGGTGTCGCCAGCAGCACCCCGTCGCCCGCCAGTTCGGGCACGCGCACCTTGCCGTTGACGCTGATCTCGATCTTGGCGGTCTGGCGGGTTTCGCGCAGCAGGCTCACCTCGTTGATCGCGCAGCTGGAGAAGCGCAGGCCATCCTGGTCGATCGCTTCCATGCGCAGCGGGCAGACCACCATCGGCCGCGCCTTGGCCACGCGCTTGAGCAGCCCCTCGCACCCGCGATGGCGGTTCATCAGGAAGCCGACCGTGCCCAGGTTGAGGCCATAGACCGGCAACATGCGCCCGCGGTCGAGCCCGGTGTCCAGCCCAGAGTCCAGCATCGTGTGCAACACATCGAGCAGGTAGCCGTCGCCGCCCAGTACCACCACGCCCTCCGCCTCCTCCAGCGGGACCCAGGCATGGCAGGTGGCGAGCGCGTCGGCCGCCTCGCGCGCGCGGTCGCTGGGCGAGGCGAGCAGGGCCAGCTTGTCGAGAGCGAAGGGCGCGATGGGGTCGGTCATGGGCGCGAACCTAGAGCCGCCGTCCCGATTTGCAACGCGCGGCTTGTGCAGGGGTGACGAATGCCCCGCCAAGGGCCACAGCACGGACATGCCCCCGACACATGAAGCCCCCGCCACCGATGCCCAAGAGCGCCGCCTGCGCCGCGACCGTCGCGCAGCCATGCTGCACCCGTTGGCGGGCGACCTTGCCGACGCGATGGCGCGTGACGAGGTGGAGCTGCTGTTCCAGCCGCAGTTTGCCGCTGCGGATGGTCGCGTAACCGGGGCCGAGGCGTTGGTCCGCTGGCACCATGAGGAGCTGGGCGCAGTCTCGGGTGACGAGCTGTTCCTGATCGCGGGCCGCAGCGAGCTGGCGCGCGGCTTGACCGATCACGTGTTGGCCCGCGCGCTGGCCACGGCGCAGCACTGGCCCGATCAGCTGCACCTGTCGCTCAACGTCACTGCGGCCGACCTTGCCGCAGCCGACTTCACCAGGGCTATCATCGACGCCCTGGCCGCCAGCGGCTTTTCGCCCGACTGGTTGACTTTGGAGATCACCGAGCAGGCGCTGGTCGCCGAACTGGACCGCTCGGCCGAGCGGCTGGGCGAGCTGGTGGTGCTGGGCGTGCGCGTGGCGCTCGATGACTTCGGCGCGGGGTTCTGCAACTTCCGCTACCTCAAGAAGCTGCCGCTGCACTACCTCAAGCTCGACCGCAGCATGGTGCAGGGCATAGCCGATGACCGGCGCGACCTCGAAGTCCTGCGCGGCATCGTCGCCATGGCCAGCGCGCTCGACCTGGCGGTGATCGCCGAGGGCATCGAGACCGAAGCCCAGCG
>JBDSUF010000007.1:0-166047 GCA_039927835.1 Alteraurantiacibacter sp.
CAGCGTGGTCACGCCAGCGGTCACATCGCGCACGACGCCGCGCCAGCAGGTCGAGATTTTGGTCAGCATGCTCATACGCGGCAACCTAGCCGCTGGCGTGCTAATGTATCGCCACGAAGGAAGGTTAATTCCGGTTTACCGCAAACCTATACGATTTGGCGGCAGGTCGGCGGCGGCCAGTGTTCCCGACTCGCCGCCGCACCCGTCAATTACACGCCGCCGGTCAGACCACGCCAAACGCCAGCATGGCATCGGCTACCTTCTTGAACCCGGCGATATTGGCGCCCTTCACATAGTCGACATAACCGCCCCCTTGGTCACCATAGGCGATGCAGCGGTTGTGGATGCCGTCCATGATGTCCTTCAGCAGGACCTGCAGGTCCTCTTCCTTCCAGCTGCGCCGGGCGGAATTCTGGCTCATCTCGAGGCCCGAAACCGCGACGCCGCCGGCATTGGCCGCCTTGCCCGGAGCGAACATGATCTTCGCCGCCTTGAAGTGGTGCACGGCATCGAGGTCGCTCGGCATGTTGGCCCCTTCGGACACCGCGATGCAGCCGTTGTCGACCAGCAGTTTCGCGTCCGGCCCCAGCAGCTCGTTCTGCGTCGCGCAGGGCAGCGCCACGTCGCACGGCACGCCCCATGGGGACTTGCCGGCGTGGAAGGAGGAACCGGGGAAGGCATCGACATAGTCGCTGATGCGCCCGCGCCGATGGGTCTTGTGCGTCTTGACCCACTCGATCTTGTCCTGGGTAATGCCATCGGGATCGTGGATGAAGCCGCCGCTGTCACTCAGCGTCAGAACCTTGCCGCCCAGCTGGACGATCTTTTCCGCCGCGTGCGTCGCCACGTTACCCGAGCCCGAGATGACCGCGGTCTTGCCCACCAGATCCATCCCGCGATGCTTGAGCATGTTGGCGAGGAAATAGACCGCGCCGTAACCCGTCGCCTCGGTGCGGATCAGGCTGCCGCCCCATTCCAGCCCCTTGCCGGTGAGCACGCCGGTGAACTCGTTGGTGATGCGCTTGTACTGGCCGAACATGAAGCCGATCTCGCGCCCGCCCACGCCGATATCGCCCGCCGGCACGTCCACGTCAGCGCCGATGTGGCGGTACAGCTCGGTCATGAAGCTCTGGCAAAAGCGCATGATCTCGCGCACGCTCTTGCCCTTGGGGTTGAAGTTGGAGCCGCCCTTGCCGCCGCCCATCGGCAGGCCGGTGAGCGCGTTCTTGAAGGTCTGCTCGAAGGCGAGGAACTTGAGCACGCTCTCGTTCACGCTCGGGTGAAAGCGGATGCCGCCCTTATACGGGCCGATCGCGTTGTTGTTCTGGATGCGATAGCCGCGCTGCACGCGCACGTTGCCCGCATCGTCCTCCCAGCACACGCGGAAGCTGACCACGCGATCGGGCTCGGCAATGCGGCGCAGGATCTGTTCGGAGTGGTAGGCTTCCTTGTCGGCGATGAAATCGAAGATGTCCTCGGCCACTTCCTGCACCGCCTGGACAAATTCGGGCTGGTGCGGGTTGCGCTTGTTGACGCCTTCCATGAAGGTCGCAAAATCGACGTGATCGGTAACGGCCATTGGTATTCCCCCAAGCATAAAGCCGAGCGTGCGGGGCTAACCATTTCAGCCCTGCGTTGCGACTCGGGCATGTTCTGCGGGCCGGATATGACCACGCCAAGGCGGCGAAAGAAACAGCCAAGTTTGCGTAGGATGGCGCTTGCCATGCCCCCGGCCATGCCGCAGGCTCGCTGCCACGTGGCCTGTGGGCCTTGGGGAGACCGTGCGAGTGGCCGGGGGCAAGACCAGATCGCTGTTTTCTATCGGGTGGCGCAACGTGCGCGAGGCCGGGTGGCAGCGGCTGGCGCTGACCGCGCTGCTGCTGGGGCTGGCGCTGCTGGTGGGCCGCTTTTCGTGGGGCCTGCCGGTGCTGGGCGATGCCGAGGCGCGCCTGTTCGATTCGCGCGCCTATGAACTGGCCGAACGGGTGGAGCAGGACCCGCGCGTGGTCATGGTGGTCTATGACGACGACACGCTGATCGGCCTCAGGAAGCGCTCGCCGCTCGATCGCCGGGTGCTGGCCAATGCCTTGCGCCAGCTCGATGGCATGGGCGCGAAGGCCATCGGCATCGATATCCTGTTCGACCAGCCGCAGGACGAGGACGAGGAACTGATCGCCGCGCTGCGGGCGATGCGCACGCCCACCTCGGTCGCCTATGCCCAGTTCGCAACCAACGAAAACTCGATCAACTGGGCGCAACAGCAATACCTTGATGCGTTCATCGCTCGACTGGACGGCAGCCGCGCCCACCCCGCCAGCGTGCGGCTGGACGAAGGCGTCGGCCCGGTGCGCAAGTGGCCAGCGATCTTGCCCGGACTGCCGCCGCTGCTTGGCCGCGCAATGCTCGAAGACGCAGGGCAGGCCGATGCCACCTTGCCCGGTTACACCGGAATGGCCCGCTATCGCCTCGAAGCGGTTGAAGACGTCACCATGTACCCCGAGTTCAAGATCGAACACATCCCCGAATTGGCCGACGCGATCCACGGTGCGATCGAAGGCAGCTACGTTCTGATTGGCGGCGATCTGACCGACATCGACCGGGTGCTGACCCCGATGACTGCCACTACTGATACCGACATTCCCGGGCTGGAGTTCCACGCCGTCACAATCTCGCAGATGCTCGACAACGACCGGCCGCGGACGATCCCCGCGTGGGTCGTGTGGTTGTGGGTGCTGCTGGCGGTGCTGGCCGCCGGGCTGACTGCGCTCACCGAACTGAAGGGTTGGCGCGTGGTACCGGTGCTGGCCGTGCAACTGGTGCTGCTGCTCGGGCTGCCATACCTCCTGCACTGGCAGGGCTTCGACACGCTCGGCTTTCCCTCGTTCGGGCCGGTGATCGGCTGGCTGCTCGCCTTCGTCGCGGTCACCTCCGCCGTGCGCGCGGCCAGCGCGGTGCAGCGCAAGTTCGCGCAAGGGGCGCTCGGCAAGTACCTGCCCGCCTCGATCGCGCAGGAGATCATCGACAAGCCCGAACTGCTCCAGCTGGGCGGCGCCAAGGCCGAAATCTTCGTCATGTTCTCCGACCTTGAAGGCTTCACCAAGATGAGCCACGCGATCAGCCCGGAAATGGTCGCGAAATTACTCAACCGCTATCTCGACACCTTAAGCGAGGTGGTGCTGGCGCATGGCGGCATCCTCGACAAGTTCGTCGGCGATGCCGTGGTCGCCTTCTGGGGCGCGCCGATTGCCCGGCCTGACGACGGCACGCGGGCGGCGCAATGCGGCTATGCCGTGTGGCAGGCGGGCGAGGCGTTCCGGGCGGAAGTGGCGGCGATGGACGCCAGCCTGCCGCCTATCGGCAAGACCCGCGTGGGCCTGCACTGGGGCGAGGCGGTGGTCGGCAACTTCGGCGGCGAGAACCGCATCCAGTACACCGCGCTGGGCGATTCGATGAACACCGCCGCGCGGCTCGAATCGGCCAACAAGGCACTCGCCTCGGCAGTAATGGCCAGCCATGAGTTCGCCAGCCGCTCGGGCCTCGACTGGTGGCGCCCGATGGGCCGCGTGGTCTTGCGCGGGCGCGCCCGGCCCGTGGATATATTCGAGCCCGCGCCGGATTTTTCCAAGTCGGATCGCGATTTGCTGGCTAAGGCCTTGGCGATGCTGGCGAGCGACCGCCCGCAGGCGCTGGCTTTGATCGCCGATGTGGCGGCGCGCAATCCGGCTGACAAGGCACTGCTAAATTTGCTAAGCCGGTGCAACGAATTGGACGAGGAGGGTGCTTATGTCCTGGACTAGCCTCAAATTGGGTGCCGCAAGCCTTGCTCTGGCCGCGCTGGTCGCCCCTGCGGCTGTGCTGGCGGGCGTCGTCGTCTCGTCCAGCGGGCCATCTGCCGGGCAATACCCGGTCGGCCGCCAGATCGGCGACAACGACCGCATTACCCTGCGCGCTGGCGACACGGTAACCGTGCTGCAAAACGGCGGCACGCGCGTGCTGCGCGGTCCGGGCACCTTGGTGCTGGCGCAAACCGGGGCTGCCACCACCAACGCCGCCTTCGCCTCGCTGACCACCCAGCGCTCGGCGCGCCGCGCCCGCACCGGAGCGGTGCGCACGGGGGCGACGGGGCCGGTGAGCAATCCCAGCCTGTGGTATATCGATGTCACCAAGGCGGGCACCGTGTGCTTGCCGGGGACCGACAGCGTGCGCCTGTGGCGCGCCGACACGCAGGCCGAAAGCACCTATGCGATCGAGCCGCAGGGTGCCGGCGAAGCGCCGATCCCGGTGACCTTCCCGGCGGGCGAGATGCTCGCCGCGTGGGATATCTATCACCCGCCGGTCGCCCACCAGACCTATCGCATCGGCCACGGCAGCGGCAGCAGCGCGGTCGACGTGCGGTTTGTGTTCCTCGACACCGTGCCCGATACGGCGGAAGCGCTGGCCGCCTCGCTGATCGCCAGCGGCTGCACCACGCAGGTGGAGCAGATGGCGCTGGCCATGGAAATTGCCGAGTAGGGGCTAGGTGCCGGGCGCGGGGGCGCCGTAAACGCCCGTTGAGTGCTTGGGGGAACTCGGATGAACACGCGGCCAAAGCGGATTGCAGGCACCAGGACGCAGCCGCGCGGTCGGCACCTGCTGTCGGCGCTCGCGGTGGTGCTGCTCGCCGCTGCGGCGCTGCTGGTCGGGCTGCCGCGAGACAACGCGCTGCAGGCGCAGGCCGCCGCCACCCAGACGGGCGTCGCCAGCTGCGCAGGCTCGACCTGCCACGGCCGCAGCGAGGGCAATGGCGCGGTGGTGCGGCAGGACGAGATCGCCACCTGGCAGGCCCCCAGCTCGGTCAGCGGCGCGCACAGCCGTGCGCATGCGGTCCTCTCCGGCTATCGCGGCCAGCAGATCGCCCGCTCGCTGGGGTGGGACAGCGCCGCAAGCCGCGCCGAATGCACCGGCTGCCACGCCAGCACCGCCGGGGCGGGCGAGGCCGGACCGCGCTTCCTGCAAAGCGACGGCGTCGGCTGCGAGAGCTGCCACGGCCCGGCCATCGGCTGGATCGCCACGCATTACGAGGTCGGCGCCAGCCACGCGGCCAATGTCGCCAATGGCATGGTCCCGCTCGACCAGCCGCAGACCCGCGCGCGGCTGTGCCTCGATTGCCATTACGGCAGCGCCAAACAGGGCCAGTTCGTCACCCACGCGATGATGGCGGCGGGGCACCCGCGCATCACTTTCGAACTCGACCTGTTCAGCGCCTTCCAGCAGCACCACGATGTCGATGCCGACTACCTCGCGCGCAAGGCCGCGCCCGGCCCGGTGCAATTGTGGGCCGTGGGCCAGGCCGAGGCCGTCGCCCGCGCGACCGACCTGTTCGCCCGCCCCACGCTGGCCTTTGCCGGCGTGTTCCCGCAGTTCACCTTCTACGACTGCCACAGCTGCCACCGCCAGATTACCGACGGGGCCGACCGGCGGCTGACCTTCGAGAGCAATCCCGGCCGCCCGATCACCTTCGGCCAGCCGCCGTTCAACGATGAGAACATCATCCTGCTCGACGCCGTGGCGCAGGCGCTCGCGCCCACCCGGGCCGAGGGCTTCCGCACTGCCAGCCGTCAGTTCCATGCGGCGATGAGCGAGGGGCGCGAACCGGCGCAGCAGGCGGCGATGGCCTTGCGCGCCGAGGCCACCCGGCTGTCCGACACCATGGCGCAACGGACCTATGGCGCCGACGACGCCTTCCAGGTCATCGCGATCATCGGCGGTCGCACCACCAATGCCCGCTTCACCGACTATGCCGGATCGGCGCAGGCGGTGATGGCGGTCGATACGCTGCTCAACGGCCTCGTCACGCAAGGCCGCATTACCGTGGGCGCGGCGGCGAGCATCCGGGCCGACATCAACCGCGCCTACCAGGCGGTGAGCAGCCCGACGAGCTATGACCCCGACCGCTTCCGTGCGGCACTGGGCGGTGCGGTTTCCGCGATCGGGCGCCTGAAATGACGGTGGTGAAGTAATGCGGCTGCGGGGGGCAACGGCGACTATTGCCAGTGTGGCGCTGCTGCTGGCGGGTTGCGGCGGCAGCAGCGGCGCGCCCACGCCGGTGCCCACCCCTACGCCGACCCCCACGCCCACCAGCGGCGTGTTCACCCCGCCCGCGCAGGAATCGCTGACCACCGCCGACGTGCAGCGGATTGTCGCCCAAGCTGCGGGCGAGGCGACCGCGCGTGGCTTGCCCAGCTGGATCGTCGTGACCGACCGCGTCGGCAACGTCCTCGCCGCGTTCAGGATGACCGGCGCAGCCGACACCATGCGCGTGTCCACCCGCACCATTGGCGGCAGCGCCGCACCGGGCGCCGAACTGGGGCTGCAAGGCGCGGTGGTCCCCGCCGTCACCGGAGCCATCGCCAAGGCCTTGACCGGGGCCTACCTGTCGAGCGGCGGCAATGCCTTTTCCAGCCGCACCGCCAGCCAGATCGTGCAGCAGCATTTCCCGCCCGCGCCGACAACGGTTGGTCTCGAAAGCGGACCGCTGTTCGGGGTGCAGTTCAGCCAGTTGCCCTGTTCGGACCTGTCGCGCCGCTTCCTGCCCGGCGGTGGATCGGCGGCGCTGATCGGGCCCAAGCGCTCGCCATTGGGCCTGTCGGCTGACCCCGGCGGACTGCCCTTGTACAAGAACGGCGTGGTCGTTGGCGGCATCGGAGTGATGGGCGACGGCGACTATGGCTTCGACGCCAACACGCTCGACGTGGACACCGACCGCGAGGAGCTGATCGCGCTCGCGGGCAGTCAAGGCTTTGCCCCGCCCGACGACATTCGCGCCGAACGCATCTTCGTCGATGGCACGAGCTTGCGCTTCAGCGATGCCTCGGCCGCGCAATTGAACCCGCTGCAAAGCGCGGCCCCGCCCGGCGCCTACATGGCCGTCGCGGGCTATACCGATGGCGTGCTGCGCGCCGGCACCGCCTATGGCACCGAAGCATCGGGTGTCCGCGCGGCCACGGCGGCAGAGTTCAGCAACCGCGACGCTTTCGTGCTCGCCGATGGCAGCGGCAACGCGCGCTATCCGATCCGCGGCGGCACCGATGGCGCCAGCGTGGCCCAGCCGCTGACCGCCGCCGAAACGCGCGCGATCCTCGAGGAAGCCTTCGCCGTCCTTTCCCGCGCCCGCGCGCAGATCCGCCGTCCGCTCGACAGCCGGATGCAGGCCAGCGTCAGCGTGGTCGATACCAATGGCGCAGTGCTCGGGCTGGTCCGTTCGCCCGATGGTCCGCTGTTCGGGGTCGATGTGGCCTTGCAGAAGGCGCGCACGGCAACCTTCTTCTCCGGCCCCAATGCGGCCGCGCAATTGCAGGCGGCGGGCGGCACCGTTGCAGGATATGTCGCGCGTGTGCGCACGTTTCTGGGCGATCCTGCCGCGCTGACCGGCACGATCGCTTTCGCCGACCGGTCAGGCGGCAACCTGTCGCGGCCCTATTTCCCCGATGGCGAAGTGGCCATGCCGCCCGGCCCGTTCTCCACCCCGACCGCCGCGCAGTGGAGCCCGTTCGCGGTGGGCCTGCAAACCGATCTGGTGGCGGGCAATATTGTCCAGCACGTCACCTTCGTCGGCAGCGGCGGCGTTGGCGCGGATACCCCGGTCGGCTGCACCGGCGTGCCCGATGCCACGCCGGGCCAGAAGCGCATTGCCAACGGCATCCAGATTTTTCCCGGATCGGTGCCGATCTATCGTGGCAATGTGCTGGTGGGCGGCATCGGCGTTTCGGGTGACGGCATCGATCAGGACGACATGGTCAGCTTCCTCGGCCTCAACAACGGCGGCGTGCGCCTCGGCACGGTGCGCAATGCCGATCCCGCCATCCGCGCCGACCGCATCGTGGTGCAACTGGGCGCGGGGCGCGAGGCGCGGCTGCGCTATGTCAGCTGCCCCTTCGCGCCATTCCTCGACACCGCGCAACAGAACGTGTGCCAGGGGCTGTGAGCCTGTTGGCCGCCTTGTTGCCGCTGGTGGCGCAGGCGCAGGCAGCGCAGGTCGAGGTTCCGCCAGAGCCTGAGCCCGAGGCGCAGGAGCATCACGCAGGACCCCAAACCGGCCCACGCATGGCTCCCGCGCCCGAGGGTGGTCTGGGCACACAAGGCCCGCCCCCGCCCGAGCCGGTCGACAATCAGGTGCTCGATGGCCGCACCCGCCCCGGTTATGTCGCCCCGCTGCCCGAGCCGGTGACGCAGAACAATCCGGGTGCCTTGCGCGCGCCCCCGCCGCAGGCTTTCCCGGCGGACCAGATCCCGATCCCCGACCGCTGGCGGCTGATCCAGAACCTGGGCCTCGTGACCGAAAATGCCGCAGATCCCTACCATCAGAACACCTACAAGGGTGACCGGCCGATCTGCACCAATGCGCCGGAGGAGCGCGAGCATCGCGAGCACCTGCGCGCCGAGGCCGAGGCGAATGGCACCCCGCCCCCCTATGGCAGCGCCCGCTGCCTGACGCCGGCGTTCCTCAGCCTTGAGCCCGGCCACTGGTTCTTCGTCGCCAACCTGATCTCCGATACCGTGGTCGAGCCGCGCACCTTTCCCATCCCGGTGGGCGTGCAGACCACGGCGGACCCGCAGCGGCTAGACGTGTTCGGGCGGCCCATCTCGACGGTGTTCAGCCAAACCTTCATCGCCGGTTTCGCGCTGCTGAAAGGCAGCACCGCCTATGCGCCCCCGGCCATCGAATATCGCCTGACGCTGGCCTACAACGTCAACTATGTCGACGTGCCCGAGCGGCGCGTGCTCAACGTGGAGCCGAGCAAGGCCACCCACCGGCTCGACCATTTCCTGGGCGTGCAGGAAATGTTCGTCGATTATCACCTGCACCAGTTCGATACCTCGCGGTTCGATTTCATCTCGGTGCGCGCGGGCGTGCAGCCGTTCCAGGCCGATTTTCGTGGGTTCCTGTTCAATGACCAGCAATTGGGCATTCGCCTGTTTGGCAACCGTGACAACAACCGCTTCCAGTTCAACCTGGCGGCGTTCTGGCGGCTGGAGAAGGATACCAACTCCGGCCTCAATTCGGTGGTCCAGCGCCCGCGCGATGATCTGGTGTTCTTCGCCAATGTCTATCGGCAGGACTTCCTGATCCCCGCGCTGACCAGCCAGGTCACCGTGGCCTACAACCGCAACCGCGAGGGCGACAACGTGGAGGTGGACGACAACGGCTTTCCCGTGCGCCCCGGCCTGCTCGGCAGTTTGCGCGGGCGCGATTACGATGTGGTCTATCTCGGCTACAACGCCGATGGCCACGTGGGCCGGGTGAACTTGACCGCCAGCCTTTATCAGGCGCTCGGCAAGGACCGGAACAGCTTCTTCACCGACCGTGCGGCCAATATCCGCGCCCACTTCGCCGCCGCCGAAGCCAGCCTTGACCGCGACTGGATGCGCTTCCGTCTGTCCGCCGCCTATGCCAGCGGCGACGGCGACCCGTTCGACGACAAGGAGACGGGCTATGACGCGATCTTCGAAAACCCGGTGTTTGCGGGGGCCGACACAAGCTACTGGATCCGCCAGACGATCCCCTTTGCCGGTGGCGGGCGGGCGATCAGCCTGAACGGGCGCAACGGCCTCCTCAACTCGCTGCGGTCGTCGAAGGAACAGGGCCAGAGCAATTTCAACAACCCCGGCCTGATGCTGCTGGGCGTGGGGGCGGATTTCGATCTCTCGCCCGAAGTGCGGCTGTCGGCGAATGCCAACCACTTGTGGTTCGAGAACACCACCACGCTGGAAACCTTGCGGGTGGAAGGCACGATCCCGCGCGACATCGGCTTTGACCTGTCGAGCGCGGTCGTCTGGCGGCCGCATGCCAACCAGAACATCGTCGGTCGCCTTTCCGCCGCCACGCTGCTCGCCGGGCGCGGTTTCCGCGACCTGTTCGCCAGCCTCAACCAGACCCGCACCTATGTCTCGGTGCTGGCCAACGTGACCTTGAGCTACTGATGGCGCTGTCCCGCTTCTCGTGGCGCCACGCCATGCTCGCGCTCAGCCTGCTGCTCGCGGCGCTGGCGGCGCAAGTCAGCCAGGCGGCAGGCGACGAAGAGGCCCCGGTCAGCCGCGATTATACGCTGGTGCGCGGGCTCGCTGCCCCGCAGAACCAGTCGCTGACCCAAATGGACGGCAAGAGCGCGGGCTGCTTCTCGTGCCACGTCCAGACCGACCAGCCGACCATGCACGCGACCGAAGCGGTGCGGCTCGGCTGCGTCGATTGCCACGGCGGCAATGCCAGCGTGATCGGCAATCCCGATCTCGATTTCGACCATCCCGATTACGTTGCCGCGCGCAACAATGCCCACGTGCTGCCGACGCTGCCCGAGAGCTGGCACTTCCCCTCCTCAGCCAACCCCGAGCGGACCTATACCCTGCTCAACCGCGAGAGCCCCGAGTTCGTCCGCTTCGTGAACCCGAGCGATTACCGCGTGGTGCGCGAGGCCTGCGGATCGTGCCATATGCCGCAGATCGAGGCCGCCGAGCGCAGCCTGATGGCGACCGGCGCGATGCTGTGGGGTGGGGCTGCCTACAACAACGGAATCCTGCCGTTCAAGAACTACGTCGCGGGCGAGAGCTACACGCGCAATGGCGAGGCGGCGCTGATCCAGTCGCCCGGCTCGCCCCCCGGCACCGTCACGCCCGAACAGGCCGCGCGCGGGGCCTTGGGCGCGCTCTATCCGCTGCCCACTTGGCATGTTGTCCCCCCGGCAGACGTGTTCCGCGTGTTCGAGCGCGGCGGGCGCACCATCGGCAGCCAGTTTCCCGAAATCGGCCTGCCCAGCCCCAGCGGCCAGATCCAGCGGCTGGAAGAGCCGGGCCGGCCCGACCTGCGCCAGTCGAACCGCGGCCCCGGCACCGGCCTGCGCGCCGCGATCCCGGTGCTCAACATCCACAAGACCCGCCTCAACGATCCGTTCACCTGGTTCATGGGCACCAACGACCAGCCGGGTGACTATCGCCATTCGGGCTGCGCGGCGTGCCACGTGGTCTATGCCAATGACCGCGAGCCGCGCCATTCGCTGACCTATGCCCAGTATGGCCGTGACGGGCAGTCGATTACTGTCGATCCCACGATTGCCCGGCAAATGCGCGAGAGCCACGGGGACGAAAGTTCGGAGCACGGCGCGCTCATTCAACCGGGCCACGGCAACGAGGAGCATGGTGCCGCCGACCACTCCGTACCCGCCGAAGACCGCGAGCGCGGCCACCCGCTGCAGCACACCTTCACCCGCTCGATCCCCACCAGCCAGTGCATGAACTGCCACATGCACCAGCCGAACATCTTCCTGAACTCGTTCCTCGGCTACACAATGTGGGATTACGAGAGCGATGCGCCGTTCATGTGGCCCGGCCCGGAAAACCGCACCCCGCGCCCGCCCGGCTTGTCGGATGAGGAGTACACCGCCCGTTTCCTGACCCAGCGCCACCCCACGGCAGACGAAGTGCGCGCCATTGCCGATCGCAACCCCGAGGCCGCCGCCGCGCGCGGGCTGTGGGCCGATGACGATTTCATGCGCAACGTCTATGACCTCAACGCTGACCTGCGCGACACGCAGTTCGCCGACTATCACGGCCACGGGTGGAATTTCCGCGCCATCTTCAAGCGTGACCGCGAGGGCAACCTGCTCGACGCGGGCGGAGCCATTGTCAGCCCCGATGACCCTGAAAAGTATCGCCGAGAGGACGAGGGCGAATTCGTGCCCGTCGGCACCAACCCCGGCACCAGCGTGCACCTGATGGACATTCACGCCGAAAAGGGCCTGCAATGCGCCGACTGCCATTTCGCGCAGGACAGCCACGGCAACGGGCTGATCTATGGCGAGGTGGCCAATGCGGTGGAGATCGGCTGCAAGGATTGCCACGGCACGGCGGACGCCTATCCCACGCTGCGCACCTCTGGCCCCGCCGCTCCGCCGCAAGGCACCGACCTGTCGCTGCTGCGCAACCCCGATGGCCAGCGCCGCTTTGAATGGACCTACGATTCCGCCGGTCGCCGCACGCTGATCCAGCGGAGCATCGTCGATCCCGCGCTGCAATGGGAAGTGCGGCTGGTGCGCGACAGCGTCGATCCCGCAAACCCCCACTTCAACGGCCGCGCCGCGCGCGCCAAGCTGATGAGCCGTGACGGGGCCGAGACCGGGCGCTTCGAATTCGGGCTGGGCATTACCGAGGACAACCGCGCGCACGGTGACGGCGAGATGGCCTGCTTCACCTGCCACCTTTCGTGGACCACCAGTTGCGGCGGGTGCCACCTGCCGATCGAGGCCAACTGGCGCACCGCCGAACACCACTTCGAAGGCGAGACCACGCGGAACTTCGCCACCTACAACCCGCAGGTGGCGCGCGATGACATGTTCCAGCTCGGCCGCCACATGACCACCAAGGGCAACCAGATCGCGCCCGTCCGCTCCACCTCGGCGCTGGTGCTCAGCTCGACCAACATCAACCGCGAGCGGATCTATATCCAGCAGCCGCCGATCAGCTCGATCGGGTTTTCCAGCCAGGCCTTCGCGCCGCACTTCCCGCATACCGTGCGCGTGACCGAGACCAAGCGCTGCACCGATTGCCACCTCTCGCAGGCCGAGGACAACAACGCCATCATGGCGCAGCTGCTGCTGCTGGGGACCAATTACGTCAACTTCCTGGGCCTCAACGCATGGACCGGGCTGGAGGGCGGCTTCCAGGCCACCCGCGTGACCGAATGGGACGAGCCGCAGGCGGTGATCGGCTCATACCTCCAGCGCTTCGCCTATCCCGAATACTACCAGCTGCACGTCGAGCAGAACCACCGCGAGCTGATCAACTGGACGCGCGGTGACACCTTCAGCGACGGCCTGTCGGGCGAAGCGGGCGGGACCGAACAGTTCCGCAACGTGACCGAAAGCACGCGCGATGCCGTCCGCTGTTTGCAGATGCGCGGCGAATACATGTTCGTGGCCGAAGGGCGCGGGGGTTTTCGCGTCTATGATATCGCCAGCATCGCCAACAAGGGTATCTCCGAGCCGATTGTGACTCAGCCGTTCGGCCCACTGACGGGCAGCACCCGCGTGGCCACGCGCAATGCCACGTGCATGGCCATCCCCACCAACCAGGCCATCGCTCCCACGCGCAACACGGCGGAGATGCGCAGCATGAACCAGGAGCAGGCGTTCCTGCCGATCTACTCCTACGCCGTGATCACCGATGCGGTGGAGGGCATGATCCTCGTCAACGTCGATACCTTTGCCGATGGCGAGCTGCGCAACAACGACCTGCACCGGCTGGAGTTTGCGGGCGGGCGCGATGCCTTCAACCCCGATGGGGTCTTGACCGGTGCGCAGCATGTGACGCTGGGCGGCGCGATGGCCTATATCGTGGCCGATGCCGGGCTGGTCACGGTGGACCTGACCGATCCCGCCAATCCGCGCGTGACCAGCGTCAACCCGATGCGCGATGCGCGGGCCAGCGCGCTGCAGTTCCGCTACCTGTGGGTGACCGATGCCGATGGCCTCAAGCTGTTCGACGTGACCGACCTGCGCCGTCCGGTCGCCCGGCCTGAAGGCACCGTGCCCATGGCCGATGCCCGCCGCGTGTACCTCGCGCGCACCTATGCCTATGTCGCCGCCAAGGCCGAAGGGCTGGTGATCGTCAACATCACGCGGCCTCTGGCCCCCACGATCTACCGCCGCGAGACTTTCGGCGGCACGATGACCGATGTCGAGGACGTGGTGGTCGCCAGCACCAACGCCAGCCTGTTCGCCTATGTCGCCGATGGCCGCAACGGAATGAAAGTGCTGCAACTGACCAGCCCCGACAGCCAGCCCAACTTCTACGGCTTTTCGCCCGCCCCGATGCCCGAAATGATCGCCTGGGCCCGCACCCCCTCACCCGCGCTGGCGATGAGCAAAGGCCTCGACCGCGACCGCGCGGTGGACGAAACCGGCGGCCAGATGGCGGTGTTCGGTCGCCTGGGTTCACGCCCGTTCAACCGCGAGGAAATGGAAAACCTGTTCCTGACGCGCGCGGGGGTGCCGTGGCGGGTGACGGATGAGGTGGATATGGGGGTGTGGGTGCCGGGGGTTGGGCCGGTGTTGGCGCGGTGAGGTTGGCTTGGTTGAGATGAGGCCTAATGCAATCAAGCGCTTACTGAAGGGACTGGCGGCACTAACAGTGCTTGGGCTTATTGTTTCGCTACCTCTGGCGCTGATTGGATACGCGGGGCTGACAGAGCGTGACCGGCGCATCGAGGTTCTGAACACTGGGCGTTCGGCAACTGCAATCGTGACCGAATCGTCCAAGCTCACAACAAGATCGTGCGCCTTTACCTATCAATTCCAGTCCAACGGCCAGATCCACATAGGCGGCGAAGGAGGTTGCCCACTTGTTTCTGACCATCCTGTCGGGAGCGCAGTCATCGTTCGCTTCGATCCCAAAGACCCAGAAAATTCGGTGGCTGTCGGAGCGGACCTCTGGCCCGGTTGGTCGATTGTCCCCGTGTTGCTCGGAGCGACACTCCTCCTTTTAGGATGCTTTTTTCTTTACCTCGTAATCTGGGATGCTTTCTTCGCAGGTAAACCAAGCCGGTCCAAGCAAGGTCAGAAAAGCGGGAAAAGACAAGCTCACCTAAAGTGAACCCTACCCCCGCTCCCGCTCCATCTCGCTGATCATCGGCTGCTGCTGCGAGCCGTAGGTGGCGAACACACTTGCGCCAGGCATTTAATGGGTGTACATAAATCCATGAAAGTCGAGTTTGATCCAGCCAAGGATGCGGCGAACCGGACCAAGCACGGCGTCTCATTGCAGGCTGCGGCAGGCTTTGACTGGGATACGGCACTCGAGCGTGAAGATGACCGGTTTGATTATGGCGAAACCCGCTTCGTCGCGATCGGCCTGATCGGTGCCCGTCTTTATGTGATGGTATTTACACAAGGCACCGATGACGATGCTGTCCGGATCATCAGCCTGCGCCCGGCGGAAAAGCACGAAACGAGATTCTACCATGACCAAATTTGACGCAAACCTGCACGATGACAACCCGCCGATGGATGCGGCGTTCATGGCGGGAATGAAGCCTTCGCGGCGCGGCCGGCCAAAGTTGCTGGCGCCCAAAGTGGAGGTGAAAATCCGCCTTGATGCAGAGACTGTCAAGCATCTGCGGGGCACAGGTCCGGGATGGCAAACACGCGTTAATGCGCTGCTGGGTACACTCGTGGCGAGTGGGAAGATCTGACCCCTGCGCCGTAGTGCGGGCAGAGCCTACCCCCGCTCCCGCTCCATCTCGCGGATCATCGGTTGCAGGTGCGGGCTGTAGTAGGCGATCACTTGCCAGTCGCAGACCTTTTCGTAGTGCGTCGCCAGCCGCGTGCCGTCCCAGTGGTGCAGCGCATAGGTCGGCGGTTCGGTGGTGATCAGCGCGCGGGCGTCGGGCACCTCGCCTGATATCGGGCGCAGGTCGAGTGACACCAAGGGCGCCACCGCCGGGGTTACGGCCAGCGGGATGCCGCAGAAGCTGGTCACCAGCGGGCGGTGGAGGTGGCCGCAGTGGATCGCCTGCACCTGGTCCATGCCGTCGAACGCCGCCTTGAGGTTGACGATCCACTCCTCGTCCGGCGCGGGGTCCATCCAATCGATGCCGCTGATCACCGGCGGGTGATGCATGAACACCAGCGTGGGCGTGGTCCGGTTCGCCTCCAGCACGCCGCGCAGCCAGTCGCGGCGGCCTGCGCAAAACGCGCCGCCGTGGCGGCCTTCCTCCAGCGTATCCAATAGCACCACCAGCAGGCCATCCTGCACGAACGCGGTCTGCACGAAGCCATCTGTGGTGGCGGTACCGGGGAATGCCGCCAGCAGCCCGGCGCGGCTATCGTGGTTGCCCACCATCATGCGCACCGGGAACGGCAGACCATGAAGCAGCTCGGCCGTGCGGGCAAAGCTGTCCGCATCGCCGCGATCGGTGATGTCGCCGGTGCAGATCAGCATGTCAGGCACGTTGGGCTGCTTCAACAGCCGGTCGAGCGTGGCGCGAAAGCGGGTGCGGTTCAGTTCCTCTGGCTTGGCATCGGGATCGAAGCCGATATGGATATCGGTCATCTGCGCGATGATCATCGACTGGCACTCCCCCCTGACATCGCTCCCCCCGAGCGTCTGCTTTCCCCGCTGCCCAACTCTCTCCCGGAGCTGGCAGTTTGCGGATGGCCTTGTCCCACGCGGCGCGGCGCGGGGGAACCCCCTTGTGTCGGGGGGTGGAACGAATGGCACATGGCGCACGAACTGGGCACCTCGGCCTGTTGCGCGGCCTCGCCCATGTGGCAGTCGCGGCACGATGCCAGATCGGGCAGCAGCAGGTCGCTCGCCCGGTCGGACGTTTCCGCCGTGTGGCAGGTGGTGCAATCCTCCTGTTCATGCGCCTGATGGTCGAACCAGCCGTGCGCCATATAGCGGTCCAGCTGCGTCACCGGCATGACCGACAGCGGGCCTTGCGAGGGATCGCCGCGCAAGTGGCAATCACCGCACAGACCATCGGTGTTGAGCGCGGAAGCACGCAGCGACGTGGGCGAGACGGCGCTGAAGTTGCTGTAGTAGATCCCGCCCTCGCCGAACTCACCCGGACGGCGGCGATTGCTCACCACGGGGCGGCGGCCGACGCGGTCAAGCGCGCGCAGGTCCGCCTCGGCCTGGTCGATATCGCCGTGGCTCAGCGTGCGGTAGGTGCTGCCGACCTTGTCATAGACGAGGCTGTGGCAGGCCTCGCAATCCTCCTCCATGCTCACCGGCAGGAAGCGCGAGCCATCGGCGGTCGGTTCGTGGCAATCGCTGCATTCCAGCACCCCGCCATAACCCGCCCGTGTCCCCAGCCGGCGCGACATCTGCGTCACTCCGCTGCGCGCGTCGAGGTGGACATCGTGCGGGAACTTGAGGCCGGGGAAGCTGCGCGGGTTGGTCGCCTGCGACACCCGCACGGCTTCCGTCGCCCCATCACGCGGCAAAACCGCCAGCATGAATTCCGGGTGCATGGTGCCAAAATCGCGCGCGTTGCCGAGCGCCGTATCGGTCAGCCGTGCGTCGAGCGTGGTGTGGCAATCGGCGCAGAAGCGCTGGCGGGTCGGCTCCATCCGGCCCGCCCCCTCGTGCTCGGTATGGCAATCGGTGCAGGCGCCGGGGCCGGGCTTGCCGAAGGCCTGCGCGACATTCCACAGCAGTGCATCGGTGCCGCTGGCCTGCGGCATGCCCAGCGACATGCGCGGGTCTTCGGCGTGATCGCCGATACCCTCGTGGCAGGTGACGCAGGTGGCATCCTGCACCGGCTGGAACGGCTCGGTATGGCACGCCTCGCACTGGTCCTCGAGCCCGTGGTGCGCGGTGGATAGCGCGCCGGTGCTCCAGCTGGCGTCCATCAGGACCGCTCCTGTCGCCTCGGCATCGGGTTCAACTTCCGGCCGGTGAAGGCTCGACCAGACGGGCACGCCGAGGAAGGCGAGCAGCACGAGCGCGAGGCCGATCCACGCCATCGCCCGCTTGCCAGGCATGGCGGCGGCGAGTGCGAAGTTTCGCAGCCGGTCCTTGCCCTCGCCCTCATCGTCAGCCAGCTGGCGCACGGTGATGACCACGCGGCTCGCACCTTCGCTATCCTCTCGGCTGAAGGCGAGGCGGAACGAGCCCAGCCCCAGCTCCCCGCCGCGCGCCGGATCGACGCTCGCCTGCGTGGCCTGCCGCCCGTCAAGCGTAAAGCCGAGCGTGCCGAGCGCCGACAGGTCGATCAGCCCCGATGGCGTTGCCGATATCCGCACATGGGCCTGCTCCACCGCCAGATCGGGCAAGTGGATCGCATTGGCGGCATCGCGCCCGACGTCGAGGTGGTCGGCGCTCACCTCGCGGTCGCGCACGATCTCGCGGCCGGCGGCGGTGAAATCGATGGTGCGGATCAGGAAGTCCATGTGCCGTCCCTCACCAGTAATAGAACACGCTGACGATGTGCGCCGTCAGCGCGCCCAGCAGGGCAATGGTCAGCGGCACATGCACGAACAGCCACACTTCCAGCATGGCTTTCAGGCGCAAGTGGCGGCGGATCTGGTCAAGCTGCGCGCGGCGCTTGGTGAGCAGCGCCAGCACGCGCTGCTCATCGGGGGTATCGTCCATGGTGCCCAGCCCGTCGATCGCGGCAGCAGTGCGGCAATTGCGCAGCTGTCCGCTCAGCCGCATGGGCAAGCCCCCGGCGAACGGGTCCTGCTCCAGCGCGCCGATCACCAGGTCGCTCTCCGCCCGGCCTAGCGGCTGCGCGGCGCTTTCGAGCTGCCGGTCGAGCGCGTCGAGCGCATCGAGCATCTGCGACTTGGTCATTTCGCGCCGGTTGTTGGAAAGGCGCGCGGGCAGCACGGCATAGACGACGATGCCGTAAACCCCCGAAGCGATCACCAGCATCATCAGCGCATAGGCCAGCGTGTGCACGTTCCAGCCGAACTGGAAGCCCGTGTGCAGCGTGGCGATGACAATCAGCGACAGCCCGAGATAGACGTGCGCGCTGGTCCAGGCTTTGAGCGACCACACGCCGGGGTTCATCCGCCGCTTGCGCACGCCGAGCAGCGCCAGCCACACGATCAGCCCCGCGCCCACGGTGCCCAGCGTATAGCCGTACCAGGTGCCGCCATTGGGGCGCGGATCGACGTCGATGAACAGATAGGCGACGATGGCCGCGAGGCTCAGCACGGTCGCCACCTTCAGCCAGCGCAACCGCTTGTGGACGAGGAAGCCCTCGTGGTCGCTCTCGCGGGTCCGGCGGCGGGGTTCGCGCAGCGGTGTAGTGGCCATCAGTCGAGGCCCCCTTCGCCGGTGACGGTGAGGAACTTCTCGGGCGCCACGCGGATCGCCGCCCCGGTGGGGCAGGCGCGCACGCAGGCGGGGCCGCCGTCGATGCCCGAACACATGTCGCACTTGACCGCTTGCTTGGCGGTGGTGAGGCCCTGCTTCTCGGCCTTCTTCTTGCGCCACGAATAGCTCGCCTCGCCCGGTCCCGGCCCGGCGCCGAACAGCAGCCAGGTGAGCAGGCCCGGCTTTTCAGGCGGCGGGGCGTCCATGCGGATCACGCCATAGGGGCAGTTGCGCTGGCAATTGCCGCAGCCGATGCAGGTGTCGTCGATGAACACCTCGCCATCGGGGCCGCGCTTGATGGCGTTGGGCGGGCAATCGGCCATGCAGTGCGGATGCTCGCAATGGCGGCAGGAGGTCGGCACGTGGAGGTGGGCGAAGGTCTTGCCCGCCTCGCGGTTGAGGCGGCTGAGGCCTTCGTGGCTGTCGGCGCAGGCCTTCTCGCAATTGTCGCAGCCGACACACAGGGTCTCGTCGATCAGCAGCGCGTCGGTCGCCTCGCCGATGCCGTTGTCGACGAGGAACTGGGCAATCTGCGAGTACATGTCCGCCGCCGAGCCGAAGGTGGCCTTGCGCTCCTCGACGAACGAGTTGATCCGCCGGCGGCCTTCCATGTCGGCCAGAATCCGCTCGTGCACGCGCGGGCGGGCCTTGAGCAGATCGGTGAACAGCGCGCCGGGGAACTTGACCACCTCGCTCTTGATCGCAGCCTTGACCGTGGCGGTGCGCTTCGATCCGTCGATCACCGCCATCTCGCCGAAATAGCTGCCGGCGGGGAGATACGACAGGAACACCGGCTTGCCGCCGAGGTCCTTCTCCACCACCATCGATCCCCGGCGAATGATGTAGATGTCCTTGTCGTCGGCGCCTTCAGAGACGACCACCTCGCCCGCGTTCTTTCCGTGTAACTCGGCAGCTTCCACCAGCGGAGCGACATCCTCACGCGTCAGGCCCGAACCGAACATCTGCAGCAATTGCCGCTCGATCGAAATGCGCTCGATCGCCTTCTTGGCCGAAGGCACCTGCGATTGCAGCTTGAGCGCGGCGAGGCGCGAGATTTCAACGACGATGGTGTCTTCAGCCGCGCGAATGGTCGCGCCGCGGGGGCGTCCCGAAATCAGGCCAACCTCACCAAAGATCGAGCCCGCCTCGATCGGAATTGTGATCGAGGGGTCGGCGGGATCGACCTCGACCGCGACCGAGCCGCTGGCGATACCAAACAGCGATGATCCCGGCGCATTGCGTACGAAGATCACTTCGCCCGCGCGGCAGAACCTTACCTCGGAATCAAGCATGAATTCGCGCATCTGCAGCGGGTTCATGCCGTTCAGGATCGACACGTTGGTACGCAGAAATTCGAGCCATTCTTCAGTGCTGCGGTTACCTGGCAAATTCTTGAATTTCGCAAGGATGATCGGCTCGTCGGCGGGCTTGAGCGATGTGTTGCCATTGATGAACTCGACGACGTCATAGCCCTGGTTCATGCAGTGCTTGATCAGCGGATAGCCCGCCAGCGCACCGATCACAAAGATGCCCGGCGCGGTCGATTCGAACACCGGCGACAATTTGGGATAGGCGCCGCGGTCCTCACTCGAAAATTCGATGCCGCATTCCTCGACAAAGGCGCGTGGCGGGGCCGAGCCGATGCGGGCGATGATCCGGTCGCAGGGCATGCGCAGTTCGCCGTCGCGGGTGGTGAGCGTGATCCAGCCGGGTTCGATCGACTTGGTCTCGCTCCCGGTGCGGACGGAGAGCGTGCCCGCCTCGTGATCGGCCATCAGTGCGCTGACGTTGGCGGCTTTGGCCGTCGGGAAGTCATCGCCGCGGTTGAGAATCGAGACGGTATTCCGCTGCGCCGGGTCTTCGGCAAGGCCGCGGGCGTTCTCGATCCCCGCATCGCCGGTGCCGACAATGACAATGTGTTCGTCGACATACTCCGCCGGGTCATCGAGCTGGTATTGCACATGCGGCAGATCGGCGCCGGGGCAACGCATAAGGTTGGGATTGCCCTGGGTGCCGATGGCAAGGATGACGTTATCTGCAATCACGGTCTCGCCGTTGCTCAACTCGATCGCATAGGGCGGAGCGTGGCGCTGGATTTCCTTGACCGACTTCGTGCCGTCGCGCGCCCGGGTAACGATCTGCTGGACGCTGCCCGGAATCGGGTCGCCGGTGCCGCGGATCGCCTTAACCTCGGCGTTGTAGCGCACCACTACCCCGCGCGCGGCGACCTGCTCGTCCCAGGTTCCCAGGATCACCTCGCGCTTGCCGGCGTCGAAATCGAGATCGGCGCGCAGGACAAGGTTCGATGGCGTGGCCATCACGTGCTTGCCCTTCTGGTATTTGTAGATCGTATCGGAGAGGTGATCGGTCTTTTCGATGAGCACGTGGCTCATCCCCAGATCAGCCGCGTGGGCTGCCGCGCTGAGGCCTGCGGGGCCCGAGCCCACAATCGCAACCTGCACCCGGCCCGGATTCGCCGCCATATTGTCCCCCCAAGACGATCCTTATGACGCAATCGCTGGCGGTTGAAAACCGGCAGTGGCAGACCATTCGATCTGTGCCTACCATATGGCGACATGTGAGGGGGCACCTTTGGACAAAAGCGACAACAATGGCGACAAGTCGGGCTGGAAAATGGGCGCTGTCATCGCGCTCGCGGCAACCGTGGCCTTGGCGGGCGCGGCGACGTGGCGGCTGACCGGGGGCGACCTTGACCGCCTGTTCACCGCCACCGAGGAACCCGCCCCAGCCACCGGCGACCCCGAGATCGACGCGCTGCGCGTGGCCGCCGAAGCCGCACCCGACGATGCCGCCGCGTGGCAGCGGCTGGCCTTCGCCTATTTCAGCCGCAACCTGTTTGCCGAGGCCGTCGATGCTTACGACAAGGCCACGCAGATTGCCCCCGACAGCGCGGTGCTGTGGTCCTCGCTGGGCGAGGCGCGGGTGATGGCGAGCGAGCGCGACCCGATGCCGCCCGCAGCCCTCGCCGCCTTCCGCCGCGCGGTAGAGCTCGATTCGGCCGATCCGCGCGGACGCTATTTCCTCGCCGTGAACAAGGACCTCGGCGGCGATCACGGGGGCGCCATCGCCGACTGGCTGGCGCTGCTGGCCGATACCCCGCCCGGCGCGCCGTGGGAGACCGACCTCGTCCGCACCATCAGCCAGGTCGGCCAGCGCGAGGGCAGCGACCTGCAGCCGCGCATCGACCAGGCGCTGGCCACGCGTTCGGACCTGCCCGCAGCAGTCGCGCCCGCCGCCCCGGCGATGGGCGGCATTCCCGGACCCAGCCAGGCGGACCTCGCCGCCGCCAGCTCGATTCCGCCAAGCCAGCAACAGGACATGGCGCAGGCGATGGTCACCCGCCTCGCCGCGCGGCTGGAAGCGGACCCGGCCAACGTCGACGGCTGGATCATGCTGATGCGCAGCTATCGCCAGTTGGGGCAGGACGATCAGGCGCGCACCGCCTATGCCCGGGCGCTCGAAGCCAATCCCGCCGCCGCCCCGCAATTGCGCGCCGCCGCCAGCACTTTGGGGCTTCAATAGATTTTCGTCGCATAGTCGTTGCCGGGCGGGGACAGGCGGGCCATAGGTGCTTACTCGGAGTTCGCACGCTTCAGTTCCGCACCACTCACCGATGACCGCCAGCACAGGCCGGCACCGGATCGGGTTTAGCGCGGGTCAACCGGCCATTGGGGAAGGACGGGTTTGTCGAGCTTGGATCATATTATCGTACGACCGCATGGGGTCTCGCTGCGGGCGCTTGCTGCCGGCCTGGCGCTGACGACCTGCGTGCTGGCCCAACCCGCGCTGGCACAGGCCACGCTGCCGCAGATTGCCCCGCCGTCACGCGGCGAGCTGCTCCCGCCCGATACCCGCCCTGAAACGCCGCGCACCACGCTGACGATCGACGGCGGGCTGGAACGCGGCACCTGTGCGCTCGACAACCCGGCGATGGCGCAGATCCGCGTAACGCTGAGCGAGGTCACCTTCGTCGGCGCCGAGGCCACGACCGGGGTCGATCTCGCGGGCACCTACCAGCCCTATATCGGGCGCGAGCTGCCGCTGTCCGTGCTGTGCGATATCCGCGCCCGCGCCAGCGCCGCTCTGGCTGAGGCGGGATATCTCGCCGCGGTCGAAATTCCCGAGCAACGTCTGACCGGCGGCGCGGCGCAATTGCGCGTGGTGCTGGGCCGACTGACCGCGCTGCGCGTGCGCGGCGAGGCGGGTCCGTCGCAGGCCTTGCTGGCGCGCTATCTCCAGCCGCTGGTGGGTCAGCCGGTGTTCAACGTGCACGAGGCCGAGCGCAGCCTGATGCTGGCCGACGACATTCCCGGCCTCGACGTGCGCTTGTCATTGCGCGCGGCGGCGGGCGGCCAGCCGGGCGACCTGATCGGCGAAGTGGCGGTGCTCCGCCGCCCGGTCGAAGTCAGCGTCAATGTGCAGAACTACGGCAGTCGCGCGCTGGGGCCTTTCGGCGGCCTTGTCTCCGCGCGGCTCTATGACCTGACCGGCATGGGTGACGTGACCAGCCTGACCGCGTTCTCCTCGGCCGATTTCTCCGAACAGCAGACCGTTCAGGCCAGCCACGAGATGCTGGTCGGCGGCGACGGCCTGCGGCTGGGCGGGCAAGTCACGCTCGGCTGGGCGCGCCCGACGCTGGGCATCGCCGGGTTCACCGTGCGCGCCGATACGCTGTTCGCCGGGATCCACGCGGCCTATCCCTTCGTGCTGACGCAGGCCACGCGGCTGACCGGTTCGGCGGGGCTCGACGTGGTCAACCAGGACGTCACCGCCAACACCGCGCTGCTGTCGCGCGATCACGGGCGGACGGTGTGGGCGCGGCTCGCATTGACCCAGACCGACCGTGCCTCGCTGGCACGCCGCGATGGCTACACCCCGTTCGAGCCGCGCTGGCGCCTCGGCCTCAGCGGCGAAGTGCGGCAGGGCGTGGCAATCCTCGGCGCCAACAGCGATTGCCGCGGCGCGCCGCTCGCCTGCATCGCACTCAACAAGGTGCCCAGCCGGGTCGAGCAGGACCCGACCGCGCTGCTGCTGCGCGCGGAGTTGGAGGGCGAGTACCGCCCGGTTCCCGCATTCGCCGTAGTGGTGCGCGCGCAGGCGCAGCTGACCAGCGACCCGCTGCCCGCGTTTGAGGAGCTGACCGGCGGCAACTATGGGATCGGGCGCGGCTACGATCCCGGCGCAATCAGCGGCGATCGCGGGGTAGCGGCGACGGTGGAATTCCGCCTCGGCTCGCTGGTTCCGCGCGGCGCCAACGGCTTTGCCGTGCAGCCCTATGCTTTCGTCGATGCCGCGCGGGTGAGCGACCGCGATCCGAGCCAGCGGGCGAGCAACCCGGATAGCCTCGCCTCGGTCGGCGGCGGTCTGCGGTTCGCCTGGGTCCGCGGGATGCAGGGTGACCTGGCCGTGGCCGTGCCGCTGCACAATCCCGATACCCGCCGCCTTGGCGGGCAGCCGCGCGGCGACGTGCGCGTGCTGCTTTCGCTCACCAGCCGCCTGCTGCCCTGGAGATTCTGAGATGGTCGCCACCCCCACTCGTCAGCATGGGCGCAAGACTTCGCTCCTCGCCACCTGCGGCAGCGCAGCGCTCGCATTGGGCCTGATCGCCCTCCCCCAGTCCGCGCGCGCCGACGGGTTCAACGCCTCCCCCGCCATCATCCAAGGCACGGTGGTGATTGACCGCACGGTGCCCAATCAGGACACGATCACCGTCACCGGGCTTGATGCCGTGGTCGACTGGCGGCCGACCGAGGGCTCGGGCTCCGCGCTGACCTTCCTGCCCAATGGCAACACGGTGACCTACCAGGGCACCGTCGGCGCAACCGACTTCGCCATCATCAACCGCATCCTGCCCTCGGCCGACGGCGCCGCGCCGCTGTTCGACGGGCACGTGATCTCCGTCCTGCGCGACGGAGCGGGCGGCACCACTCCCGGCGGCACGGTGATGTTCTATTCCGCCAGCGGTCTCGCCATCGGGCCCAAAGCGGTGTTCGACGTGGGACGGCTGTTCCTGTCCTCGCTGAACCCGGATATCACCACCTTCGACGATTACCTCGCCGGCACCGGACCGCTGCTGTTCAGCGGCGGCACGCGGCCGGTGGTCCTGGCGAACGGATCGCAGATCAATGCGCCCTCCGAAGGCAGCTATTTGGTGGTCACCGCGCCCGAGATAGAAATCCGCGGCGATGCCACGATCAACGGCAGCGTCGCCTATATCGCCGGGGAGGAGCTTTCGCTGGCTTACGACGCCGGGTTGTTCGACATCGCCATTTCTGTCGGCACCTCGTCGGCCAATCCGATCCAGCACTTTGGCAGCACGGGTGGTCCCGCCAGTCTGGGTGCGGCCGATCCCCACGTGATCTACGGAGTGGCAAGGGGCACGGTGGGCCCGTTCGAGCTGTTGTTCAGGGGCAACCTGGGTTTCGATCCGGCGGCCAGCGCGACGATCGAGAACGGCGTGATCGTGCTGTCGGCCAATTACAACGTCAGCACTGCCGGCGTGCTGAACGATTTCACCCGTGGAACGGTAACCAGCGCGTCCGAGGCCGATCTGCTGATCGGTGGCTCCACCATCACCAGCGACCTTGTCGCCCATTCCTCCAACTTTGCGCAGATCGGCGTCGCTGACCAGACGACGGTGATCACCGGCGACGTGTTCCTCTACGGCCGGTCGACATCGCAGATCAGGGGGGACACGGCGGGTCTGGTCGATATCACCGGCGATGTGGTGGTGTCGGCCAACGCGGTGGGCATTACTGCCGTTAACGTCAACAGCCTGGCCATGCTCGACGCAACGGGCGGGCTGGCGCAGATCACCGCTACGCCCAGTGGGCGGGTAACGATCACCGGCAATGCCAGCGTGCTGGCAACCGGCCAGATGGGCCTCGACAGCGGCCGGCAGGTGGCGGGCAACGCCGCTGGCGGGATCGCCGAAGTCCGGGCGCTTGGCGGCCCCATCGATATCAGCGGCACCTTGCTAATCGATGCCAGCGCCATATCGCCAGTTGATTTCCTGGCGTTCAATTCGGGCGGCTTTGCCGATGGCGGCACGGCCAATCTGCGGGCCGACAGCGGCGGCGTGGTGACGGTCGATGGTAACGTGGAAGTCTACGCCAACGCCGCCGCCTACGCCATTCGCGGCTTCGGTGACGGGCAGCCGGTGGGCGACGGCAGCGGCGGCACGCTGCTGGTGCAGGCAGCGGGCGGTGGACAGATCGATCTTGGCGCCAATGTCACCCTGGCCACCGACGGCAGCGGTGCCTACAGCGCGGTGCCGGGCGCAGCGGCCGGCGGCGGCTTTGGCGGCTCGACCACGATCGAGGCGCTCAACAGTCTCAGCAGCATCACCGTTGGCGGCACCCTGACCGCCCAGTCGAACGCCGAGGGTGGCTTTTCCGAAAGCGGCACGGGCGGCCTCGCCAATGCCGGCAATGTCTCGATCACGCTTGATCCGGGTACCACGCTGCTGGTCAACAGCGGGCTGACCACGCTGTCCTCGCTCGCCACCGGGGGCGAAGGCAACAATGGCGGCGATGCGGTATCGGGCATCCTAACAATCGACCTCGAATCCGCAGCTTTCAGCACCGACGGGCTGACCATCGACGGCACGGCCACCGGTGGGGAAGGTGACAATCCGGGCACCGGTCTGGGCGGCATTGTGCTGTTGGAACTGACCAGCGGCGCGGGCTTCAGCTCGACCGGCGATGTCACGCTGACCAGCGCCGGCATCGGCGGTTCGGCCGTCGAAGGCCCCGGCGGCAACGGCACCGGGCGGACGATAGACGTGACGCTCGACAACAGCTCGATCACCATGACTGGAGGCGACTTCGTGGCCACCAGCCTCGGTCAAGGCGACGGCAGCTACACCGGCGGTGACGGCACCGGCGGCAATGTGACCTTCGACCTCGCCAACGCTAGCAACCTGTCGGTCGCCAGCTTCGCCGCCTCGTCGGTCGGCACGGGCGGCAATGGCAGCGGCGACGGCAGCACCGGGCCAGGGTTCGGCGGCGCGGCGACGGCTGGCACGGTCACCCTCGACCTTGCGGGCAACTCATCCTTCCTCAGCGCAGGCAATGTGTCGCTGGTGACCAGCGCCAAGGCCGGATCGGGTGACGAGGATGTCGGCGGCGCGGCAGCGGGCGGCGGCGTGTTCGTCACGATCACGACCGATAGCCAACTTGTGGGCAATACCGATATCGTGTTCGAAGCCGTGGCCACGGGCGGCACCAGCCTTGAAGATGTGGGCGGCGAAGCGAGCGGCGCACCGGTGCGCGTGTCGGTCAATGCCGCAAGCCTGCGGGCGCCAAACGGCAGCATCACCCTCTCCTCCACCGCCACGGGCGGCGCGGGCCAAGGGCCGCTCGGTCGCGGCGGAGACGCGTTCGAGGCTTTCGCGCGGCTGGAAACGCTGGGCGCGGCGCGCATCGCTGCTAGGTCGTTGACCATTTCCGGCTCGGTCAGTGGCGGCGATTCGGACGAGCATGAAGGCGGTGACGCCATCACCGCCACCGCCGAATTCAACATCCAGGGCAGTTCCACCGTCGCGATCACCGGCACGGGACCGGCGCGCCCGACCATCTCGGCGAGTGTCACCGGCGGCAAGACCGGCGGCGGCGACGGGGTCGGCGGCACGGCGTCCGGGGCCGACGCCTCGCTGACGGTCGGCGGCACGTCGACGCTCACCTTGCCCGCGATCACGGCGGCGCCCAGCGCCCAGCTGCTGGTCACCAGTCAAGCTCGCGGCGGCAGCTCCACGGTCAACGGGGGCGAGGGCGGCGCGGCGGCCGGCGGCAGTGCCAGCGTTAACTTGACGGGCAGCAGCCAGTTCAACGGCGGAGCCTTGCAGGTGCTGAGCGAGGCGCGCGGCGGAGCGGGCATTTTGGCGAGCGCCAACAACACCCGGGGCGGCGCGGCCAGCGGCGGCGCGGCAACTGTCACCGTCGGCGGCACTGCGCAACTCGCCACGCGGCTCGATGCAGCGGCAATAACCTACGGCGGCTCTGGCACTGGCACTAGCGCCGGGGGCGCGGCCAGTGCGGCCCGCGCGACGCTGACGGTCACCGGCGGCGCGGCCACTCTCGCGGGCAATTCCACGCTGCTGAGCAATGCCAACGGCGGTGCTGGCGCGACCGGCGGCGCGGCCAACAGCGGTCAGGCGTCGGTCTCGCTGACCAGCGGCGGGCAGCTGGTGTTCACCGGCGCGTCCACCCTGCTCAACGTCTCCAGCCTGGCGCAAGGCGGGGCGGGCACGACCACCGGCGGTAACGCGGTCAGTGGCCGGGTCGAAGTGAGCAATGATGCCGCACGCCTCAACGGCAACCGGCTGGAACTGTTCGCCGATGCCGTGGGCGGCACCAACAGCGGCAATACCGATGCCGGTGATGCCACCGGCGGCACGGTGTTCTTCCGCACAGGTAACGCCGGCACCAGCACGCTCGCGCTGCTCTCGGGCCGCTCGCTGGCGACCACGTTCAACAGCGCGACCGCGACCGGCGGCGTGGTGCAAGTGGTGGCGCAGGGCCCCGGCAGCACCCTCACCGCGCCGCTGGTGACAGTATCCGCCACGCCCGGCTATGGCACCACCGCCGCCAGCGGCACCGGCGGCACATTCCGTTTTGACGCAATCGACAATGGCGTGCTTGCGTTCACCCGCTTGACCGCAACAGTGCAGGATGCGCTCGATCCGACCAGCGCGGTCGAAGCGACCACGTCGCGTCTGCAGGCGCTGGGCGGCGGGCGCATCACGGTGACCGAGTTCGCCGTGCTCGATACCTCGGGCGACCTGCTGTTCGAGACCGCCAACGGGGGAACCATCACCGGCCAGGCCCCGCCCGCCTCGGTCACCGGCAATTTCAGCGGCCGCGCCGCCGGGCAGGTGCTGATCAACGGCGACAATCCCGCCACCGCCGGGCTGACCGGCAATGTCATCGCCTTCACGTCGCGCGATGTGGCGATCGGCGCCGGCGCGCGGGTTGCGGCGCAGTCGCTGTCGTTCACCTCGATCGAGACGACCGCCGAAGCCGTCCTCGGCGGCACCACCGAAGGGCCCGGCTACACCTTGACGCAGGCCGAGATGGACCGCGTGTTCGCGGCCACCTTGCAGGTGTTCACCCCCAACACGGCCAATAGCCAGGTCGACCTGCTGCTGCGCGATTTTGCCCGCACCGGCTCACTCGCTCCGCAGGGGACCGCCAATCTGACGATTTCAACCGCTGGCGTGATGCAGATCGTCGGCGCGGTCAGCTACACCTCGGTCGCTTCGACCAACCTGCTCGAGTTGTTCGCCGGGACGAGCCTGCAACTGACCTTGCCGACCGGCACGGTGACGCTGACCGGCGGCGGATCGGTGCCCGCGCTTGCCGGCACCCTGGCGATCAGCAGCCCGGCGATCTTTGCCGGCACCAGCACCCTGCTGCCCATGCTGGTGGCAACGCCCGATGCCGCAGGCCTGTCCGCCTTGCTGAACGACAGCACGTCGTTTTCCACCCCGGTCAATTACCTTGCCGCCAACCGCGTGGAGATTGAATTCGGCGACTTCGTATTGACCCAGAACACCGGCCCGGCGGGAACCCTGCGCGGCATCCTTGTCGGTCTCGGTGGCCTGAGCATCGGCCAGAACCCCGATCTGGCGCCGCGCCCGGCGCGCGTGATCACCTTTGGCGCGCGCGACAACGGGAGCGGCATACTGACCACCAACAATGCGTTTTTCGCCACCGTCGATTACGGCGACGCCCCGCTGTCCACCTACTATTCGACCGACGCGACGCTGAACAATTGCAACATCGTGACGCAGATCTGCAGCTCACCGACCGACGTGCCACTGACCAGCCGCGACCTCACCGAGGTGCCCAAGGTGCCGTTCTCACTCGCTGCGGTGATGCAGGCGGAGATCGATGCGGCGTTCGGCATCGAATTCGCCAGCGCGATGCAAGTGCCCGAGGGCGACGATCAGGGCCTGGTGACCGATCCGGTGACCAGCGGCGGCGACCAGTTGCCCCAACCTGCCGGGGAGGACGAATGATGGCGATTCAGCAATCTACCCGCCGCTGGCTGCCCGCTTTGCTGGGCGCCTTCGCACTCGCCTCTGCGACCGCGCCCGCATTTGCCCAGCAGGACCACGTGGGCTTGCGCGATTCGATCCCGATCGGCAGCAACGGCCTGTGCGAGGCACAGATCCAGTCGCCGCGACCTGGTGAAGGGCTGTTCGACCGGACGTACCTGATCGTGTGCCGCGATGCCGCCGCCGCCGTCGGCTCGCTGCGGGTGATCGGCAGCGGCACTTACGAAGCCGCACTCGCCGCTGCGTCCGGCACCGATGCGCGATGCCGCGATGGCGACACCCCGGCGATAAATGGCGCGCTGAACGATGCGCGCAGCCTGGTGTGCTCGTCCTCCGGCAGCGCGATCGAGCGGCTGGTGCTGGCCGGGCGCAGCGGAGGACGCATCTACGTTGCCAGCGGCCTTGCGGTCTATCGCGATGCCTTGCGCCTCGGTCTCGCCACGCTCGCCACCGACCGGCGCGTGCCCGGCACGGTCGATGTGCCACTGACGCAGGCGGGTGACGGCCAGGCATTCGCCCGCGCGCAGGCCGAGGCGATCTCGTCCGAAATCGCGCTCGACGAGGCGTACCGCCGCTCCAACGCGGGCCATTTCGCCGAAGCGGCCGAATTCTTCGCCGTTTCCGCCGCCACGCTCAGCGGGCGCACGTCCGCCGAAGCCGTGCTCAACGAAGCGCTGCAACAATCGAACCTTGGCAACTACACCGAGGCCGACCGGCTGTTCGCGGCGGGCCACCCGGCGGCGCAGGTCGATCCGGTGCTGGCGCGGCTGGAGCGCAACTTCCGTGCCATCGATGCGCTCAATCGCGGCAACCCCGGCGCCGCGCGGCTGGCGCTGGCGGCCCCCCTGCCCGAGCTGAGCGACAGCGTCGATGCCTCGCTGCAATTGCAGATCGACACGGCCTTGTCCGAGCGCCTCGCCGCCGAACAGGGCGGAATGTCGCAGGTTGGCCGCGCGCTGACCCTGCGTGAGCGGCTGGCGCTGCTCGATGCGCAAAGCGCTTACCTCAATGCAGCGGTGCTGCGCCAGTCGGGCCAGCCCGCCGCCGCCGAAGCGGCACTGCGCGGAGCTTACGGCGATATCGCGGCGGTCCGTGGCGGGCGCGTGGTCTCGATGATCTGGCTGCGCGCGCAGATCCTGGGTGAGCTGGCCGACCTTGCCGAAGCGCGCGGCGACCTGGCCGCAGCGGAAGCGCTGCACAGGCAGGCGGTGACAATGGTCGAGCAGACCTACCCCGCCTCCCCAGCGCTTGTTTCAGCGCGCGGACAGCTCGCTGCGCTCTATGCCCGCAGCGGCCGCGCGGACGAGGCGCTGGCGCTTTATCGCACGCTGGTGGCGCAGAGCGAGGACCGCCCGCCCGCCGCGATCCGCCACCTGTTCACGCCCTATTTCCGCCTGCTGGCTGACCGGCCCGACGATCCCGCCGCGACTGCCGATATGTTCGCCGCCAGCCAATTGCTGCAGCGCCCCGGTCTGGCGCAGACGCAAGCAGTGCTGGCGCGCGAATTGTCGGGCGGCAGCGACGAGGCGGCGCAGCTGTTCCGCCAGTCGATCAACCTGACCCGCGCCGTCGAAGTGCTGCGTGGCGAAGAGGCGCAGGCGCAGGTCCGCGTGACGCAGGAAACGCAAGGCGCAGCGGAGGAGCTGGTCGATGCCTCTGGCCGGCTTGAGCAAGTGCGCAATCGGCAGCTGGAGGTGCAGCAGGCGCTTGGCGCCTATCCCCGCTATCGCGCGGTCAGCGAAGCGCCGATGACGCTGGCCGACCTGCAGGCCACCCTGCGGCCCGGTGAGGCCTACCTCAAGCTGGTCATGCTCGACGGTGCCGCCTTCGCGATCTATGCCCGCCCCGACAGCGCGCGCGCATGGCAACTGCCCGCCAGCCCCACCGCGATCGCCGCGATGGTCGACACCCTGCGCGAATCGATCGCGGTCGAGGAAGCCGGGCAGACGATCACCTATCCGTTCGAAATCGCCACCGCGCATCAGCTGTTCGACACGCTGCTGAGCCCGGTCGCGGGCGACCTCGCCAGCGTCCGGCACCTGGTGTTCGAGCCCGACGGCGCTTTGCTGCGCCTGCCCGCGAACCTGCTGGTGATGGATCAGGCAAGCGTGCAGCGCTACCTCGCGCGCATCGAGGACCCGGCGGCCGATCCATACGATTTCCGCGGCACCGCGTGGCTCGGCCGGGCCCTGGAGGTGACCACCGCCGTCTCCCCCGCCGCCTTCCGCGAGGTGCGCCGCGCGCGCGCCTCCGATGCGCGCGGCGAGTACCTGGGACTGGGGCAGAACCTGCCAACGACCCAGCTCACCGCACCGGCAGGCGCTTCAGCCGGACGCTGCACCTGGGGCGCGTCGGCCTGGGGCAACCCGATCCCGGCCACCGAACTGCGCACGGCGAGCGCGCTATTCGGCGGGGCCGGACAAGGCGTCGAAGTGCTCACCGGCGGCGATTTTACCGACACCCGGCTAAAGGCGCGCGATGACCTCGACGAATTCCGCGTGCTCCACTTCGCCACCCACGGCCTCGTTACCGCGCCGCAGCCCGGCTGCCCGCCGCGCCCGGCGCTGCTGACCAGCTTCGGCGATGCCGATTCGGATGGCTTGCTGACCTTCGGCGAGATTTTCGACCTGTCGCTCGATGCCGACCTCGTGATCCTCTCGGCGTGCAATACCGCCGGCGCGGGTGGCCTCGCCGCCAGCCGCGAGGCGGGCGTGGTGACCGGCGGCGACTTCGCGCTCGACGGCCTGGTGCGCGCTTTCGTCGGCGCGGGCGGACGCACCGTGGTGGCCAGCCACTGGCCGGTGCCCGACGACTACAACGCCACCGGACGGCTGATCGGCGGGTTCTTCGAGGCCGCACCGGGCGTGGCCACCGCCGAAGCCCTGCGCCGGGCGCAGATCGCGCTGATGGACGAGGCCGAAACCTCGCACCCGTTCTACTGGTCGGCCTTCGCCATAGTGGGCGACGGAGCAGCGGCGTTGCGGCGGTAAGGTCCTACCGGCCCCAGTCCTCGTTCGCCCGCGCGATCAGGTAGGCGTGGATCGCGTCGGCATCCTCCTGGCTGACGATATCCGAGAAGTTGGCCATGCCCTTTTCGAGGAACAGCCCTTCGCGGACGATCCGGTTGAATACTCCGTGCGTTTCCGCCGTCATGTGGCGCAGGTCCTTGACCCCGCCGATGGCGTTCTGGCCGTGGCATACCGCGCAGGTTTGCGAGAACAGCTCGCGGCCGCGCTGCACGGTCGCCTCGCTCGCGCGTAGTGGCGGCGGTTCGGGCGGGGTTGAGGCCGTGGCGGCGAGCGGCGGCAATTGCGCGGTGCCGCCCAGCCGGAACACCAGCAGACGGGCGGGTGCGCGCGGCATCTCGATCCCTGCGCCGCGCTCGATCTGCGCCGCGCCGCCGCCCCAGCCGGCGTTGATGGCGACATATTGCACCCCGTCCAGTTCATAGGTGATCGCGCCGGAGACTGGCGCGCTTTGCGTGGGATATTCCCACAGCTGGCGCCCGTCGCGCGCGTCGAAGGCGGCGAAGGTCTGCCGCGTGGTGCCTTCGAACACCAGATCGCTGGCGGTCACCATCACACCGCCGTTGCCGTGGCGCGGCAGCTCGACCTGCCAGGCAATGCGGTTGGCGACCGGATCCCACGCGGTGAGCCAGGCCTTCTCCAGCCCGTTTGCCTGTTCCATCAACTGGGCCGCCGCCGGGCTGCCGAAGCCGCCCCAACCGCTGTTGCTGCGCATCGGCTGCGGTGTCCAGTTTGGCTGCAGCGCATAGACGAACGCGCTCTGGTACGCCGGGAAATAAGCGAGGCCCGTGCGCGGCGAAAAGGCCATCGGGAACCAGTTGTGCGCCCCGGCTGGCCCCGGCGCGACGAGGCGCGGGTCCTCGCCATAGCGTACGGCATCGGCCACGCGCGGGCGGCCAGCTTCATCAAACCCCTCGTTCCAGTTCTGGAATACGTGCGCGCCTGCGTGGATGAATTCGCCGGTCACCCTGTCGAGCACATAGAAGAACCCGTTCTTGGGCGCCTGCATCAGCACCTGCCGCTGGCGCCCGTCGATTACAAGATCGGCCTGGATCATGCTTTGCGTGCAGGTCCAGTCCCACTCCTCGCCGGGATTCATCTGGTAGTGCCAGCGGTATGCGCCGGTGGTCGCGTCGAGCGCCACGATCGAGCAGACGAACAGGTTGTCGCCTTCGTTGTTCGAGCGGTAGAACCGCGAATGCGGCACGGCATTGCCGGTGCCGACATAGACCAGGTTGAGCGCCGGATCGTAGGCCAGCGAATCCCACGGATTGGCCCCGCCGCCCAGCTGGCGCCACAGGCCGGTGTCGGCCCAGGTCTGCCGCATCATCGGCAGCGCGCTGTCGGATGCCTCGCCGTCAGTGGTGTCCTGCGGGTTGGGGGTGAGGAAGAACTTCCACAGCTTCTCCCCCGTCGCCACGTCATAGGCCGAGACGAACCCGCGCACGCCCATGTCGCCGCCGCTCTGCCCCACCACCACCTTGTCGCCGAACACGCGCGGCGCGCCGGTGATCGAGTAGGCATAGCCGCTGTCGGCTTCGAAGGTGCGGGTGGACCAGATCGGCTGGCCGGTGCGCTTGTCGAGCGCGATCAACCGCCCGTCGAGCGTCGCGATGATCACCCTGTCGCCGCTCAGCGCCAGCCCGCGCGCGACCGGCTCGCAGCAGGCCAGGCGGCCGAATTCGCGCGGAGTATGCGGGTCATAGGTCCACAAAACCTGCCCGGTGCGCGCGTCGTATGCGGTCGTGATGTTCCAGCTGAGCGTGTTGTAGAGCACGCCATCGGCATAGACCGGCGTCGCCTCGACCCCGCGAAAGGTGTCGAGATCGGCATACCAGGCGAGGCCGAGCTGACTGATGTTGGCGGAGTTGACCTGCGTCAGCGGGCTGTAGCGCTGAGCGGTATAGTCGCGCCCGTCGCTCGGCCATTCGCTGGCGGAAGGGTGCGCCAGCGGATCGACCGAGCGGGCAGGAGCGGCGGCGACGGTGCGCGGCGCATCGGCGGTGGCGGCGCACGCGGCCAAAGTCAGGGTAATGCCGGCCAACAGCGCGGACTTGAACTTGCGGGTCATGGTTCTCGTCTATTCCTGCGGAGGCAGCGCAATGGGCTGCGTGCCGTCGACCTGCCGCCCCACACCCAGCGCCTCCATCTGCGCAGCCGTGCCCGGCGGGGCCTGGTATGCGCCCACCGTACCAACATCGGGGCGGAAAGGCTCGCCCGTCACCGGGTTGGGATAGTGGAACGGGGCGATGTAATAGGCCGGATAGGTCAGATAG
This sequence comes from Alteraurantiacibacter sp., assembly GCA_039927835.1. GTDB lineage: Bacteria > Pseudomonadota > Alphaproteobacteria > Sphingomonadales > Sphingomonadaceae > Alteraurantiacibacter. Next base: position 35,235 of record JBDSUF010000007.1, read on the forward strand.
ACCGTCGATGGCGGCAGGTCGGGCGGCGGGTTGAACTTGTCGGGCCAGGTGTTGTTGAGCGCGTTTTCGCCCCAGCCCTGCCAGTTGGTGTACATCGTGAACGGCCCGGTCAGCCGCTTGATGCGCCACACGCCGTCGTCGCCCTTCTCGAACGCATCCTCGTACAAGGGCAGGCCCCAGCCCGCGTTGCTCATCACGAAGGCGCGCCCGCGCAGCCAGCCGGTGCGGCCATCGGGGCTGACGTTGACCACGGTCTGGAACTGCATGTGGTTGGCCAGCACGCCGGGGCTGGCCCCGTCGGGCCCGAACGCGGTCTGCATGTATTCGAGCACCCGCGCGCGGCCCACAAAGATCCCCTTGCCGCCGATCTCCAGCGTCGCGTCCTCGGCGAACAATTCGCTCAAGTGCGTCCACTGGCCCTTGTCGACGAAGTAGCCATAGGCCCGCTGGAGCTGCTCGATCTGGTTGAGGTCCTCCAGCCGGGTGATCCGCGCGTCGAGCGCATCGAGGGTCTGGTCCGCGTTGGCTTCCTGCGTTTGAGCGATAATGGGGGCGGGGGTGGCAAGCAACAGGGCCAGCGCCGGAATGATCGTACGCATTATCATTCCCGCCCCGCAATATCGTCACGCGGTTGCACCAAGGTTATCGGCTCGCCGGTGACCGGGTGCGGATAGCTGAACGGCGGGATGTAGTTCGACGGATAGCTGCGATAGACTTGCGTAGGCGGCGCGTCGGGCGGGAACAGCGCGCTGGGACCGTCCATCTGCGTGGCCCCGCGCATCCACCCGACATCGTAATCGGTCTGCGCCATCGGGTAGAAATGCAGGCTGGCAATCTTCCACACGCCCGCCTCCTTGACATAGGCATTCTCATAGACCCCCACGCCCCACTGCCCGTTCACGCCCGGCGCGCTGAGCATCACCATGCCCTGCCAGCGCGCGGTGGCGGTGCGGCCATCGTCGGCAACGGTAATGATCGCCTGCAATTGCATGTGGTTGTTGAGCCGCCCCGACGAGAGCCCCTCGGGCCCGAACAGCAGCAGCGAGCGCTGGATCCGCTCGCGCCCTACATAGACCCCGCGCTGGCCATATTCGAACCGCCCGTCGCGGGTGAACAGCGCGGCGACTTCGGTCCACATGCCTTTGTCGAAATAGTAGCCGTAGGAGGCCTGCAGCAGCTCGATCTGGTCGTGGTCCTCGAGCCGTTCGACGCGGGTGCGGAAATCGGCGAGGCGTTGTTCGGCGGACTGGGCGAAGGCCGGTTGGGCCAGCGTCAGCAAGGCGAGCGGGATGAGCAGGCGCTTCACTGCACCGCCCTCCCCGTTACGGGATGCGGCGCGCTGAATGGCGGGATCTCCACGGCGGGAAACGGTGCGGGGACGGCGGTCGATGGCCGGTCCGGCGGATAGTCGACCGATGCCTGGCTGCGCGCCAGCCCCTCCCCTTCCGAAAGCCGCGCCCAGCCTTGCGCATAGGGGGCCACGAAGTTCACGTAGAGGTGCAGCGTCCCGATCTTCCACACGCCGCCCTCGCGAACGTAGGTGTTCTCGTAGATCCCATCGCGCCACTCGGCGTGGCTGTGGTATTGGCCGAGCATTCCCAGATCGCGCCACCGGGCGGTGGCGGTCAGCGCATCGTCCGCCACCACCACGGCGGGTTGCAGCGTGACCCATTCGTTGAGCTGGCCGTAGATCAGCCCCTCCTGCCCGCCATGCAGACGCCGCAGGTACTCCTCGATCCGTGTCGGCCCCTGATAGACCCCGTCAGCCCCCAGCTCGATCGTGCCATCGGCGGCAAACAGCGTGGCGGCGTCGCGCCACAGCCCGCGATCGACATAGAAGCCGAAGGCGCGTTGCAGGTTGCGGATGGCGCGGTTGCCCTCCAGCACCTCGACCCGCCGGGTCAGCGCGGCGGCTTCTTCCCGGATCCGCGCATCGGCCATCTGGGCAGCGGCGGGGAGCGGCGCCGCGAGTAGCGCGGCAGCAAGTAACAGGCGCATCATTCGGCCTCCGGGATGGCGACATTGCGGACCACGAACGGGCCGGGGTCTTGTCCGGCGGCAGGGCCGAACAGGAAGCGCAGCTTGCCCTCGGGATAGAACGCGCGGCCATTCACGGCGGTGACCGAGCTGGCGTAATCGATGCCGCCCGCCAGCGTTTCGATCTCGGCGCGGTCGCCGCTGATCGTCACCAGGGTAATCAGCCCGGCATTGCCTTCGCTTTGCAGGAAGCGGTTGCCGCCCAGCGCGCGCAAGCCGTCCGGTCCGCCCATCGGTCGCGACGGCGTGAGCACCGTGGCCTGCGTGAACCGGCCCGCCACATCCATGTTGGCGCGCACCAGATTGCCCCGCTGGATGGCGTTCAGATAAAGCTGTCCATTGCCCCAGACGATACCATCGGCGCTGGCGAATTCCGGATCGCGCGCCCACTCGGTGAAGGCCGACCCGCCGTTTTCCAGCAGCAGAATACGCCCGCCAAGCGTCTCGCTGGCATAGACCTCTCCCTCCGGCCCCACGGTCATGTCATTACACATCGCCGGGCCTTCGACGCTCAGCGGATAGCTGCGCACCCGCGCGCCGTCGCTTAACCGGAAACTCAGAATCGCGGGCGCCCCACCCTCGCCCTGCCGGGGATTGGAGCAGACCCACAGCAGCCCGCGCGGCTCGTCCACCAGCACGCCAAACACGGTGGCGAGGCCGTTGGCCGCATCGGGCACGATCCACGGCCTTGCCTCGCTTTCTCCGACACGCGCGCGGAACACCATTCCGGGGTTGCTGCCGATGTAGATGTTGCCCGCCGCGTCCGATGCGATGCTCTCGGGGAACAGCCGCTCGCCCTGCATCACCATGTCGGGCGGCACCATCATGTGCGGCACACTGGCGCACGCACTCAGCAGCGCCAGCGCCGCGCATGCGAGATATCGCCCGATTGGGCCGGTGGTCGTCATGGTCTCTCCCCCAGGCTCGCGCATCATAAGCGCTGCACCCGAGGTGAAAAGCCAAACCTTGTCGCAAACCGTGTCCGAAACCTTGCGCGAGCCAGCAATCGCGCGCAATGGTATCGCTACCATAAAAATGGAGAGGATCGATGGACAAGCAAGCAATGTCGCGGCGCCAGTTACTGGCGGCGGGCGCGGGGGCGACCTTGGCGGTGACCGCTGCGGGCCGGGCCGCCGCGCAAATGACCACGGGAGTTCGGGCCGAGGGCACCCCGCTGGCGGGCGACTTCACCTTCCCCGAAGCTCCGGGCGAGCGCATGCGCTGGGCCGTGGTCGGGCTCGGCAATTTCGCGGTCGGCCAGATCATCCCCAATTTTGCCGAGGCCCGCGCCAGCCGCCTGACCGCCTTCGTCTCGGGCAGCCCGGCCAAACAGGCTGACCTGGGCGCGCGCTATGGCGTGGACCGGTTCTACAATTACGCCAATTACGACGATATCGCCCGCGATGCGGAAATCGACTGCGTCTACATCGCCTTGCCCGTGGGGCTGCACGCCGAATACACCATCCGCGCGCTTCACGCGGGCAAGCACGTACTGTGCGAAAAGCCGATGGCCTCCACCGCCGCCGAAGCCGAGGCCATGGTGGCCGCCGCGCGGGCGGCCAATCGCCAGCTGGGCGTGGCCTATCGCGTGCATTTCGAGCCCAACAACCGTGACGCGCTGCGCCGCATTCGCAGCGGAGAGCTGGGCACCATTCGCCACATCAGCGCCGACCATGGCTTCAACGCCAGCCTCGATTGGCCGCCGCACGTGTGGCGGTTGCAGAAGGCGCTGGCCGGAGGCGGATCGATGTTCGACATCGGCATCTACGGGCTCAACACCAGCCTGATGATGCTGCCGGGCGACACCGTGGAATGGGTCAGCGCAACCTACTCGACGCCGCCCAATGACCCGCGTTTCGCCGAAGTGGAAGGCGCGGTGGAATACCGCCTGCGCATGGCCAGCGGGATCAGCGTGCAAGGCTCGTCGAGCTATTGCTCCAGCCCCTATGTCAGCCGCCAGCGCTATTTCGGTAGCGAGGCGAGCATCGAGATGCAGCCGGCCACGACCTACGACGACAACCGCATCAAGATGGAGGGCGGCAATGCCCCCCCGCGCGAATTCCGCGCCGGTGATCCGATGACCCAGTTCGCCGCCCAGCTCGACGCCTTCAGCCGCGCCGCGCGGGCCAACGTGCCGCACGAAACGCCCGGCGAACTGGGCCTGCGGGATATGCGGTTGATCGAGGCGATTTATCGGAGTGCGGATGCAGACGGCGACAAGGTGACGGTGGGGCTCGCGGTTTGAGGTGGGCTTGACCGGATTGGGGGTGGAATGCGGACACACCTACTGAACGCCACCTCGGCCTTTTTGAAAGGTTTGGATATCGACCGGGATATCTGCCCAAGCCACTTTTGAGCTGATCCAACTCTGTAAATGTGGCTTCACAACTTGGGGGTCGTCGAGTGCCCCGGCACGAACATAAACGATTGATGGATCGACGGGAGAGGAACCATAAATTGGTGATCCGCACGAACGGCAGAACCATCTCGTTAGTTCTGCACCACTACTCCCCCTCTTAGTGAAACTTCCCAGTTCGCCAGAAGTGATACGGAAAGCGGTTCTGGGACAGCGAACGCCGACGTTGAACGCGCTACCTGTGAGGCGTCTACAATCCTCACAATGGCAATAGCTCGCAGCACCTAATTCGTCGCATTCGAAGGTTACTGCTCCGCATAGACAGTGGCCGGTCAATGGCATGAGGCACCCCGCTCAATTGGCGTCAGCCTATCTCAGTTTGAAACTAGTTGTCCACAACGGGGTCGCTTGCAGAAGGCCCGCTCCTTTCTTCGTCATTGCGAGCGAAGCGAAGCAATCCAGTGCGGTTTGCGCGACTCTGGATTGCTTCGGCCTTTGGCCTCGCAATGACGAAAGGGTCCGCCCTCAGTCCTCCGGCATCCGCGCCGGTTCCATCCTTGGCACCAACAGGTGGATCACCGCAAACGCCAGCAAATACGCCAGCCCTGCGTAGATCACGATCGGGGTATAGCTGCCCGTCAGTTCGAGCGTCCAACCGGTCACCTGCGCGATCAGCATGCCGCCCACCGCGCCCGCCGCCCCGCCGATGCCCGCCACGGTCGCCACCGCGCGGCGCGGGTAGAGGTCGGAGATCATCGTGAAGATGTTGCTGCTGAACGCCTGGTGCGCTGCCGTGCCCATGCCGATCAGCAACACTGCGGTCAGCGGATGGGCCACGTCGGCCACCACCACCATCGGCACGGCGAACAGCGCGGCGATGAACAGCGTGGTCTTGCGCGCGCGGTTGATGCTCCACCCGCGCTTGACGAAGTGCGATGACAGCCAGCCGCCCGCAATCGAGCCAATGTCTGCCAGCAGGTAGACCCCGATCAGCGCCGGGCCGATGGTCGACAGGATGCCGGAATCGGCCTTGGGGAACAGGTCCATGCCTTGCGTGGTCTTGAAGAAATCGGGCAGCCAGAACAGGAACAGGTACCACACCGGATCGGTGAAGAACTTGGCCGCCACGAAGTACCAGGTCTGCCGTTGCGCCAGGGCGTGCTTCCAGCCGAGCGGCTTGCCGCCCACATCCTCGCCGTCCTGCGCGATCCAGGCGCGCTCCTCGTCGGTCACGTCGGGGTGTTCGGTGGGTGAACGGAAATAGCGCAGCCAGGCCCACAGCACCAGGAACCCGACCGCACCGGTGGCGATGAAGGCCGATTGCCAGCCGTATGCTCCGGCAATGCCGATGGCGATGATCGGGGTCAGCACCACACCGACGTTGGCGCCCGCGTTGAGGATGCCCACCCCCAGCGCCCGCTCTTGCCGGGGAAACCATTCGGCGACCGACTTGACCGCGCCGGGATAGGCGGCGCTTTCAGCGAGCCCCAGCACCACGCGCGCCACGATGAACGACCACACGCTGCGCGCTCCGGCATGGAAGCAGGCGGCGAGGCTCCACAGCGCAATGGCGATCGCCACCCCCTTGCGCGTGCCGACCTTGTCGAGCCAGCGGCCCACCAGCAACAGGCCCACGCCATAGCTTGCCTGGAAGGCGGTGACGATGTTGCCATAGTCGACCTCGCTCCACCCCAGATCGTCCTCGATCACCGGCTTCAACACGCCGATCACCTGCCGGTCGACGTAGTTGACGGTGATGACGAAGAACAGCATCAGGCAGATGCCCCAGCGATAGCGGCCGGCTGGCTTGGGCGGAATCGCCGCTTGCGTAACTTCCATTTGGGACATCTGGCGTTCCCCTCTCCCTGATAGCGCTACCATATGGCAGCGGGGGGAGAGGTCAATCGTCTTGTGCCCTGCTTTCTACTTCGGCAGCCGCACGCAGGTGGGCGCGCATCAGTCGCCCGGCGGGGGTCAGCTGGCCATCGCCCCAGCCCCAGGCCAGCGCGCCGGGTTGCAGGGCAGCGCTGGTTTCGTTGCGATCGCCGATCGACCAGGCGAGATAGGATACGCCGTTGGCCTCGGCCCAGTCCCACCATTCGCGGCTCGATGCGATATCGACGGGTCCGTTGCCGGTGGCCTCGACCACACCGTATTCGGTCACCATCAGCGCCAGCCCGGCTGCCAGCGCGGCATCGGCCTTGGCGCGCAACTCGGCCTTGTGCGTGGCGGCGTAGTAATGGAGCGTATAGACCAGGTTGGTCCCCGCCACCGGATCGCGCGCGGCAATGTCCACGTCCTGGCTCCAGCTGGGCGAGCCGAGCACGATCAGGTTATCCGGGTCGATCCGGCGAATCGCGCCCACCAGCCGCTGATGATAGGGCTTTACGTCGCGGCTCCAGTCGACCCCGTCGCGCAGCGGCTCGTTATACGGCTCGTAGATCAGGTTGGGCAGGTGGCCATAGCGCCGCGCTATGGCGGTCATGAACCGCTCGGCCTCGTCTGGGTGTTGGTGGTGCTGGTGCCAGTCGACGATCACATAGATGCCGTTGCCCGCCGCCGCCTCGATCACCGTGGCGGCCTTGGCTAGTTCGCGGTCCATGTGCTGCACGGCGCTGTCGGTGCCTTCCGCCGCAATCGCCGCGCGCACCACGGTGACGTGCCAGTCGCTCGCCAGCCAGCCGACCGTCTCGCGGGAGTAGTACTGCGGTGCCCACTGCGACCAGAACAGGCTCATCCCGCGCAGGGTAACCGGCTGACCGTGCGCATCGACCACGCGACCGCCCACCACTTGCAGGGCGCCGTGACGCGCCACCGGGCTACCGGCGGGGGCCTGCGCGACATAAGCCGCCACGGGCGCTTGCTGCGACATGGGGGTGCACGCGGCCAGCAACAGCACCGCCAGCCCGGCCACGAACAGTCTCATCAATGCCCCCTTCCAACACCGTCCACGGAATCGAGTTTGTGGATGGTAGCGCTATTATGCGGCCGACTGTCGCGCAGGACGATCACTGCCGCAAGGGCCTAGGGTCGACCGGCCCAAACAGTGTTAATCGGTAGCCTAAACAGCCGGTAACCGGGCGGATAGGCGATCTCACCCGGCGGCGATTAAACCGCTGGCCGATAATCCGGGCTGTGGCCGCCTGATGCCGGGCGGCGCGAAAAGCCGCATTTTAGGCCGCTGTTAACCATAACTGCGAAGCATTCCTTCAAACGTGGTCTCTATTGAAAGCAATGTCCGAGGGGGGAAACCCGCAATGGACCGGGTACCGAAGATTATAACCAGGAGACTACCATGACCTTCTTCAAGAACATGATCCGTGACGAAGCCGGCGCGACCGCCATTGAATATGGCCTGATCGCTGCTCTCGTGGCCGTTGCCGCCATCACCGCCCTCGACAACCTGGGCGACGAGCTGAGCACGACCTTCTCGACCGTCGACAGCAAGCTCGACTCGGCTAACTAATAGCCGCCTGGCCCGGTTCTTCCGGGTCAGACGAAAGAACGGGGCGGCAGGGCAACCTGCCGCCCCTTTCTTTTTACCGCACGATGCTCAGGGAATGGCTGCACCCGAATAGAGCGCGCCGCCGCCCGCCTCCGCATCGAATACAGGAGCGGGATCGCCGGTGCCGTCGTGCACCACCACGGCCACCTCGCGCCATTGTGCCATGCCCGGGAAGCTGCCTTCACGCGCACCGAGGGCCAGCACGCGCGACCCATCGTGCCACACCAGCGGCACGCGGGCGAACTGGCCCCGCTCGTAACCCATGTCCTCGCCCTCGTCCTCGTACAGCGAGAACGCGCCGTCCGACCCGGCGAACACGTGCACCGTCAGCGCGCCCTGCGGATCCTCGCCGGTCGATTGCACCAGCGGCCCCATGGGTACGATCGCGCCTGCGCGCACGAACAGCGGCAGATACTCACGTGGGGCCTCGACCGTCACCTGCTGACCGCCGGTGTAGCGCCGACCCGTGGCCGCATCGTACCAGTCGGTGCCCGCGGGGAGATAGACCGTCCGCTCGCGCGCGCCGAACACGGTCACCGGCGCAACCATGATCGCGGGTCCGAACATGTACTGGTCGTCGATATCCCACGTGCGCCGGTCGGCGGCGAAGTCCATCACCAGCGGGCGGATGATCGTGCCATCGGCAAAGTGCGTGTCGGCCGCCAAGGTGTAGATATATGGCAGCAGCCGATAGCGCAGGCGGTGGTAATAGGTCAGCCCTTCGAGCATCGCGGGATCATTGGCCGCGATGATCGGCGTCTCGCGCTGCGGGAATTCGCCGTGGCTGCGGAACAGCGGGCTGAAAGCGCCGAACTGGAACCAGCGCAAGTACAACTCGCGCCATTCGGGCAGGTCCTGCGGAAACTCTTGCGAATAGCGGTCCTCCACCGCGAACCCGCCGATGTCGTGTGTCCAGTTGGGTACGCCCGCCACGCTGAGGTTGGTGCCCGCGCTGATCTGGTCACGCAGGTCATCCCACCGCGCGGCCACGTCGCCCGACCACAAGGCCGAACTGGTGCGCTGCACCCCGCCGAATCCGCTGCGGGTGAGGATGAACGGCCGCCGGTCGGGCTGCGCCGCGCGCAAGCCATTGGCCATACCCTCGGCGTGGACCAACGGGTATGAGTTGAAAATCGCCGCCCCCGGAATGCCGGCGGCTGCACTGGTCATCTGGAACGCCCGCTCCTCGACCGACAGGTTCGAGTGCCAGTCAGGCTCGGTTGCATCCATCCACCAGGCATCGAACCCCTGCGACACCAGCGTATCGCGGATCTGCCGGAAATAGAGATCGCGCGCGCCGGGTGCATAGGGATCGTAGTAGGTGTTGGCGTAGCCCGGCCCCACCCAGTCGCGCTGCTGCGTTTCCAGCGGGCGCTGATACAGCCAGCCCTGCGCCGCCAGTTCCTGCCCGTGCGCGGTATCGGGATAGAACTTGGGCCACACGCTGATCATGATCCGCGCATTGCGGTCATGCACCGCCTGCACCATGCCGACCGGATCGGGGAAGCGCGCAGGATCGAAGCAATGGCAGCCCCACTGGTCTTCCGGCCAGTAGAACCAGTCTTGCACGATGGTATCGATGGGGATCTGCGCGCTGCGATACTGGTCGAGCACAGCGAGCAGTTCGTCCTGCGTGTTGTAGCGCTGGCGCGATTGCCAGAAGCCATAGGCCCAGCGCGGCATCATCGGCGCCTGGCCGGTCAGGCGGCGATATCCGGCGATCGCCTCATCCATCGTCTGCGCCGGGACCACGTAGTAATCGATGGCCTTGCCCACATCGCTGGCAAAGCTGACCGAGTGGCGGTCCGGCTCGGGCAGCGGATCGGCATGGTCGAGCGCGATATAGCCCTGGTTGGGGATCCATTCGATGCGCAGGTCCACCGGATGCCCGCGTGTCAGGTCGAGCTCGAAGTTGTGATACCAGGGGTTCCAGTTCTGCCGCCAGCGATTGAGCACTTCCTCGCCATCGACCAGCACGCGGACGTAACTCGATGAATAGAGGCGGAACTTGTGCCGACCAGTGGCGGTGGGGCGATAGCGTCCGGTCCACACCACGCTCTGCGTTTCGGCGGCATTGCCAGCGGTGTTCTGGCCAGTGGTGGCAGCTGTGGTCGCCGCGCGCGCCTCGGCCGGCCAGCGTGTCTGGTCGCGGATGTACTGGTAATCGATGCTGGGCTCGCGCCGCTCCAGCGCCAGCCGATCACCGAGGAAATAGCTTGCCCGCCAGTCCAGCGCGAGCCGCTGGTACGGCTCCGGGTCGCCCACGCGGGTGATCGAATTGTTGTCCCACAACAGCCCGTAGCCGCGCGTCGAGACGAGGTAGGGCACCGCCACGGCCATGTTGTGCTGCGCCAGCTCTACATCCTCGCCGTTGTAGTTCATCTGCCGGTTCTGGTGCTGGCCGAGGCCGTAGAGCCCCTCGTCGGTCCCGCGGTTGAACTGCACGCGGGTGCTGAGCCACGGCTGACCCTCCACCTGCACCGGCTCCATCCGCCGGGCGGGGGCATATTCGTCGAGCAGCACCGCGCCGGTGCGGTCGTATACGGTCAGGCGGCCATCGGTCAGGCCGACCACGGCGTGGCCCGCAAAGGTGGTCAACCGCGCCCGCTCACCTTCGCGCACGAACAGCGGTTCGCCATCGGCCTCGTGCACCACCATCAGGCTTTGCGGGACCTGCGTCACGTCATCGGCCACCGAAACGCGGAACGTCCCGTCGGCATAGGCAAGCACGCGCACATGGTCTCCGGCATCGGTGGTCACCACCATGCCGTGCGGCACCTCGGCCACCTCCCCCGCCAGTGCGGGAGCGGACACCAGCGCGGCGAAAGCCAGTAGCCGCCTCATGGCAGCACGCTGGTGCGCGTGGCGATGGATGCGGGCGACTGGCGGCCCGCCGCGCTGCCGGTGACGGTCACCTGCGCGTGGCTGCGAATATCGTTGGATGCTGCACCAATCATCAGGTCTATCCTTCCCGGTTCGATCACCCAACCGCCATTCAGGCCCCAAAGGGCAAACTGCGCAGCGGACAGGGTGAAGGCTACTGTTTTCGTTTCGCCCGGCTGCAGCGTGATCCGCTGGAAACCGCGCAGTTGCATGACGGGGCGCGAGACGCTGGCGACCGGATCGCGCATATACAACTGCACCACCTCGTCGCCCGCCACCGCGCTGGTGTTGGTGACGCCCGCCGCGATGGTAACGTCGCCGCCCTCCGCCGCCAGCTCTGTGCGGTCCACCACGGCCTCGCCATAAGCGAACCGAGAGTAACTGAGGCCGTGCCCAAAGGCATAGAGCGGCGTGATATCGAGATCATGGTAGCGCGTGCTGTCACGTGTGGGGTCCGCATCGGCGGGGCGTCCGCTGGGCAACTGGTCATAGGTGAACGGCACTTGGCCCGTGGCGCGCGGGAAGGTCATCGGCAAGCGGCCGCCGGGATTAACCTCGCCCAGCAGCACGCGGGCGATGGCGGGGCCGCTCTCGCTGCCGAGCAGCCAGGTTTCGAGCACGGCATCGGCGGCCTCATCCACCTCGGGAATGGCCAGTGGGCGTCCTCCCATCAGCACCACCACCAGCGGCTTGCCGGTTGCGGCAATCGCGCTGAGCAATTCATCCTGATGACCGGGCAGCGTCAGGTCGGATCGGCTGCGCGCCTCGCCGGTCAGGTCGAAATCCTCGCCCATAACCAGCACGACCAGATCGCTGGCATTGGCTGCCTCGACCGCCGCCGCCACGCCGCTCACGTCGTCATCGCGCGGGCCGATGCCGGGGGTATAGGTGACGCCGGGATACATCTGCGACAGCGCGGCGCGCAAGGTCACCGCCTCGCTCTCCTGCCCTTGCGCTTTCCAGCTGCCGATGGCCGAGCGGGCATCGTCGGCCAGAGCGCCGATCAGCGCGATCCGGCCCGCATCGCGCGCCAGCGGCAGCACGTTGCCCTCGTTCTTGAGCAGCACGATCGATCGTTCCGCCACCAGCCGCGCCGCCGCGCGGTGTGCGGGCGACAGCATCACGGCCGCCTCGCGCGCGATGTCGTGGTAGGCGTAGGGATGATCGAACAGTCCGAGCCGCTGCTTCACCCGCAAGACATTGAGCACCGCCTCGTCGAGCAGGGGGAGCAGCGCCGGATCGGCCTCCAGAGCAGCCTTCAACTCGTCGGCATAGACGTCGGCCACCATGTCCATGTCGACCCCGGCACGCAACGAGAGGGCGGCGGCGTGGGGACGGTTTTCGGCGACGCCGTGCGCCTGCAGTTCGTCCAGCGCGCGCCAGTCTGACAATAGCAGGCCTTGCCAGCCCCACTCTCCGCGCAACATGTCGCGCAGCAAGGCAGCATTGGCCGTGGTCGGCACCCCGCCGATCGAATTGAACGCGGTCATGTAGCTGGCCGTACCCGCGTGGGCGGCCGCCTCGAACGGGGCAAGGTAGGTTTCGCGCAACGAGCGTTCGGACAAGTTGGCTTCGGCATAGTCGCGCCCGCCCTCGGCCGCGCCATAGGCGCCAAAGTGCTTGGTTCCCGCCATGATCGTGTCGGGCGCGGACAGATCATCCCCCTGGAAGCCGCGCACCTGCGCCTCGCCCATGCGGCTGCCGAGATAGGCGTCTTCACCCGCGCCTTCGACCACCCGGCCCCAACGCGGATCGCGCGCCACATCGACCATCGGCGCGAAGGTCCAGTGCAGCCCCGCCGCGCTCGCCTCGGTCGCGGCGACCCGTGCGTGCAGTTCGGCCATTGCCGGATCCCAGCTGGCGGCCATCGCCAGCGGCACGGGGAAGATCGTTCGGTAGCCGTGGACCACGTCCATCGAGAACAGCAGCGGAATGCGTAAGCGGCTTTCCTCGACCGCCACCCGCTGCAATTCGCGCAATGGCTCCGCGCCCGCGACGTGGAGATACGAGCCGACCTCGCCGCGCCGCACCCGCTCCAGTTCGTCCGGCCCCAACCGGCTGTTGAGCGCGCGCTGGCGACCGCCCATGCGTTGCACCAGCTGGCCGATCTTTTCGTCGAGCGTCATGCGGGCAAGCAAAGCCTCAGGCGTGCGATCCACCTGCTCCTGCGCCACGGCCATTTGCGGCCACGCCAGCGGCTGCCCGGCCACAGCCAGTGCTGCTGCCACGATCACCGCCATGCTGGCCCCGCGCTTCATCATCCCGCTCTCTCCAACCGCCAAGGCTTCAGAATGCCTTTGACATTGACGACAGGACTTAGGATGGTAGCGCTCACATAGTCAAGATTCCTGCTACTTGATGGCCGGACGCGAGGGGATGAAGAATGGTGCGCTTGGGCAGATGGGCCGTTGTTGGCCTGGCTGGTTTGTGTGTGGCGGCGTGCGCCGGTTCGACCGAGGTACGCACGGCAGAGGCGGTAGCTCCGCCCGCAGCGCCCGCCGTTGCTCTCGACGATGGCATGGCCACCGCCCATCCCGATCAATGGCCGGCCTACACCTATCCGGTAGCGGTACCTGCGGCCGACCAAACGCGCGTCGCGGCGCTGGTCGCCCGCATGACGCTGGACGAGAAGATCGGCCAGCTGGTGCAGGCCGATATCTGCTGCGTCACCCCCGCAGAGGTGCGCCAGTACAACCTCGGTTCGGTACTCAACGGCGGCAATTCGGGCCCTTACGGCAATGACTTGTCCCCTGCGGCCGACTGGTTGCGGCTGGCTGACGAGTTTTGGGTCGCCAGCACTGACCGGTCTGACGGCGGGGTGGGCATTCCGGCGATTTGGGGGACCGATGCGGTCCACGGCCATTCGAACATCATCGGCGCCACGCTGTTCCCGCACAACGTGGGCCTCGGCGCGATGCACGACCCCGCGCTGATCGAACGGATCGGACGCGCCACGGCGGAGGAGATCCGCGTCACCGGGCAGGAATGGACCTTCGCCCCGACGGTGGCCGTGCCGCAGGACTATCGCTGGGGCCGCGCTTACGAAGGCTATTCGTCCGATCCGGCTCTGGTCGCCAGTTATGTCGGCGCGATGGTGCGTGGGTTGCAGGGCCCGCCCGGCAACCAGAACCTGCTCGCCGGACCCTATGTGATCGCCTCCACCAAGCATTTCCTCGCCGATGGCGGCACGGACAATGGCGTGGACCAGGGCGATTCGACCGTCAGCGAGGCTGCCCTGCGCGACATTCACGGCGCGCCTTACGGTCCCGCCATTGCCGAGGGTGTGTCCACGGTCATGGCCAGCTTCTCGAGCTGGCAGGGCCAGAAGATGACCGGCAACTACAGCCTGCTGACCGGCGTTTTGAAACAGCGGATGGATTTCGGCGGCTTCATCGTGTCGGACTGGAACGCGCACGGCCAGGTGGCCGGTTGCACCAACGAAAGCTGCCCGCGCGCGCTGCTCGCGGGGGTCGACATGTACATGGCGCCCGATACATGGCGTCCGATCTATGATGACCTGCTGAGCCGCGCCCGCGCCGGTGAAATCCCGCTCAGCCGGATCGACGACGCGGTGACGCGGATCCTGACCGTCAAGGCGCGCCTCGGCCTGCTCGATGCGCCGCGCCCTTCGGCCCGGCCGCTCTCGGGCCAGTACGAATTGCTCGGCAGCCAGGCCCATCGCGATTTGGCGCGCGAGGCCGTGCGCAAGTCGCTGGTCCTGCTGCGCAACGATGGCGTGCTGCCGCTGGTCCCCGGTGGTCGGCTGCTGGTCGCGGGCGACGGCGCCGATGACGTGGCGCGCCTGGCGGGCGGGTGGACGCTCAGCTGGCAAGGCACCGGCCTGACCAACGACCAGTTCCCCGGTTCCACCAGCCTGTGGGCCGGCTTGCGCAATGCCGTGGAAGCGGGCGGCGGCAGCGCCGAGTACGCGCCCGATGGCAGCTTTACCCAGCGGCCCGATGCCGCCGTGGTGGTGTTTGGCGAAAAGCCATATGCCGAATTCCAGGGTGACCGCGCCACGCTGGCGCTCGATAGCGAACTGACCGGGCCCTACGCCACCATGCGTGCCCTGCGCGCGCAGGGCATTCCGGTGGTGGCGGTGATGATCACCGGACGCCCGCTCTATGTGAACGAGGCGCTCAACAACGCCGATGCCTTCGTCGTCACCTGGCTGCCCGGCAGCGAGGGCGGCAACGGCCTGGCCGACGTGCTGGTGGGCAATGCCCAAGGGCGACCACGGTTCGATTTCACCGGCACGCTGGCGGCAGACTGGCCGATGACCCCGGTCATGGCCGATGGCGTGCTGTACCCGCGCGGCCACGGCCTCAGCTATGCCAGCCCGCACAGCGCGTGGGCCGATCTGCCGGTGGTGCAGGCAACTGGAACCAACAGCAACATCTGGTTCGCCGCCGGCGTTCCCGCCAGTTCGTGGTCGCTCCACGTCGCCGATCTCGCCCAGCCCGGCAGCCAGACGCGGGTGAGCACCGTGCCCGCCGCCGCGCTCGACGGGCGGGTGCGGATCACCGCCATCAACCATGTGGTGCAGGAAGGCGCGCGGCGCTTTCAGGTGAGTGGCGGCGATGCCTTCATTTCGCTGTCGAATTTCGATCCGGTGAACGTGACGCGCGAGACCAATGGCGACATCCTGCTGCTGTTCACGGTCAAGGTCGATCAGGCACCCGAGAGCCTGGCGCTGGCCATGCGCGGCAGTGGCGGCAACGTGGTCACCGTGCCGCTGGAGCTGCCCGGCAATGCCCGCTTCGTGCGCTACGGCCTGTCATTGAAGTGCCTGCGCGAGCGGGGCCTCGACATGGCGAGCGTGGCCACGCCGTTCGCGCTCGCCACCCATGGCGCGGCGGACCTTTCGCTGGCAGAAGTGCGGCTGGGCATGGACGCGGAGGCCGTGCTGCCCTGTTCGTGAGGACCTGAGTTCACCATGCAGCCGATCGCCGAAATTGCGGTACCCGACAGCGCCACATTCGAGCGCGAGGTAAGGCCGCAGTTTCGCCCCGTGGTGCTGCGCGGGATCGCGGCGCACTGGCCGCTGGTCCAGGCCGCTGCTCGCTCGACGGATGAGGTGCTGGCGCAGGTTTCGGCGATGGACAGCGGCGCGCCGGCGGACATCATGGTCGCGCCAGCTGCTGAGCGTGGCCGGTTCTTCTATGCACCCGACATGCGCGGGTTCAACTTTCGCCGCGAGAAAGCATCGCTAGCCCAACTGGCGCGGCACCTGGCGGTGATTGCGAGTGAGGCCGAGCCGATCGGCATTTACGCCGGGGCCGCGCCCGCCGCCGCGCATGTGCCCGCCTTTGCCGCCAGCCATCCGCTGCCATTGGTCGATGGCGTGGGCGCGGCGGCGCGGCTGTGGCTGGGTAACGCCACGCAGGTTGCGACCCATTTCGACCTGTCGGACAACTTCGCCGTGGTCGTGTGCGGCCGCCGCCGCTTCACGCTGTTCCCGCCCGAACAGGTGAAGAACCTCTACGTCGGCCCACTCGACATGACACTGGCGGGTCAGCCGGTGTCGATGGCCGATCCGCTGGCGCCCGATCTGGGCCGCTTCCCGCGCTATGCCGAGGCCGAGCCGCACGGCGTGTATGCCGAGCTGGAGCCGGGCGATGCGCTCTACATTCCCACCTTGTGGTGGCACCACGTGGCGGCGCGCGATCCGGTCAACCTGATGGTCAATTACTGGCACAACGATGCCACGCGCGGCGGCGGATTCCTCGCGATGGTCCACGCGCTGCTGGCGATCCGCGACCTGCCGCAGGCGCAGCGGCAGGCGTGGCACGGTTGGTTCGAGCACTTCGTTTTCGGCGAGCACGCACCGCAAGCCGCCGCGCACTTGCCGCCGCATGCGCAGGGCGTGGCCGGCCCGCCGTCGCCCCAACGCGACGAGATGATCCGGCGCTTCGTGGTGCAGGTGCTGGGATCCGGATAACAACAATCGACAGGAGAGGAGTCGCCCGATGACCATGAGAACCCCAATGACTATGAGAGCCGGGGCCTTTGCCGCCGCGCTGCTGCTGGCCAGCACCGCCGCCGTGCCCGCCGCCGCACAGGACAACGCTGCCGTGCTGGCGCAAATCGACGCCAGCCTGCCCGGCACGCTGATCAACGATCCCACCAGCCTCGATTGGCGCACCAGCGGCGCGCGGCTGAAGGTCTCCTCTGTGGTCGATCCGGCGATCCCGGGAGGCGGCGCGGCGGTGCAGTACGAGGTTCGCCGGGCAGCGGCCAATCCGTGGGAGATGCAGGCCTATATCCCGCTCACCGCCGACATTGCCGAGGGCGAGCAAGTGACCTTCGGCTTCTGGGCGCGCACGCTTTCGTCGAGCGGCGATGGCGGGCTCGGCCAGATCCGCGCCCGCGTGCAGCGCGATGCCGATCCCTACCCCGGCTTTGGCGATACCGCCTTTGCTGTCGGGCAGGACTGGCGTTGGTACGAGGCGACGACCACCGCCACCACCGCAATCCCGCAGCGGCAGGCCTATGTGGTGCTGCAACTGGCCGCGGCGGTGCAAGTGGTCGAGGTGGGGCAGGCGCTGGTCGTTTCCGGCGCGGACCGGATCAACGGCAACAACGTTCGCCCGCCAGCCGAATTGCCGCCGCAACTGGCCGGGCACGGCGCGCTGATTTCGCAGCCGTGGCAGGAGGAATGGGTGCTGCAAGGACCCGAGGGCAGCCACGCCAGCCGCGCCGAACCGGCCATCTGGCTGGGCCGCGCGACGCAGTTCACCTCGCCCGCCGTGGGCGCACAGGCCTGGGACATCCAGGCGAGCGTGCCCTTGACCGAAACGCTGGCAGTGGGCGAGCAAATCGAGATCGCCATTGCCGCGCGCACCGTTTCCGCCGCAACCGACGATGGCAAGGCGCGCGTCGGCCTGCGCGTGCAGCAGGCCAGCGCGCCCTATGACGGGTTCGGCGAAGCGACGTTCTCGGTCGGCCCCAACTGGCAACTGATTCGCGTGCGCACCACGGCTACGGCCGATCTTGCGCAGGGCAATGGCGTGGTCGCGCTGCACTTTGCCGGCGCGCAGCAGGTGGTCGACGTGGGACCGGTCTATGTGGTGCGGCTGCCTGTGGCGGCGGCGGCAGGGCAATAAGGCCCCGCCGCCGCGCGCGCCATCAGTGGATCGATTCGGCTGAAGCCTGGCGCACCGGCGCGGTGCGTCCGGCGGTCCAGGCGAACAGGCACAGCAGCGCATAGCACAGCGCGGGGACGCCCAGCGCGGTGACATAGCCGACCGAGCCGGACACCGCGCCCACCACCAGAGGCAGCACCGCGCCGCCGACGATGGCGGTGCACAGCAAGCCGCTGGTCGCCTCGGCACGTGCGCTCGAGCGTTCGAGCGTGAGGGTGAAGATCACCGGGAACATGATCGAGTTGAACAACCCGATGCACAGCGCCACATAGCCACCCGAAATGCCGCCGACGGTGACGACGTAAACGCACATAGCCGCCGCAATCGCGGTGAACAGCGCCAGCAGCCGCGCCGCGTCGAACCGCGCGAGCAGCAGTGAGCCGACCGCGCGCCCGACCATGGCCCCGCCCCAGTAGAAGCTGACGTACTTGCCGGCATCCTGCAGCGACACGCCCCACACCGCATCATCGTTGAGGAACAGCGCCATCTGCGTACCGATGGCCACTTCGGCGCCGACGTAGAGGAAAATCGCCGCCCCGCCGAGCAGCGCCCACTTGCTCGACACGGCCTCGCCGATCAGCGCGAACAGGCCACGCCCGGCGGGCTGGTGCGGCGCTGCGGCGGCGACCGTCCGGCGGCTGACATAGAAGAACGCCAGCAGCACCAGCAACAGTCCGCAGATCCAGAAATAGGCCCGGTCGATCCCCAGCAGCGCGCCCTGGCGCACGGCCTCGGTCACAACGGTGCCTTCCTTCACTTCGAGCCCCTCGAGGAACAGCACCGAGCCGAGGTACGGGCCGAGGAACGTGCCGAAGCTGTTGAAGGTCTGCGCCAGGGTCAGGCGGAAATGGCTGCCCTCGGGTTTGCCCAGCGCGGCGGCGAGCGGATTGGCGGCCACCTGCAGGATCGTGATCCCGCTCGCCAGTACGAACAGGCCGAGCAGCACGAGCGAGTAATTGGCCACGTTGGCCGCGCCGAGCATGATCAGGCAGGCCACGATCATCGTCGCCAGCGCCAGCAGGATCGCCGGCACCGCGCGCACCCGGGCGATCAGCACTGCCGCCGGAAACGAGATCACGAAATAGGCGAGGAAGAAGGCCGAGGCCGACAACTGCGCCTGCGTGTCGGTCAGTGTGAAGATACCCTTCACCGCCGCCACCAGCGGATCGATCAGGCTGGTGATGAAGCCCCAGGCGAAGAACAGCGTGGTTACCGCGATAAAGGCCGCGCGCACGGTTCCTGCCTTGTTGTTGCTCGGTGCCATTGATTCGCTCCCCCTTTTTCAGCTTTGGTCGACAGGCCCTTGCCTTGCCGCGCAATCAGCGAGATATCTGCAAATGTTAGCGCTAACGCAAGCGTCGGTTTCAAGGCGCCGGTTTTTAGGGGATGGATGATGGCAGCATTTCGCAGCAGGGGGATTTTGGCGGCCACATGCCTGGCAGTCATGGGCACAGTGGGCCTGCCGCAAGTGGCGCAGGCGCAGAAAGTCGCCGGCCTCGCGCTGACCCCGCCGATGGGGTGGAACAGCTGGAATCATTACGCCTGCAACATTGATGAAGCGCTGATCAAACAGACCGCCGATGCGCTGGTCTCGAGCGGCCTGCGCGATGCGGGCTATGTCTATGTCACGCTCGATGATTGCTGGCATGGCACGCGCGACGAGGCGGGCAATATCCGCGCCGATCCCGAGCGATTCCCGTCGGGCATGGTGGCGCTGGGCGAGTACCTCCACACGCGCGGGCTCAAGTTCGGCATTTACTCGGACGCCGGATCGATGACCTGCGCGGGTCGTCCCGGCAGCCAGGGGCACGAATTCCAGGATGCCCGCACCTGGGCCAGCTGGGGCGTTGACTATGTGAAATACGACTGGTGCAACACCGGCGAAGGGCTCGACCGGCGCAACGCGCGCGAGGCCTATGCCACGATCAGCCGCGCCATGGCCGCATCGGGCCGGCCGATGGTCCTGTCGATCTGCGAATGGGGCGACAACGATCCGTGGCTGTGGGGCGCGGCCTCGGGCCACTTGTGGCGCACCACGGGCGACATCACCAATTGTTGGGACTGCGTGATCGGCCACGGCAACTGGCAGAGCCGGGGCGTGCTGCCGATCCTCGACGAGCAGGAGGCGATCCGCACCCATTCCGGCCCCGACGGCTGGAACGATCCCGACATGATGGAAGTGGGCAATCTGCCGACCTTGCAGGAGAATCGTAGCCACTTTGCGCTGTGGGCCATGCTGTCTGCGCCGCTGATCCTGGGCACCGACGTTCCCGACCTGCGCCCGGAGATCGCCGCCATACTGGCTAACCGCCGCCTTATCGCGATCGACCAGGATGCGCTGGGCATTGCCGCCTTCCGCTGGATTCGCACACCCGACGTGGAGGTGTGGGCCAAGCCGCTGGCGAACGACGAATGGGCGATTGCCGTGCTCAACCGGTCTGGCCAGCCGCAGGACTTCCGCATCGACTGGTCCGAGCAATTGCAGGACGGCGCCAACAATCGCGACGCGCAGCTGCACCGGACGACCTATGCCATCGAGGACAGCTGGACCGGCGCCGCAGCGGGCACCAGCGCGCAGCCGCTGGCTGGCACGCTGGCCCCGCGCGATACGGCGGTGTTCCGGCTGCGGAAGCGCTAGCTGCCGCTCACCGCGTAAGGGCCGACCACCAGCCCTGTGAACAGCCCGGCGTGGACCGAGGCGAGCGGCTCCACGTTCACGCCCTCGCCCAGCGCGGTCCAGCGCCCGGCGCCTTGGCGGAATGCGAGGCGGGCGGTGCCGCCGTCGAGCTCCAGTCGCAGGTCGACTGGGCCCGCGCGGTCGAGCGGGGCTGAGGCGACGGGCTCTCCGGCCACGACATCGCCCTCCGCGTCACGCAGTCGAGCGACCACCCGGCGACCAGCGCCGCTGCCTTCGACGCCCAGAGCAAGGAAATGACCCTCGTCCATGAAGGCGAGCAGTCCGGCGAAATCGCCCGCGTTTTGCGGCGCGAAATCGACCCGTGTGGTGACCGTGGCAGCGTGGTGGCGCAGGCGGCGGCCGGTGAAAGCCTGGTGGCCGAGTGTGCCGGCGGCTTCGGGTCCGGCGGTGACCCACAGCTCGCCCTCGGCCCGGTCCACGCCCCACAATTGCTCCGCGCCGGGCGAGCGCAGGCGAATCCATTCGGGCGACAGCGGCCCGGTGAAATCGTCGCGCCAGCGGCTCCAGTCGGTGGCAGGCGAGGCGGGCAAATCTGGCACGGCGTTGAGCGGCGGCAGCGCCTGTCCGGGCTCAAGGAAGCGCGGCCAGCCGTCGACCCAGCGCACCGGCAGCAGATTGGTCTCGCGCCCCAACAGGGTCGATTGACCCATGAAGGGCCGGTTGGCGAGGAACACGCCCCACCAGCTCCCGTCCTCCAGCTGGACAAGATCGGCATGGCCGGTCGCCTCCACCCGGTCGGGCCGCTCGGGGTCGAGCCCTCGCTGGGTGAGGATCGGATTGACCGGACCCGGAACGTAAGGACCGGTCACGCTGCGGCTGCGGTAGATGGTCTGCGAATGCTGGTCCGCCGTGCCGCCTTCCGCCGCCATCAGGTAATACCAGCCGTCGACCTTGTAGATGTGCGGCCCCTCGGCCCAGACCGGCTGGGTCGAGAAGTCGACGCCGCCGTCGACCAGCAGGGTGCGTTCCCCCACCAGCCGCCGCGCTTCGGGATCAAACTGCTGCAGCCACAAGGCACGGTGGCCGTCGTACTGCGGCTCGCCCGGCGGGGCATCGTTATAGACGATCCAGGTACGGCCATCCCCGTCGAAGAACAGCGAAGGGTCGATCCCGCCGAACGGCAGCCACATCGGATCGCTCCACGGACCTTCTGGCCGCGTCGCGCTGATCACGAAGTTGACTTGGCAACCGATGCAGGTGTTGACGATCCAGAAGCGTCCGTCGTGATGCGTGATGGCGGGCGCGAACAGTCCCCGATTGGTGCCAAGGCCGCTGGTGTCGATCATGCCGGGTCGGTCGATGGCGTGACCGATCAGCCGCCAGTTGACGAGGTCGCGACTGTGGAAAATCGGCAGGCCCGGCCAGAAGCTGAACGTACTGGTGACAAGGTAGAAATCCTCGCCCACCCGCACGATCGAGGGGTCAGGATGAAAGCCGGGCAGCACCGGATTGCGATAGAGGCCCGGGGGCGTCGGCGCCTCGGCCCCGGCGGCGCGATAGTCGACGAAATCGAACCGCGCGACGGGAGCGGCGGCGGCAGCCCCCGTCAGCGCCGTCGCGCAGCCCAGCGCGGAAACGATTGCCCTGATTGTCGTGCGGATTTGCATGATTCCCTCATCCCTTTGCGTGTTCGGCGGGTCTTTGCCCTTGCCCGACCCTATTGTGCACCTTATGGTAGCGCTATCAAGGGAGAGGACAAGAGCGGCAATGGCCGACATGTTGATGACCATTCTGCCGGAGGATTACGCCTCGGGCCATTTTCTCGGTCGCGCGCAAGGGCCGGTGGGTCCGTGCGTCATCGCGATTCGCGGCGGCCGCCTGTACGATTTGACCAAGGAAACCCCGACCGTCGCGGGTGCCGTGGCGCGCAAGGCGTTTCGCGGCGGGACCGATCTTGGCGCGGTGGAAGACGGTCTGCCCACCGGGTGGAGCCTGCTCTCGCCGATCGACCTGCAATGCGTCAAAGCCGCCGGGGTAACCTTTGCGCTCTCGGCCATCGAGCGGGTGATCGAGGAGCGCGCGCGCGGCGATGCGGCGGCGGCGGCGGACATCCGCCAGGGCCTTGAGGACAAGGTCGGCGCGGGCATCCGCGCGGTGGTCCCCGGCACTCCCGAAGCGGCAGAGCTCAAGGCGGTGCTGATCGCCGAGGGCATGTGGTCGCAGTATCTCGAAGTGGCGATCGGGCCGGACGCCGAGATTTTCTCCAAGTCGCCGGTACTCTCCACCGTCGGCGCTGGCGCACCCATCGGCGTGCGCAGCGATTCCAGCTGGAACAACCCGGAGCCCGAAGTGGTGCTGGTGTGCGATGCGCACGGCGAGATCGTCGGCGCGGCGCTGGGCAACGATGTCAACCTGCGCGATTTCGAAGGCCGCAGCTCGCTGCTGTTGTCGAAAGCCAAGGACAACACCGCCAGCTGCTCGATCGGCCCGTTCATCCGCCTGTTCGACGACAGCTTCACCATCGATGACGTGCGCGAGGCCAGTGTCGACCTCTTGATCGAGGGGCCCGAGGGCTACCGGCTCGAAGGCAGCAACGACATGGGCCAGATCAGCCGCGATCCGACCGAGCTGGTCCGCCAGTGCCTGTCCGAACATCACTATCCCGACGGCTTCGTGCTGTTCTGCGGCACGCTGTTCGCGCCCACGCAGGATCGTGATACACCCGGCGCGGGCTTCACGCACAAGCTGGGCGATGTGGTGACGATCAGTTCGCGGCGCATCGGCAACCTGCGCAATACCGTTACCACGTCGCGCGATGCGCCTGCCTGGACCATGGGCATCGGCGAATTCGTGCGCAACCTGGCCGCGCGCGGCCTGGTCGATCGTATTTAAAAGGACCTCCATGACCACTATCCTGTCCCACTATATCGGCGGCGAATTTATCGGTGCGAGCGACGCGCTGGCATCGCTCAATCCGTCGGACACCAGCGACGTGGTCGCCCGCTTCCCCGATGGCAACGCCGCCGATGTCGATGCCGCCGTGGTCGCCGCCAAGGCCGCGCAACCCGGCTGGGCCGACGCCTCCCCCGAAGTGCGCTCGGACCTGCTCGAGAAAGTCGCCAGCGCGCTGTTCGCCCGCTCGGCGGAGATCGGCGAGCTGCTGGCGCGCGAGGAAGGCAAGCTGCGCGGCGAAGGCGTGGGCGAAACGCTGCGCGCCGCGCGCATCTTCCGCTATTTCGCGGGCGAGGCGCTGCGCCGTCACGGGTTGACCCTCGAATCGACCCGTCCCGGCCTCGACGTGGCGACCTATCGCGAAGCGCTCGGCGTGGTCGGCCTGATCACGCCGTGGAACTTCCCGATCGCCATCCCCGCATGGAAGGCGGCTCCAGCGCTCGCGTTCGGCAATACGGTGGTGCTCAAGCCCGCCAATGTTACCCCGGCGATGGCGCATGTGCTGGCCCAAGTGATCCACGAAGCGGGCATTCCCGCCGGCGTGTTCAATCTGGTTCTGGGTCGCGGCGACGTGGGCCGGGCGATTGTCGATCACCCCGATGTCGCGGCGGTCAGCTTCACCGGCAGCCAGCAGGTTGGCGGCGCGGTCGGCATGGCGGCGATGAAGCGCGGCGCGCGGGTGCAGATGGAAATGGGCGGCAAGAACCCGCTGGTCGTGCTCAACGATGCCGATCTCGACAAGGCCGTGGCGATCGCCGCCGACGGCGGCTTTTTCCAGACCGGGCAGCGCTGCACCGCATCGAGCAAGGTCATCGTCGAGGACGGCATCCACGACGCTTTCGTGGCCGCGCTGGCCGAACGCGCCAAGGGCCTCAAGGTCGGCGGCGCGCTTGATCCGGCCAGCCAGGTCGGCCCGGCCTCGAGCGAGAGCCAGTTCGAGCAGAACATGAACTACGTGCGCATCGCCTGCGACGAAGGCGGACGTCTGGCCGGCGGCGGCGAGCGGGTGACGGCAGCGACGCAAGGCTACTTCATGCAGCCCACTGTGATCGCCGATACCGCGCCCGACATGCGCATCAACAACGAAGAAGTGTTCGGCCCGGTGGTCTCCACCGTGCGCGCCAGGAACTATGACGAAGCACTGGCGCTGGCCAATGCTGGCAACTTCGGCCTGTCTTCGGGCCTGGTCACCCAGTCGCTCGCCAAGGCGCGGCATTTCCGCAAAAACGTCAAGGCGGGCATGGTGATGATCAACCTGCCCACCGCCGGGGTCGATTACCACGTGCCCTTCGGCGGCACCCGCGGATCGAGCTACGGCGCGCGCGAACAGGGCTTTGCGGCGGTCGAATTCTACACCCAGATCAAGACAGTTTACACAGGGGATTGAGCCGAATGGCGGAAGGAGTTTTACGGCCAGTGGCAGATCAAGGTGCTCGGGGAGCAATCTACCCCAGCCTGGCCGGCAAGAAAGTGATCGTCAGCGGGGGCGGCTCGGGCATCGGCGAAGGGATCGTCGAGGGCTTCGTGCAGCAGGGCGCGGCGGTGATTTTTGTCGACGTGGCCGACGAGCCGAGCGAGGCGCTTGTCGCCCGCCTGGCCGATGCTGCCGTGCCGCCGGTCTATGTCCATTGCGACATCACCAATTGCGCGGACTATGGCGCCAAGATCGGTCGCATGATCGCTACGCTGGGCGGCTGCGACGTGCTGATCAACAATGCCGCCAACGACGATCGCCACAAGGTGGAGGACGTTACGCCTGAATACTGGGACGAACGCATGGGGGTAAACCTCAAGCACCAGTTCTTTGCCGCCAAAGCGGTGATCCCGGCGATGCGCGCGGCAGGTGGCGGTTCGATCGTCAACCTCGGCTCGATTTCGTGGCATCTGGGGCTGGAAGACCTGGCGATCTACCAGACCGCCAAGGCCGCTATCGAGGGCCTGACCCGCTCGCTGGCGCGCGAACTGGGCCGCGACAACATCCGCGTCAACGCGATCATTCCGGGCAATGTGCAGACCCCGCGTCAGGAGCGCTGGTACACCCCCGAGGGCGAGGCCGAGATCGTCGCCTCGCAATGCCTCGATGGCCGCATCCAGCCTGCTGACATTGCCGCCATGGCCATGTTCCTCGCCAGCGACGACGCCCGGTTCTGCACCGCGCACAACTATTGGGTGGACGCGGGATGGCGCTGAACTTGGCAACTCGCCGCGTACTCGACGCGGGCTTCAAGCTGGGCGAAGGCGCGCTGTGGGATGCGCAGCGGCAAGTGGTGTGGTTCGTCGATATAAAGCAGCACCGGCTATGGCATTACGATCCGGCCACCGGCAGCAATGCCATGGCCACCGCGCCAGCCCAGATCGGTTGGGCACTTCCGGCTGACAACGGCCTGCTGCTGTGCGGGCTGAAGGACGGGTTCTATACCTTCGATCCCGCCACCCAGGCGTTCACCAAGCTGATGGATGTACCGGGTGAGCCGGCACAAAACCGCCTCAACGATGCCTGCACCGATCCCTGGGGCCGCGTGTGGTTCGGCTCGATGGACGATAGCGAAGGTCAGGCTTCGGGCCGGTTCTACATGTTCGACCGGGGCACGATCACGCCCGCCGGTCCGTCGGGCATTGCGATCACCAACGGCCCGGCGGTGAACGCGCAAGGCGACCGGATCTATTTTACCGATACCCTGGCCCAGAAGATCATGGTCGCCGACCTTTCGCCCGCAGGCGTGGGCGAGGCGCGTGAGTTCGCCAACACCGGGGCAATCTGGTCCGGCGCCTATCCCGATGGCCCGGTGGTGGATGCCGAGGACCACGTGTGGACAGCCATGTATTCCGGCAGCCGCGTCGCCCGCTTCAGCCCGGACGGCCAACTGGTGACCGAAGTGGAATTCACCGCCCAGAACATCACCAAGATGGCCTTTGGCGGCGTGGACTTGCGCACCGCCTATGTCACCACGGCCAGCAAGGATCAGGCTGGTGTGCCTGACCCCGCGTTTCCCGATGGCGGCTTTCTGCTGGCGTTCGATGCGCCGGTGGCGGGCTTCGCTCAGGCGCAGGTCAAATTGTAGGTTTCGCAATCCGGAGGTGAGGCTCCGCAGAGAGCCGCCTCGCATGTTGAGAGGACAGGCCATGATACGCCGCTTTGCCACCTTTGCCGCCCTGCTGGCTGCGGGAACCGCCTTCCCCGCGCTCGCGGCGCCCGATCCGGCTGCGGGCTATGGCGATCACATGGTCCTCCAGCGCGGGCAGCCGATTGTGGTCGGCGGCACCGCCGTTCCCGGCGGGCAGGTCACCGGGACCTTGGGCGATGAAACGGTTACCGCGCAGGCCGACCGCCGAGGCGGCTTCACGCTGACCTTCACGGCCCGCGAAGGCTCCGCCGATCCGCTGACGCTGACGCTGGTCGATAGTTCGGGCCAGACCGTGCTCAGCGACCTGGTGGTGGGCGACGTGTGGCTCTGTTCGGGTCAGTCGAACATGGAGCTGTCGGTCAGCCGCGCGCTCAACACGTGGAACGAGCTGCGCATGTCAGCCGATCCGCAGATGCGCTTGCTGATGGTGCCCAAGGTAACCGCCGCCGCCGAGCAGGCCGAATTCGGCGAGCCGACTGGATGGCGCGCGGCGACGCCTGAAACGGTCGAGCCGTTTTCCGCTGCCTGCTTCTTCATGGGCAAGCGCCTGCGGGCCGACAATGGCGTGCCGGTGGGGCTGATCCACGCCAATTGGGGTGGATCAGCCGCCAGCGCCTGGATGAGCCCGCAATCGGTGCGCACGCTCTATGGCGCAGAGGCGGGCGAATTGCTCGAGCTGTACGAGCGCGATCCGTTCGCCGCCGCGCAGGCCTTCGTGCCGCAGTGGTATGACTGGTGGTCGCGCAATGATGGCGGCAGGCAGCCGTGGACCAATCCGGGCAGCCTCGACTGGCAGCCGGTGCCAAAGTTCACCTTCTGGAACTACTGGGAAGGCTCCGGCCTCGATACCCAGCCCGCCACCAACGTGTGGCTGCGGCAGAGCTTCACCCTGACCGCCGACCAGGCGAGCGGCGATGGCACGCTATCGATCGGCGCTATCGACGATCTCGACCTCACCTGGGTCAACGGTCACCCGGTCGGCTACACCTTCGGCTGGGGGGTGGAGCGGCACTATCGCGTACCTGCCGAGTACCTGCGCGAAGGCGAGAATGAGGTGCTGATCGCGGCCAGCAACAACTGGGATACCGGCGGCTTCTTCGCCGGGCCGGATCGGTTGTTCTTCGACAGTGCCAATGGGGTCAACGTGCCGCTCGGGGCCGACTGGGAGTACTCGATCGGCGCGATCAGCCAGATGCCGCCGCGCGCGCCGTGGGATGCCATCGAAGGGCTGGGCGTGATGCACAATGCCATGATTGCGCCCTTGGGACCGATGCGGCTCGCGGGCGTCGCGTGGTATCAGGGCGAGGCCGACGTCGGCAAAACCGGCTATGACACGCGGCTGGCCGAGCTGTTTTCCGGCTGGCGCCGCCAGTTCGGCGATTCTGCGCGGATGCTGGTGGT
The DNA here is from genome assembly GCA_039927835.1 of Alteraurantiacibacter sp. Classification (GTDB taxonomy): domain Bacteria; phylum Pseudomonadota; class Alphaproteobacteria; order Sphingomonadales; family Sphingomonadaceae; genus Alteraurantiacibacter. Next base: position 63,277 of record JBDSUF010000007.1, read on the forward strand.
GCAATTGGCGAACTATGGCGCGCGCACCGCCGAGCCGACCGAGAGCGGCTGGGCAACCCTGCGCGAGGAACAGCGCCAGGGAGTGCTGGCCGATGCCAATGCGGCTTTGGTCACCGCGATCGATATCGGCGAACCAGGCGATATCCACCCGGCCAACAAGAACGTGCTGGGACGCCGCCTGGCGCTGGGGGCAGAGGGCATCGGCCTGCCCATGCCGGTTGCCGCGCTGACCGGGGGCGAAGTGCCCGAAGGCTACCTCGCGGTCAGCTTCGACGGAGTGGAGGGCGATTTGCGCAGCTATGGCGGCCCGGCTCTGTCGTTCGAATTGTGCGGCCCCCTTGCGGGCTCGTGCCGCTTTGCACCCGGCACCGCGACAGCCAACGCCGTGTTCCTCCCGCTCGATGGCCAGCCGGTTACGCGGGTGCGCTATGGCTGGGCCGACGCGCCGGTGACCAACCTGTTTGACGAGCGAGACGTGGCTGTGCCGGGGTTCGAGATCGAGGTGGGGCAATGAGGATCGACCGACGCACGCTGCTGGCGGGAACCGCCGCAGGTTTCACCGCGCTGTGGCTGCCTGGTTGCTCGCAGGCGACCAGCGCGGTTCCCGCTTTCGTCCGCCGAGACGGCCAGCGCCTGCTGCAGGGCGACCAGCCCTATCGCGTGGTCGGCGCCAACATGTGGTACGCCGCGTGGCTCGGCGCCGACGCGCCGTATGGCAACCGCCCGCGACTGCTGCGCGAGCTCGACCGGTTGCAGGCGCTCGGCCTCAACAACCTGAGGATCATGGCCGCCGCCGAGGAAGGCCCGCTCGACCATTCGATCAAGCCCGGCTTCACCCGCGCCGATGGCAGCAACAACGTGGCGCTGCTCGAAGGGCTGGACTTTGCCGTGGCCGAGATCGGCAAGCGCGGGATGACCTGCGTGTTGGCGCTGTCGAACTTCTGGGAGTGGTCGGGCGGGTTGCAGACGCTGCTCCAGCGCGTCACCGGGAGCTTCGTCAACATGGGCGACCCGGCGCATCCGTGGCCCGCTTTCGCCGATGCCACCGCGCAGTTCTATGCCAACCCGCAAGCCATCGAGCTGTACAACGCCCATCTGCGCGCCATGGTCGGGCGCACCAACAGCGTCACCGGGCAGCCCTATGCCAGCGATCCCGCGGTGATGAGCTGGCAACTGGCGAACGAGCCACGCCCCGGCGGCAGCGACGCGGCCATTGCCGCCAACCGCGCCGCTTACCTCGGCTGGATCGCGGATACCGCGCAGCTGATCCGCAGCCTCGATGACAACCACATGGTCAGCCTTGGTCAGGAAGGCACGCAAGCCACCAACGGCAATGCCGAACTGGTCACCGCCGCGCACGAGCATGTCGACTATGTCACCGCGCACATCTGGCCGCTCAACTGGGGCTGGGTGACCGGCGACGACCTGGCGGGCACCTGGCCCGAGGGCAAGCGCAAGGTGGAGGATTACATCGCCGCCCACACGCGCATTGCCGACAGCCTCGACAAGCCGCTGCTGATAGAGGAATTCGGCTTCCCGCGCGATGGCGAGGCTTATGGACCCGAGGCAACGACCGAGTTTCGCCAGCTCTATTACCGCACGATCTACGACGCGGTGGAAGCCAGCTGGCGCGACGGCGGCCCGATCCAGGGCAGCAACTTCTGGGCGTGGAACGGCGAGGCGCGCGCCGCCCACCCCGACTTCCGCTTCATCGACGGTGACGGTCTTGGCGGTGCGGCCTATATGGGCGATCCGCCGCACGAGCCGCAGGGCTGGTATGGCAATTTCGACAGCGATACCGCCATGCTCGACCTGATCAAGGCGCACGTGGCGGTCAAGTGTGAAGGGCTTGCGGAGCCATGTCCGGCATAATCCTCGAAGGCGGCGATTGGCGGGCCGAAGTCCTCCCCGAGGCGGGCGGGCTGATCGCATCGCTGAACCACGGCGGGGTCGAGGTGCTGCGGACCCTGCCCGCAGGTTCGACCGAGCCGCTCGAAGCCGCCTGCTTTGCGCTGGCGCCTTATGCCAACCGCGTGGCCGGGGCCGCCTTTCCGCTCGCCGGTGCGCACGTCCAATTGCCGCGCAATTTCCCGCCCGAGAGCAGCAACCTGCACGGGATCGGCTGGCAAAGCGTGTGGGAACTGACCGCGCAGAGCCGCTTCAAATGCGCGCTGGAGCACCGCCACCCCGGCCTCGGCCCGTCGCCGTGGAAGCGCGACATCGCCGAATGGCCGTGGGCCTACCAGGCCGACCAGCGCATCATGCTGGGGCCCAAGGGCTGCGCGATCAGCCTGACGCTGACCAACCGCAGCGATGTGCCGATGCCCGCCGGCCTCGGCCTCCACCCCTATTTTCGCCGCCGCCCCGAGACGCGCGTGCGCTTTGCTGCAGCAGGCGTGGCGCTGGTCGATCAAGACCTCATCCCGACCGGCAAAATGGCCGCTGCCGACGTGTTCGGCGACTTCGCGCGCGGCGCGGCGCTGCCCGCGCAGACGATCGACCATTGCTTCACCGGGTGGGAAGGCCTCGCGACGATCAGCGACGCCCTCGGCACGATCACCGTCATGGCGCGCGGCGCGCCGCACCTGCACGTCTATGCCCCGGCCGATGGCAGCGCGCTGTGCCTCGAACCGGTCAGCCATCCACCCGATGCGCTGAACCAGAACCCCGGCGCGATGACCTGCCTGCCGCCGGGTTGCAGCGCCAGCCTGCAGATGTGGATTACGGTCGGCTGAGGCCCCGCTCAGTGCCCGCGCTCAGTGGTTATGCCGCGGCAGGCCTTTTTGCGCGGTGCCGTGATACTTGAGCGCGAATTCCATCACCCCACCTGCGCCAAGCTGGCCGGTCTTCTCGCGGTAGAGTTCTTCCCACGGCGTGTTCGAGGCAGGGATCGGCGGCGCGGGCTCCTCGGCCAGTCGGCGGGCGATCTCCTCTGGCGGAACAAGTGCATTGCAGCTGGCCAAGTTAAGATCGACGCGGATCGTGTCGCCGTCGCGCAGCCAAGCCAGCCCGCCCCCGGCGGCGCTTTCGGGTGTGGCGTTGAGCACCGAGGGGCTGTCGCTGGTGCCCGACTGGCGGCCGTCGCCGAGCGTCGGCAGCCACGAGACACCGCGCCGGATCATCGCGTCGGGCGGCTGCATGTTGACGACTTCGGCACTGCCCGGCCAGCCGATCACGCCCGCGCCGCGAATGACCAGGATGCAATCCTCGTCCACGCCCAGCGCGGGATCGTTGATGCGGTGGTGGTAATCGTCCGACCCGTCGAACACCACCGCGCGCGCCTCGAACACGCCTTCAGCACCGGGGCGCGAAAGGTAGCGGGCGCGGAATTCATCGCTGATCACGCTGGTCTTCATGATCGCGAAGTCGAACAGGTTGCCCGACAGCACCATGAAACCCGCATCGGCCATCAGCGGATCGGCATAGGGGCGGATCATTTCGCGGTCGTGGCTTTCGCGGCCCACCAGGTTCTCGGCCAGGGTCTGCCCGGTGCAAGTGAGGCTCTCGCCGTTGAGCTTGCCCGCCTGCAACAGCTCCCACATCACCGCCGGCACGCCGCCCGCGCGATGAAAGCGCTCGCCCAGATACTTGCCCGCAGGTTGCATGTTGAGCAGCAAGGGCAGCCGCCAGCCGTGCTCGTGCCACGCGCTTAAAGGCAGATAGACCTGCGCGTGTGCGGCCATGGCTTGGATGTGCGGCTGGGCGTTGGACGAACCGCCGCAGGCGCTGACGACGGCGATGGCATTGCGGAACGCCTCGACCGTCAGGATCTTCGACGGCCGCAGGTCCTCGTGCACCATCTCCACAATGCGCCGCCCGGTGCGGTAGGCCATCTGCCCGCGCTCACGGTAAGGTGCTGGAATCGCTGCACAACCTGTGAGAGACAGACCCAAAGCCTCGGCCACGGCGTTCATCGTGCTCGCCGTGCCCATCGAATTGCAATGCCCGGGAGAGGGCGCGCTCGAGGTCGCGCGCTCGAGGAATTCCGCCTCGGTAATCTCGCCCGCCGCCAGCTTGCGGCGGCTGCGCCAGATCACCGTGCCGCTGCCGACCAGTTCACCTTCGTGCCAGCCGTCGAGCATCGGCCCGCCGGAAAGGACGATGGCGGGAATATCCACCGTGCTCGCCGCCATGATCTGGCTGGGCGTGGTCTTGTCGCACCCAGTGGTCAGCACCACGCCGTCGAGCGGGTAGCCGTTGAGCAGCTCGACCAGCCCCAGATACAGCAGGTTGCGATCGAGCGCAGCGGTGGGACGGCGGCAGTTCTCGAAGATCGGATGGACCGGAAACTCGATCGGGATGCCGCCCGCATCGCGGATGCCGTCGCGGGTGCGCTTGGCCAGTTCGATATGGATGCGGTTGCACGGAGAAAGGTCGCTGCCGCTCTGGGCGATGCCGATGATCGGCTTGCCGCTGCGCAGTTCCTCGGGCGTGACGCCATAGTTCATGAACCGCTCGAGATAGAGCGCGGTCATGTCCATGCGGTCGGGATTGTCGAACCAGTCGCGGCTGCGCAAGCGGCGCCCAGGCTCGGCATTGGGCTCAGGCGTGGGAGCGGACATCAGCCCTCCTGCATGCGGGCGCCGCGCGTGGCCAATGGCGGCGCGGCATCGCTCTCGCGCCGCACCAGCGTATAGGGCAGCGTCTTCTTCTCGGGCCGCACACGATCACCCGCGCGCTTGGTCTTGATCATGCGCGCGGCGGCATCGACCGCCCAGGCCGTCATCTGCCGGATCGGCTGGCGGATGGTCGTCAGCTCGGGCCAGATCGAGCTCGCCATGTCGGTATCGTCGAACCCGCAAACGGTGATGTCATTCGGCACGTCGAGATGGCGGCGATGTGCCACGGCAACGGTGGCGGCGGCCATATCGTCGTTGGAGGCGAAGATCGCGGTCGGGCGCGGATTGACCGAAAGCAGCTTCTCGGCCCCGTCCATGCCCGAACGATAGGTGAAGCGGCCCTGCACGATCAGCCGCTCATCCTTGGCGATGCCCGCATCCTTGATCGCCTCGAGATAACCGCTCAGGCGCCGGTCGGCCGCCACCTGTTCCGGGTTGCCGATGATGAAGCCGATCCGCTCATGCCCCAGCCCGATGATGTGCTTGGTCATGTCGTAAGCGGCTTGGAAGTCGTCGATCAGCACTTCGCCCTGCGATCCGGCGCCCTTGCCCGAGCCGACCGCGATCGAGATCGTATCGAGTTCGTTGACGAGGTCGAGCACGGTCAGGTCGTCGCACAGCGGCGGCGGCAGGATGAAGCCCTGGATGCCGCCTTCGGCGAGGTGGCGCAGCAGGGTCTTGCCGTGGGCGATGTTGTCGCAGCTCTGCACAACCAGCTGGATGTCGCGGCGGCTGGCTTCCTCCAGCGCGCCCATCAGGAACTCGCTGAGGTATGAGGCGGAGGGGTTGTCGAACAGCAGCGCGATACGCGCCTGCTCGCCGCCGGCCAGGCTGCGCGCGGCTCGGTTGGGCGAATAGTTGAGCCGGGCAACGGCTTCCAGCACCTGCTCGCGCGTGGCATCGCGCACGTTGCCCTCGCCGTTGATCACGCGGCTGACCGTCATCGGCGAGCAATGGGCCTCGCGCGCGACGTCCGAAATTGTCGGCGCGCCAGCCTTGCGCCGCGCGCCACGCGGCTTGCGCCGATTGTCTTCTGCCCCGTCTTCAACCATGCGCACGGCCATAGCCTCCGGATACCGCTAACAGCAAGCGCCGGATGATGCGCCGTTCACAGGTGGGACGCCGCATCATTGGCCTTTTCATTGGCCCCGTCATTGTCCGGGCGCTTCGGGGAACTCGAGCGACCGATAATGCTCGAGGCTCTCGGCGGGTGGCCGCGTGCTGGCGGGCAGCGGTAGCTGGTTGACCGATTGCCAGTACGCCAGGCTGCCATCGCGCCACCAGCGGGCCTCGCGTTGCTGGATGGCAAGGTTCTGAGATACAGCACGGAAGCGCTGCGGATCGACATAATTCCTCAGCCCGGCCCATGTCTCGGCCATGCCATCGACCGCCGCCACACCGCCGTCGTAGCGGGCGACCATCTCGGCCCACAGGGCGCGGCCCGATGGCATGGCATGGTCCCAGCCGACATGATGGAACCACAGCAGCAAGTCGGGATCGTCGGCCAGGCGAGCGGCCGCGTCGGGCGCATATTGCGCCAGCGCGTTGGAGCCGGTGGCACTGCGGTCAAACCCGATGCCGCCAGCATCGGCGCGCGCGTAATAGCACGGGTTCCACTCGGGCCGTGCAAGGTCGCACACCCACGGGGCCGGGCCATAGTGGTGCCCGGTGGCCATCTGGTGCGCCAGGCCGAGCGGCGTCATAGTGTCGACCACTGCCTGCCTGCTACCGAGCATCATCCCCGCCACGGCATCGACGAAGGCGGGATCACGGCTGAAGGTCTGCGCGGCCCATTCGCGGGCGATCTGCTCGCTGGTCAGGCCCGGGTCCCACGCCAGCCGCCCGAAGGCGTACCAGTTCGCCTGGTCGAAGTCCGATCCGGTCCAGTTGCGATCCGAGCCGGTATTGGCCACGCCCGCCATGCCCACGGGGCTGACAATCTGCGCCACGGTGCCGCCCCTTCCGGTGTCGGCGCGCAGCACCTCCTCCCACAAAGGCGCGAGGTAGGCGAGGTGCGTGCCCTGCCCCAGGTATTCCTTGGTGATCTGCGCTTCCAGCATCAGCCGGGTGTTGGGCATGGCGCCGAACATCGGGTGGAACGGTTCACGCGGCTGGAAATCGATGGGGCCGTTCTTGACCTGCACGATCACGTTGCTGGCGAACTGGCCGTCGAGCGGCACGAACTCGTCATAGGCCTGCATCGCCCGGTCGGTGCTGTTTTCCGCCGAATAGACGAAGGCGCGCCAGATCACCGTGCCCCTTGGCCCCAGCGCTGCGGCGAGCATGTTGGCCCCGTCCGCGTGGGTGCGGCCATAGTCCTGCGGGCCGGGCTGGCCTTCGGAGTTCGCCTTGACCAGGAAGCCGCCGAAATCGGGAATCGCGGTGTAGATCTCGTCCGCCTTGGCGCGCCACCATGCGGTGACTGCGGGATCGAGCGGGTCAGCCGTCTCCAGCCCGCCGATATCGCGCGGGGCGGAAAAGCGCGCCGACAGGAGCACACGGATGCCATAGGGTCGCCAAGCGTCGGCCAGCCGCTTGAGCTTGGCGATATAGGCGGGCTCGAGCATAAAGGCGCGCGCGTTGACGTTGTTCACCACCACCGCGTTGATGCCGATCGAGGCATTGGCACGGGCATAGTCGATCATGCGCTGGTCGAGCCGATCGGGCAGGGTCCACCAGTCGAAGATCGACCGCCCGGCATAGCCGCGCTCGACATGGCCATCGGGGTTGTCCCAGTGGTTGAGCATCCTGAGCGGCATGGCGGGGGCGGAGGTGATGTTGATGGTGCGCGGGTCTGCGCCTTGGGCGAGTTCGCGCAGGAGGGCGTAAGTGCCGTAAAGGCAGCCGATCGGCTCGCCCGCGGTGATGGCAATTGCCGCGTCGACCGATCGGACCGAATAGGCGCCACCGGCCCCGCCATCGGGCGCATCGCAGGCGAGCCGGAACGATGCCGCGCTTTCGGCGGGGTCGGAACCACTCGCATTGATCAGCAGCGGAATCTCTTCCCCATTGCCGCCCAACTGGGAGATCCCGTCGAGCAGTTCGGTTGCGGCAAGCCAGGCGGTCGGATCATCGGTTGTTACAGCGGCGGTTGGCCACAGCGCCCGCAGCCGCTCCAACTCTTCGCCTTCCAACGGCGCATAGCGCAGCCACAGGTCATAGCCATCCTCCGCCCGCACCGCGCAGCCCGGCAGCAAGGCCGCCACGGCAAGGCACAGCGCGAGCAGGCGGGCGATCACGCGGGGACGGCTCCCATATACCGATCGAGGAACTGCTGGTGCGACGGCAGCTTGCCAACTTGCTGCTGGATGCCCTGCTTCAGCGCGGCGAGCGATCCGCCCAGCCGCTCCTCGCCGATCATCCGGCCCAGCCCGTGATGCGCGCGCGGATGCAGGCCCTGTCCCAGCATCACCTGCACCCAGCTATCGACCCGGAACAGCTCGTCGTTCGCCTGAAAGGCCGTGGCGCTTTCGACGAACAGCGCGATCCGGGCGGCCAGGCTGTCGGGGATCGGCATCTTGCGGCACTGGTCCCAGAACGGCTCACCGGTGCGCTGGTTCAGGTAATAGTGCAGCACGATGAAATCGCGCACGCCGTCCAGCTCGCGGCGTGAAAGGTCGTTGAAGCGGTCCGCCAGCGCGGGCGTCACCCCGCCAAATGGGAACAGCTGCGCCAGCCGCGTCACCGCGATCATGATCAGGTGGATCGAGGTCGATTCAAGCGGTTCGACGAAGCCACTGGAGAGGCCAATGGCAACGCAGTTCTTCGCCCAGGTCTTGCGGCGGCTGCCGGAAACATAGCGGATCACGCGCGGCTCGGTCAGCATCTCGCCCTCGAGCCGCGAGGTTAGCAGGCCGTGCGCTTCGTCATCGCTCATGTGGCTGCTGGCATAGACCAGCCCGTTGCCCACCCGCGTCTGCAACGGGATCTGCCATTGCCACCCCGCGTGGTGCGCCATCGCGCGCGTGTAGGGCCGCGCGGGGCCGGTCGCCTTGGTCTGCACGGCGATGGCGCGATCGGTGCCGAGCCAGTGGCTCCAGTCCTCATAACCCGCCTCCAGCGCGCCCTCGATCAGCAGCGCGCGAAAGCCGGTGCAATCGATGAACAGCTCGCCCGCGACCTGCTCGCCCGAAGCCAGTTCCAGCGCGGTGATAAAGCCGCTTTCGGGGTCCAGCCGGACCTGCGCGATTTTGCCTTCCACCCGCTTGACGCCGAGCGGCTCGGCAAAGCGGCGCAGGTACTGACCATAGGCGGTGGCATCGAGGTGATAGGCGTAGTTCAACCCCGCATCCCCGCCCGCCTGGAACTTCATCGCCAGCGCAGCCTGCGTCTCGAGGCTGTAGTCGCCAAGGTCGCCCGCCACGTCAAGCGCGCGCCCTTCCAGCCACATGTGCTGGAAATCGGCCATCCAGGTCGAGCGGCCCATCGTGCCGAACGAGTGGAAATAGTTCGCCCCCTCGGTCAGCCAGTTCTCGAAACTGATGCCCAGCTTGAAGCTGGCCCCGGTGGCGGCCACGAACTCGCGCTCATCGATGCCGAGGATTTCGTGGAACCGGCGCGCGGTGGGGATGGTGCTTTCGCCCACGCCGACGGTGCCGATCTCGTCCGATTCGACCAGCGTGATCGAGACCAGCGGCCCGACTGTTTTGGCCAGCATGGCGGCCACGGCCCAGCCGGCGGTGCCTCCGCCCGCGATCACGACATTCCTGACCGGCCTGCCCTGCACTCTCCCTTTACCAGGCACTCGTCGTCTCCCTTTACCGGTTCATCCGGTTGAGCAGCTGCGCGCGCAATCGCCGCGCGGTCATCTCGTCCATCGGTCCAAGCGGGCCGCGCGCGCCTGCCGGCAAGTGCGCGCCAGCCGTCTCGCCTTCGCCGAACACGTAGTAATCGAACAGCGCGCGCCACGCCGCCTTCTCATCCGCCGGGCGGTCGCGCAGGCTCAGCAGCGCGTGCAGCAGCGTGGTCTGCGGCGTGTCGATGTGCGCGGGCACCGCGTTCCACCAGTAATTGGCCATCACGTTGAACGCCGCCGTCGCATCAACCTGGTGCCACCACAGCGCCGGGTAATAGAGGACATCGCCGGGTGCGAGATCGGCGAACTGCGCGGCCGCCATCGCCTCGGCGAAGCGGGGATATCGCGCGAGATCCGGCGCGGCGAAATCAACCATGGTCACCACTTGCCCGCCGGGTGTCGGTTCGAGCGGGCCGGGATAGAGATTGGCCACCTGTTCAGGCGGGAACAGCGTGAAGCGCCGCTGCCCGACGAGGCTGCAGGCCACATTGTGCGACATGTCGTAATGCGCCGCCGCCGTGGTCCGCGTGCCGAGCCAAATCGACGCGAGCACCGGCTTGACCGCGAAATCCGGGTGATCGAGCGGCAGGTCATTCGCGCTGCGGAAGCCGGGCAGGAACTGGTCGAGATCGGTCGAGCCGACGTAGATCGCCGGCTGGTCCGGCGCGCCGAGCCCGCCGACTATGCCATCGAGCACCTGCCCCAGCGGTGCGCGTGTGGCGGTGAAGTTCATGCCGCCAAGGTCGGGCGCATAGTGGAACCGACCGCGTGTTTCGGGCGGAGCGGTGAACAGGGTCACGGTCGAGGCGTCGCCGAACTGGCGCAGATAGTCGGCGGCTGCTCGCGGGCCCTGCTCCAGCCCGCAACGGACCAGCGGCCAATCGCGCGCGAGGCCTTCCAGCACCACCGGCTGGCCGCCAGCGAACAGGTCGCCCCACGGGATCGCATCGGGCGAAACTCCCGCCAGCCGCCGCACTGCAGTGCCCCAGGCCGGTGGCTCGCCCATCACGCGGGTTCGGCCGCATCGCCCCGCGCGCCGCGCCGCTCGACCAGCGTCTGCACGTTGGCCAGCGAGGCGGCGATCAGGAAGGCCGATTGCAGGAAGCCCGCGCGGTTCAGGCTCTCCAGCGCCGCGCCGCCCAGCGCCGCCAGCCGCTCGCGGTCGATCGTCACGGCATTGGCGATGGCATAGACCTCGTGCTCGCCGGTGCGCAATTCCAGGTTGACCTGACGCAGCAGACCGGCCGCGCTGAACGCGGCGATCATCGGATCGAGCAACTGATGGCCAAGATAGATCGCCCGCAGCACTTCGCTGACTTGCTTGAGGTATGGCGCTTGCCCGCCGTGCGGCAGGAACAACGGCGTGCCCTCGGTCCGCGACAGGCGCGGATCGTCCAGCTCGACAAGGATCATCGGATCGCTTTTGCCATCCGGCGCGGCGACAATGCTGAACGGTCCGCGCTGGACCATCAGCGGCACGTGGCGCGATTGCCAGTGCCCGGCACCGTCAAGAAACACGTTCTCCTCGCGCGACAGACCCAGCAGCGCCACCGGGCGCAACTGGCCGCTGGCATCCTCGCGCAGGATGATCGGAAAATCGCGCTGCACGGCCTCGAACTCGGTCGGCAGCACCAGCACCTGGTTGGCTGCCTCGCCCGGCCCGGTGGCGGCGCCGGCGACGACCTTCAGGTCGTGATGATCGACATTGTTGAGCAGGACACTGGGCATGGCCGGAACCGTTACCTCGCTGCGAGAAGGCGCTCGCGATCCTGCGGCAAAAGCCTGATCGCAGCAATCAAAAGGGGTGGCGCGACAAAAAGGGGAGAATGGCAAAAGGGAAGGGTTCTCGTTGCCAAGAACCCTTCCCCCCAAGGAGCCGGCCAAGTGAAGGCCGACAAGCCATAAGCTCCGATGTTGCTCCGGATCAGAAGCGGTAGCGGGCACCCACCAGGATACGCGGTTCCAGCTCTTGCACGAAGAACAACTGGTTCTCGTCACGACCGTACGAACGGACCGGCTCGGAGAGGATGTTCACCGCTTCGAGCGAGAACGAGATCTGCTCGTTGAAGTCGTAGCTGATGCTCGCGTCGAGCGTACCGAAGGGCTCGAAGAACACCGGGTTACGGCTGCCGCCGCGGTTCACCGCCGAGAGGAACTTGCCCCGCCAGTTGTAAGCCACGCGAGCCGAGATCGGGCCTGCTTCGTAGATGCCGGTGACGTTGAAGCTGTCCGACAGACCCACCAGCGCGAACACGTCGGTGCCCGGGTTGGAGAGAACATCGACATCGACATCGCCATAGACCTTGGTCAGCGAGCCCGAGACACCGAAGCCGGTATCGCCGAAGAAGTACTGACCTTGCAGCTCGAACCCGTGAACGTTGCCCGAACGGTTGTTGATCGGGGTCGACACCTGGAAGTTGAACAGGGGGTCGGTACTGTTGGCAAGCACGTCGCGAGCCGCGAGGACCGTGTCCACGAAGGCCTGGTTGAGCTGGCCGTTCGGGTTCAGGTTGGCGTTGAACTCGGCCGTGGCGGCCGCCACGCTGCCGTTGTTCTTGTCGATCAGCGCGGTCATGGTGAACAGGCTGACATCGCTGAGCACGGCATTGAGCCCGGCAATCGCATCCCGCGCGGCGCCCGAACGGGTGCCGGAGGCGCCGGTGGTGGGATCGCGCAGACCGAACAGGTTCTGGTTGACCTGACCCACGCCGACGAAGTTCGACACGTTCTTCACGAAGAAGGCCGCCGACACGAAGCTGGTGGGGGCAAAGTACCATTCCAGCGAGATGTCGAAGTTCTCCGACACCAGCGGCAGCAGGCCCGGGTTGCCCTGGCTGCCGCCCGAGACGCCGCCCAGCAGGGTCGGACGATCGGGGGTGTTGGCCGTCTGCGAGGCGAACAGGTTGCCGTAGTCGGGCCGTGCCAGCGTCTTCGAATACGACACGCGGGCGACGACATCTTCCACCGGCTCGATCCGGAAGTCGATCGAGGGCAGCAGCTTGCTGTATTCGCCACCACGGGTGATTTCGCCCACGGAAGCACCGATCACGCGGGTGAAATCGTTATCCGAATCCCACTCGATGACGGTGGGGATGGCAACGCGCGAGAACGAGGTGGTCTGGGTGTTTTCCCAGCGCACGCCGGCCACGATGCCCGCCTGACGACCAGCCAGTTCGCCAGCCCAGTCGAATTGGGCGAAAGCGGCGAAGATTTCCTCGCCGACCTGGTCGAAGTCGTTGCCGGTCACGTTGTTGGGGTTGCCACGGCCAGCGTAAAGCGGGCCGAACACTGCGGCCAGATCCACCGCGTTGCCGCGATAGGCGGTCTCGCCGCCGGTCACGTCATAGCGGCTGAACTTGCACGACAGACAGAACTCTTCGATCAGATCGCTGGCGCGGGCCGAGATTTCGCCCACGTTGTTGATGCCCCAGTCGCCCAGCGTCTGCTGGGTCTGCGTGCGGGCGCTGGTCATGCCCGAATCGATGTAGCTGCCACCCACGGTGAAGCTGCTGTCGCTATCGAATTCCCAGTTGAGCGCGGCGCTCAACTGATCGACGCGGTGACGCTGGCTCGACGCGTTGGTACGCAGGATCTGCGTGCCGAGGTCGCCGATATCGAGCTTGCCGTTGTTGTTGCCGCGATCGTCCGCCGTGCCACGAATGCCATCGGTGCCGAGGCCGCGATCGTTCAACGTCCACGACTGGATCGGCGTCGGGCCGGTGAAATCGACCGAGTGCGCGTCAACCACGGGCGCACCCATCGAGAACAGCGTCGAGCTGGCGCCGTTCGAACCGCCCGGGGTGGAGGTGGACAGCGAGTGGTTGCCGTCCAGCAACACGGTGAAACCGTCGGCGACTTCCCATTCCAGGTTGAGGCCATAGGACTGCAGTTCGGTATCGGTCGCGCGGTACTGCTGTTCGAAGCCGATGTCCTTGGTGCCAAAGCCCGCACCCTCGGCGATGCGGATCGCGGTGGGCACGGCGTCGGCGGTGTCGAAGGTGATGGAATCGAACGGACGGTTGAACCAGTTGGTCTGGTCGGTGCGCTGCTCGCTCTGGTCGTTGGTGACGTACATCGCGTCGGCGGTGATCGTCAGCGTCTCGACCGGGCGGAACTGCACGGTGCCGGCCACATTCAGACGCTCACGCTCGAATTCCGAGAAGTGATAACGGCTGTCGTTGGGCACGGCCACCAGGGTGCTGGGATTGCTCGGCGCGCCGGTGACGACGGTCGAGGCGCCGCGGCCCGGGAAGTTCGAATAGGGAGCCACGTTCCACGCATTGGAGGTGGCGCTGATCGAGGTGCTTTCACGCACCTGATAGGCCCCGAACAGCGAGACGCCGAACATGTCTTCCGCGTCCGACCAGGTGATCACACCCGACAGTTCGGGATCGACGTGGAAGCCCTCGTTCGACATGTCGTACAGGCCCTTGATGCCCAGACCGCCACGCAGGCCGGTGCCGGCCGCATCGAGCGGACGCTGGGTGACGACGTTGATCGACGCGCCGATACCACCTGACGGGATAGCGGCGCGGCCGGTCTTGTAGACCTCAAGCCGCTGCACGCCTTCCGATGCGAGGTTGTTGAAGTCGAACGAACGGCCGGTGGCGCGACTGAAGTCCACGTCCTGGTCGCCGCCGACCGAATTGACGAATGTGGTGGCGATCTGACGGCCGTTGACGGTCACCAGGTTGAACGCCGGACCAAAGCCGCGCACGGTAACCTGCGAGCCTTCGCCGTTGATGCGGCTGATCGACACGCCCGGGATGCGCTGCAGCGATTCGGCGAGGTTGGTATCGGGGAACTCGCCGATATCCTCAGCCGAAATGGCGTCGACCACGCCATTATTGTCGCGCTTGATGTTCATCGCGGTCTCGAGGCTGGCGCGCACGCCACTGACCACGATCACGTCATCGTCGGCGGCGTCCTGCGCCATCGCCGGGGCGCACACGCCCAGAGCCAGCGCGGACACGCCAATGGACAGCATCGCGCGACCATTTGCGCGGCGACGACTCGAAATATTGGCAGAAGCCTTCATGATATCCCCTCCTGATGCACGGCGCTTACGGCCGGCCTTTTTTGCTTCGACAGTTATAGCGCAACGCCCCGCATCCCGGAGGGACCCAAGCGTGATAGCGCTACCATCGATGGTTTGATTACTCCGATTCTTTTTCAAGTCAATTCCCGATTATAACCGAAAAAAGGGTTTTTCTGCGGAGTGTGTTGTTTATGAGACCGCTATCACGACATTAGCTTTCCGCGCTTGCGCGCGACGCCAGCGGGGATTCAGTCCGGCCTGCCGAGCTTCATTTTTGCGTCGACCCCGCCTGCCATGACTGGTCACCGGTCCAACCTCCACGACCCACCCACGCAGACCGTCGCTCAACCCGGTGGGCAGCCGATTTCCTTCGCCGCTCGCGCCCGCAAGGCAGTTGACAACCAGGTCGCAAAACTTGATGATAGCGCTACCAAGGATGCCGCGCAGTTTTTCGGGCGACGGCACGGGATGAGAGGATTTTTATGCGCAAGCTGCTGCGCGCCAGCCTGGTTGCGAGTGCCGGGTTGATGGCGCTGTCGGGTCCCATCGCAGGACAGGTCGCGGCGCAGGAAAGCGCGCTTGTAGAAAGCGCCCGCCCGCCCGCCGATGCGCCCTACCGCAACGCCAGCCTGCCCACTGCCGCGCGTGTGGCCGACCTGCTGTCGCGCATGACGCTGGAGGAAAAGGTCGCCCAGATCATCACCGTGTGGGACGACAAGGAAGACATCCAGGCAGCCGACAACACCTTCGATCCAGCCCGCGCCAGCGTGCGCTATCCCCAAGGCATCGGGCAAATCGCCAGGCCCAGCGACATCGGCGGCCCGAGCAGTCCGCGCACAGTCCGCCGCCGGACCATCGAAACCTCGGTCCAATACGTGATCGACGCGCAGCACTGGGCGATCGACAACACCCGGCTGGGTATTCCCGTCCTGTTTCACGAAGAATCGCTGCACGGCCTGGCCGCGCGCGATGCCACAGCCTTTCCGCAGGCGATCGGCCTTGCTTCCTCGTGGGATCCGGACCTCGTGCGGGAGGTCAACGACCTCATCGCAGCCGAGGTTCGCGCGCGCGGCGTCCACATGGTTCTCTCCCCCGTTGTGGACGTCGCGCGTGACCCGCGCTGGGGCCGGATCGAGGAGACCTTCGGCGAGGATCCGTTCCTCGTCGGCGAGTTGGGCGTCGCCTCGGTCGAGGGGCTTCAGGGCCTGGGCACCGATCCGCACATCGGCGAAGGCCAGGTCCTCGCCACGCTCAAGCACATGACCGGTCACGGCCAGCCCGAAAGCGGCACCAACACCGGCCCCGCGCCCTATTCCGAACGCACGCTGCGCGAGATGTTCTTTCCGCCGTTCCACCAGGTCGTCAGCCGCACCGGCATCAGCGCGGTGATGGCCAGCTATAATGAGATCGACGGCTTGCCGAGCCACGCCAACAGCTGGCTGCTCAACGATGTCCTGCGCGGCGAATGGGGCTATCAGGGCGCGGTGGTGTCGGATTACTACGCCATCGAAGACCTCGCCCGTGTGCACCACATCGCCGCCGATTACCGCGAAGCAGCCGAGACTGCCCTGCGCGCCGGGGTGGATGTGGACCTGCCGCAAGGCGCGGCCTTCGTCCATCTGGTGGATAGCGTGCGCGAGGGCACCGTCTCCATGGCCGAGCTCGATCGCGCTGTCGCCCGCTTCCTGACGATGAAGTTCAATGCCGGGTTGTTCGAAAATCCCTGGCCGGATCTCGCCGAGGCGCAGCGGTCCAACATGGCCGAAGGTGTGGCGCTGGCCCGCCACGCGGCTGAGCGCTCGCTGGTGCTGCTCAAGAATGACAACGCCACCTTGCCGCTGGCCCTGCCCGCTGCGGGCGACGACCGCCCGACCATCGCGGTGATCGGCCCTAACGCCGATGTCGCGCGCTTGGGCGGCTATTACGGCGAGCCGCGCACGGCTGTCTCGCCATTGGAAGGCATTCGCGCGCTGGTGGGTGATCGCGCCAACGTGGTCCATGCGCAGGGCGTCGAGATTGTCCAGGGTGACAGCGACTGGTGGGACGATCCCGTAGTCCTTGGCGACCCGGACGAGAACCGCCGCCGCATCGCCGCCGCAGTGGCAGCTGCGCGCGATGCCGATACTATCGTGCTGTTCATCGGCGACACCGAGAAAACGAGCCGCGAAGGCTGGGCCGAAAGCCACCTTGGCGACCGCACCGACCTTGACCTGGTGGGCGAGCAGAACGAGCTGTTCACCGCGCTGCGCGCGCTGGGCAAGCCGATTGTCGCCGTGCTCGTCAACGGCCGCCCGCCCAGCTATCCCTTGATCGCCGAGCAGGCCGATGCCGTGCTGGAAACCTGGTACGCGGGCGAACAGCAGGGCCCGGCAATTGCCGATGCACTGTTCGGGCGAATCAATCCCGGCGGCAAGCTGCCCGTCACCGTGGCGCGCGAAGTGGGCCAGCTGCCGGTGTTCTATAACTACAAGCCCAGCGCGCGGCGCGGTTACCTGTTTGCCGATGTCAGCCCGCTGTACCCGTTCGGCTACGGCCTCAGCTACACCACCTTCGATTTCGGCGCGCCGCAGCTTTCGGCGGCAAGGATTCGCGGCGGCGAAGGGGTTACCGTGACCGTGCCGGTGACCAACAGCGGGGCCATGGCGGGGGATGAAGTGGTGCAGGTGTATCTGCGCGACAACGTGTCCACCGTCACCCGCCCGGTGAAGGAACTGGTCGGTTTCGAACGCATCACGCTGCAGCCGGGTGAGACGCGCAACGTGGAGATCGCCATCCGGCCCGACAGCTTCGCCTTCTGGAACCGCGACATGAACCGCGTGGTCGAGCCGGGCGAGTTCACCATTATGGTCGGCCCCAACTCGCGGGACGTAACCAGTGCGGCGCTGACGGTCGCGGAGTGAGCGCTCCGGGCCTTTCGCGCCGCCATGTACTGAGGCTGCTGGCGGGCGGGAGTATGGCGACAATGGCCGTGGCGCACGCGCCGCTCGCTTTCGCGGCGGACAGTGCTCCGCTCTACAAGAACGCCGCCGCGCCCGTTCCGGCGCGCGTGGCCGACTTGCTGGGGCGCATGACGCTGCCGGAAAAGGTCCAGCAGATCCGCACCGCCTGGGCCGGCAAGGCCGACATGATCGACGGCCTCGCGTTCAACCCCGCCAAGGCGAGCGCGGCATTCCCCCACGGCATCGGCCACGTCACCCGCCCCAGCGACAGGCGCGGGGTGCCCGGCATTACCGGCGCGGCGGGCGGCACGGCAGCACGCTGGCGCACCCCGCGTGAGACCGTCGACTTCATCAACGCGCTGCAACGCTGGGCGCTGGAGGACACGCGCCTCGGCATTCCGGTGCTGGTGCACGAGGAATCGCTGCACGGCTATATGGCCACCGACGCGACCATGTTCCCGCAGGCCATCGGGCTGGCAGGCACTTTCGACACCGACCTGATGCGCCGCGTGCAATCGGTCATTGCCCGCGAAGTGCGCGCGCGCGGCGTGCCCTACGTCCTTAGTCCGGTGGTCGATATCGTGCGCGATCCGCGGTGGGGCCGGATCGAGGAAACCTGGGGTGAATGTCCCTACCTGTGCGCCGAGATGGGCGTCGCCGCTGTGGAAGGCCTGCAAGGACCCGGCAAATTCGACAAGCTGGCGGACGACAAGGTCTTCGCCACGCTGAAGCACATGACCGGCCACGGCCAGCCCGAGGCGGGCAACAATATCAGCCCCGCGCAAGTGGCCGAGCGCGACCTGCGCGAGAATTTCTTCCCCCCGTTTCGTGAAGTGGTCCGCCGCACCAGCATTGGCGCGGTCATGCCCAGCTATAACGAGATCGACGGCGTCCCCAGCCACGCCAGTGCCTGGCTGCTGGGTCAGGTGCTGCGCGGCGAATGGGGCTTCGATGGCATTGTCGCATCCGATTACGGCGGCGTGCACGAACTGGCGACGCTGCACCACGTGGCGCGCGATCTGGAAGATGCCGCGCATCAGGCGTTGGTCGCTGGCGTGGACAGCGAATTGCCCGAAGGCACGGCCTTTGCCACGCTGGAGGCCGCCGTCACCGCAGGCCGCGTTCCCGTGGCGCTGGTCGATCAGGCCTGCGCCCGCATGCTCACCTTCAAGCTGCGCGCTGGCCTGTTCGAGCACCCCTGGGGCGACTGGCGCAAGACGCGCCGCCTCACCGGCAATGCGGAAGGCCGAGCGCTGGCTCTGGAAGCCGCCCGCAAGTCCATCTGCCTGCTCACCAACAAGCACGGCGCGCTGCCGCTCAACGAGGCGACGATGGGCACCGTGGCGGTGATCGGCCCCAACCATGCGATTGCCCGGCTGGGCGGATATTCGAGCGTGCCCAAGCAGACGATCAGCCTGATCGAGGGCTTGCGGCAGCTCGCTCCGCGCGCGCGCTTCGTCACCGCACAAGGGGTGTTCATCACGACCAGCGAGGACCGCTCGCAGGACCTGATCGAGCTGGCCCCGCGCACACGCAATCTGGCGCTCATCGCCGAGGCCGTCGAGGTGGCGCGCGGCGCGGATACCATCGTCCTGGCCATCGGCGACACCGAGCAGACCAGCCGCGAAGGTTTTGCCGCCAACCATCTGGGTGACCGGACCGGAATCGACCTGCTCGGCGAACAGAACGAGCTGGTCGAGGCGCTGGCCGCTTTGGGCAAGCCACTGATCGTCTGCGCGATCAACGGCAGACCGCCCAGCTGGCCCACCGTAGTTGAGCACGCCGATGCCGTGCTTGAATGCTGGTATCCGGGGCAGGAAGGCGGCGCGGCAATGGCCGAGGCGCTGCTCGGCCGGATCAATCCCGGCGCCAAGCTGCCCGTCAGCGTGGTGCGCAATGAAGGCCAGATCCCGCTCTATTACAACCGCAAGCCGAGCAGCCGGCGCGGCTACCTGTTCGACGAGGCGGCGCCGCTGTTCCCCTTTGGCCACGGGCTCAGCTACACGCAGTTCACCGTCTCCGCGCCGCGCGTGGCGCGGACCAGTTTCAGCCCCGGCGAGGCGATCACGCTCGAGGTCGACGTAGCCAATATTGGCGCGCGCGCGGGCGATGAGGTGGTCCAGCTGTATATCACCCGGCGCGAGGCTTCGGTTACCCGACCGGTGCTCGAACTGAAGGGCTTCCAGCGCGTGTCGCTCGAACCGGGCGAGTCCCGCAAATTGTCGTTCACGCTGACGCCGGAACAACTGGCGTTCTACAACCTGGCGATGGCGGAAGTGAACGAGGCCGGACCCGTCACGCTGTCTGCCGGACCAAGCAGCGCCACCCTTGCCGCAACGGAGATTGTGATCCAGTGACCCTGTCCCAATTCCTCCCGCTGACCCGCCGCGCGGCGCTGGGCGGCCTGGCTGCATTGCCGTTTGTTGGCACGATTCCGGCGCTGGCTTCCGAGGCCGCCGCCAGTAGCCTCAACGCCGCCGCGCAGGGCACCGGGCGGCGCTGGGGCAGCTCGATTGGCTACAACGCGCAAGGCATGGGCGCATCGATCCAGAACCCGCGCTATGCTGAGCTGGTGCTGGCCGAGTGCGGGGTTGTGGTCCCCGAGAACGAGCTCAAGTGGCAGGCGACCCGTCCGGGCCCCGATGCCTTCGATTTTACCCGCATGGACGCGATCGCGCGCTGGGCGATGCAGAACGGCGTGGCACTACGCGGGCACACGCTGCTGTGGCACCGATCAAAGTGGTTTCCCGAGTGGCTCAACACCTACGATTTCGGCGCCAATCCGGCGCGTGAGGCCGAGCGGCTGCTGACCACGCACATCCGCACGGTGACCGATCGCTATCGCGGACAGATCACCAGCTATGACGTGGTCAACGAGGCGATCGACCCCCACACCAGCGGCATGGAGGCGACCAGCCTCAGCCGCGCGATGGGCAGCCCCGAGGCGGTCGTCGATCTCGCCTTCCATACCGCTCGCGACCAGCTGCCCACCGCGCAACTGGTCTATAACGACTACATGAGCTGGGAGCCCGACCACGCCAACCACTGCGCTGGGGTGCTGCGCCTGCTCGAGGGCTTCCGCCGCCGCAACGTGCCGGTCGATGCGCTGGGCATCCAGTCGCACATCGAACTGTTCGCGCTCGATCCCGCGTCCGGCTCCGGCCGCTATCGCGAGGCCGAATGGCGCCGCTTCCTCGATGAGGTGGTGGCGATGGGCTATTCGCTGCTGATCACCGAGTTCGATGTGAAGGACAAGGCGCTGCCGGGTCCGGTCGCGCTGCGCGATGAGCGGGTGGCCGATTATACCCGGCGCTATTTCGATGTGATGCTCGATTACCCGCAGCTGGGCGACGTGCTTGCCTGGGGCATGGTTGACCAGTTCAGCTGGCTGCAGGGCTATGCCCCGCGCAACGACGGGCTGGAAGTGCGCGGTACGCCCTATTCCAGCTATTACACCGCCAAGCCGATGCGCCAGGCGATTGTCGAAGCCTTCGCCGACGCCGCCGCCGCCGGGTAGCCACTCGCCTCAATCAGACAACCGCTGCTGCAAGTTGCCGGTCGCCGGGACCGGCAGGCCACACCTTCCGCACGTCTACGCCAGACTCAAAAATGGGCCAGACACAAAAAAGGGTCGCCGTGGGAGAACGGCGACCCTCTCGTGTGAGGCCAGGAGCTTAGAACTGGCCGCGGAGAATAAACGAATAACGCCGGTCGTTCATGAAGTAGGACCGGGGTGCCAGCACCGCGGGATCGCCCGTGTATGCCTGCGTGGTCTTGGTCACTTCATCGAGCAGGTTCACAGCCTGCACGCCGATGCGCAGGTTCTCGTTGATATTGAAGAAGATCGAAGCGTCGAGCTGACCCGTCGGCTCGTTGAAGATCGAGTAGAACGGGAAGATCACATCGGTCGCCGTCAGCAGGAAGCGTGATCGCCAGTTATAGGCGGCACGCAGCGAAAGCGGACCCTGTTCGTAGAACAATGTCGCGTTGATGTTGTGCTTCGAAAGTTGCTCCAGTGGCAGGTTACCCGGCGGAACGGTCGAGGTGGGAGGAAGGCCGCCACCGTTCAGGAACGAGTTCGGCAGACCCTGGCTCTCGATATATGTGTAGTTGGCCGAAGTGCCAAACCCGCTGAGGAAACCGGGCAGGAAGTCGAAGGTCTGCTGGTAAGCCACCTCGAAGCCCTTGACCGTGCCGGCGCCATCAAAGTTGGCGGGTCCCCGCACCAGCACGTTCTCGGTCACCCCATTGTTGGTGATCGCGCGCTGGGTAACCGCCTGGTAGAAGAAGCCGTTCACCCGCTTGTAGAACAGGTTGGCGGTGAGCGAGCCGACAGTGTCGAAGTACCATTCGGCGGTCAGGTCGAACTGCCATGCCGTGGCCGGGCGCAGCAGCGGATTGCCGGCATCGGCCGTCAGGTTGCCGCTCTGATCGAGACCCAGCGTCAGGAAGTTGCGCAGGTAGGCATTGTCCGGACGGGTCAGCACCTTCGAGGCTGCGGCGCGGAACAGCAGTTCTGGGGTCGCCTCGAAGCGCAGGTTGAAGCTGGGCAACAGGTAACTGTAGTCGGTCGAGGCCAGACTGGGCGTGGTCGTCCCGTCGGCAAACTGTTGCAGCGCCGCGTAGCCGGCCGCGCCGCGCAAGCAGACGCCGCCCGGGCTCGAAGGCTGGGTGCCCGGAGGAGCATTTTGCGGAACGGTAGGTGCGCAGCGGGTAGCGAACGGCTGCACGATGTTGAACGCCTGACGGGTGCCAACGCCGATGCTGCCACCGGATTCGATGTCGGTCGTCGAGTAGCGCAAGCCGATGTTGCCACTGATGCGATGGCCGGCAAAGTCGTCCGAACCAAACCGGAGCATGATATAGCCGGCGCCTTCGGCCTGCGACAGCGGCTGGATATCCTGGGCCAGGTAAGGCGTGCCGGCGATGGCATTCTGCCGCCCCGCCAGCGGGGTCCATGTCGGGCTGCCGCCAAGCGCGCGGGCCTGAGCCTGGATAGCCTGGATGTACGCAACGCTGCCGTCGTAGTCGCCGGTCAGGTCACCATTGTAATAGAACCCCCCAGCCGGACCGGCAGCTTTGCCGCGGAAGAAGTTGGGGAACTCGTAGCGGCTGACGTTCGAGGTTGTGTCAGCGAAATTGACCGGGCGGCTGCCCGACCACACTTCGCTGAGCATGCCCCAGTTATAGGTCGAGTAGCGAATGTCCTGGTCGCGATCCTGATAGCGACCGCCAACCTTGACGCTGCGGATGAAGGAGTCATCGTCGAATTCGTATTCGAGGTCGGCCTTCAGGGCATACTGCGAGCCGGTCGAATCCTCGATGTGATCCATCGCCGCGCGCCAGAACTGAAAGCGCGGATCGGACAGGTACTGTTCGTCGGTTGCCGAAGCCAGCGCGGCACCGGGTGTGGACCATGTATAGCCGAGGTAATTCGGCTTGTGCTGCACGATCTGCGGCAGGCTGCCGGTCAGGTCGATCTCCTGGTCGATGAAGCTCGACCCGATGAGCGAAACGTCGACGTTATCCTTCTGCGAGTGCCCATAGTGCAGGTCGAAGAAGCCGTGCAGGCGATCGGTCAGCTGGCTATCAACGGCAAAGCTGAAATCGTTGTTGGTAATCTCGTCCTGCACCTGACGGCGAACAATACCCTGCTGGATGCCGCCGATCGGCACAAACGGGCTCGCGCCGGGGTCGCCGCGCCAGCCGTTCGACGGGTTGGTGATATAACCCGACTGGAACAGGCCGGTATCGTCATAGGTGTAATTGGTGAACTGGCCCGGCACACACTCGGCGCGGGTGGTCGGATCGCCCAGTGAGCCGTCAGTGTTGATACGACGCGGGCCATTGGAGTTCTGACGGCAGCCGACCGGGTAGGTCGAGTATTCCGAAAGATCGGCACCCGTTTCGTAGGTATGTTCACCCCATTCGTTGATCGAGTGCGAGCGGATGTATTCGGCCGTCACCGTAGTGCTGCCATCCAGCGTCTCGAACTGAGCGGAAGCGACGATGCCGTCGCGTTTACGGTCAAAATCCTGCGTGCGGAACTGGCCACCAATCGGCGCGTAGAGCGTCGGTGCCCAGTCGGCAAAACCATCGGCGCCCGCCGTTTCAGCGGTCCCGCAAGCGGCACCCCCAGCCGGCAAGGTACGCGTGTTGGTTGTACTAGGCAGTGGGTTGCGGCAGGTTTGCGTGCCGCCACTGAATGCCTGTTCGGCGAGGCGGTTGTCGCGCGTCTGGAAGTTGGTGACCTGCAGCGCGTCAGCGCGGCTGAGCACCTGCGAGTAGGAGCCCGAAACCAGCATGCCGAACGTACCGGCCCCGGTTTCCCAGGTGTTGCTGATGAAGCCCGAAAAATTTGGCGACCATTCTTGGGCGAAATCGCCGTAACTGGCCTCTGCGCCGAAAGCGATGTGGAAACCGTGGCGGTCGAGCGGTTTGCGGGTGATCAGGTTGACTGTACCGGCCAGGCCACCCTCGATCATGTCGGCGGTAGAGTTCTTCGACACGATCACCGAGCCGAGCATTTCGGCCGGCACGTCCGCGAAGTTGAGCGCCTGCCCGCCCACGCCAGCGGCAAAAGCAGTGCGGCCGTTGAATTCCGAGCGGACGAAGTTGAGGCCGCGGATAACCACGCCCGAACCTTCGACCGAGAAGTGATCGGGATCATTCGAGCCGGCGAAGCGGTTGATGGCGATGCCGGGCACCCGCTGCAGGGCTTCGGTCACCGAACGGTCGGGCAGCGCGCCAATGTCTTCTGCACTGATCGCATCGACCACAGTGTCCGAATCGCGCTTGATGGCCTGCGCCGAGGCGAGCGACTGGCGGATGCCTGTCACCACGATCAGGTCATCGTCATCGGCAGGCGTTTCGGCATCCTGCGCCATGACGGAGGCCGACAGCAGCATGCCGCCCAGCACAGCAGCCGAGGCTCCCGTGCGAAGCAGTGCGCGAATGCCGCGAATGTCGGTGGTTTGCGAAATACCCCGCAGTGCGTTGGCTCTGGTCACCAAAAGTCCCCTCCCATGTTAGCGCTACCATTATTTGGCGTAAGCGCTGACTTCTTTTTTCTTACCCTATGCATATAGCCCGATTCCCGCCTTGGCAAGGGCCTCCGTACACGCGTAGAAAGCGAGCAAGAAATATGCTGTGGGCGGGAGAGCAGGGTGGCGGGGTCCAGCGATGGTAACGATATCACCAATGTGGTGATTGTCGGCGGCGGTACCGCCGGATGGATGGCCGCGACCGCCTTGTCGAAATATTTCGCCGATGGCCGCCGCCGCTTCACGCTGGTCGAATCAGACGCCATCGGCATTGTCGGCGTGGGCGAGGCGACGATCCCGCCGATCAAGACCTTTAACCAGTTGCTCGACATCGACGAGAACGAATTCCTGCGCGAAACGAAGGGCACGTTCAAGCTGGGCATCGAGTTTCGCAACTGGGGCCGCCCAGGCGATCGCTATTTCCATCCGTTCGGCGGCCACGGCCAGGACCTGCACGGCATCCAGTTTCACCAGCTGTGGCTGCGCGAGCGGGCACGGGGCGGCGCGGTGGGTGAGATCGGCGACTATTCGATGTGCACGATGGCGGCGGCTCTGGGGCGGGCGGCCCGACCGTCACCTGCGGCAAAGTCAGTCGTGTCGCAGCTGGCCTATGCCTATCACTTCGACGCCAGCCTCTATGCCGCGTTCCTGCGCCAGCGGGCCGAGCGGCAGGGCACCGAGCGGCGCGAGGGGCGCATCGTCCAGGTCCACCGCCACGGCGAGAGCGGCGATGTCACTGCTGTCGAGCTGGAAGATGGCAGCCTGATAGAAGGCGACCTGTTCATCGATTGCTCGGGCTTTCGCGGCCTGCTGATCGAGGAAACGCTGGGCACCGGCTATGAGGACTGGAGCCATTGGTTGCCGATGGACCGGGCGCTGGCCGTGCCCACTGCCAACCTGGGTTCGCCCGATCCCTATACCCGCGCCACCGCGCATGCCGCCGGGTGGCAATGGCGCATCCCGCTGCAGCACCGCACCGGCAACGGCCACGTGTTCTCGAGCAAGTTCATGGAGCGCGACGAGGCCGAGCGGATCCTGCTCGCCAACCTTGAGGGCGAGGTGTTGGCCGAGCCGCGCGAACTGCGCTTCCTCACCGGCGTGCGGCGCAAGACCTGGAACCACAACGTCATTGCGCTGGGCCTCGCCTCGGGCTTCATCGAGCCGCTCGAATCGACCTCGATCCACCTGATCCAGAACGGCATCCAGCGATTGTTCGCGCTGTTTCCCGACAAGGCGATCAGCCCGGTCGAGCGCGACCACTACAACGAGGGGATGCACGCCACTTACGAGGACGTGCGTGACTTCGTGATCCTGCACTACAAGGCCACGCAGCGCGATGACACGCCGTTCTGGCGCTATGTCCGCGATATGCCGGTGCCCGACAGCCTGACCCGGCGGATGGAGCTGTGGCGACTGCATGCGCGGGTCTTCCGCGAGGAGGCCGAGTTGTTCGCCGTGCCCAGTTGGGTGGCGGTGATGCTGGGACAGAACCTGGTGCCCGAGCGGCATGATCCGATTGCCGATACGCTCGATCCCGAGCGGGTGGCGAGCGCCCTTGCGCAGATGCGCGCCGACTATCGCACCACCGCCGAGGCCTTGCCCACGCAGGAACAGTTCCTGCGCCAGGCGGGGGCATGGGCTGACGATGCCGCGAGCGCCGCCGCGATCCCCGGCTGGAGCTTTGCAGCGCAATGAGCGCCGCTCGCCCGGTCACCCGCATCACCATCGTCGGCGGCGGCACCGCCGGGTGGATGACCGCGGCCGCCATTTCCAAGGTGCTTGCCGGCCTGCCCGGGCTGACGATCAAGCTGATCGAGAGCGAGGCCATCGGCACCGTCGGCGTGGGCGAGGCGACTATCCCGCAGATCAACGGCTTCAACCAGCTGTTGGGGATCGACGAGAACGAGTTCGTGCGCGAGACCCATGCGACCTACAAGCTGGGCATCGAATTCGTCGACTGGACACGGCTGGGGCACAGGTATGTCCACCCGTTCGGTCATTACGGCATCGACATGCTGGGGATCGAATTCCACCATTTCTGGCTGCGTGGGCTGGCGCTGGGCGACACCTCCACACTCGACGAATACTCGATCTGCGCGATGGCGGGCAAGGCGGGCAAGTTCCTGCGCCCGCCACCCAACCAGCCCAATTCACCCTTGGCGCGGCTCGGCTATGCCTTCCAGTTCGATGCCGGGCGCTATGGCGCCTACCTGCGCAAACTGGCCGAACGGCAGGGTGTCACGCGGATCGAAGGGCGCATCACCGAGGTGTTGCAGCACCCGGAAAGCGGCTTTGTCACCGCGGTCCGGCTGGAAAACGGCGATGAGGTGGATGGCGAGCTGTTCATCGATTGCTCGGGCTTCCGCTCGCTGCTGCTGGGGCAGGCGCTGGACGTGCCATTCAACGACTGGAGCAAGTGGCTGCCGTGCGACCGGGCGGTGGCCATTCCGTGCAGCATTGCCAATACCGGGGACACCGTCAACGAGCCGCTGACCCGCTCCACCGCGCGCCCCGCCGGGTGGCAGTGGCGCATTCCGCTGCAGCACCGCATCGGCAACGGCCACGTCTATGCCAGCGCCTTCATGGAGGAGCAGGAGGCGGTCGACCTGCTGCTCGCGAACCTCGACGGCACGCCGCTGGCAGAGCCCAACCGCCTGCGTTTCACCGGCGGCCACCGCGAGCGGCTGTGGGACAAGAACGTGGTCGCGCTTGGCTTGGCGGGCGGATTTCTGGAGCCGCTCGAATCGACCGCGATCCACCTGGTGCAAGTGGGCATTGCCAAGCTGATGGCCTATTTTCCCACGGTGGATTTCACGCCTAAGGAAATCGCCCGCTACAATGCCGAGACCACGCAGGAATACCTCGATATCCGCGATTTCCTGGTGCTGCATTACAAAGCAACCGAGCGCGACGATTCCGCGTTCTGGAATTATTGTCGCAACCTCGATCCGCCCGATGGCTTGAAAGACAAGCTGGAGATGTTCCGCAGTTCGGGCCGCGTGATCCGCGAGCATAACGAGCTGTTCACCGAGACCAGCTGGCTGTCGGTTATGGCCGGGCAAGGGATTGTCGCGGGAGGCTGGCACCCGGCTGCCGAAATGCTCGATGAGGCGGAGCTGCTGCGGCGGCTGCAACATGTGCGCCAAGTCATCGCGCAGGCGGTGGGGCAGATGCCCACGCAGGATGCCTTCCTGCGCGGCAACAACAGCGCGATCCAGCCCGACCAGCGCATTCTGGCGTGAGCGACTTGCCCGCGCCTGCTCCACTGCCCGAGGCAAGCGGTCCGCTGGACGCCGCGTTGCTGGCCGAATTGCGTGAGCATAACCGCCCGGTGGTGCTGCGCCAGATCGCCGCCGACTGGCCAGCAGTCGCGGCCGGGCGAGAGGGGCCTGAGGCGATCGTCGCCTATCTCAAGGCTGCGCGGCCCACGCGGCCGGTCACCGCCATCGCCGCGCATCCGGACGAGGGCGGGCGGTTCTTCTACAACGCATCGCTGACCGGCATGAACTTCGCGCGCGGACAAGGGCCATTGCCGCTCTTCCTCGATGACCTGCTGCGGGCGCAGGGCATGGCGGCGCCGCCTGCGCTGGCGGTGCAGTCAGAGATCATCGCCGAACTGCTCCCGGCCTTCGCCGACACCAACCGGCTGGCCGCGCTCGCCCACATTCCGCCACGTATCTGGATCGGCAATGCCATCCGCGTGGCGGCGCATTACGACGTGAAAGAGAACGTGGCCGTGTGCGTTGCGGGTCGCCGCCGGTTTACGCTGTTTCCACCCGAGCAGATCGCCAACCTCTATCCCGGCCCGCTCGAGCAGACCCCGGCGGGCACTCCGGTAAGTATGGTCGATCTCGCCGCGCCCGATCTGGCCATGTATCCGCGCTTTCCCGCGGCCTGGGGAACCGCGCAGGAAGCCACGCTGGAGCCGGGGGACGCGGTCTATATCCCCTATTGCTGGTGGCACGCGGTGCAATCGCTCGACGACGTCAACGTGCTGGTCAACTACTGGTGGAGCGAGGGGAAACAGCCGGGCGCGGGCGGGGCTTACGATGCCCTGCTGCACGCCATCATGGCCATCAAGCACCTGCCGCCCCAGCAGCGCGCGGTGTGGCGCTCTTGGTTCGATTTCTACGTGTTCGAGGCGGACGGCGATCCCGCCGCGCACTTGCCGCTATCTGCGCGCGGTGCGCTGGGTCCGCCCGATCCGGCGATGTTTGCCGCGATGAAGCAGATGCTGCGGCAGATGCTGGGTTAATCGTTGGGTTAGTACTGCAAGTCCGCCGCGATCGAGCTGCTCGCAGCCGCCCCACCGGTGATGAAATCGCGGTATGGCGGCGCGAAGGCGAGCGCGGCGCTGGCGCGCTGGTCGAACTCGCGGCGCGCGGCGGCGGCTTCTCGCGGCTCGTTGCCGCTGGCTTGCGGGCTGCTTCCGGACGAATAGCCGAGCGCCAGCAACAGCGCGGTCTGCTCGGCCCCGGCGAACGGCGCTTCCTCATGAAACGGCACCCGGCCGCGACGGGTAAACTGGTCGAGCGTGTGCGCCACGCTGCCGGGCAGCGGCATTTCGCCGAACACCGCGCGCGCGGCGGGCGTGGCATAATGCAGCGCCAGCACGTCGCGCGCGCCGTGCGCCATCAGCAGCGTGCGGCGGTTGTATTCGGCGCGTTCGAGCGGCTCGATCTCGCGGCCAGGCAGCAAGTCGAGCAGTGCGGCCAGCTGGCGATGCGCGAGGTCAAGGTTGAGGTGGCCCAGCGGCTCGAACCAGGCGGCCGCGTCGCCCAGCGCCACCACATTGCCTACCCAGCTGTTGGGGCGGCAACCTTGCACGATCTCGACCAGCGCCTCGGGCTGACCGGGCAGCGCGGTGCGCGCCTCGGCCTCGGTCACCTTGTCCCCAAAGCCCAGCGTCAGTTGCAGTCCGTCGCGCCCGGCGAGTGCCGCCAGCCAGCCTTGCGGCAACAGCGTGCAGCGATCCTCCAATGCCAGCAGCGGCTGACCGGGGCGCGCGTGGAACAGGTGGCGCACCGGCAGGTAGCTGTGCCAATCCTCCCACTCGTCGCCAGCCACCAAGGCTATCAGCGATCCGGCGGGACCGTTGCAATCGATGAACAGGTCAGCCTCAATCGCCCCCTGGCCGGGCACGGTGATCGATGCAAGACCACCCTCGCCGTCACGCTCGGCGCTGGCGACGATGCCGGGAATGTGCACCACCTGCCGCGCCGCCGCCGCTGTGATCAGCAGGTCGCGATAGGCCGGACTGTTCCAGCGCAAGCCGTGTTCGACCATGTCGAGCGGGGTCGCCCTGTCGCCCGGAGGCACGGCGAAGCGGCCAGCATTGGCGAGCACTTCGGCGAGGGACCCCGCTCCGGCGGCGGGATCGGTCCCCGCCGCGTTGCGCGATCCGCCGCCCCATTCGCGGGCAAAGCGGGTGCGCCACTGCGCATCGAGTTGCGCGCCATAGGCCATGGCGCCGACCGAGCCCGGCCCGCCCCAACCGAGGTACCGCGCCAGCAGCCGATGGCTGCCGCCCGCGCGCGCCACGATGGCCTGCTCGTCGATCCCCAGTTGTTCGTGGAACCGGTTGGTGAACGGCAGCGCGGTGGGCGCACGGTCGGCATAGGCGCCCGGATCGGCAGGGGTGCCGATGACGATAACCTGGCAATCGGGCAGCGCGCGGCGCAGCGCCACGGCTGCGATCACGCCGACCTGTCCGCCGCCGACCACGCAGACGCGGCGCAATCGTTCGCGCGGCGCGCTCATGCGGCCACCCCTGCGTCAACAGGGGCCAGCCGTCCGCGCTCGGCCTTGAGGTATGCCACGTGGTTAGGCATGGCGCTGACGTGCGTGCCGATTTCCTGCCGCAAGCGGTCGAGTGCGGTGGCGAGTTTGGCGGGATCGGGCAGCGCGGCGCGCCCGTCGTGCCCCTTCGGCAGCAGGCCCTGCCCGACATAGACCGCGATCCAGCTGGCGTCGTAGAACAGGCCGTCGGAGTACTTCTCGATCCGCCCCGTCCGGCGCCACAGCTCCAGCTTGGCGGCCAGGCTGTCGGGCACCTGCATCGTGCGCACGTGATTCCAGAAGTCGGAATCGTCGCGCGTGGTGGCGTGGTAATGCAGGATCAGGAAATCACGCACCCGGTCATATTCCATGTCGACCAGGCGGTTGAATTCGTCACGATCACGCGGATCGATCGCGGCACCATCCGGGAACAATTCGATCAGGTAAGTGATGGCCATCTGCGCGAGGTAGATCGAGGTCGATTCGAGCGGTTCGAGAAACCCGCTCGCCAGCCCCACGCCGATGACGTTGTGGCTCCACGAGCGCTTGCGCCGTCCGGGCCGGAACTTGAGTATGCGCGGATCGGCCAGCGGAGTGCCTTCCGCCGCCGCCACCAGTGCCTCGCAGGCGGCATCCTCGCTCAGGTGCGCGCTGGAGAAGACATAGCCGTTGCCCATGCGGTGCTGCAGCGGGATCTGCCAGCGCCACCCGGCGGGCATGGCGGTGGCGGTGGTATAGGGACGAATGTCGGCGGTCTGATGCGTGCACGGCATGGCGGCGGCGCGATCGCACGGCAGCCAGTGCGTCCAGTCCTCCCATTCCTCGCCCAGCGTCTGGCCCAGCAACAGGCTGCGGAAGCCCGAGCAATCGATGAACAAGTCACCCTCGATCCGCCGCCCGTCCTTCAGCACCAGTGCGGTGACATCGCCGCTGGCGGGATCGCGCTCCACCTCGACGACCAGCCCTTCGTGGCGGCGCACACCTTTGCCGCAGCCGAACTCGCGCATGAACGGGCCGAACAGCGTGGCGTCGAACTGGTAGGCATAGCCGTAAGTGCTGGCGAGGCTGCTATCCTGCGCTGGCGGGGCAAAGCGGTTGGCGCGCGCGGCGCAGACCGCCAGCGAATATTCGCCCAGGTCCGCCGCACGACCCTGCCGCTGCATTTCCAGCCAGTAATGATGGAAGCCGATCCCCGCCACTTCCTCGCCAAAGCTGCCGAACGGGTGGATGTAGCTGGTTCCGATGCTGCCGAAGTCGCGGAAATCGATGCCCAGCTTGAAGGTGGCGTGCGTGGCCTTCATGAAGGCCGCCTCGTCGATCCCCAGCTTCTCCACGAAGCCGCGGATGTGCGGCAGGGTGGCCTCGCCTACGCCGACGATGCCGATGTCTTCGCTTTCAATGAGGTCCACGGTGCACAGGTGCGGCAACAGGCTGGCGAGCCCGGCGGCCGTCATCCATCCGGCGGTTCCCCCGCCGAGCACCACCACCCGCTGCCTAGTCCGTGCCTCGCCCATCATGCTCTCCGAAACCACGAAAGCCGGAGGCGGCGCGATCCGCCTCCGGCTTTCGCGGAGTTACCTGTTTAGTAACGGCTGAAAGGTTGTGTCGATCTTCAACCCACCATTTCTTCCAGTTCCTTGCCCTTGGTCTCGACGATGAACGCCTTGACCAGGAACCAGCTGATCGCCGCTGCCGCCGTGTAGATGGCATAGGTGGTCGCCAGCCCCAGCCCGCTGGCCATCGGCGGGAAGGTCTGCACCACCAGATAGTTGGCGCCCCACTGCGCCAGCCCCGCCACCGCCAGCGCGGAACCGCGCATCTGGTTGGGGAACATCTCGCCCAGCATCACCCACATCACCGGGCCCCAGCTGAAGTTGAAGAAGATGACATAGAGATTGGCCGCAACCAGCGCGGTATAGCCTGCCGTTTCGCTCAGCATCAGGTTGCCCGCCGCATCGCTGCCCGCGCCGCTGAACGCCCAGGTCATCGCGCCCAAGGTCACCGCCATGCCCGCCGAGCCGATCAGCAGCAGCGGCTTGCGGCCGATCTTGTCGATCAGGAACAGCGCCGCGAACACCGCCGCAATCGAGGCGATGCCCGAGTAGATGTTACGCTCCAGCGCCACTTCCTCGGACACGCCGGCCAGCTTCCACAGCGTCTCGCCGTAGTAGAAGATGATGTTGATGCCGACGAACTGCTGGAACGTGGCGAGCAGGATGCCGGCCCAGACGATCGGGCGGAACACCGTGCCCGGGGCGAGCACGTCCCTCAGGCTGGGGCGATGATCAGCCACGAAGCTGGACTGGATCTCGGCCACCTTGCGAGCCGCTTCGTCGGCCCCGAAAATACGCGTCAACACGCCGGTCGCCTCTTCCACACGGCCCCGGCTGACCAGATAGCGCGGGCTTTCCGGGATGAAGAACAGCGCCACCAGGAAGACCACGGCGGGCACCGACTGCGCCAGATACATCCAGCGCCACGCGGTGGTGCCGCCGATCTGGCCCATCGAATCGCCGGCCGCCTGGGCGAGGAAATAGTTGACCACGAAAGCCGCGGTCAGGCCGGTAATGATCATCACCTGCTGCACCGTGGTCAGCCGCCCGCGAATGTTCGCCGGAGCCACTTCGGAGATATAGAGCGGCGAGAGCACCGAGGCCGCGCCCACCGCCATGCCGCCAGCAAAGCGGGCGATCACGAACAGCGTGTGGCTGTCGGTCGTGCCCTGCACCAGCGCGCCGATCACAAACAGCAGCGCCGCCACGATCATCACCGACCGGCGACCCACGGCATCGGCCAGCCGACCGGCAGCAAAGGCGCCGACAGCGCAGCCGATCAGCAGCGAACCCACGGTAAAGCCCAGTTGCGCCTGGCTGAGGTTGAACGTGGCGGTCAGCCCGCCCTGGGTGCCGTTGACCGCGCCGCTGTCATACCCGAACAGCAGCCCGCCAATCGTGGCGACGGCCACAATGGCGGAGATCAGCGCCATATTGACGCTATTGCTAGTGCTTTGCATGTCTTCCCCTCTCCCGCGCGAACCCGCTTCGTCGTTATCGACGCAAGGCCCGGCCCGGCTCTTTATGTTAGCGCTACCTTGGAACGATTCGAGCGTAGGCGCAAGACCGATTCGGCATCGCCCGTGCGTCGCTTGTGGCACGTTAGGAAAGTTTTGGGAAAGCGCTGCTAGGCCACATCGCACTTGGGACCATCCCGCGCACAGTTGCAGGAACCGATTGCAGTGATTTTTGGCCAGTACAAACACGCTATCACCTTCGCGCTGGTCATGCTGGCGCTGGCCGTGGTGGTGGCCGATCCCGGCAGCGACGACGTGGCGGACAGCGCGCAGGCAGCTGCGCCCGCGCCGCCGGTACCAGCCGCGCAGCCCCGCCCGGCGCGCACCGTCGCATCCACCGATCCCGAGTGGTACGGCGAGCCCGTCGGCGGTGCCGAAATGCCTGAAAATGTTGGCGCAAATGTCGACGGGGAAGGTTACGCCGTTGCGCCCGCGGCAACGGCGCGGACCTCGGTCGCCAGCCAGCCAGCGGCTGTCGCTGCGCCAGCGGCTCAGGCTGGTACCGACGCTCCCCCGCCTCCGCCACCGCAGACCTACCAGCCCTGAACAATGGCTCGCCGGGCGCTGTCGGTAGCCCGTCGGCGTGCATTTAATTATATCCAGCTGTATACAACGACGCTAGACAACGGTCGCTCCCTCATCGCGAGTTTGCCGTGCCTGTGACCTCCTGCCTCCGCCGCTGTACTGTGCTCGTGGTGGGCGCGCTGCTCGCCGCGTGCGCGCAGCCCGCGCCGACAAGCGGCCCGATCGTGCTCGCCGCGTCGAGCATGCAGGAGGCGCTCGAAGCGGCTGCCGACGCCTGGGCCGCCAAGGGCGCGGCACGACCGGTGCTGTCGTTTGCCGCCACCTCTGCGTTGGCCCGGCAGGTGGAGGCCGGCGCGCCCGGCGACCTCATCGTCAGCGCCGACGAGGAGTGGATGGACCGGATCGAGGCCGACGGCCTGATCGCACCCGGATCGCGCCATGATCTGGCGGGCAACGCGCTGGTGCTGGTCGCTCCGGCTGGCGCACCGGTGACCATCGCACTTGCCCCCGGCGTCGATCTTGCCCCGCTGCTCGGCGACGGTCGCCTGGCCATCGCCGAACCCGAAACGGTGCCCGCCGGGCGCTATGGCAAGGCCGCGCTGACGGCGCTGGGCGCGTGGCCGCAAGTGCAGGACCGGCTAGCCATCGGCGAGAATGTGCGCGCGGCGCTGGCGCTGGTCAGCCGGGGTGAAGCGCCGCTCGGGGTCGTCTATGCCACCGATGCCAAGGCCGAACCGAGGGTGCAGGTAGTCGGCTCGTTCCCCACCGAAACCCATCCGCCGATCGTCTATCCGCTGGCGCGCCTCGCCACATCCAGCCACCCGCAGGCTAGGCAGTTTGCCGGGTTCCTGCTCTCGGGCGAGGGGCAGGTGATCCTGCACCGCTTCGGCTTCACCGCACCGCGCCCGCGATGATGGCACCGCTTGGCCTGGCCGAGTGGGCCATCGTCGGCCTGTCGCTCAAGGTCAGCCTGTTGGCGATCGGGGCAACGCTGCCGGTCGCCTTCGCGCTCGCCTGGCTGCTCGCGCGCGGGCGCTTTCCGGGCCGCGTGCTGCTCGATGCGCTGGTCCACCTGCCGCTGGTGTTGCCCCCCGTGGTAACCGGCTGGCTGCTGCTGCTGGCCTTCGGGCGCAGCGGCCCGGTGGGGGCGTGGCTGGAAAGCTGGTTCGGGATCAGCCTGATGTTCCGCTGGACCGGCGCGGCGCTGGCGGCGGCGGTGATGGCCCTGCCCTTGATGGTGCGGGCGATCCGCCTGTCACTCGAGCAGGTCGACCGGCGGCTGGAGGGCGTGGCGCGAACCTTGGGCGCGGGACCGTGGCGCGCGTTCTTCACCGTGACGCTGCCGCTGTCGCTGCCCGGGATACTGGCGGCCACCGTGCTCGGCCTCGCCCGCTCGCTTGGCGAATTCGGCGCGACGATCACCTTTGTTTCCAACATTCCCGGCGAAACGCGCACGCTGCCGCTGGCGATCTACACCGCGTTGCAGGCACCCGGCGGCGAGGCCATGGTCACCCGGCTGGCGCTGATCTCGGTGGTGCTGTCGCTGGCCGCCCTCGCCATCAGCGAATGGCTGGCACGGCGGGCCTATGGCGGAAGAGGCAGCCATGTCCTTTGACGTGGAGGTAACCCTGCAACGCGGCGAGCGCCGGATCGCCGTGGCCTTCACCACCCATGCTCGCGTGGTCTCGCTCCACGGTCCCTCCGGCGCGGGCAAGACCAGCGTGCTCGACATGATCGCCGGCCTGCTGCGCCCGGACAGCGGCCACATCCGCATCGCCGGGGAGACGCTGTTCGATGCCGCGCAAGGAATCGACTTGCCGCCCGAAAGGCGCGCGGTCGGCTATGTCCTGCAGGATGCCCGGCTGTTCCCACACCGGCGGGTGCGCGACAATCTGCTGTACGGCTGGCGCCTTGCTCCGCCCGAGCGGCGCTGGCTGACGCTCGACGAGGTGCTCGACCTGCTCGGGATCGGCCACCTGCTCCAGCGCATGCCCGCGACGCTGTCGGGCGGCGAGGCGCAGCGGGTGGCGATCGGGCGCGCGCTGCTGGCGGGGCCGCGCGTGCTGCTGCTCGACGAACCGCTCGCCTCGCTCGACGCCGCGCGGCGCGAGGAAATCATGCTGCTGCTCGAACGAATCCGGCGCGAACTGTCGGTGCCCGTGCTGCACGTCAGCCATGATCGCGCCGAGGTCGACCGGCTGGCCGACCAGCTGGTAGAAATGTCCTAGCCCAACTTGCGCGCACGCGGCTGCGCCAGCAGGCCCTGTTCCAGCCCGGCCCATTCGCTGCCGCTGCCTTGCACCACCCTCGCTTGCAGGGCGCGGTATCGCGCCAGCACTTGCGCTCCAAACGGCGTGACCTCTGCCCCCGCCGCTCCGCCGCGTGCCAGCACCAGCGGCTCGCGCCAGCAGCGGTTCATTGCATCGACCAGCAACCACGCGCGCCGATAGCTGAAACCCAGCGCCCGGCCAGCAGCCGAGATCGAACCGTGCTGCACGATGGCCTCGAGCAGGTCAGCCTTGCCCGGCCCCATGGCGATTTCCTCGCCGCACATCACCTGCAGCTTGATCTTGAGATGATGCGTTGCGGACATGGTCCCAACAGTGCCGCCTGCCGCCGGGCGGGACAAGCCGTAACCTGTCTTCCACAGGGTAACAAAAAGCGCCCCGGTGGGGTTATTTGCGGCGCAATTCTGGTCTAGAGGAGCGGCCACCAGCCCAGCTGCGCCAAAGTCATTCATCGCGCCCCGCAGGAGTAAGCAATGTCCAAGCACGTCCTCGAACGCCTCGCCGAAACCAATCCCGAAGCCGAAATCTGGTGGGATTCGAGCCCGCTGATCTATCCGAGCTGGAAAGCGGAAACACTGGCCAAGGCGCCCGAGGCCAAGCGCGCCGAATGGACCGAGCAGCTCACCCGGATGTACGACAACGGCACCATCCACGACCATGGCACGATGGGCTTTCGCGGCGTGACCACCAACCCGCCGCTCTCCTTGCAGGCGATCCAGCTGGCTCCCGAACTGTGGCGCGCCGAGATCAAGCAGATCGCCGCCAAGAACCCCGCAATGGACGTCGAGCAGGTCTACTGGACCATGTACCTCGACCTGGTGAAGAAGGGCGCCGCCGCCATTCACCGCGTCTACGAGACCTCGGGCGGAAAGTACGGCATGCTCTCGGGCCAGGTCGATCCGCGCTTTGTCACCGATGGCGACAAGATGCTGGCGCAGGGCCTGTCCATTGCCAAGATGGGCGAGAACGTGATGGTCAAGCTGCCCGGCTCGAAGGAAGGCTATGAGGTGCTGGAGGAGCTGACCGCGCGCGGCATTTCCACCAACAACACCACCAGCTTCACCGTGTCGCAGTATGGCCGCTGCATGGCGGCGGTCACCGCCGGCCTCCAGCGTGCCCGCGCCGCCGGGGTCGACTTGTCGAAGTACCGTAGCGTGATCACGCACATGTCCAGCCGCCTGGGTCAGCTGTCCGACTGGCAGCGCGAAGCCAAGCTGCGCGGCATCGAGCTGTCGATGATGGAAATCCGCGACGGCGAGGAAGCCGTGCTCAAGCGCGCCTACTGGTTCGGCAAGTCGATCAACCACCCTTCGAAGATGCTGCAATGCTCGATGCGCGTGGAGAAGGACGATTACGGCAATACCGTCAGCCGCCACATCGAGGACTTTGCCGGATCGGACATGGTCTACACCTGCCCGCCGGGCTACATCGCCCAGTGCATGGAGGCCGAGGAAGAGCTGACCTTCGATCCCAAGGCGATCGAGCGTGAACCCAACCCCAAGTCGATCGAGAAACTGATGAAGCTGCCCAGCTTTCGGCAAGCCTACGAGTTCGAAGGCCAGAAGCCGGAAGAATTCAGCCGCTATGGCAGCTTCCAGGCGACCGCCGGCGAATTTGCACTGGCCACCCGGCAAACGGTCGATTTCGTGCGCATGGTCGTCGAGGGCTGATTTGGCGGGACTGATCTGACGATTGGCGCGTTGGTGAGCCAATGCGCCACGTCATCGATTTCCTGGTCCAGCTGATCCTGGCCATCACCGGCGCCATCGGCATGGCGCTGGCGATGGCGAGCCTCTACGCGCTCGCCGGTGGCTGCGCACTGTGGGGCGGATCGTGGTGCTGGCGCCTGAGCCGACGCTGGTGGCGCGGTCGGAAACGGGACTAGTCGGCCCAGTACAACCGGTTGGGATTGTCGACGAGAAGTGCCTGCTGCAACGCCGTCGTGGGAGCGATGCGCGGGATCATATCGACAATGTGGCCATCATCGGGGATCTCGGTGTCCATGTTGGGATGCGGCCAGTCGGTGCCCCAGATGCAGCGATCGGGGTAGTCGGCCACCAGCGGCGCGATGGCAGCGGCGAACATGTCCCACGGATCGCCGCCCCCACCTTCCTTCAGGGCATCGAGCCGGTCGGGGCAGGTGGGCTTGAACCAGATATCGTTGCGCGATTCGAGCAAGGTCCGGAACGCGCGCATGTCGGGCCCGTCCGGCCCCTGCGTCACGTCGGGGCGGCCCATGTGATCGACCACCACGGGCACCGGGATCGCGTCGATGAACGGGCGCAGTTCGGCGAGGATGTCGGCCTCGAAGTAGATCACCACGTGCCAGCCCTTGGGCAGACGCCCGGCCACCTCGAGGAACTTGTCCTTGGGTGCGTTGTCCACCAGCCGCTTGAGGAAGTTGAAGCGGATGCCGCGCATGCCGCCATCGTGGAGGGTGATGAGGTCGTTCTCGGTGATCGCCGGATCGACCACGGCCACACCGCGCGCCTTTCCCTGACTGGCCGCGATGGCGTGGAGTGTGGCGGCGTTGTCGGTGCCGTGGCAGCTCGCCTGCACGATCACGTTCCTGGAAAAGCCGAGATGATCGCGGAGCGCGAACAGCATGTCCGGTCCGGCATCTTGCGGCAGGTACTTGGCCTTGGCGCTGAACGGGAACTCGGCCATTGGCCCGAACACATGACAATGCGCATCGACCGCGCCCGGCGGCGGCACAAAGCGCGGCTTGCTGGGGTTGGCGTGCCACGAAACGATGCGGTGAGTATCGATAGCGGTCATGCGAAGACGATTCCATCCATCAGCTTGCGGGCGGTACGCAGAAGTGCCGCACTGGCTACCTCGCCGTCGTCGCCAAGCGTCAATACGCAGGTCATTTCGCCGGTTGGGTGCTCGACGCTCAGCGTCTTGCGCTGGCCTTCGGGAATCACCGCCACCTTGGCGGCGGGCGAGCCATCGATCAACGCAGCAGTCGCCACGGTGACCGCCGCCAGCACGCCGATGGTGGCGTGGGCGCGGTGCGGGATGAAGCTGCGGGTGCAGATCGCTCCCCCAGCCTTGGGCGGGGCGACGAGGAATATCTTGGGGACAGATTTGCTGGTGACATCGCCCAGGTTCATCAGCGGGCCTGCCGCCAGCCGGATCAGCTCGATCTTCGCGCGGATCGCGGCAAAGCCCTCGCCCTCCAGCTCCTCGCGCGTTTCGTAGCCAGTCGCGCCCAGATCGGCGGCCGCCATGACGATGCACGGCATGCCGTTGTCGATCAGCGTGCACTCGACGCCGGCGATAACATCGGCCGCATTGCCCGTGGGCAGCAGCGCGCCGCAACTTGATCCGGCGGTGTCGCGAAACTCCACCGGCACGGGCGCGTGCGATCCGGGAACGCCGTCGATTTTCGCAGCTCCAGAGTAGTTTACCGCACCATTGGGCGTCTCGACCACGGCGACGGCGACTTGCCCGGTGTTCTCCATATAGATCGCCACCGAGGTCTCATCGCCCATCGGCTCCACCAGTCCGCGCTCGATCGCGAAGGGCCCGACACCGGCGAGGATATTGCCGCAATTCTGGGCACCGGTGACGATCGCCTGGTCGACGTAAACCTGCAGGAACAGGTAATCGACAGCGATCCCCTCGCGGGTCGATTTGCTGACCACGGCGACCTTGCTGGTCAGCGGATCGGCGCCGCCCATGCCGTCGATCTGGCGCGGATCGGGGCTGCCCATCACCGCCAGCAGGAACGCGTCGCGTTCCGCCACATCGGCGGGCAGGTCGTCGGCGAGGAAGTAGCCGCCTTTGGATGTGCCGCCGCGCATCCACATGCATGGTGCCGAACTCATGGCGGTCAAACCCACTTCAGGCCCATGTCGATCAGCTTCTGGCGGAAGCCGTACATGTCGAGGCCCAGTTCGCCGCTGGCCAGCCGCTCACGCTTGTTGCCCTCGTTGGCTTCGCGCGCCTGTGCGGCCTTGAGCACCGTTTCGGCATCTTCGCGGCGGACCACGCAGACGCCGTCGTCATCGGCCACGATGACATCGCCTGCGCGGATGAAGGCATTGGCGCAGACCACGTCGACATTGACGCTGCCGAGGCTGGCCTTGATCGTGCCTTGGGCAAACACGCGCTTGGCCCACACCGGGAAGTTCATCTCGGTCAGGTCACGCACATCGCGAATGCCGGCGTCGATGATCAGGCCCTTGACCCCGCGCGCCTGTGCGCTGGTGGCCAGCAGGTCGCCGAAATAGCCGTCCTCGCACGGGGAGGTCGGCGCGATCACCAGCACGTCGCCGTCCTGGCACTGCTCGATCGCGGCATGGACCATGTAGTTGTCGCCCGGCGGCACGCTGATGGTGATCGCCGAGGCGCCGATGCGTGCGCCGCTGTAAATGGGCCGCATATAGCTGGCGAGCAGGCCGGTGCGATCTTGCGATTCGTGGACCGTGGCCACCCCGCAGGCACCCAGCGCGGCGACCACGTCCTTGTCCGCGCGGCTGATGTTCTGCACGACGATACCGGACATGGGCTGAGTCTCCTTGTGTTGGCTGCGCTGTCCGGTTGGCGAGGCGAAAGCGCGGCGTCAAGGGCGGCGTCAGGGTTTGGGTGCAAACTTGTAAGCATCGCATACAAAGTGTAGGGGCGGCCCGAGAGGAATTGCCCCGCAGAATGCCAGAGTCGCAGCCCCCCTTTGACGCCCCTCGCGTGGCGATAATCGGCTTCGGAGAGGCCGGGTCCACCTTTGCCAGCGCTGGTGGCTGGGAAGACGCGGCGCGCGCTTTCGACATTGCCCCGGAACGCAAGGCGGTGATGGACGATTGCGGCGTTATCGCGTGTGACAGTGTCGCCGAAGCAGTGGCAGGCGCGCAACTGGCACTCTCGCTGGTCACCGCCGACAAGGCGATCGCGGCGGCGACAAGCGCAGCATCGGCGCTGCCTGAGGGCGCGCTGTTCCTCGACATGAACTCGGTAGCGCCGGAGACCAAGCGCCGCGCTGCCGCTGCCATCGGTGCGGCCTATGTCGACGTGGCGGTGATGGCGCCGGTCGACCCTGCGCGCCTCAACGTGCCGCTGCTGGTGGCCGGACCACAGGCGGAGCGCGCGGTCGGGCTGCTCAACGCCCTGGGCTTTGCCAAAACCCGTGTGGTGGGCGACACCATCGGCCAGGCCAGCGCGATCAAGCTGTGCCGCTCGGTCATGGTCAAAGGGCTGGAAGCGCTGACCGCCGAGATGGTGCTGGCCGCAAGCGAGGCCGGCGTGCTCGACGAAGTACTCGCCAGCCTCGACGCTTCGGAAAAGCACATGAGCTGGCGCGAGCGGGCCGATTACAATCTCGACAGAATGCTGCAACATGGCAAGCGCCGCGCCGCCGAAATGGCCGAAGCCGCCGCCATGCTGCGCGATCTTGGAATCGATCCGTTGATGACCGACAATACCGTCCGCCGCCAGCAACAACTGGGCAATCTGGGGCTTGCCCCGCAGCCTGAAAGTCTCGAAGGCAAACTGGCCGCCATTGCCAATAACGACCTTGGGAAAGAATCCGCATGATCATCGATTGCCACGGCCACTACACGGTCCTCCCCAAGGCGCACGACGCCTGGCGCGAGGAGCAAAAGGCCGCGTTCAAGGCCGGGAGCGAATGCCCGCCCTACCCGGCCATCAGCGACGACGAGATCCGCGAGACAATCGAGGCCAACCAGCTGCGCCTGATCAACGAACGCGGCGCGGACATGACCATTTTCTCCCCCCGCGCCAGCGCGATGGCGCCGCACGTCGGTGATCGCAGCGTGGCGATCAAATGGGCGCAGGTGTGCAATGACCTGATCGGCCGGGTCGCCGCGCTCTACCCGGAGATATTCGCGCCGGTGTGCATGCTGCCGCAATCACCCGAAAGCGACATGTCGGCCCCCATCGCCGAGCTGAAGCGCTGCGTGAACGAGATGGGCTTCATCGGCTGCAACCTCAATCCCGATCCCGGCGGCGGCAAGTTCAGCCACCCGCCGCTTACGCACGAATACTGGTTCCCGTTCTACGAAGCGATGTGCGAGCTGGACGTCCCGGCGATGATCCACGTTTCGGGCAGCTGCAACCCCGCGATGCACGCCACCGGCGCCTATTATATCGCCGCCGACACCATCGCTTTCATGCAATTGCTCGAAGGCGACCTGTTCAGCCGTTTCCCCAGCTTGCGGTTCATCATTCCGCACGGCGGCGGCGCGGTGCCCTATCACTGGGGGCGCTATCGCGGGCTGGCCGACATGCTCAAGAAGCCGGACCTGAGCGCGCACCTGATGAACAACGTGTTCTTCGACACCTGCGTCTATCACCAGCCGGGCGTGAACCTGCTGGCCGACGTGATCGACAACAAGAACATCCTGTTCGGCAGCGAGATGGTCGGCGCAGTACGCGGGATCGACCCGACCACGGGCTTCTATTTCGATGACACCAAACGCTATGTCGATGCGCTGGATATCTCCGATACCGAACGCCACATGATCTTCGAGGGCAATGCCCGCCGCGTGTTCCCGCGGCTCGATACGCAGCTTAAGGAGCGCGGCCAATGACTGAAGCTATGAGTGCTGTCGCCACCGGTTTCGCCAAGTGCGAAAAGCCCGAGCGCTATATCCAGCAGCTGGTCAGCCACTGGGGCCACAAGTTCGCCACGACGTATGACGAGGGCGACGGGATGGGTGTGTTCCCGTTCAGCGAGCACACCACCTGCGTGATGACCGCCCGGCCGGGCGGCATCGGCATCACCCTGACCACGGCCGACGAGGAAGAAAACGTTCGCATGCGCGGCGTGGTGGAACGCCATATCGACCGCTTCGCTTTCCGCGAGGCCCCGCTGGAATACCGGTGGGACGATCAGGGATGACAACCTGGCTGGAAAATGCCTGGTATGTCGCATCGTGGGATGCGGGGGTGGATTCGGTGCCGTTGGCGCGCAAAATCTGCGGCGTGCCGATGATGTTCTACCGCACACTGGCAGGCGATGTGGTGGCGATGCGCGATGCCTGCCCGCACCGCTTGCTGCCGCTGTC
This sequence comes from Alteraurantiacibacter sp., assembly GCA_039927835.1. GTDB lineage: Bacteria > Pseudomonadota > Alphaproteobacteria > Sphingomonadales > Sphingomonadaceae > Alteraurantiacibacter. The sequence goes on from JBDSUF010000007.1 coordinate 106,400, forward strand.
CAAGGGCATTCGCGAAGGCGATTCGATCCGCTGCGCCTATCACGGGCTGAAGCTTGGGCCAGACGGCGTGGCCGAAGAAATGCCGATGAAAAACGAGCCGGTGAACACCAGGATCTGCGCCGAAACCTTTGTCACGCATGAACGCTACCGCTTCGTCTGGGTGTGGATCGGCGACAAGGCGCTGGCCGATCCGGCGCTGATCCCCAATCTGTGGCCGTGCGCAGCGGAAGGCTGGACGTTTGACGGCGGCTATTACCACGTCGCCTGCGATTACCGGCTGATGGTCGACAACCTGATGGATCTGACGCACGAAACCTATGTCCATGCCGACTCCATCGGGCAGGAAGAAATCCTCGAAGCACCGATTGAATGTCTGGCGGATGGCGAGACGGTGTGGGTGCGCCGGTTCATGCCCAATGTTACCGCCCCGCCATTCTGGCGCGCGGCGCTTAAGCGTGACGGGATGGTGGACCGGTGGCAGATCTGCCAGTTCAACCTGCCCGCATCGGTGATGATCGACGTGGGCGTTGCGCCTGCCGGTGCGGGAGCCACGCTCGACGATCACGATCAGGGGGTGCGTGGCATGGTGATCGATTTCATGACTCCCGAAAGCGAGGAATCGCACCACTATTTCTGGGGCATGGCGCGCAATTTTGAAACGCATGATGCAGGCTTCACTGCCCGCTTCAAGGCGCAGCAAGGGCAAGTGTTTGCCGAGGACAAGGTCGTGCTCGAAGCGCAGCAACAGGCGATTCGCGACAATGCCGGAATGCGCCTCAACGCCTATGCGATGGATCAAGGCGGCGTGCGTTCGCGCGCGCTAATCACCCGCGGAATAAAGGCGCAAACCGCCCAGCAAGGAACCGAAGTATGACCGAACCGAAGAAAGAGCGGATCGACATTCACGCCTATCTGGCGGAATTCGACGACATCCCCGGCACCCGCGTGTTCACCGCGCAGCGCGCCCGCAAGGGCTATTGGTTGAACCAGTTCGCGATGAGCCTGATGAAGGAAGAAAACCGCGAACGGTTCAAGGCCGATAACGCCGCCTACCTCAACGACTGGAAGCTGACCCCGGCGGCCCGTCAGGCGGTGCTCGACCGCGACTACAACGCGATGATCGACGAGGGCGGCAACGTCTATTTCCTGTCCAAGCTGTTTTCGGCCGATGGCCAAAGCTTCCAGTTCGCCGCCGGTTCGATGACCGGCATGACGCCCGACGAATATGCTCAGATGATGATCAATGGCGGCCGCGATCCGCAGGGCGTGCGCTCAATCAAGGGAGGCTTCTGACATGGCCCGCGTTACCACAGGCATCACCTCCAGCCACATCCCCGCGCTGGGCGCCGCGATCCAGACCGGCACCAAGGGCAACGATTACTGGGGTCCGGTGTTCAACGGCTATGAGCCGATCAAGGAATGGATCAAGCAGCCGGGCAACATGCCCGACGTCGTGGTGCTGGTGTACAACGACCACGCCTCGGCGTTCGACATGAACATGATCCCCACGTTTGCCATCGGCTGCGCGGAAAGCTTCGAGCCGGCCGACGAAGGCTGGGGCCCGCGTCCGGTACCCGATGTGATCGGCCACCCGGACCTCGCCTGGCACATCGCGCAGAGCCTGATCCTCGACGATTTCGACATGTGCATCTTCAACGATATGAAAGTGGATCACGGCTGCACCGTGCCGCTGTCGATGGTCTTCGGCGAACCGAGCGAGTGGCCGTGCAAGGTCATCCCGTTCCCGGTCAACGTGGTCACCTATCCGCCGCCCTCGGGCCGCCGCTGCTTCAACCTCGGCGACTCGATCCGCGCGGCGGTGGAAAGCTTCCCCGAAGACCTCAACGTTCACGTGTGGGGCACCGGCGGCATGAGCCACCAGTTGCAGGGCCCGCGCGCCGGTCTGATCAACAAGGACTTCGACCTGAAGTTCATCGATCAGCTGATCAAGGACCCCGAGACGCTCAGCCGCATGCCGCACATCGAATACCTGCGCGAAGCGGGTTCGGAAGGCATCGAGCTGGTCATGTGGCTGATCATGCGCGGTGCGCTGGGTGACAAGGTGCGCGACCTCTACACCTTCTACCACATTCCCGCCTCCAACACCGCGCTGGGTGCGATGATCCTGCAACCGGAGGAGACGGCGGGCGAACCACTCGATCCGCGCATGGTGATGAGCGGGCACAGCCTGCAGGCGGCGGAATAGCGATCCATCTCCCCTCCCGCCTGCGGGAGGGGCCGGGGGTGGGTGCGGAGCCACTGCCCTCTCGACAGACCCACCCCTAACCCCTCCCGCAAGCGGGCGGGGGACCAGAGGAGAGAACCATGCGTATTGCCCTGGCCGGTGCCGGTGCCTTTGGCGAAAAGCACCTTGATGGCCTGAAGAACATCGACGGCGTCGAAATCACCTCGATCATCTCGCGCCGCGCCGAGCAGGCCGCCGAAGTGGCCGCCAAGTATGGCGCGGCGCACTCGGGCACCGAGCTGTCGGAAGCCCTCGCCCGCGATGACGTGGACGCGGTGATTCTGTGCACCCCCACGCAGATGCACGCCGAGCAGGCCATCGCCTGCATGGAAGCGGGCAAGCACGTGCAGGTCGAAATTCCGCTGTCCGACAGCTGGGGCGATGCCGAGGCGGTGCTGAAGAAGGCCCAGGAAACCGGCCTCACCTGCATGGTCGGCCACACCCGCCGCTTCAATCCCTCGCACCAGTACGTCCACAACCAGATCGTCGCCGGCAAGCTGGCGATCCAGCAGATGGACGTGCAGACCTATTTCTTCCGCCGCAAGAACATGAACGCCAAGGGCGAGGCGCGCAGCTGGACCGACCACCTGCTGTGGCACCACGCCGCGCACACGATTGACCTGTTCGCCTACCAGGCGGGCAAGATCGTCACCGCCAATGCCATCCAGGGGCCGCAGCACCCCGAGCTGGGCATTGCCATGGACATGTCGATCCAGCTTAAAGCTGAGAGCGGGGCGATCTGCACGCTGTCGCTCAGCTTCAACAACGATGGGCCGCTGGGCACCTTCTTCCGCTACATCGGCGACACCGCGACCTATATCGCGCGCTACGATGACCTGCTCACGGGCAAGGAAGAGCCGATCGACCTGACCGGCGTGACCGTGTCGAACAACGGCATCGAACTGCAGGACCGCGAATTCATCGCCGCGATCCGCGAGGGGCGCGAGCCGAACAGCTCGGTCGCGCAGGTGCTCGATTGCTACCGCGTGATCGGAGACCTCGCCGCCAGCCTCGAAGCGCAGGACGGCTGGTCCTGATGGCAATTGGCATGCGCGAAATAGCGGGCCGGCGGGTGCACCCCGTCGGCCTGGGCTGCATGAACCTGTCGTGGGCCTATGGCACCCCGCCCGATGAAGCCTATGCCACGCGCCTGCTCAACCGCGCGCTGGACCTTGGCTGCAATCACCTCGACACCGCCAATATCTATGGCGGCGGCAAGAACGAGGACCTGCTGCGACGCGCCGTGGGCCACCGCCGCGACGAATACTTCCTCGCCAGCAAATGCGGGATCGTGGTCGAAGGTCCCAAGCGCGGGGTCGACTGTTCGCCCGCCAAGATCACCGAGGCGGTCGACGTCACGCTGCAGCGGCTGGGCACCGATCACCTCGACCTGTTCTATATGCACCGCTTCGATCCCAAGGTGCCGATTGCCGACAGCGTGGGTGCCATGGTGCGCGCGATCGAGGCGGGCAAGATCCTGAGCTACGGCGTGTCCGAATGGTCGGCGGCGCATATCCGCGAGGCCGCCGCGATCCATCTGCCCGCCGCCGCGCAGCCCGAATACTCGCTGTGGACCCGCAACGTGGAGCTGGGCGTGCGCGAGACCTGCGCCGAACTCGGCATCGCGCTGGTCGCCTTCAGCCCGCTGGGGCGCGGCGCGCTGTCGGGCGTGATCCGCGATCCGGCCACGCTCGAGGAGCAGGACCTGCGCCACAAGATGCCGCGTTTCATGGCCGATAACTGGCCGCACAACCTGACGCTGATCGACCGCCTCGCCCAGCTGGCCCGCGACAACGGGCTCACACCGTCGCAACTGGCGCTGCGCTGGGTGCTGGAACAGGGCGGGCATTGCCACGTGATTCCCGGCACCACGTCGATCGACCACCTCGAGGAGAACATGGCGGCGAGCGCTGGATCGGTCACGCCGCAGGTGCTGGCCGAGGCTGGCGCAATCCTCAACCAGCAAACGGTGCGCGGCCATCGCTATCACGATGCGATTCTGCCGACGATCGACACCGAGGACTTCGTGGAAGGCTGACCATGGCTGATGTGCGCGCCCCGATCGGTTACTCGGCCCGGACAGAGCAGAAGCCGTTCTTTTATGCCAACGCGCACGAGAAGGACTTCGTGCCGCTCGCCCCGCAGGAGGTGACGCTGCACGATGCCCGAGCTGCCGGGTGCTCGCTCGATGTCGAGGGCTTCACGCTGGTCGAGCATCGCAGCAAGGTCGCCGATCTGACCGACCTTGCCGCCGTGGCTGAACACCACACTGCCGAGGTCGAGGAACTGCTCAAGGCGGTCTCGGGGGCCGACCATGTGGCCATGTTCAGCCGCGGTATCCTGCGCTTCTCCGAACGCGCCGGGACCAACGACAAGCATGACAATTCGCACCCCGCGCGGTTCGTCCATGTTGACATGTCGATCGAGGCGGCGAAGGCCGCGCGCGACAGTGGCGCACCCGAGGGTCGCGCCATTGCCCGCAGCGTGCAGTACAACCTCTGGCGCGTGCTCAGCCCGCCGCCGCAGGATGTGCCGCTGGGCCTGTGCGCCTACAACTCGTTGGAGCGCGACGATCTGATTGCCTGCACCGCGATCTTCGATCCGCCCGGCGGCGCGCCCGAATGGTCGTTCGAGAATTACCTGCTCGCCGCCAATCCGGCGCACCGCTGGTTCTACTATCCCGACATGCATGTGGGCGAGGCGCTGGTCTTCGTCACCAGCGAGAGCGATCCGGCAAGGCCGCTGATGATGCCGCACGGCGCCTTCGACAATCCGCTCGCCCCGCCCGGTTGTCCGCCGAGGATCAGCCTCGAAATGCGCGGGACGGCGTACTGGTTCTGACCTCTTACCAGCAGATAGGCCTGCGCGAGTGAGCCTGACGAAGACGACCCCGCCGATGCAGGATCGACGGGGCCGTCAGTGGACCGGAAGTCCGGGTACAGGTCGTGGATGGACGCTTCCGGCCCGGGGGGCTGGTTGTTGGATTTGTTGGATTTGTTGGATTACGCGCCGGCCGCCCCCTGCTCTGCCGCCAGCGCCAGGCGCACGCGATCAGCCAGCGCCGGATCGGACTGCATGGCCGTACCGATGGCGTTGTAGGTCGCTGCGTCGATCCCGGCCTCGGTCACGATCTGCACCGCCTGCGCCTGCTTTGCCGCATCATCGCCCGGCAGCGCCTGGATGGCGGTCATCGCTTTGACGAAGCCGGTGATCTGCCCGTCGGTGAACTGCTCGGCCAAGGGATCGGCAGGCGCCTCGAGCGTGGTTTCGGGAGCCGGTGCCGGTTCGGGCGCCGGTTCGGCGGCTGCCTCTGGCGCGGCTGTTTCGGCCGGAGCTGATTCAGCGGGCGGCGGCGGGACCGAAGCGTCCTGGGCAAACGTAGGGGCGGCGAGAAGCAGCAGACTGCCTCCAGCCAGCAATGCGATCCGATTCATGGTATTCTCCTTAGGGACTTCTGGGCGGTGCTGATGCGGTTAATTACCCTTGAGACACCCGAGGTTAGATCGCGGTTCCCGTTGCGCAATCGCCTGCGGGATGGTTTGACAGCTATCCGCGATCAGGCGAGAAAGCCGTGCTGCACGCGCGACGAACCGTTCCGCTGTGCCCGCGCGAAACAAGCATCAAGGCTGCCCAGACAGCCGGCGAATCCGGGAGAACATGCAATGCGGACTATCGTGGGGCGGACTATCGTGGCGGCAATGATCTGCCTCGTGGCGGCGACACCGGTGGCGGCGCAGGAAGAAAGCTTCGAGCAGCAGATGGCGCGGATCAACCTGCTGCCTGATACGACAGGCGACGGACCCTATCCGGCGGTTATCGAGCTGGTCACCGCGCTGCCCGACCACGTCATCTATCGTCCGCGTGACTTGTCGGCGATCGGCCCCAACGGGCTCGGCGTGTTCGTGTGGGGCAATGGCGCCTGCGCGGCGGACGGCACCTCCAGCCGGTTCCACCTCGCCGAGATCGCCAGCTATGGCTACCTGGTGATCGCGCCCGGCAAGTGGCGCAGCGGCCCCAATGCCCAGGCACCCGCCGCAGGCCCGCGCCTGCCCGGCCCCGACGGCCAGCTGCCCCCCAGTCCCACACGCCCCGCGCAACTGACCGAAGCGCTCGACTGGGCGCTGGCCGAGGACGCACGGGCCGACAGCCCCTATCACGGCCTGATCGACGAAAACGCGCTCGCCGCCGGCGGCTTCTCGTGCGGCGGGGCGCAGGCGCTGACCGTGGCGGGCGATCCGCGCCTCGATACCGTGGTGGTGCAGAATTCGGGCCTGCTGCCGCCCGGTGCGCCGCTTCTTGGCGGATTGACCGGTAGCGGGATGGAGCTGGGCAAGGAGGGCTTGCTCGCCCTGCACACCCCGGTGATCTATCTTGACGGCGGCGAGAGCGATATTGCCTACAACAACGGGCTCGACGACGTGAACCGTGTGCACCACGTGCCGCTGGCCTGGGTCAACACCCCGACCGGCCACGGCGGCACCTATCACCAGCCGATGGGCGGGCGCAACGCGAGCATCGTGGTCGACTGGCTGCAATGGCAGTTGCGCGGCGACATGGCGGCGGCGCGCACCTTCATCGGTGCCAACTGCCGCCTGTGCACCGACCCCGAAGCCACCATCGAGTGGCGCAACCTGCCTTGAGTTATTCTCCCCTCCCCTAGGGGAGGGGCTGGGGGTGGGGGTGGGGGTTCGACGCTGATCGGGATCGGCGACGTCGAACCCCCATCCCAACCCTTCCCCAAGGGGAAGGGCTTTGGCGTTGCTCTATTGCGACGCCACAGCCTCGGGCGCAGCGGCTGGTTCGGCGGGTACATTGAAGGCGGAAACGATCTTCCACCCCGCACCGTTTTCGCGCGTCCACACCGTCTGGCTGGTGAGCGGCGCGGTCAAGGCTGTGCCGGTGGCCGGATCGGTGGCGGTGATGCTGACAGCGGAGGTCACCACCGCCATGTCCCCATCGGCCGAGGCCCAGCCATCGAGCGGCTCGATCGTCAGCGCGAAATTGGGATCGTCGAGCATGTCGCCATAGGCTTCGGCAATCGCCTCGCCGCCATCCAGAACCGAACCATCGGGGCGCACCAGCCTGGCATCGTCGCGATAGAGCCGCACCGCGCCGACCAGATCCTTGCCGGCGATCGAATCGAGCTGCCCCTGCTCGTTATGGCGCACCGCCGCGATCGATTCGGCGGGATCGGTCGAACCGCAGGCAGCGAGCAGCAAGGCGAACGGTGCAGCGGATGCCAGCACGGCGAATCGGATGGTCTTCATGGCGCTATCCCCCAGGTTTTTCGGTCTTTGCTGGGTTGGGGATAGGCAGGCGCTGACGGGCTCGCCTTGATTTGAGGCAAATTGTGGGGGAGTGCCGCGCACGTGACTGGGGCCGGTTTGACAGCGTGGGAAGAGAAAGCCGCCCTTTCAGCAAACGACCCCATTGCGGACATTGGACTGATCCCCCAGACCACGATCATGACCTTATGGAGTGAAATCCTTGCTAGAGCTCGACGCGAGGCGTTCCAGCGATACGCGCGTCTTTCGGACAATCTCCGCGGTCAACTTTTCCAGATCGAGCCGTCGCAGAACATCTACTATCCGGCACTCATAACGCTTCGCACCGGCGAACGGCGAGATGCTGTATACCTTTGTCCTGCGCTTCCGTGGTTCGAGCAGTGGGGCGTTTGGCCTGACGACGACAAGGGCAAGAAGGCAGTATCGCTAGAAGAGGTGATCGACATTCAGCCAAGTCCGTCGAGACTGCCTCTAGCGTTTGCGGAAGCGATCTATGCTGCTGGGGAAAGCGGGATGGGCTATCATTTGTTCCAGTTGATGTTCCAGGACGGCGCGGTTGCAACTTTCGGCGCCGGGGGCGCCGTTGATTTCCCTGATCTTCCCCCCGGCAGGTCGCCCAATGACATTATCTCGGTCAAACCGCACGCTGGTCGCGAAGATCCGTCAAAGAGGAGCACCCTGGATTACGCTTGGTGCTTGTACTCGTTGTGACTGCTTTCACCCCACAGAGGTCACTCGTGCCTGTGGTCCGCACCCGCACTACCAGACGATTAGATAGACCCCGGCACCTTCAGCCAGCCGAACGGCTTCGCCAGCCTATTCCCCCACCCGATACTGCGCGCTCGCAATCACCTGCACCAGATCGGTCGGGTCACCCGCAGGCTTGCGGCTGACCACCAGTTCCATCTGCGGCGCCAGCCGGTGACGGTAGACCGTGCTGACCATGTCTTCGCGGGTCGTCTCGTCCACCTGCTCCCAGCGGTGCGCGAACTGCGGCGAGGCGAGCACCTGTTCGACCACGGCGCGCATGTCGTTTATCCCGCCGCCGGTAATGTGGCACATCGGCACCCGGTCGGACACGACGAGGAAGAACCCCTCGCCGCGCGTGGCATCGATGCGGAAATAGTGGTTGGCCACGCGCCATTCCTGCGGCGGCAGCGCGGCGTCGACCACCGAGGGGACCGGCGCGATCCGTCCGCCCAGTCCCGACAGTTCGACCAGCGGGGCGATGCCTTGTGCGCCCGACCAACTGGTCGGATCGAGCACCCAGCTCTCACAGGCGAGCAGCGTGCCGTCGAACCCGGCGGCGAGCGCGGCGGGATCGGGCGGCGGCAGCTCGACCGGCTGGCTGCGATGTTGCGCCAGCGCGGCCGGTGGGCTGAGCAAGAGCGCGCAGGCGGCAGCGACCATGTGGGCCGCTGCCGCCGTGCGCCGGTGCGTCACAGCGCCGCCGAATACAGCGCCAGCAGCCGTTCCCACGCGCGATCGGCCTCGTCGACGTCGAACGAGGGGCTATCGGGCACGGTCCAGCCGTGATTGCCCCGATAGACCTCGATCTCGGCGTTGACCCCGGCCGCGGTGGCGGCGGCGCGCAGCGCGTCCTTGTCACCCGGAGCCTGGGCATCATCATTCCTGGCGATGGCGATCAGCACGCGGGCATCGTCGGCCAGGCTGGCGAGCAGGTTGACCGGCGCATCGGGCGCCTCGCCCACCAGGCCTCCGCCGTGGAAGCTGGCGGCGGCCTTGATGCGGCCGGGCACGGCGGCGGCGGCGCGGATGCCCCACCCCCCGGTCATGCAATAGCCCTGCACGCCAATGCCCTTGGCGGTGTCGACCTCGTCCTGCCGGTCGAGCCATTCGGCGATGGCGACGTGGCTTTCGGCAATCGCGGCCGGCGTGTTGGCGGCCATCCACGGCTGCACCTTGGCCATGCCGTCGTTGCTGCGCCAGTCATCGAAATCGTCGAATTGCTGGCCTTCGATGCTGCGGTAATAGGGGTTGGCGATCAGCACGGCATAGCCTTCCGCCGCCAGCTGGCGCCCCATGCTGAGCGGCGCGTCGCGCAGGCTGGCAATGTCCGGCCACAGGATCACCGCCGGGTGCTTGCCTTCGCGCGGGAACACGAACAACCCGTCGACCCGCCCGCCGGGGGCATCGAACTTGACGTCCTTTTCGCCCAGCCGACCTTGCGCCAAGGCAGCCGCGCCGCCGCCCAGCGCCAGCGCGCCCACGCCAGCCGCCGTGCCGATCCGCGCAAAATCCCGCCGGGTGACGCCCTTGGGCTTCAACGGCACATCGGTGAAGGTGTCCTGGTCGCACATGGTAAAGCTCTCCTCAGTCCCAGTGTTTATGCCCGCGAAGATACCATAGGCAGGATGTGCGTCCAGTGCTTCGCGTTCAGGTCAGGTCGTCCAGTTTGATCACCAATCCGGCCTCGGCCGCCGCCATCGCATCGCGGCGCAATTGTTCGATGTGCAGGCGGCCGGCGGGGGCTTCCTCCACCGGCAGCGCGGCCATGATCTTGGCGTGGGCTTCTGCAAAATCGGGGCCGTGTTCGGGGTGCGTCAGGATCAGGCCGTCCTGCTTCGTCATGCCCGCGAGGATCTTGCAGCCGACCTCGTAGGGATCCATTCCTTCCTCGAACGCGGTGCCGAACTGCTTGAGCTGGTCGTCGCTTGTCTCCGGGAAACCGCTCTCCCCGAAGCCCTCGGGGCGCTTCATCGCGCTGGTCCAGGCATTGGTGCGGGTGAGCGCGGGGCAGCACAGCGAGCAGCCCACGCCGTGCGGCGCGAGGTTGTAGCGCAGGCTCTCGGTCAGGCCGCGCACGGCGAACTTGCTGGCGGTGTAGATGCCCGCCTGTGGACCGGGGAGGAACGCCGCCATCGAGGCGATATTGGTGACGTGCCGCCGTCCGCTGCTCGCCTTGATCCTCGGCAGGAACGATACCAGCCCGTTGACCACGCCGCCGAAGTTGACGCCCATGATCCAGTCATAGTCGTCGTAGGTCGCCTCGTCGGTCGGGCCGAATACGCTGACACCGGCGTTGTTGACCAGCACGTGGACCTCGCCATAGCGCGCGACCACCGCATCGGCGGCAGCAGCGAACCCGGCGCGGTCGGTCACGTCGAGCTTGATGAACAATGGCTGGTCATAGCCCTTGGCGGCGAACCATTGGGCGGTTTTCGCGCGGTCAGCCTCGTTGCGATAACTGAGCGCCAGCGCGATCCCCGCGTCGGCAAACGCCTGCGCCACGCCCAGCCCGATGCCGGTCACAGCCCCGGTGACAAAGGCCACGCGGCCCGCCCATTGGGCGCGATAATCCGCGCCGTTCCATGTCCGCACTGCTCAAACCCTCTCGCCAAGACATTATCAGTCGTTAGGATTGGCAGATAACGATTTGAGGGAGAGAGTCGAGATGAGTGACGTGGAAACGCGGCCCGTGGAAGAGAGACTGGGCGAGCTGGAACACAAGGTCGGCGTGCTCGAGGACATGGCGGCGATCCGCCGGCTGCACTGGGCCTATGGCTACTACATCGATTTCAACCGCCCCGACGAAGTGGCCGACCTGTTCGCCGAGGACGGCGCGGTGGTCTTCCTTTCGGGAGAGTATATCGGCCATGCGGGCGTCAAGCGGCTCTATGGTGACTGGATCGCCGGGCGCTTCACCGGCGGCAAGCCCGGCCCGGTCAATGGCCTGCTGCTCGACCATTTCCAGATGCAGGACATCATCACCGTCGCGCCCGACCGCCAGACCGCCAAGGGCCGCTTCCACGGCATCCTGCTTGGCGGCTGGCACGACGATTTCCAGGATACGCGCGAGGCGATGATGCCGCAGCAGTTCATGGAAGCGGGCATTTACGAGAACGATTACGTCAACGTAAACGGCGTGTGGAAGATCAAGCGGCTCGACTACATGATGCAATGGCAAGGCGATTACGAGGGCGGCTGGGCGCACACCACCGCGCACCTGCAACCCGCCGCCAAGACCTTCCCGGAGGATCCGCTGGGTCCGGACGTGCTGCTGACGGCCGAACATCACCGCAAGACCTGGCCTTACCGGCAGGACGTGCCGATGCACTTCGCGCACCCCAAGTTCGGCATTGCGCTGGCGAGCGATGTGAAGTGAAACCGACCTTGTCCCCCTCCCGCTTGCGGGAGGGGTTAGGGGTGGGCCGCGATACTGCGCCCGCTCTCGCCCACCCCCGACCCCTCCCGCAGACGGGAGGGGAGTTATGAAACCGGCCGACGGAGCCTTGCCGTGGGACTGGCGCAGCCCACCATTCGACCCGCGCGATACCTCTGGCCGCAGGACGCTGACCACGCGGCAGGTAGCCGAGCGGTTCATCCAGCTGTTCTATGTCGAGGACGATCCGAGCAGCGCCTTCACCTGCTGGATGCACCCGGACTATATCCAGCATAACCCCAACGCCCCCACCGGGCGCGACGCCACGCTGGCGATGATGCAGGCGAGCATGACGCGCTTGCCCGAACTGGCGCACGAGGTTAAGCGCGTGGTGTGGGGAGATGGTGACCTTGTGGCCGTCCATTTCCGCTTCCAGCGTGAGGCGGGGACGCGCGGATATGCCATCGTCGATATCCTGCGGGTGGCGGACGGCTACATCGTCGAGCACTGGGACGTGATGCAGGAAGTGCCCGATCCGGGATCCGCCAAGAACCCCAACGGGATGTTCTGAACAGCCGCCCCGTTTAGCCAGCCAGCTGGCGCACCACCACCGGGTGAATCTGGCCGAAGAAGCCGATCCCGGCGCGGTTGCCGCGGCGCCATTGCACCTGGCCGTTGATGGTGATGCGGCGGTCGATCACCAGCCGCAGGAAGTCGCATTCGCCGTGCCAAGGGCCGGTGGCCTCCACTTCGCACCCGTCGGTCCGCAACGCGGTGACCGCGAGCGAAACCTGCTCGCCCGCGCAATCACATTGCGCGCTGAGCGTCAGGGGTGAAGTCGTCTGGAATGCCGTCGCCATCGCCGTGGTCTGCCTTGCTGTCTTGCGAGAGACATTAGGCAAACGAGGTTAACAACCGCTTGTTCCCCTGTTCATCCGGCGTTGGGGTTCATGCAGGGTTGGGCAGGCGATTGGCCATCGACCACGTCCCCCGTGTCGCCGCCCGCCACAGCCATTCGAGCGGGCCGAAGCGATAGCGGCGGAACCACAGTTCGGCGAACACCGCCTGCGCGGCAAACAGCGCCAGCCCGCCCAGCATCATCACCGTGGGGCTGAACGCTTGCCACAGGCCAAAGCCCCAGCCGAACAGCAGGGTGGCCCCCAGCAGCGACTGGCCAAGATAGAGCGTCAGCGTCATCCGCCCGGGCGCCGCCAGCCAGCCGACCGCTGCGTGCAGCGGCGAGTGCCAGACCAGCGCGAACAGCGCGGCATGCACCGCCGTTCCGCCCAGCGCCGCCCACAGGCCGCCGATCTGCCCGTCGATCCGCTGCCCCGCCGGGGTCGCCGGATCGCCAATCACCAGCGCCGCCAGGTCCATGCCGAAGGTCCACAGCGCCGCGCCGGCAAACAGCACGGCCACGCATGCGCCGCGATGGTCGCCCGCCTTGGCCAGCCAGTCACGCCGCTGCGCTACCATGCCAACGAAGAACATGCCGACGATCTGCGTCACCCGCCCGGCTTCGAGGTAATATGACCACTTGGCCACGGTCCCGCCGGTGATATTGTCGACCGTGGCTTGCCAGAACGTCCCTTCGCTCAAGATGCGCAGGTCGCCGGAGCCGAAATACAGCGGATCGGCCAGCGCCCACCCCTGCCCCGCATCTGCCGCCCACAGCCGCACAAACAGCGGCACCTGCACGAAAGCGAGCGCCGCCAGCGCCAGCAGCGCGCGGTCAGATTTCACGCGGTCGAACGGGATCAGCAGCAGCCCGACGACCGCCAGCACTTGCAGGATCTCGCCGCGATAGATCATCGCGTGGAGCGTGCCGAAGCCCAGCAGCAGCACCAGCCGCCAGACAAAACGCCAGGTGAAATCGCCGCCGCGCCTGCGCTCGTTGCCCATGATCGTGGCGAAGGAAAAGCCGAACAGCAGCGCGAACAGAGCATAGGCCTTGCCGCCGAACAGGAAGAACGTGGCGCTCAGCGAGGCGTCGTTCCACGGCTCCAGCCAGTACAGCTCGAACCGCTCGACACAATGGACCAGAAACAGCCCCAGCAGCGCCCAGCCGCGCAGGCCATCGACCATCGATATGCGGCCTGAAATGGCATTGGCAGGCGTCATGCGCTTAATCCCCTCATGCGGGCGGGAGCGCTATCACCTGATGGAGGGAGAGGCCATAGGTTTGGTCCGATATTCTCCCCTCCCCCTGGGGAGGGGTTGGGGGTGGGGGTTCCACGCCCGCGAGCGCAGACCCCCCATCCCAACCCTTCCCCACGGGGAAGGGCTTTTCAGTCCCATTCCGGGTATGGCACCCTTAGCCCCACACCTCGTTAGCCACCTCGATACACAGGCCGATCTTGTCGGCCTGCTGCTGGCTGGTGATGTCATTGCCGTGAACCGTCGAGGCAAAGCCGCATTGCGGGCTGAGCGCCAGCTGGTCGAGGTCGACGAACTTGGCCGCTTCGTCGATCCGGCGCTTGATGTCGTCCTTGGTCTCCAGCTCGCCCAGCTTGGTGGTGACCAGGCCCAGCACCACGGTCTTGCCCTTGGGCAGGAAGCGCAGCGGAGCGAAATCGCCCGAGCGCGGATCGTCGTATTCGAGGAAGAAAGCGTCGATATCGAGCTCGTTGAACATGATCTCGGCCACCGGCTCGTACCCACCTTCGGCTGCCCAGCTGCTCCGGAAATTGCCGCGGCACAGGTGGATCGCCTTGATCATGTCAGCCGGCGCGGAGGCGAAGCTGTCGTTGATCAGCTGCGCGTACTGGCGCGTGGTGGCATCGGGGTCCATGCCGCGCGCGGCGGCATGGGCGCGCTGCTCGTCATCGCACAGATAGGCGAGGTTGGTGTCGTCCATCTGGATATAGCGGCAGCCAGCCTCGGCCAGACTGTCGACCTCGGCGCGATAGGCCTTGGCGACGTCGGCGTAGAACTCGTCCATCGTCGGATAGATGGCTTCGGGAATGCCGCTGCGCCCGGCGCGGAAGTGCAGCATGCTCGGGCTGGGGATCGCCACCTTGGCGGTGTGCCCGGGGCTCACCTTGCTGGCGAGGAATTGGTAATCGGCCAGCTGGATCGGCCGCGTGTGGGCGATCTTGCTGGTGACGACCATGATCGGCGGGGCGAACGAGACGTCCTTGCCAGCATCGTTCTTGAACGCCTTCGCCAGGCCGCCGCGCTCTTCCACGCCATCGAGCTGGAGCAGGAAATCGGTGTGGAAGAAGAACCGGCGGAACTCGCCATCGGTGATCGCCTTCAGGCCGAGGTCCTGCTGCCACTTGACGAGGTCGGTGATCGCCGCGTCCTCGACTTCGCGCAAGGCTTCGCTGCTGATGTTGTCGGCGGTCTTGTGCTGGCGGGCTTCGAGAACCTCGCGCGGACGGAGGAACGAACCGACATGGTCGGCGCGCAAGGGTAACTTGGTGCTCATTTTCAAAAATGTCCTGTCTTAGCAGATGAATAGCTAGACCAGGGTCATGACGCGGGCTCGCGCTCGACTGGACGCGTCCACATATGCGAAGATATTGCCGGTCCGCAAGCCCCTTGATTTGTGCAAGTGCGAAGGAAGAATCCCCTTGCTCGCGCGCGCAGGCTCTTTGTAAGCCCATCATACAAACGGGAGAGTTCTTCATCATGACCTTGCGTCTCGGCATGCGTCTCGGCATTTTGGCCGCCTGCAGCGCGCTGCTCCTCGCCGGCTGCGACCGCGCTCCGGCGCTGTCCGATCCGGCGACCACCGGCGTGACCGATGCCATGCTGGCGAACCCGCCGGCCGAGGAATGGCTGAGCTATGGCCGCGATCTGGCCGAGCAGCGGTTCAGCCCGCTCGATGCCATCAATGCCGAAAACGTGGGCCAGCTGGGCCTCGCCTGGTCGGCCGATCTCGATACCGCGCGCGGACAGGAAGCGACCCCGCTGATGCACGACGGCGTGCTCTACGTTTCGACCGCCTGGTCGATGGTCAAGGCCTACGACGCCGCGACCGGCGCGCTCAAGTGGTCGTATGACCCTGAAGTCCCGCGCGAGACGCTGGTTGCCGCCTGCTGCGATGCCGTCAACCGGGGCGTCGCACTGTATGGCGACAAGGTCTACGTCGCCACGCTCAACGGCGATCTCGTCGCGCTCAACCAGGCCGATGGTAGTGTCGCCTGGCGCAAGACCGTGGTGCCCGATACCGTCAACTACACCATCACCGGCGCGCCGCGCGTGGCCGGTGGGCGCATCCTGATCGGATCGGGCGGCGCCGAGTACAAGGCGCGCGGCTTCATCGCCGCCTATGACTGGGCCACGGGTGATGAGCTGTGGCGCTTCCACACCGTGCCCGGCAATCCGGCGGACGGGTTCGAGGACAGCGCGATGGAAGTCGCCGCCGCCACCTGGGGCGGCGAGTGGTGGAAGCTGGGCGGTGGCGGCACCGTGTGGGACGCGATCACCTACGACCCCGAAACCAACCTGATCCTGTTCGGCACCGGCAATGCCGAGCCGTGGAACCCCGGCGCCAACGGCCGCGACGCGGTCGAAGGCCAGGAAGGATCGGGCGACAACCTTTACACCAGCTCGATCGTCGCGGTGGATGCCTCCACCGGCGCGTACAAGTGGCACTTCCAGGACACGCCCGAGGATCGCTGGGATTACGATTCCAACGCGCAGATCACCATTGCCACGATTGCCATCAACGGCCAGCCGCGCCGCGTGGCGGTGCACGCGCCGAAGAACGGCTATATCTACCTGCTCGACGTGGCGACCGGCCAGTTCATCTCCGCCACGCCGTGGACCGCGATCAACTGGTCGCTGGGGATCGACCCCGCCACAGGGCGCCCGCAGATCAACCCCGAGGCGCGCTATGAGCAGACCGGCCAGCTGTGGGTCTCGGTCCCCGGCGCGGGCGGCGCACATAGCTGGCAACCGATGAGCTACAGCCCGGCCACCGGCCTGCTCTATATCCCCGCCAACAACGGCGGTTTCCCCTATGTTGCCGACACGGATTTCGAGCCGAGCGACATCGGCTTCCAGACCGCGCTCAACTCCGCCGCCACTGCCATGCCGGCTGATCCCGCAGCGCGGGCAGGCGCCTTGGCGGGCACTACCGGCGCGCTGGTGGCGTGGAATGTGGCGGAAGGCAAGGAAGCCTGGCGCGTCGATTACACCGGCCCGTGGAACGGCGGCACGCTGGCGACGGCGGGCAACCTGGTGTTCCAGGGCACCGCGCAGGAACAGTTCATTGCCTATGCCGCCGATACCGGACGGCAATTGTGGTCCTTTCCC
The DNA here is from genome assembly GCA_039927835.1 of Alteraurantiacibacter sp. GTDB lineage: Bacteria > Pseudomonadota > Alphaproteobacteria > Sphingomonadales > Sphingomonadaceae > Alteraurantiacibacter. The sequence goes on from JBDSUF010000007.1 coordinate 123,318, forward strand.
ACCCAGTCGGGCGTGATCGCCGCGCCGATGACCTACATGATCGACGGCACACAATATGTCGCCGTGCTGACCGGCTGGGGCGGCGTGTGGGACGTGGCTCCGGGTATCCTTTCATCCAAGAGCGGCACCCCGCGCAACATCAGCCGCCTGCTGGTGTTCAAGCTTGGCGCGAGCAGCACGCTGCCCCCCGCCCCGCCGCTGGCCGCGCGCGTGCTCGATCCGCCGCCGGTCACCGGAACGCCCGCGCAAATCGCCGCCGGCGCTGCCAGCTATGGCCGCTACTGCTCGGTCTGCCACGGCGATGCCGCCGTCGCCGGAGCGCTCAATCCCGACCTGCGGCACTCGGGCGCGATCAACCAGGCGGCCAGCATGAAGGCCATCGTGATTGATGGGGCGTTCCGTCACAACGGCATGGTCAGCTTCGCCTCGGCGCTCGGCGAAACCGACGTGGAGAACGTGCGCCACTACCTGATTGCCCGCGCCAACGAGGACAAGGCGCTGGCGGGGAGATAAGGGGTCTCGTCATTGCGAGCGAAGCGCGGCAATCCAGAGCGTTGAGCGCCAGCGCTCTGGATTGCCGCGTCGCTTCGCTCCTCGCAATGACGAATGGGAGCAGACGAGTTTGCGCTTGGGTCAAGCCGATCCTAACGATCGTTAGCTTGAACGCGCGGGTGTAGGCACTATTAAGAAGCTCTGTTAGCATTTCACCACCTGCGGCTTTACGGAGTCGCGCAACGATCACGCCCTTTGGGAAGAGGACACCCGCCATGAATGAGATGACCACGATTGACCGCACGCAGCTGGAGTACTCGCCCGGGGTAAAGGCCGCGCTGGCACGCAAGCCGCAGCTCTATATCAACGGCGAATGGGTCGACAGCTCGGGCGGCGCGACCATCGAGGTGGAAGATCCTTCCAACGGCAAGATCATCTCCAGCGTGGTCGAAGCGACCGACAAGGACGTCGATCGCGCCGTCGCCGCTGCCCGCGCCGCGTTCGACGATGGCCGCTGGCGCAACCTGCCGCCGATCGTGCGCGAAAAGACCATGCATCGCCTGGCTGACCTGATCGAAGCCCACGCGGACGAATTCGCCGAGCTCGAAGCGATCGACGTGGGCAAGCCCAAGTCGATGGCTGGCGCAATCGACGTGCCCGGCGCGGTCGCGCATATCCGCTACATGGCGGGCTGGGCCGGCAAGATCAACGGCGAGACCATCGCCCCTTACTCGATGCCCGGCGGCATGATGTTCGCCTATACGCTGAAGGAGCCGGTCGGCGTCTGCGCGCAGATCGTGCCGTGGAACTTCCCGCTGCTGATGGGCTGCCTGAAGATCGCGCCGGCGCTGGCCGCTGGCTGCACCACGGTGCTCAAGCCCGCCGAACAGACCAGCCTCACCGCGCTGCGGCTGGCCGATATGTGCCACGAAGCGGGCATTCCCGCAGGCGTGGTCAACATCATCACCGGCTATGGCCACACGGCGGGTGACCGCATGGTCAAGCATCCCGATGTCGACAAGGTGGCCTTCACCGGCTCGACCGAAATCGGCAAGCTGATCAACCGCAACGCCACCGAACACCTGAAGCACGTCACGCTGGAACTGGGCGGCAAGTCGCCCGTGGTGGTGATGCCCGATGTCGACGTGGCCGAGACCGCGCCGGGCATCGCAGGCGCGATCTTCTTCAACTCGGGCCAGGTCTGCGTCGCGGGATCGCGGCTCTATGCCCACAAGTCGGTGTTCGACAAGGTGGTCGAAGGCATGGCCGAAACGGCCGCCTTCTGGTCACCGCGCGCCAGCCTCGATCCCACGGCCCACATGGGCCCGCTGGTGTCGCAGGAGCAGCAGGACCGCGTGATGGGCTATATCGATGCCGGCAAGCGCGACGGCGCCACCGTGCTGATGGGCGGCGATTCGCCCAGCAGTGACGGCGGCTATTACGTCAACCCGACGATCCTGACCGACGTGAACCCGCAGATGAGCGTGGTTCGCGAGGAAATCTTCGGCCCGGTAGTGGTGGCCCAGCGGTTCGAGGACCTGAACGACGTGGTCCGCGAAGCCAACGACACGCCTTACGGTTTGGCGGCAGGCGTATGGACGAAGGACGCCAGCTCTGCCGTGCGCATCGCCAGCCAGCTCAAGGCGGGCACGGTGTGGGTCAACTGCCACGCAATGATCGACACCGCGATCCCGTTCGGCGGCTACAAGGAAAGCGGGATCGGCCATGAGCAGGGGCGGCTGGGCTTGGAAGCTTACCTGGAGACCAAGTCGGTTATCATGAAGCTTTGATTTCCGGTTGATTAGAACGAGAGGCCCGCCTGCGGCATTGCCGGGGCGGGCCTTCTTGTTTGTAACGTCGGGAGCGAATTGCGGAACAAAGGGCAGCTGGATGTTAAAGCTTTATCGTTCGAGCGAAGTTGGCATTGAATATTGGGAAGCATGGGACGACGGGTCAGGTGGACATCTCGTTCATTGGGGAAAGCTGGGGACGCGCGGCGAGACCAAAACTTTGACGTCGAGTTTATTCAAAAGCGCTCTCGCCAAGCTAAAACAAGAAGCCGATGCCAAAATCGAAGCGGGGTTCCTTCCCGTCGAACTCGAGGATCACGCGATCCTGATGATAGAGTACTGCATTGAGGGGATGGGCTCGGAGGTCGATCTTGCCAAGCGGCACACTCTTGAGGATCGCCTAAATGAAACGCTCGGTTGGACCGGACTTGGCGCCTGCGACGGTGGCAGCATCGGAAGCGGAACAATGGAAGTCTGCAATTTTGTTGTGGATTTCGATACTGCAAAACAAGTGATTGAAGGGGACTTGGCAGGTACTGAATTTGCCGACTACACCCGTATCTATCTCGAACATGCCGCGTAGGTTTCCCCACCAAGTTCGGCAAAACTCCTGCACAAATTAGGACGCACCATGCCCATCGACCTCACCAAAATCCGCGCCATCGACGTCCACGTCCATGCGGAAGTGTCGTGCCACGATCCCGAAGACCCGGTGATGGGCAAGTTCTTCGATGCGGCCAGCACCTATTTCAAGGCCCCGCGAGAGCGGCCCAAGATGCAGGAAGTGTGCGACATATACCGCGAGGCCAACATCGCCTTTTGCATGTTCACCGTCGATTGCGAGAGCGGCATGGGGGCCAAGCGCGTCAGCAATTACGAGGTAGCCGAGCTCGCTAACAAGAACGACGATATCTGCATCCCGTTCGCCAGCATCGATCCGCACAAGGGCAAGTACGGCGCGCGCGAGGCGATCGACCTGATTGAGAACCACGGCGTGAAGGGCTTCAAGTTCCACGGCATCGCGCAGAACGCCCACCCGGCCGATCCGGTTGGCTATCCGATCTACGAGGTGATAAACGAGTACAAGCTGCCCGCGATCTTCCACACCGGCCATTCGGGCATGGGCACCGGGATGCGCGGCGGCGGCGGTTTGCGCCTCAAATATGGCCAGCCGATCCTGATCGACGACGTGGCGGTGGATTTCCCCGACATGAAGATCATCCTCGCCCACCCCAGCTGGCCGTGGGTGGACGAGAGCCTGTCCATGGCGCTGCACAAGACCAACGTGTTCATCGACCTTTCCGGCTGGAGCCCCAAGTACTTCCCCAAGCAGGTGATCACCTATGCCAACACGCAGTTGCGCAAGAAGATGCTGTTCGGCACCGATTTCCCGCTGATCCACCCCGACAAGTGGATGGCCGCCGCCGCCGAAGTGGGCTTCCGTGACGAGGTGATGCCGGGGATCATGAAGGACAACGCGGCCAGGCTGCTGGGGCTGGTGTGATCCTCAACCCTCGTCATTCCCGCGAAAGCGGGAATCCAGGGCGGCATAGCGCAACGGCGCACTGGATTCCCGCCTGCGCGGGAATGACGAAGTGGGGGTGCTAGATGACTGACCCCGCCGACATCCGCAACTTCATCCGCCTGTCGCCCGGCCTCACCACCTCGGGCCGATTGCAACCGGGCGACCCCGCGCGGCTGGCGGCGATGGGCGCTCGGCGGGTGATCAATCTGGCCATGCCCGATCACCCCGAGGCCCTGCCCAATGCAGCGGCCCAAATGGCAGCCGCCGGCCTTGCCTACACCCATATCCCGGTGCCGTTCGATGCGCCCACGCTCGACCATTACCGCGCATTCAAGACCGCGCTCGAAGCCGAACAAACCCCGGCCCACGTCCATTGTATCATGAACTGGCGCGTCTCGGCGTTCGTGTGCCGCTACCACCGCGAACAAGGCATGGCCGATGATGCCGCGCGCGCGCTGATGCAGCTTGTATGGGACCCGGAAACGTCCGATTACCCGCATGCGGACAAGTGGGCAGCATTGGCTCTTGGGAGAGACGACACGTGACTTTTGACGGCAAGCACATCTGCGTCACCGGCGCATCGTCGGGCATCGGCCTGGTCACCGCGCGCATGCTCGTGGCACGCGGCGCGCGCGTCAGCCTGCTGGCGCGGCGCAGGGAATTGCTCGACGAGGTGGTCGCCGGGCTTGGCCCCAATGCCGCGGGCTTTCCCGCCGATGTGGGCGACAAGGCCAGCCTCGAAGCGGGCCTCGACGCCGCCGCCGCGCATTTCGGACCCATCGAGGCGCTGTTCGCCAACGCTGGCCTGACCGGCGGCTTCACGCCGTTCACCATGTTCGATCCCGAGGTGTTTGCCGAGACCATCCGCGTCAACCTGACCAGCGTATTCTGGGCCGCGCAAAAAGTGCTGCCCGCGATGATCGCGGCCAAGAAGGGCGCGATCCTTGTCACCGGCTCGATGGGTTCCAAGCGCGGCATGGCGATGAACCCGGCCTATGTCGCCTCCAAGCACGGCGTGCTGGGGCTGACCCGCGCGATCGCGGTCGAGATGGCCCCGCACGGCGTTCGCGCCAATTGCATCATCCCCGGTTTCATCCGCACCGAGGCGCTGGACCGCATTCCCGACCACCAGAAAGGCATGATCGCCGCCCGCGTGCCCCAGCGCCGCATGGGTGAGCCGGATGAGCTGGCCGAGGTCGCCTGCTTCCTGCTGTCCGATGCCGCCAGCCACGTTACCGGGCAGGACTGGGCCGTCGACGGCGGCGTGCTGGAGAGCATCGAGGTTTAACGTCTACCCCCCGCCGTTCGCCTCGAGCGAAGTCGAGAGGCCCGCGCAAAGTGTCTCGACTTCGCTCGACACGAACGGCAGGTGGGACACTGAGGAGACAATATAATGCGTAGCTGGATGCTGCCCGCCGGGTCCGACGGGTTCGACAAGCTTTACCAGGCCGACCAGCCGGATCTGACTCCCGGCCCCGGCGAGGTGCTGATCGGCCCGCGCGCCTGGTCGATCAACTACCGCGATTTCGCCGTGGCGGCGGGCAAGTATTTCGGCGGCGCGCTGCCTGCTCCGGCCATTCCGCTGAGCGATGGCGCGGGCGAAGTGCTGGCGGTGGGCGCGGGCGTAACCGGCTTCGCGCCGGGCGACCGGGTGCAGGGCAGCTTCTTCCTAGACTGGATCGACGGCCCGCAAAAGATGGGCCGCGCGCTGGGTGACGGGTTCAGCCCCGGCATGCTGGCCGAGCAGGTGTTGCTGCCCGCAAGTGGCGTGGTGAAGATGGCAAGCAGCCTGTCGTTTGCCGAAGCCGCCTGCATGCCGTGCGCGGGGGTCACCGCATGGAACGCGCTGTTCGAAGGCGGTCGGCCGATTGCGCACGGCAGCCGGGTGCTGGTGCTGGGCAGCGGCGGCGTCTCGCTGATCGCGCTGCAACTGGCGCGCGCGGTGGGGGCCGAGGTGATCGCCACCAGCTCAAGCGACGAAAAGCTCGCCCGCGTGCTCGCCATGGGGGCAGCGCATGGGGTCAATTACAAGGCGATTCCCGAATGGGGCGCGCATGTGGCGAAGGAATTCGGCGGTGCGCACAAGGTGGTCGAAGTTGGCGGTGTCGGCACGCTGCCGCAGAGCATGAACGCGCTCGCCAGCGAAGGCGAGATCGCGCTGATTGGCGTGCTGGCGGACGGCGCCCCGCCGCACCCGCGCGCGCTGATGATGACCGGCGGCTCGATCCGCGGCATCTTCGTCGGCAGCGTGATGATGGCCAAAACGCTCAACGCCTTCGTCGATGCGCACCATATCAAGCCGCCGATCGGCGCCAGCTTCGGCTTCGACGAGGCGCCCGCCGCCTATGCCCACGCGTGGGGCCCGGACAGCTTCGGCAAGACAGTGATCGTGCGCGATTGATCGGGCGCAAGGCCGGAGTGCAGCGGTTGCAATTACACTCCGCTGTGTGCAAACGTTAGTTGAGGAGTCAACACCATGTGGCAAGTCCGCGTCGCGCCGTGCGGCGACTTTGATAACCGGCCGTTCGAATCGGCCCATTTCACCTGCCATCCGCTCGCCTCGGCGATGGGGGCCGAGGTGCGCGGGGTGCGCCTGCCAGACCTGACTGACGAGGGTGTAGAGGACCTCAAGCGCGCGCTGTGGAAGCACAAGATGATCTATCTGGCGGACCAGCACCTGAGCCATGCCGAACACGCCGCCTTCTCGCGCCGCCTGGGGCCGTTTGCGGTCGACGCTTACACCCAGGGCGTGCCCGAAGAGCGCGACGTCCATCCGATCATCAAGGAAGCCGACGAGGTCACCCCCAGCCTGTTCGGCGGCGGCTGGCACACCGACAGCCCGTTCCTTGCAGAGCCGCCCTCCATCACCTTCCTGCGCCAGATCGAAGGCCCGCCCTGGGGCGGTGACACCACCTGGACCAATTGCGCGCTCGCCTTCAAGCACCTCAGCCAGACCTACCAGGACATGCTGCGCCCGCTGAAAGTGTGGATGAGCGCAGCCAACAACTATGCCACGCAAGCCTTCCTGCGCGGTGAGCCGATCGGCTTCGGCAATGCCGAGAAGCTGGAGCAAGGCCTGAAAGGCAGCATGCACCCGCTGGTCCGCACCCATCCGCACACCGGCGAGCCGTCGCTGTATATCTGCGATACCTACGCGGCGGGCATCGAGGGCATGACCACGCACGAGGCCAAGCCGCTGATCGATTTCCTGGTGCAACACACCACCCAGCACGCCTTCACCTGCCGCCTGCGCTGGCAGCCGGGCATGCTGTGCATGTGGGACAACGCGGCGACGATGCACCTGGGGCCGAACGACTACGACGGGTTCCGGCGCGAGATGTATCGCACGACGATTGCAGGCGGTGTGCCGCGCTAGGCATGCTCTCGACAACGCTCGGTCGCTGTGGAATAGTCGGAGTAATGGAAACGAGCGGGATTCAACGCCACTCGGCCGCGGGAGTGAAGCGATGACGAGAATGATAGCCTGGGCCGCACTGGCCGCCGCTGCCCCACTGATGCAGGCAGTAGCTCCAACCGCAGTCGCCGCGCAGGCATCGGCAGCGATCGCGGAGGACTTCCAGCCATCCTCGGTCAACCAGCCGGGGCAAGACTATCCGCAGGTCAATTCGCAAGGCTACGTCCGCTTCCGCGTGAACGCGCCGGGTGCGCAAAGCGTGCGCGCCACTCTGGGCCTTGGCGGCCAGGGCGGCACCCAGTTGCAGCGGCAGGCCGACGGATCGTGGACCGGCACCACCTCGGGCCCGCTCGATGAAGGGTTCCACTACTACCACCTCGACATCGACGGCGCCGTGTTCAACGATCCGGGTGCGCAGAACTTCTACGGCTCGACCCGCTGGGAGAGCGGCGTCGAGGTGCCCGCGCATGACGCCGGTTTCTATGCCGTGAACAACGTGCCCCACGGCCAGGTGCGGCAAGTGCTGTTCCCCTCGCCCAGCACCGGCACGCACCGCCGCGCCTTCGTGTACACCCCGCCTGGCTATGATGCCGATGCCACCACGCGCTATCCGGTGCTCTACCTGCAGCACGGCTGGGGCGAGGATGAGACCGCCTGGTCGGTGCAGGGCCACGCCAACCTGATCATGGACAACCTGATCGCTGCGGGCGTCTCGCGCCCGTTCCTGATCGTGATGACCTACGGCATGACCAACGGCGTGCGACCGGGCGGGATAGCGAGCTTCGACATCAAGCCGTTCGAAACCGTGCTGGTGGACGAGCTGGTGCCCTATGTCGACGCCCATTTCCGCACGCTGGCCGATCGCGACAACCGGGCGCTGGCGGGCCTGTCCATGGGCGGGTTCGAGACCGAAGCGATCACCCGCGCCAATGTGGACACGTTCTCGCACGTGGGGCTGTTCAGCGGCGGCAGCTTCTCGCCGCAGGAGGTGAACGAGACGCCCGGTTTCCGCGATGGCATCAAGCTGGCTTTCATCGGCTATGGCAGCCGCGAACTGGCCGGACGTACCAGCCCGCCCGGCGTGCCCCCGGTCGATCCGCAAGCCGACAACGCGGCGCTGCGCGACCAGGGCTTCAACAGCGTGTTCTACGTCTCGCCCGATACGGCGCACGAGTTCCTCTCGTGGCGACGGATGCTGCGCCAGTTCGCGCCGCTGCTGTTCCGGGAGTGACGCTCACTCGCCGAAAAAGTTCAGCTCCAGAAGCACGTTGTTCGGGTCGGCAGTGAAAATCTGCCGCAGACTGATCGCTGCCACGAAGTTCTCCTGATAGTCCGATCCGCGCGCATCGAGCCGGGCCTTCATCTCATCGAAGCCCGACACCCGCAGCGCCACATGATGCAGCGCGCCGGTCAAATCCCCAGGCGTAATCGGCCGGTCATAAGTGCGCACGCAATCGAGCGAGTTGATATGGATAATCGCACGATCCGCCGAATCGTACATCCATTGCGCGGTCAGCGGGGTCAGCGGCGGCGGGCCGTCGCGCCGTTCCAGCCCCAGCAGTTCGGCATAAAAGCGGGCCGTGCCGTCAAGGTCGTCGGTGATGATGTTCACGTGATCAAGGGCTTCGACTTTCATGGCTCACTCCCTACAGCCTTCAGGCCAATTTGTGCGCGCACAATGCGCCTTATCGCTTGCACCCTTAGCGCAACATTGTATGTGACACATACAATTTCGCGTATGTGATTCATTCACAAGCATGGAGAGGAAAGCAATGGCTCAAAATCTTGAACAGATCCTTGCAGGTACCGACGACATCGTCGGCAAGCTGCGCAATTCGCAGATCGGTGCCTATGTGTACCCGGTCGTCGCCCCGGAATTCTCGAACTGGCGTTCGGAGCAGTGGGCCTGGCAGCACAGCGCGGTGCTGTTCGACCAGTCGCACCACATGTTCGACCTCTACATCAAGGGCCCGGACGCGCTCAAGCTGCTGTCGGACACCATGATCAACTCGACCAAGGGTTGGCAGGTCAACAAGGCCAAGCAGTACGTCCCCACCACCCCTGCGGGCCACGTGATCGGTGACGGCATCATCTTCTGGCTGGCCGAGGAAGAGTTCGTCTACGTGGGCCGTGCGCCCGCCGCCAACTGGCTGCGTTTCCAGGCCGAGAAGGGCAAGTACAACGTTGATATCATCAACGATCCGCGCTCGCCCAGCCGCCCGATGGGCAAGCCGGTCACGCGCATTTCGTGGCGCTTCCAGATCCAGGGCCCGCGCGCCTGGGACGTGATCGAGAAGCTCAACGGCGAACCGCTCGACAAGCTGAAGTTCTTCAACATGTCGTCGATGAAGATCGGCAACAAGACCGTGCGCACGCTGCGCCACGGCATGGCCGGCTCGCCGGGTCTCGAAATCTGGGGTCCGTACGACGAGCAGGAATATATCCGCGACGAAATCCTCAAGGCAGGCGAAGAATTCGGCCTGATCGCCGTGGGTTCGCGCGCCTATCCGTCGAACACGCTCGAATCGGGCTGGATCCCCAGCCCGCTGCCGCCGATCTACTCCGGTGACGAGCTGGCCGACTATCGCGCCTGGCTGGGCGCCGACAGTTACGAAGCGACCGGCGCCATCGGCGGTTCGTTCGTGGGTGACAGCATTGAGGACTACTACCTCAACCCGTGGGAACTGGGCTATGGCCCGTTCGTGAAGTTCGACCATGACTTCATCGGCCGCGAAGCGCTGGAGAAGATCGATCCGTCGGTCCAGCGCAAGAAGGTCACGCTGGAATGGCACGCGGACGACATGAAGAAGATCGTCGGCTCGCTGTTCGATCCCGAGGGTGAGCAGTACAAGTTCTTCGACCTGCCGCTGGCGAACTATGGCAACAGCAACTACGACAAGGTCATCGATGCCGATGGCAACACCGTCGGCCTGTCGCTGTTCACCGGCTACTCGTTCAACGAGAAGAAGGGGCTCTCGCTCGCCACTGTCGATCACGAGATCCCGCTGGGCACCGACCTGCACGTGGTGTGGGGCGAAGAAAACGGCGGCACTGCCAAGACCACCGTCGAGCCGCACAAGCAGCTCAACGTGCGCGTGCGCGTTTCGCCGGTGCCCTACTCGTCCATGGCGGGCGATACCTACGCCGCCGGCTGGCGCTCGGGCCGCAAGGCCTGAGGCATTCGCCTTTGCATTGAAAGGGGCGGTGCCGCGAGGCGCCGCCCCTTTTCTTTTGCACGCAGGCGATTAGGCTGCCCGCGAAACGGGGGAGGCAGACATGACGGTCAGTTTCAGGGACGATCTGTTCGCGACCGGCTTTTTCACCCCCATGCGGTTTGAAGCCGACATCCATGATTGCGAGGTTGAGGGCGAAATCCCCACCGAACTGGACGGCACGTTTTACCGCACCTGTGTTGACCGGCGCTATCCGCAGCGCGTCGCCAACGATATTCCGTTCAATTCCGATGGCGCGGTGGACATGTTCCGGTTCCGCGGCGGGCATGTCGATTTCCGCAGCAAGTTCATCCGCACCCCGCGCTACATCGCCGAACGCCGCGAGCGCCGCGCCCTGTTCGGCGCCTATCGCAACAAATACACCAACGATCCGCTGGTGCGCGACCTGTCGATGAACACCGGCAACACCACTCCCATCGTGCACGCGGGCAAGCTGTTTTCGCTGAAGGAAAGCAGCCCGCCGATGCTGATGGACCCGCACAGCCTGCGGACCATCGAGGAACACACGTTCGGCGGCGCAATGACCGCCACCAGCTTCACCGCGCACCCCAAGATTGACCCGCTGACCGGCGAGATGCTGGCCTTTTCCTATGAAGCCAAGGGCGATCTGTCGGACGATCTGGCGATCCACTTCTTCGCCGCCGATGGCTCGCTCACCCGCACCGTGTGGGCCAAGGTTCCGGCGGTCACGATGATGCACGACTGGGCCATCACCGAAAAACATGTGGTGTTGCCCACCACCGGCATGGTCACCAGCCTCGAACGGCTGCAGGCCGGGCTGAACCACTGGGCCTATGATCCCCGGCAGGAATGCTATGTGGGGATCATGCCGCGCGATGGCGATGCGCGCGATCTGCGCTGGTTTCGCGGCCCGCCGGACCGGGCGATGCTGATCCACACCACCAATGCGCGCACGGTGGGCAACAAGGTGATCCTCGACGCGCCGGTTGCGCGAGGCAATTTCAACCCGCAATTCCCCAATCTGGATGGCGGCCCGTTCGATGATGTCGCGCGGCTCAACACCATCCGCCGCTGGACTTTCGATCTCAATTCCTCGTCGGATGAATGGCAGGAGGAGATCCTGTTCCCCGGCATCACCCCGACCAGTTTCAGCCGGATGGACGACCGCTATCTGACGCAGGATTTCCGCTATTCGTTCAACGTGCTGGCCGATGCCGATCTACCGTGGGATGATGCGCGCGGCGGCGACTTGCGCGGGCGGGTGGCCAATGCGTGGTATCGCTTCGACCATGCCACCGGGGCGATGAACCGCTTCTATGCTGGCACCACGCATTCGCTGTTCGAACCGCAATTCGTACCGCGCCGCGATGATGCGCCCGAAGGAGACGGGTTCCTGATCGGGGTGGCCAATGATTTTGCCACGATGTCGAGCGAACTGGTGATCGCCGATGCGCAGAGGCTGGAAGACGGGCCGATTGCAAAGGTGAAACTGCCGTTCCGGCTGCATATGCAGGTGCATGGCTGGTGGGTGCCATCGAGCACGCTGCCGTTCGATTTCGGGGCCGACCTTGATTATGACGGGCCGACCTATGGCCTGTGACCTGACTCGCCGCCAGTTGCTGGGCGCTGCTGCGGCGGGGGCGGCGCTGTGTGCATTGCCGCCTGTGCCCGCACACGCGCAAGCCCCTGATGCAGGGCGGAATATCGTGCGGTTGTATATGGGCGTGCCGGAACTGGTTCCGGCGGGACACGACACCCCCTATCGCCCGTCCGCCTGCGCTGTATGCGCAGATCCATCATGGGTGATGGGCTGACTAGAGGAAGCTACCGACATGACCAATTATGTGCTCGTCCACGGCGCCTGGGGCGGCCATCACACTTACGGCGACGTGCCCGCGCGGCTGGCGGCGGCGGGGCATCGGGTGCTCAATTGCACGCTGCCGGGGCTGGGGAGCCGACAGGACGAGCTGCATCCGGGGATTACGCTGACCGATCACATCGACGCGGTTTGCGCGCAGATCGCCGAAGCCGGGTTCGACCGCTTCGTGCTGGCCGGCCACTCGTATGGCGGCATGGTCATCACCGGGGTAGCCGGGCGGCTGGGCAAAAGCATCGACGCTATCTGTTACATCGACGCCTTCCTGCCCGACAACGGCCAGAGCCTGTACGACATCACCGGCGCGTTCGAGCATGCCTGGTATATCGACAAGCAGAAGTTCACCCCCGGCCTTGTGCGCCCGATCATGGCCCCTGATGGCTGGCAGCCGGTACCCGGCGTTGTCGGTTATCACCCGCTGCTGACGCTGGTGGAGGCAGTGCAGCTTTCGGGCGACGAGCAGGCGATCCCGAAGAAGGCCTATATCTTCGCCAACGCCTACAACCCCACCCCATTCCCGCGCTTTGCCGAGAAAGCGAAAGCGGCAGGCTGGGACTATCACGAAGTCGCCACCGATCATTTCGTGATGCAGAATGATCCCGAGACCACGGTCAGTGTGCTGCTGGGGTTGGCCGGCTAGGGGCGCGCCAGCCCACGGCTTGAGCGAACGCCTGACCATCGTGGGCGAGCACGGGGCGCAGCCTTGAGGTGGCAGCCTTACAAGGATTTGCCCATACTAACGCGCGGTTCGATCTCGTAACCGAGCGCGGTGTAGAACCCGGCCACCCGATTGCCGTCGCGCACTTGCAGGTTGACCTTCAGGCAACCGCGTTGCTGCAACACCGCTTCGGCATGGCTCACCAGCGCGCGGCCCACGCCTGCCCCGCGGTGCGACTGGCGAACCGCCACGGCATAAAGCCAACCGCGATGGCCGTCGTATCCAGCCATGACCGAGCCGACAACGTCTGCGCCGTCGACTGCGACAAACAGCAGTTCTGGCTGTTCGGCCAGTTTGGCGGGGACAGCCAGTGCCGCCCGGTTGCGCGGCGGATCATCGGGGAAAGCCTCGCGCCATAGCCCGTCTAGTCCGGCAAAATGCGCGTCTGAATAGGTTATTATCTGAGACACCCGCCGTCAGCTCCCCGCCAGTGCCGCCTCGCACTCGCCCATCAGCGTGGCGATGATCGCGGCGGCGGGTTCCTCGGTCTTGACCATGCCGACCGATTGCCCGGCCATGACGCTGCCGTTCTCCACGTCGCCGTCGATCACCGCCTTGCGCAAGGCGCCGGCCCAGAAGCGTTCGATGCGCAGCTGCGCCTCGCCCATGTCGATCGAGCCCTGGTCGAGCAGCAGCGCCACTTCGCGCTGCTTGGCGGCGAATTCGTCGGTGCCCTTGTTCTCCAGCGCGCGCACCGGGATCACCGGCAGGCGCGGGTCGATCTGCACACTCGCGACCGCATTGCGGGCCGAGGCGCGGAAGAACATTTTCTTGAAATCGGGGTGGGCGATGGACTCGGTGGCACAGGCAAAGCGCGTGCCCAACTGCACGCCGCAGCCGCCCATCTGCAGGTAGCGCGCGATCATCTCGCCGGTGCCGATGCCGCCGGCGACGAAGACCAGGTTTTCGGCACTCAGCTCGGGCAGGATTTCCTGCGCCAGCACGCTGGTGGACACGGGGCCGATATGGCCGCCCGCCTCGCTGCCCTCGATCACCAGCGCGTCGGCGCCCGACCGCAGCAGCTTCTTGCCCAGCGCCAGCGTGGGCGCAAAGCAGATCACCTTCGCACCGCTTTGCTTGATCGCCTCGACGCTTCCCTTGGGCGGAATGCCGCCCGCCAGCACCACGTGGCTGATGCCGTGTCTGGTGCAGGTCTCGATCAGCGCGAACAGATCGGGGTGCATGGTGATCAGGTTGACGCCGAACGGCTTCGCCGTCAGCGCCTTGGTCGCGGCAATCTCGGTGTCGAGCAGCGCGGGCGTCATGGCCCCGCAAGCGATCACGCCGAAGCCGCCCGCGTTGCTGATCGCGGCGACGAGGTTGCGTTCACTCACCCAGCTCATCGCGCCGCACAGGATGGCGGTTTCGGTGCCGAGGAAAGCTGCGCCGCGCGCCATCAGCGCGTCGGTCTGCGGGTAAGCGCTCAAGCCGCGGGCTCCGCAGCATCGAGGCCGTAAGCCGTGTGCAACACGCGCACCGCCAGTTCGGTCTCATCCTGGTCGATCAGCACGGAAATCTTGATCTCGGAGGTCGAGATGGCGTCCACGTTGATCCCGCGATCGGCCAGCGCCTTGAACATCGTTGCCGCCACGCCCGCATGGCTGCGCATGCCCACGCCGACAACCGACAGCTTGGCCACCTTGTCATCGCTGATCATGCGATAGAAGCCGATCTTCTCCTGCAGCTCTTCCAGCATGGTCTGTGCGCGCAGCAGATCGGCCTTGGGCACGGTGAAGGTAACATCGGTCTCGCCCTTGTCCTTGGCGATATTCTGGATGATCATGTCGACGTTGATGCTGGCATCGGCGAGCGGCCCGAAGATGTTGGCCACCGCGCCCGGCCGGTCGGCCACGCGGGTGAGCGTGATCTTGGCCTCGTTCTTGTCGGCGGCGATCCCGGTGATCAGTTGGCGTTCCATATCCAGTCCTTCTACTTCCTCGTCGCTGACGATCATCGTGCCCGGCAGGCTGTCTGCCGAAGGCGCGCCATCTTCGATGAACGAGGACAGCACCTGTACGCGGACCTTTTCCTTCATCGCCAGGCTGACCGAGCGGGTCTGCAGTACTTTCGAGCCCACGGAAGCGAGCTCGAGCATTTCCTCGTAGGTCACGTTCTTCAGCTTGCGGGCCTTGGCAACGATGCGCGGGTCGGTGGTATAGACCCCCTCGACGTCGGTATAGATGTCGCACCGGTCGGCCTTGAGCGCGGCGGCCACCGCCACCGCCGAGGTATCCGAGCCGCCGCGACCCAGCGTGGTCACGCGGCCGTGCGGCGAAATGCCCTGGAAACCCGGGATCACCGCGATCTCGCCGCTGCGCATCGCCGCGACCAGCGCGGGTGCGTCGATCTCCTCGATCCGCGCCTTGGCGTGGGCATCGTCCGACTTGATCGGCACTTGCCAGCCGAGCCATGAGCGCGCCTTGCAGCCCATCGCCTGCAGCGTCAGCGCGAGCAACCCGGCGGTCACCTGTTCGCCTGCGGCCACCACCACGTCGTATTCGGCGGGATCGTACAGCGGATTGGCCTCGCGGCAGAAGGTCACCAGCCGGTCGGTCTCGCCTGCCATGGCCGAGACGACCACGGCCACCTCATCACGCGTCCCGTCGGGCTTGGGCGCGGTCTGCGCGCGCACGATATTGGCCACGCGGCGGATGCGCTCGGTGCCGGCCATCGAGGTGCCGCCGAATTTCATCACGATACGCGCCACGGGAATTGGTCCTCACTACTGGTATGCGGTCATGCGCGCTGTTAGGGACGGGCCATGACCGATGCAAGTGTCGCAAATGAAACCATCCGGGCGGATGAGGCCGCGCACTTCGGAGCGCTGGCGGCGGACTGGTGGGATCCGCGCGGCTCCTCGGCCATGCTCCACAAGCTCAACCCGGTGCGGCTGGGCTTTTTCCGCCAGGCGATCGATCTCCATTGGGGCGGCGATGTGCGCGGCGTGAAACCGCTGGCGGGCAAGCGCGCGCTCGATGTCGGCTGCGGCGCGGGGCTCCTGTGCGAACCGCTCACGCGGCTGGGTGCCGATGTTACCGGCGTCGATGCGGCGGCGGAAAACGTGGCGGCGGCGGTCAAGCACGCCGAAGGGGCGGGACTGCCGGTGACCTATCATCACGGCGAACTGGCGGCGCTGGCACTGGGCAAGTTTGACCTCGTCACCTCGATGGAAGTGATCGAGCATGTCGCCGACAAGGCGCTGTTCGTCAGCCAGCTTGCCGCGCATTTGGCTGACGATGGCCTGCTGATTCTCTCCACCCCCAACCGCACCGCGCGCAGCCGCCTGCTGCTGGTCGAGGGGGCCGAGCGGCTGGGCATGGTTCCGCGCGGGACGCACCACTGGGATGACTTCATCACGCCCGACGAATTGCGCGAACTGCTGGCGGAGGCGGGCCTGGTGATGGGCGAGCCGCAGGGTATCGCCTGGCTACCGAGCAAGGGGCTGCACCTTTCGGGCGACATGGCGCTCAACTACATCGTCACCGCGCAAGCCGCGTGATCGCGCCATGATCCTGCGCGACAAACCCAGCTTCGTGCAACTGGTGTTCGCGCTGCGCGGATCGATCGTGCCCGCCATCGCGCCGCAAGTGCTGGGGCTGATGCTGTTTGCCGCGCTGGTGGTGTGGGCGCACGGCCATTTCCCCGGCTTCCCCGATATCGACACCACGCCGTTCACCGTGTTCGGCATCGCGCTGTCGCTGTTCCTCGGCTTCCGCAACAACGCGGCCTATGATCGCTGGTGGGAAGCGCGCAAGCTGTGGGGCGGGCTGCTGGCCGACCTGCGCAGCTTCGCGCGCGAGACCGACCTGTTCCTGGCCGGCGCCGAGGACCGCCCGCGACTGCTGCGGCTGGCACTCGCGTTCGTGCACCTGCATCGCGCCCGCCTGCGCCGCTTGCCCGACGATCCCACAGCGCAGGCGGCGGCCAAGCGGGCGGGTCTGACAGCGGGTTCGGCAGGGGGTCCGGCGCTGCCCGCCCCGTGTATGGCGCTCGACACCATCGCCGCCGTGCTGGCGCAGGCCCGCACCGCAGGAGCGCTCGACGGCTTCGGCGCGCGCACGCTGGCCGAACGGCTGAACAGCATCACGCTGGCGCAGGCGGGCGCGGAACGGATCGCCCGCACGCCGCTGCCCTATGTCTATTCGTTGCTGATCTACCGCACCAGCTACCTCTATTGCCTGCTACTGCCGCTGGCTCTGGTGACCTCGTCGGGCTGGCTGGCACCGTTCTTCGTCGGCATCGTCGCCTATGTGTTTCTCGGCCTCGCCGAAGTGACCGAGGACCTGGCGCACCCCTTCGGCAACACGCCCAACGCCCTGCCACTCGACGCGATCTGCCGCACCGCCGAAATCAGCCTCGCCCCGCATCTTGGCGAGGCGCCGCCCGCGCCGCTGGCACCGGTGGATTATTACCTGAGTTAAGCGCGAGTGGGCTAACCCAGCACCCGCTCCCATTCGGCCGCATCGAACCCCACCAGCAGTCCGCCGGAATGCTCGACCACGGGGCGTTTGATCAGGCTGGGGTGCGCCACCATCAGGGCCACCGGATCGCTCTCGGCCTCCAGACGCTCGGCATCGGGCGCCTTGCGGAAGGTCGTACCGCGCCGGTTGAGCACCGTGTCGAGGCCCTTGGCACCCACCCAGCCGGCCACTTTCGCCGGGTCAGCGCCCGCCTTCTTGTAATCGTGGAAAGTGTAGGCCAGCCCGCGCCCTTCCAGCCACAGCCGCGCCTTCTTGACCGTGTCGCAATTGGGGATGCCGTAGAGCGCGATGGTCATGCAGGGTCCTCGTGCGTGAAGCGGTGCACGCGCGGATTGTTGCAGCCGATCAGCGTGTAATCGGCGTACCAGTCGGTCCGCCCGCGCCCCTGCGCCACCAGATGCTCCGCCTGCCGCCCCCACTCGCGGGCATCGGCTTCGTCGGCCCATTCGGACAGCGCGACCACCTCGCCATCCTCGGCGATGTAGGACTTGAACGAGAGGAAGCCGGGCTGGAGCGCCGCCAGCTCCTCCATCCGCTGCGCCATTGCGCCATAGGCCGCCTGGTCAATCCCGGCGCGCTTGCGGTTGCGGAAGACGACGACGTACATAGGCTTAGCGTCCCCCCAGATGGGCATCGGCGATGGCCACCGCCAGCGCATCCGCCGCGTCGGCTCCGGCCAGCGCGACCCCTGGCAGCAGCACCTTGAGCATAGCCTGCACCTGCGCTTTCTCCGCCGCGCCGGTGCCGACCACGGCCTTCTTGACCAGCCTTGCCGCGTGCTCGTTGACGGTGAGCCCCGCTGCTCCGCACGCCGCCAACACCGCGCCGCGCGCCTGCGCCAGCTTGAGCGTACTTTGCGGGTTCTTGTTGAGGTAAACCTCCTCCGCCGCCGCGCGGTCGGGGGCATGGGCGGCGATCACTTGCGCCACGCCCGCGTGCAACACCGCCAGCCGCTCACCCATCGGCGCAGCGGCATCGGTCTTCACCTGCCCATTGGCCACATGTGTGAGGCGCGAGCCCTCCGCCCGCACGATCCCCCAGCCGGTGCAACTGAGCGAGGGATCAAGGCCGAGGATCAGCATCGGTTGATCAGCCCAACTTCTCCATCACGGCGTCGGAAATCTCGTAATTGCCCCAGACGGTCTGCACGTCATCATCGTCATCGAGCGCATCGACCAGCTTGAGCAGCGTGGCGGCGGCGCCCTCCTCCATGTCGACGGTGAGGCCCGGCTTCCAGCCCAGCTTGACGTTATCCGCCGCGCCGAGGACCTTTTCCAGCGCGCCTGCGACCTGGTGCAGGTCTTCGGTCGCGGTCCAGATGACGTGGCCATCCTCGGAGCTTTCGACATCGTCGGCGCCCGCCTCGATCGCGGCTTCGAGCATCGTCTCTTCGTCGCCAGCCTTGGTCGGATATTCGATCATCCCGCGCCGCTCGAACCCGTGGCTCACCGAACCTTCGCTGCCGAGGTTACCGCCGTTCTTGGCAAAGGCGGTGCGCACGTTGGTGGCGGTGCGGTTGCGGTTGTCGGTCAGCGCCTCCACGATCAGCGCCACGCCGCCGGGGCCATAGCCTTCATAGCGGACTTCTTCGTAATTGGCCGCATCGCCCACGCTGGCCTTGTCGATCGCGCGCTGGATATTGTCCTTGGGCATCGATTGCGCCTTGGCGGCGTTCACCGCCAGGCGCAGGCGCGGGTTCATGTCCGGATCGGGCGTACCCATCTTGGCCGCCACGGTGATCTCGCGGCTGAGCTTGGAGAAGAGGTTCGACCGCTTCTTGTCCTGCGCACCCTTGCGATGCATGATGTTCTTGAATTTGGAATGGCCGGCCATTGTTCGCTTCGCTGTCGGTTTAATTGAAGTTGCGCGCGGCCTAGCCCAGCCGCGCCCGCGCTTCAATATCGCGAAAAAGCTTTAGCTCAGCTCAAATCCGCACCGCCGTGCCGCTGACCGAGACCATCAGCATCGATCCGGCCTTGCCTAGCACTTCGTAATCGATGTCGACGCCGATCACCGCGTTGGCGCCCATGGCTTGTGCACGTTCCTGCATTTCGCCCAGCGCCTGCTCGCGTGCGCGGCTGAGCACTTCCTCGTACTTGCCCGACCGGCCGCCGAAGATGTCGGTCACCGAGGCGAAGATATCGCGCACGATATTGGCCCCGGCGATGACTTCGCCGGTGACGATGCCGTAATACTGCTGGACCGCATGGCCCTCGATCATGTTGGTGGTGACGACGATCATGGCTTTTCCCCTTCTCGCGTTGCAGACAATCGAGACCTAGCAGAATATCCAAATGTTGCAGCTACTGAACAAAGGCGTCATCACATGAGTGCAGACTTTGAAGAAAGTTTTCTGGGAATGCTGCTGGGTGACGTCTCACAGGCAATGGAGCGCCATCAATTGTCAGGCAGTCAGGCCGAAAAACGAAATCTTGTCCGCACGACGTTTGCTGCCATCGAAGGCCTGGCGTGGATCTTTCGAGAGCATATAGTTGATGTGGCGGAGACAACTGCCGGGCTGAAGGCGGACGAAATTCAGGCGCTGGCGGAAACGGCCTGTGCCGTCAGCGAGCAGGGTCGTATCTCCGTCCAGTCGCGTTTCATCCCTTTTCTTGCCGGGATAAGGCTTATCGCGCGGATCGCCGAAAGGCTGACGCCCGAGGCGGCGATCGATTTTTCGGGCAAGGCCTGGCCCCGGTTCAAGAACGCGGTCGCCCTGCGCAACCGCATCACTCACCCGAAAAGCCGCAGTGACATCACCCTGACCGAAGTGGATGTCGCCATCAGTCTTGGCGCCCTGTTCTGGTTTCTCGAAGTGAGCGCCGCTGCCAAGGAGGCAACCAACCGGGCAGCCCGCGACTACCTTGGCCAACTCGACGAGGTTTTCCAGTTGCTCCGCAATGGTGATCCGGCAACTACGGCACTCTACGAATTGCTCGTCCGGGCTCAGGCTGAACACCAGCCTTGATCAATCGATGCCGAGTGCTGCCTTGTACACCTCAAGGATCGCCTCGGCCTCGCGACGGTCGTCAGGCTTCATTTTCCGAAGTCGGAAGCACTGGCGCATCTGCTTGGTGTCATAGCCCACCGCCTTGCCCTCGGCGTAAACGTCGCGGATGTCGTCGGCGATGCCCTTCTTCTCTTCCTCGAGGCGTTCGATGCGCTCGATCAGCAGGCGCAGGCGGTCGTCGGTGGCATTGGCCATGGCATAACTCCGGTCGGATGGTGAGAATCGGTTGCTGGCCGCGATAGCCATGCGCAGCGCTGGCCGCAAAGGGGCGGCGCGCTTTTCTCCACCCAAACAAGACAGCACATGTCATTTGCGTGGACATGCGCCTTGGGCGTATGGTGGTCGCCTGGACCGTCTCTTGGGGGGATGGGCTTTTGGGGGATGGCTGATGGTCGACGTGTTCATCTCGTATTCGCGCACCAACAAGGACAAGGTCAGCAAGATCGCCCGCGCGATCGAGGAAGCCGGGTACGAAGTGTGGTGGGATGCCGAGCTGCCGCCGCACCAGTCGTATGGCGATGTCATCACGGCAAAGATCCAGATGGCCAAGGCGGCCGTGGTCGTGTGGTCTGCCGAAGCCGCCGCCAGCGAGTGGGTGCGCGCCGAGGCCGACGTGGCGCGCAACCAGAAAAAGCTGATCCAGACCGCGCTGGGCGACATCACCCCGCCGCTGCCGTTCAACCAGATCCAGTACGCCAACCTCGGCGACTGGGATGGCGAGCAGGACCATCCCGAATTCCGCAAGGTCAAGGCCAGCCTGGCCGCCCTGTGCGGCGCGCGCGATGCCCGCGAAGGCGGCGCGGCCTATCCGTTCCCCGCCGCCCCGCCGAAAGACGCAGCGGACGCGGCGCCCCAGCCTTCGACGTCCGGGCCCCCAACGCCCCGTCCGAAGCCCGCTCCCGCGCTGCTCACGCCCACGGCGGCGGTGCCGCTGATGGCCCAACCGCCAAAGTCGTCCGCCGGGGTCGAGCGCAGCGGCGGCGTGCCCGTGCCGGTGGTGATCGGCGGGCTGGTTGCTCTGCTCGGGCTGGCGGGCGCCGGCTGGTGGGTATTGAGCAGGGACAGCGGTGAGGGCGAAGAGGACAAGACCCCCACGGCCGAAGCTTCCGCCGAGGCCGCGCCCGAAACGCTGCTGGCGGCCGATAACCGTGTGGCCCCCGACGAGGCCGACAAACCCGACGACGCCCCGGCGCCAGCGCCCGCTCCGGCGCCCGTGCAGCAGGCGGCCCCCGCGCCCGGGCAACAGCAGTTCAACCGCGACGTGCGGCTGGTCAACCAGACCGGCGATACGATCATGTACATCTACTGGTCTGACACCGGTCAGGCGAACTGGGGCAACGACCGGCTCGGGTCGGACGTGTTGGCAGCGGGCAGCTATTGGGACGTGACCGTCGATGATGGCAGCGGCGCGTGCGAGTACGACATGATGGCGGTCACCTCGGCGCAGCGGCAGATCGTCCACAACGCGGTCAACGTTTGCTCGGTCTCCTCGGTCACTTTCAACTAGGGCCTGACCTTGCCGCGTATTGCCATGTTTTGCGGCCACATGTTCACCGCTGGCAGCGAGGCCGAGCGCGACCTGGCCGCGCGTGTGGCGCAGGCAGTTGCCGAGAACGACGTGACCGTGGGCTATGGCCCGCTCGCCTGCGGAGCCGACATCGTCATCGCCGAGGCGCTGCTGGCGCGCGGCGCGGAGCTGCAGGTGGTCCTGCCGTTCTGCGAGGAGGACTTCATCGCCGAATCGGTGGTCAGCGGCGGGGCGGACTGGCTGCCACGCTATCGCGCCTGCCTCGATCGGGCGCCGGGCGTGCACTTCGCCACGCCCGGCGCATATGTCGGCGATGACAACCAGTTTGCCTACAACAGCCGCTATGCGATGGGCCTCGCCGCCTTGCGCGCGCAGATCGACGGCTGCGAGCGGGTGCAGCTGGCGGTAGTGTCCGACAAGATCGCCTCGCTCTCGGCCACCGGCATCGCGGGCACCGTGGCCGATATCAAGCTGTGGCACGGCATGGGCGGCGCGACGGTGACCATCCCCGCCGGCCCGGTGCCGCGCGACCTGACCTTTCCGCCGTCTCAGCAGATCGGCAGCGGCACCAAGCGGCGCATCCGCTCGATCCTGTTCGCCGATTACAAGGGCTTCTCGCGGCTCGGCGAGCGTGAGCTGGTGCTGTTCATGGACCTGGTGATGGGCCGCATCGCGCGCGTGCTCAACCGCCACGGTGATCATGTAGAGTTCCGCAACACCTGGGGCGATTCGCTCTATGCGATCATCGACCAGCCGCAGCGCGCGGCGCAGATCGCGGTGGAATTGCAGGAGGCGCTGACCGACCTGCCCGCCAGCCTGTCACCACAGGGCGATCAGGCGGGCATGCGCATCGGGGTCCATTACGGCCCCATCTGGGTGGGCACCGACCGCATCACCGGCAACCGCCTGTGGTACGGCAGCGAGGTCAACCGCACCGCCCGGATCGAGCCGGTGACCCCCGTCGGCGGGGTCTATTGCACCGACGCTTTCGCCGCCGCGCTGCTGGTGGCTCACGATAACTCGTGCCGCTTCATCCCGGTCGGTACGGTGCAGCTGGCCAAGGCCTATGGCGAGGTCGAGATGTTCCGGCTGGAGAAAGTGTAAGGAAGGGACTGGTCCCCCAAGCCGTTCGTGCTGAGCTTGTCGAAGCACCGTCCCTCATGCTCGCGCGCCAAAAACAAGGCAGTCCTTCGACAAGCTCAGGACGAGCGGACTTCCAAGCATGGGCTTGTCTCAATCCCCGCTTGATACCTTGTTCTTCGCCACGCTCGCTGCCATCCGCGCCAGTTGCTCGGCCGTCGCCTCGCTCTGCCGGGTCGCTTGCCACTCCGCCATCGGCATGCCGTGGATCAGTTCGCGCGCGGCCGCCTTGTCGCCCGGATAACCAGCGTCGCGAATCCAGTCGGCCAAGCAATTGCGGCAGAAGCCCGCCAGCCCCATCAGGTCGATGTTCTGGGCATCGTGGCGATGTTGCAGGTGGCGCACCAGCCGGCGGAAAGCGGTGGCGGCCACGGCGTCGGGCAGGCTTTCCAGCGTATCGGGGGCGTTCGTCATCTACTCGTCCTTGTCTTGTCGTGCCGCTCTGCCATAGGCGTTGCCCTATGACAAAGTTCAAACCACGCGCCCGCAAGGTCAAGATCCTCGCCACCCTCGGTCCGGCCAGCAGCGATCCCGATGTGCTGCGCGCGCTGTTTCGCGCCGGGGCCGATGCCTTCCGCTTCAACATGAGCCACGGCGACCATGCCGCCCACGCGGCCAACTTCACCACCGTCCGCGCGCTGGAGAAAGAATTCGGCCGCCCGATCGCCATCCTGTGCGATCTGCAGGGCCCCAAGCTGCGGGTGGGCACGTTTGCCGATGGCAAGGCGCTGATCGCGCACGGCGCCACCTTCACGCTCGATGCCGATCCCATGCCGGGCGACGCGGCGCGCGTTTACCTGCCCCATCCTGAGCTGTTCGCGGCGCTGGAAGCGGGCCAGCGGCTGCTGATCAACGATGGCAAGATCCGCCTGCGGGTGAAGCAGGTGAAGCCGGAAAAAATCGTCTGCGTGGCCGAGGTCGGCGGCGTGATCTCGGACCGCAAGGGTGTCAACGTGCCCGACGCCGAAGTGCCGATCCCCGCGCTCACCGCCAAGGACCGCGCGGACCTTGCTTTCGCGATGGAGCAGGGGGCCGACTGGATCGGCCTCAGCTTCGTCCAGCGGCCCGAGGACGTGGAGGAAGCCAAGGCGCTGATCGCCGGGCGCGCGTTCCTCTGCGCCAAGATCGAGAAGCCGCAGGCGATCAAGCGGCTCCATGAAATCATCGACGCGGCGGACGGCGTGATGGTGGCGCGCGGTGATCTTGGGGTGGAGCTGAACCCCGAGGAAGTGCCGCCGCTGCAGAAGAAGATCGTCAACGCCACGCGCCTTACCGGCAAGCCGGTGATCGTGGCGACACAGATGCTCGAATCGATGATCGAGAGCCCCACGCCCACGCGCGCCGAAGTGTCCGACGTGGCCAACGCGGTCTACGACGGAGCCGACGTGGTCATGCTCAGCGCCGAGACCGCGGCGGGCGCATGGCCCGAGGAAGCCGTGCTGATGATGGATTCGATCGCCACGCACGTCGAGGCGGACGAAGGCTATCTTGCCCGCGTGCGCATGCTGGAAACGCCCAGCGACGCGACCACCGCCGATGCGCTGGCGCACGCCTGCATGACCATCGGCGATACCATTGCCCTGAACGCGATCTGCGTGTTCACCGACAGCGGCAGCTCGGCCCGCCGCGTGGCGCGCGAGCGGCCCGCCGTGCCCTTGATGGTGCTGACCCCGTCGATGAAGGTGGCGCGGCGCGTGACCCTGCTGTGGGGCGCCCACCCGGTGACCACGAAGGATATCGGCAGCTTCGAGGAGATGATCGCCAAGGGCAAGCGCATGGCGCTGCGCCACGGCTTCGGCGGTGCAGGCGCGCGCGTGGCCATGCTGGCGGGCGTGCCCTTCGGCAAGAGCGGCGCAACCAACCTGCTCCACATCGTGCGCCTCACGGGCGACGAGCTCGACGAATATCCCGAGGGTTCGGACGGGTAGTTTGCGCTTAGTGAGCGGGGGCCGCAGGGCCTTCCGCGCGCCGGGCCGCCAGAGCTTCATCCAGATCGTCGGGAATCTCGTAATAGCCGCCTGACAACTCGTCATAGCGTCCGCTCATCAGGTCGAGCACGCGCTGGGCGCAGAGAGCGAGACCGGCGGTGGCGGTGGGATCGTCGAACCGTTCCTTCAGCCGCTCGACCATACCGCCGAGGTATTGCTGCGCCGCCGGGTCGTCCATCGTATCGCGCGCCAGCTGGGTGGGGACAAAGCCGGGATCGATGGCGAAGGCGCTGACCCCCGTCCCCGCCAGTTCCACCGCCGCCTCGGCCACCAGCCTGTTCTGCGCGATCTTGCCGGTGCAATAGGCCGACAGATGCGGAGCGACGAGGCGCGCCGCCTTGGCCGAGACGCACAGCACCCGCCCGCGCCCGCGCGCGACCATGCCGGGCAATACCCCGTGCAGCAGCAGGAACGGGGCGCGGATATGCACCTCCTGCGCCCGCCACCACTCCGCCGGATCGACTTGCCACAGCGGGCCGAACGGGCCCGGCACACCGGCGTTGGAAACCAGCAGATCGATCGGGCCGAGCGCGCGCTCCACCTCCGCCAGCACGGCGGTGATGCTGGCGGGATCGGTCACATCGCAGGCGACACCCAGTGCCTCACCGCCACTGGCGCGGATCGCCGCTGCCACTTCGGCCAGCTGGTCCACCGAACGCGCAGCCAGCGCCACCCGCGCGCCTTCACCCGCCAGCCGCTCGGCAATCGCGCGCCCGAAGCCGCGCCCCGCGCCGGTCACCAGCGCGACCTGACCTGCCACAACGCCCATGCCTGTCTCTCCCTTTGCGGGCATGGCTAGAACCAAGCCGCAAACGTGTCGAGGGCGGTTACGGTGTGACGGTAATGGTCACCCGGCGCTGCTGCCAGTCACCCGTCTGCGGCTCGTCGGAATAGGTGACGGCGACATCCTGCACGCTCGGCACCAGTCCCTCGAACATGCGCCCGACCGAACGGGCACGCAATTCGGCGAGGCCCTGGCGCTCTTCCACCACGGTGCCGTCGGTCAGCCGCACGGCAGCGCGCGCGCCGCGCACCTCCAGCCGCGTGGCGCTCACCGCGTTCGCATAGCCGAGCACGGCCTGCAGCGCGTTGGGGGTCTGGAAATTGACCCCGCCATCGAACGGGAAATAGATCTCGAAGCTGCGCGCCGCGAACGGCGGCTGCGGCGGTGGCGGCGGCGCGGGATAGGTGAAGGCCAGCTGGCCGCCGCTCGGCCCCGGCGGGCGGCGCGGTTCGAACGGCAGGACATAGTCCGGGTCAGCCATCAGCAGCGTGTCGCATTCCGGCGCCATCTCCAGCATCACCGAGACCTTGACCGGTTCAAGTACGATGCCTCCGCAGATGCGAGTGCCATTGGCGTCGGGCGTTCCCTCCACCAAGGCCATGTGCCCCAGCCACGGCGGGGTGAACGGCGCGGACACGTCGCTCTGCACGCCCATATAATAGGTCTCGCCTTCATACTGCGCCAGCCAGCACGGTACGCTGACGGTGTCCTGGACGATCGGGCACGCGATAAACGCCAGGTCGCGCGCGGTGGCTGCCTGCGACGACAACACCATTCCCGTCGCGGCTGCAGCGGCAAAGATCCGACCTGTCATCACAGCGTCCCCAAGAAGTTTTCCAGATCGACCTTTTCGGCTTCCGAATACTGGATGTTGTAACGCCGGTCGTAGAAGTCGATCAGCTCGCGCATGTTGGCCGCCGATCCGTTGGAGAAGTACGGCGCCCGCCCGGCCATGCCGCGGAATTGCTGCATCACGATCGTGCCGACATCGTTGCACTTGCCAGATATCAGCGCGCGGCCAGGGTCCTGCGTGTAGAACACGCGACCATAGAACGGGTGCGGTGGCACGTCGGCGCGGCAGGTGATGCGGAACAGCGGCATCAGTTCGCGCTCCTCGGTCCACGGGTTGAGTGGCACCTCGCGCGCCCACGGCAGCGTGGTGGTGCCAATATCCATCCAGCCATTGGCCGTATCGAGCCCGGTCATGTGCATCCCGTGGCAAGTGGCGCAAGTGCGCTTCACCGGATTGCCAAGCCCCACGGTGTTGAGGTGCATCGAATCGCTGATCCAGAACGTGCGGAAGTGAAAAATCTGCTGCCCGCGGAAAATCGAGGCGCGCATGGCATTCTCGCCTTCGGTCAGACCCGGCTGCGGCGCGGCCCAGCTTTCGTCCAACGGGAAGACCCAGCGCGTGGTGTTGTTTCCCAGCACGCCGACAGTGCCGTTGGCCAGGTTCTCCGGCCCGATGTACCGGCCGCCTTCGCCCAGCAGCAGGTTGCCGGCGCGGTTATCGTGCACTTGCGCCGCATAGAGCTGAGCTTCGAAGGCGTTGATCTGGCTAATTTGGTCGGCGTTCAACCCGCCCAGCAGCTCAAGGTGCGTGATCGATGCATCGATTGCCTGCGTGGCCAGCGTGGCGGTGCGCGCATCGGCCATGATGTTCATGTTCACCGGCTGGCCGTTCTCGGGATCGCGCAGCGCGGGTTCGCCGGTCTTGCCGACAAATGGTCCGATGCCGAAGTTGCGGTGCACGGTATAGGGCAGGTTGGCCACCACGCGCGGGCGGCGATAGACCGAGGCCATGGGGTTGGCGCTGTTCAGGCCAAACCGCGAATCGGTGTTGCATCCGCCGGGATCGCGAACCACTTCGAGCGTGAATTCCGGAACGATGGAGCCCTCGCCCCACGGGTCCTTCGGCGGCCACGGCAGCCCCACGCGGAACAGTCCGCGCTGCAGCAGCAGAGAGTGCGAGGCGGGATCGGCTTGCGGCAGGCTGGGGCAATTCGATCCGTCGATGGCGGCGAAGATCGGGTCCTGCCCACTGGTCTCGGCCCATCTCTCGCGAATGGTCTGGACCGACAGGCTCATCCCGTCCGCCGGCTGGTGGCAGCTGACACAGGCGCGTCCGTTGGTGCCGATCGGCTCGAAGAAAGGATGCCCGCGCGTGCTGAACGCGCCATCGCGGTTGAACAATCGCAGGTTGCCGCGATCGTTCCGGTAGTCGAGCCGCTGGGGGAATATGCCTCCTTCGCCCGGCGACCACCATCGACGACCGCCATTGGGCACGGCATCTTCGGTTGATGACGCTTGGGCAGCCTCCGGCGCCCCCTGCTGGGCAGAGGCTGCCTGCCAGGCGGCCAGCCCCAGCGCGAGGGCGGAACAGGCGAGCATGGCGCGCGCGGGTATTCTCATCGGGTTGTTTCCATTGCTTGCGGAGTGATTCCGCGCTCGTGCATCCAGTCGAACAGGCGCGGGCCCCACAGGTCCACCGCCATCGAGAAATTCGGCACATCATAGACGTGGAGCTCGACCTTCTGGTCGGCTGCCTTCCAGATCGAGAACACGGCCAGCAGGCCATCGGTCACCGGACCGTGATCGGCCTCGGTTACCAGGAACAGGGGCGGCGCTGGATCGGGCACGGTCACGTCCTGCAATGAGGGACCGAAAATCGAGATCACGAAGTCCGGTTTGGTCTCGACCGGGGCATTGGCCAGCAGCGCGCCGAAGGCTACGCCCCCGCCAGCCGACGTGCCGATCACACCAATGCGATCGGGATCGAGGTGCAGTTCAATGGCCCGGCGATGCAGCATGGCGAAGGCCGCCTGCGCGTCGGCCGTCGACAGCCGCAGCACCTCGTTGGTCACCCTGTCGCCGCGCGCGGGGTTGGCGTTCCCGTTGACGATATCCATGCGCGGGAAGCGCACCGGCGGCGCGTCGGGGTCAAGGGCGCGGCAGTCGCGGTTGATCCCGTTGGCTGGCGTTTGTCGCGTGCGGTATTCGAGCACCATCACCGCCACACCGTGGTGCAGGAAGGCGGCGATTTCGGCATCCATGCCTTCGCCCCGGCCCAGGACTCGCAGGCCGCCGCCGGGCAGCATCAGCACTGCCGCGCCATTGGCCACGCCGGGCTCGGGGAGGTACAGCTCATACCGTGGCTGGGTGGTGTTGTAGACCGCGACCGAACCCCGGCATTGCGTCACCACGCGCGGTTCGTTCCAGCTTTGGGAACCAGCGGCGGTCCCGTCATACAGCGGCGCGGCTTCGAACGGGGTGATGGCCTGCGCCGGAGCGGCCATGACCAAGCCAGTTACGACCAGCGAAAGAAGGGCTGGCAGCCTCACCATCCCTTGCGCTCGAGCGACCAGTCGGTGCCGGTACACAGGCGACAATTCTCGCCGACGAAGGTGCGCTCCGCGACGTGATCGCCGCGCAATTGCCATTCCAGCCAATCCACCGCGACATGAGCCACAGCCCCGCCCTGTGGCTCGCCGAACGTACCGCCGTGGCCGACCGGAAGACTGGCCAGCATGGCCGGAACCTTGGTCAACCGGGCATAGTCGTCGCTGCCATTGGCAAAGGCGATGTCGGTCGGGCCGCCGAGGATGTAAATCACCGGCTGGTGGAAGTTGTTCAGCATGGTCTTGGACACCATCAAGCCGCGGATGGGACTGTTCTGGTCGTTGTAGATACCGCTGTTGTGGATCAAAACCGTGTCGATGCGCGGGTCGGCCGCCACGGTGATGGCCTGCAGCCCGCCGCATGAATGACCGGCAACCGCGACGTGCTGGGTATCGACCCGGCCGTAGAAGCGGCTTTCGGCATCGCCATCCTGCGCGATCGCCCA
The DNA here is from genome assembly GCA_039927835.1 of Alteraurantiacibacter sp. Lineage (GTDB taxonomy): Bacteria > Pseudomonadota > Alphaproteobacteria > Sphingomonadales > Sphingomonadaceae > Alteraurantiacibacter. The sequence continues at coordinate 153,103 of JBDSUF010000007.1, forward strand.
ATCGAGCCCCGCCAGCACGTCCTCTGCCGTGGTGGCGGGTGGCGGCAGGGAGCCGTCGGCGGGCATCTCCTGCACGAAAGGCCCCTCAGTCGCGCCGGGTCCGCTTCGCCAGTGTCCGGCGGCAACCACAAGGTAGCCATAGCTGGCGATCTGCGCGAGATGAAAGCGGTGCGCGGTGCCGTCGTCGGCGCAGGCGCCGTTGCCCCAGATCACCACCGGCAACTTGCCGCCGCCGAACGGCGAGAGGTCCACCGGGCGATAGATCACATGGCCGGGCAGGCTGTCGTCGATCTCCACCAGCGCCGGGTAAGGTCCGTCACCGGGGGTGTTAGGGCGGTTGCGCTCCTCCATCGCGCGGCGCGTTTCGGCAGGGTCCGGCCGGCCGCCATCTTGCGCCTGCGCGCTGGTAGCGCATGCCAGCGCGAGCACGAGAGCGGTTGCACTGGCGCTGAAACGGTTCATCGACATCTCCCCTGGTCGTCTCACGCGCATCGCTCAGAAGTCCTGCGGGTTGATCGGCAGTTCGATCCGCGAGCCAGCCGCCGCCCCGTGGCGTACGGTAATGCGGGGAGCGGGATCGACCGCCAGGTCTCGCAAGTTGCGCTGGCGTGGATCGGCGCCGGTCACCAGGAAGCGCAGGCGCGAACCGATTGGCACCCGGCGTGAAAGCGGTTGCATGGCGATCTGCAGCAACCCGGTTTCACCCGCGGCAAGCGGTGCCACATCGCTGGACAAGCCCGAGTGCCAAGGCAGGCCCAGGCTGTTCCACGGCGCGTCTGACACCGCGCGGTGCGAGACCATCAGCCGCCCGAACGAGAGCACGGCAACGGTGCCATCGGCCTTCACTTCTTCCAGGTAGACAAACACGTTGGCGTCGGGCCGGTCGAGTTGCACCGCCACGTGCGCCACCGGATAGCCGAGCAGGTCGATCGGGCTGTCGAGCACGGGCGTGTCATACGTGATGCCGTGCGCATCGAGGCTAGGCGGCCAGAAGGCGAAGTAGGCGTCGTCCGCCACGTCGAAATCGACCGGGAACTGGCGCCCGCCGCTCGCGCCCGGTCGTCCAACGAGCACGGCGCTGCCATCGTTTGCCTGCCCGAGAAACAGCGTGCGCGTGATCTGTCCGCTACCGGGCACGCTGTCGCTGCGGGTGTAGCGGTTGAGGCCGTCGCCAAAATCCTGCCAGTAGGTCACGCGCGGCTGCCCCTCGATGCCGTTGGCGCGGTCTTTCAAGTGGTGGTCGAAATAGCGCGTGATCTCGCCGGTGAAATCGAACCCGGCAGGCGTCTCGCAATGGCTGCCGGGACCGATCAGCAAGCGCCCGCCAATGTTCTCGGCCGCCACGATCACCTGGCTGGTCGGTTCATCCTTCCAGTTGCCCCAAAAGTAGCTGGCGACGCCCGAATTGCGGATGGTGTCGGCATAGCGCCAGATCGCCACTTCTTCCCAGAACGGCGAGCCCATGATCGGCGAGACGCTGTCGCGATAAGGCATCCCGTACCAAAGCGGCCCCATCGGCGTATTGGCGGCATGCTGCGCCACCGCCTGCCGCAGCAGTGCGCCGCTGCGATCGGCGTCGACCGGGACGCTGGCAAGGTCCTCGCTCAGCGGCTCATCCGGGCGGGTGTTGAACTGCGCGGTGATGCCCCCTCCGCGCACGAATTCGTACTTGTCCCACTCGGTGGCGCCGACGAAAATCGCCTTGAGCGATGGCGGCGTCGTGCTCGCGGTGTGCATCACCGTTCCGCCAAGGTACGAGCAGCCGATCATGCCCACTTCGCCACTGGCATAGGGGCGGGCCGCCAACCATTCGACCAGATCGTGCCCGTCGTTCGCCTCGGTCCTGTCCTGGAACCCACGCCGCCAACCGAACGAAGCGCCCTTGCCCCGAACGTCCGCCACCGCAACGACGTAGCCTGCGCGCAACAGCGAGCGCAGCGCCAGCGCGTCACCCAGCGCGGTTTCCTGCACTTGCCCGCGTGCATCGGTAAAGCGCGCGCGATAGGGCGTGAAGGCGAAAATCACCGGCAGGCGCTCGGACTCCACCCCGTCCTCGTCCGCCGGGCGGTAGATATTGACTGCCAGCCGGGTGCCGTCACGCACCGGGACATAGAGCGACTGGCGCTGGTAATCGGGATAATCGTGCGCCTGTGCGGCCACTGTCTGCAGCAATAAGCCTGCGGTCAGCGCCATCAACCATGCCCTTGCGGACGTCTTGATGTCAGCCATTTGCGCTCACCTCTCCCAAGGTTTCCTCTTCCTCGGCGAGCCATTGCAGGATCTCGTCGCGGTTGCCGTCGATGACTGGCGGCGGTTCGGGCGTGCCGGGGTTGCCCGGGCTCATGCGGAAGCCGGCGTTGGGCACGTTGACCTGTCCCGCACCGGGCAAGTCGATTGCGAGCAGGGCGTCCGGGCTGCACAGTTCAGCCGCCTCGTCGACGCGGCGGACCATGCCGCAGGGAATTCCCGCCGTGCTCAGCTCGCCTTCCCACTCGGCCGCATCGCGCTGAGCCAGGATCGCCGAGAGTTCGGCTACCATGGCATCGAAATTGGCCCGTCTGGCATCGGCGGTGGCGAAGCGCGCATCGGCCAGCCATTGCTCCTGCCCCAGCAGGTGCGCGAGCAGGGCGAACTGGTTCTCCTGCACCACGCCCAACGAAATATGCCGCCCGTCGCGGGCGACGAATAGGCCCGCCGTGGGCAACTCGCTGTAGCCGGTATTGCCCAGCCGCTTCAGGGCGTTGCCGGTGAGGAGGTAAGGCGTGAGCGCCGAAGTCATGAACGCCAGCGTCGCCTCCAGCATCGACACGTCGATGTAAGCGCCAGTCCCCGTCCGCTCGCGCTGCATCAGGGCCCCGAGGATGGCGACGGCAGCGGTCTGCCCGGTCAGCGTGTCGACGATCGGAAAGCCGACGCGCACCGGCGGATCGCCTTCCGCGCCGCTCAGCATCATCATCCCGCTGGTCGCCTGGACGATGTTGTCGATCGCCGGCCAGTTGCGCTGCTCGCTTTGCTGGCCATAGCCCGAGACCGAGCAATAGACGATGTCCGGACGCAGCACCTTGACCGCGTCATAGCCCAGCCCCAGCCGGTCGATCACGCCGGGCCGGTAATTCTCCACCAGCACATGGCTGCGCGCCACGATGCGCCTCGCAATGGCGAGGTCCGCCTCCAGCTTGAGGTTGAGCGCGATGCTCTTCTTGCCGACGTTGGCCGCCACGAATGCCGGGCTCATTCCGTCCGTGTCGCGATTGGCGCCGTAATTGCGGAACCCGTCTCCCGCCAGCGGCTCGATCTTGATCACCTCGGCACCCATCAGGCGCAGCAGGTGCGTGGCATAAGGACCCGCCATGACGTGACTGAAATCCGCCACCCGGATGCCTGCTAACGGCTGGCTCAAAGCGATTCTCCGCAAGTGATTAGGTCTGGTCCGGCGATGCTCGCCCGGGCGATCCGGTAAGCGCGCATGCCGTCGATGCCGAACTCGGACAGTCCTTCGGCGTTGGTTTGCCCGACGCGCAGGTACAAGTCGTCGAACCGGCGCTGGTCGGTTGGATCGGCTGGGGTAATTTCGATGCGACCCACGCCCTCGGCCCGACCGATGGCCTCGGACGCGCGGATCTCATCGGCCAGCGCGGTTTCCCACACGGCGGTACTGCGTGCCAGCAGATCGCGCTGCCACGGCGCCAGTTCATCCCATTTCCGCTGGCCCATGGCGCGGGCCGGGTAGGCGCCGCGCGGTACCTGCAGGTCATAGTAGTACCGTCCGACGTCGACAAAATGGAGCGCGCGGAAGGTGTCCGGAGGCGCAATCACGCCGTCGATCACGCCTTTGGTCATGGCGGAATAGACCTCGCCCATCGGCATGTTCACTGGATCGGCGCCCAGCGCGCTCAACACCGGCAGCAGCTCGGTAGGCGCGCGGATGCGCTTGCCGCGCAGGTCATCGAGGCTGGTCAGCCGCTGGTTGCGCATCAGGATGCCCGGTAGCAAGCCGCCTTGCACCGCCAGCACCTGGAGGCCGCGCAGTTCGCGCGCGACCTGCGGCTCCTGCGCGGCGAGGCAGCGGTACAGCGCCACTTGCGCCTCGACCGACTTGGCGCCCGAATAGAAGCCGGTCTGAATTCGCAGCAGGTGGGTGTTGCCGCGCACGTAGATTGGCGTGATCAGTCCGATATCGGCCACCCCGTGGCGCAGTTCCTCCATCGACATGTCGGCCGACAACAGCGCGCCAGACCACAGCGGACGAATGCGCAGGCGACCTGCGGATTGGCCCTCCACCCAGTCGATCCACCGCTGGTCCGCCTTGCTGAACGGGTGCGACGGCGGATAGGGTGTGGCATAGGTCAGCTCGGTCACGCCGGGGGGCAGCGGCTTGGCGCACGAGACGGTGAGCAGCGCCGCCAGTACGATCACCAGCCACTTCATACCCATCACGCCAGTCCCTTCTGGCGCAGGAACGCATCGACCATGCCGACCATGCGGTCATGGTCCCAGATCTTGGCATCGACCATGTCGGCATCGATCATCAACACTGGAACTCCGGTGTCTGCCAGTGCCAACGCGGTCAGCTTGTTGCCCGATTGCGACAAGCGATTGTCCGGCGGCAGCAGCATGACTGCGGCATCGATCCCGCACCGCTGTGCCTCCGAAACCATCCACCCGTTCATCCACGGCGGCAGGTGCAGCGTCTCGTTCATGCTGGCGACGCGGCTGGCAAGCGCCTCCATCGGACTGCCCTGCAAGTCACGGATATAGGCGGGTCCGGCAAACGGCATGTACATCGACCATACGAACACTGCGCCCAAGCTTTCTTCCAACGCCTGGTAGAAGCCTGGATCGTGCCACACGCCTGCGCCGATCCACATCAACCGCAGCTTCTCGTTGCTGCCGGTACCCTGCCCCGTGGCGATCCGCTCGAACACCTCGTCGCGGAACTTCTTCGCATGGGCCACCGCCCAGTCCGATCCGCGATGCCACTGCGGAATCATCGTGTTGGGCATCTGCTCGGCGATCGAGACCGGGCACGGTCGCGCCGTGCCGATGGCCTGTGCGGCTTCCCAGATATAGCCTTCCTGCACGTTGATCTGCTCCATCAGGTGATGGAACTTCGCCTCGTCGAACTTGCGGCCGGTGCGGTTCTCCAGCAGCGCGATCAGGTCGTGCATTTCGGCCACCATGTGGGCGATGCGATCGGGCTGGTACACGCGCCGCCAGTCATCGCGCGAGCGGGCGAACCACTGCGGATCCTTGTCGGTCCAGGCTGGCGCTTCCATCGGAAAGAACTCGCTGCCCAGCAGGTCTGCCCACTGGCCGAACACCTGCTGGATGCAATCGCACGTCAATCGCGCGACCATAACCGTGGGCTTGGGCAAGCCGCCCCACGGCGCGGTGGCGGGATCGTTGGCGATGGTGCAGGCGAGGCCCAGCGAGCAATACTTGCAGCTGTTCGCCGGATAGCCGGCATCGACCATGGCATCGAAATAGCGCGCCGAAAGTTGCTTGGCGGAGATGTAGGCGCTCCACCACTGGTTGGTGACGATGGGGATATCCATCGCGTGGAACAGCTCGTGCGGGGTATCGGCCTGGACGATCGCGTAAGGCTCGCGATCCTCCACCACGCGGCGGCGCAGTTCCTGCCCGAAAGCCTTCTGGTAGCCGGTCGCTTCCGCCGTGCAGGCGAGCATCTTGCGGCTGCGCTGGTTGCCGGAGGTATTCACAGTAATGCTCACCGGAACACTCCCTGATCATCGAGGCTGGCGATGGTTGCCGCATCAAGGCCGCAAATCTCGGCCGCCACGTCGTGTGCGTGCTCACCCATGCCGGGGGCGCGGAATGGCGCAGGAATATCGCGCGAGAAACGGATCGGCGTGGCGAGGTGGCCGAACGGGCCGAGCAGCGGATGGTCCAGCATAACCAGCGCGCCGCGTTGCGCCATCTGCGGGTCGTTCTCGATCAGGTCCTCACAATCCTGCAAGACTCCGGCGGCAAAGCCCGCCGCCTGCAACTCCGCCGCGACGGCATGGTCCTGTCGCTCGATGGTCCACGCCGCCACATCCGGGCCGGTGATCGCATGCAGCCGTGCAAGTTCAACGGCGCCGGCCACGCTGATCGCAACCCAACGGTCCTCTCCAGCGGCGGGCAGCACATCCTGCCAGAACACCGCGGGATCGCCGTTTCCCAGCCGCTGCGGGCGCACGCCGGTCTTCGCCAGTTTCAGGAATTCGCGCATCTGCTGCACGCAGATCTCGTACATGCTGGCATCGACATGGCAGCCCTGCCCGGTCTCGCGCCGGTGCTGCAAGGCGGCTGCCACATGGCCCGCCATCACGAATGGCACGATGACATCGCCATAAGGCACCGCGCCGGGGATCACCGGATCGCCATCAGGGTAACCGGTCAGGAACGTGCGGCCCGATAGCGCGCCGCCCGTGCCGTCCACGCCCCATTCCTGCGCCAGCGGTCCGGTCTGGCCGAACACGCTGCCCGAGACCATCACCAGCCCCGGATTGCGCTGCACCAAGCTGTCGTAATCGAGGCCCAGCTTGGCCATCGTGCCGGGCGAGAAGTTCTCCACCACCACGTCGGCCCACTCGATCAGCGGATCGAGTACCTGACGCGATGCGGGCTGCTTTAGGTCCAGCGACAGGCTGCGCTTGGATGTATTGAGGTTGGCGAACCACGGCTTGTCATCAAGGCTGGTGGCGCTGGAAGCAGACACCTGCACGTCCATCCGCGCAAGGTCAGGCCGGCTGCGGGTTTCGATCTTGACGATCTCCGCGCCAAGATCACCCAAGGTCTTGGTGGTGATCGAGCCGACCAGCGCCCATGCGAAATCGAGCACCCGCACGCCCGCCAGCGGACCCGGCCGCTTGCCGGTGTGGATCGCGGGAGCAGCCCCCGGCTCGCCTGCGCGAATTGCCGCAAACCGTTCGGGCAGGCCATCGGGTGTAGCGAGAAAGCCGCGCGCCTTCAGATGCGCATCGGCGAGCACGTCGGCCGGTTCGTTGACGACACAGGCGTTGATCCCGCGCCGCCGTCCTTCGCTGGCGATATCGGCCTTGGTGCGGCTGGCGAAGAATGCCGCCATCGCCGCCTGCCAAACGTCGCGTGTCTCTTCGGGCAGGGTGGAGCGGTTATAGGCCACCCAGTCGACGCCAAGCATCGGGTTGGCAAAGCCGCACTCGTCCATCCAGTCGGACAGGCCCTTGTTGGCGGGCGCGCCCAGCCGTCCAGTCATCAAGGCGTGGAAGCACCAGCCATCGGCCAATTGCCACACCACCTGCACCTTGGCGCGGCCATAGGCGATGCAGCCACCCGCGCGGTCAAGCTTGCGTTGGTCGAACTGCCAAACCAGCACGCCGTTGACATTGCGGCTGAAGGCCACCTGCTGGATCGACACATCGACGTGCTGGCCTGCTCCGTGTGTACCACGCGCATGATGCGCCGCCATTGCGCCAGCGGCAGCGACCATATCCGCATGGAAAGTACAAGCGTCGCCCGCTTCCTTGACCGGCTTCTGTCCCGGCTCGCCGGTCAGCTTCAACGCCCCGCCCATCGCCGAGGCGACCAGTTCGCCGCCACGCCAGTCCGCGCGTGGTCCGTCAGAGCCAAACGTGGTGACCGAAACATGCACCGCGCTTTCCGGGATGCCGCCGGCGAGACGTGCCGCATGGGCCTGCCCCAGATCATCGATCACGAAGCTGGCGCCCGCCACCGGGCCGCCCAGGTCCGCGCCGAGCGAGGCGAGGTAACGCGCCAGGGGCCGTTCGGCCATGCCACCAAGAACCGCCACGCGGTGTCCAGCCAGCGGCTTCATCGGGCAAGTCCCTGCAAGAATTCTGTTATCGCCGCAGGAGCGTGGTCGCGCGCCAGCCAATCGCTGCGCGTCAATTCCAGCGTGGGCACGCCAAGTGCGGCAAGCGCCCGGCGTTCGGCGGGGAACTGCCAAGTCTGCGCCTCGTCCTCCTCAATGCGCCACAGGATCACTGCCCTGGCCCCGCTCGCGGCCACGGTATCGCGGATCTGTGCGGCGGGATCGGCGAAGCTGCGCGCGCCATGACGGCGGGTGTGGAGCTGTGTACCCAGTGCGGCAGCCGGATCGCCGGTTCCCTCGGCCACGGCCGGGCCGGAGGCGAGCCAGAACTCGGGCAAGGTCGGCCCGCTGGCGCGAAGGCCCGCCTGCTCGATAACGGCGTGCAGTCGCCGGTCGGGCGGCGGGGTGCCGTAAAGCAGGCACACGGCGTCCTGCGGTGTCACGGGAGCCGCTGTGCGCGCGGCATTGCCGACCACGATTGCCTGCTCCAGCGCGTCTTCATTCACGCCCAGTTCGCTCGCAAGCTGGCGCACGGCGGCAATAGTCAGGTCGCGACTGGTCTCGCGCGGGATCTTGCCTATATCGCAGATCATCGCACGCGGACCCCGCAGCAGGCCGCGCCGCTGCAGTTCGCACACATAGTAATAGGTCCGCTGCGACGTGTCGTCGGCACGGCTGAACAGCACGCCGTCAAGGCCGTCGTATTCGCCGGTTGTCCAAGCCTCCACCACAGCGAAGGCCCACGGCGCGAACTTGCTCTCCACCCATTGCCGCGCGCGCGGCGTGGGCCGTTCCACATCCAGCGGCACAGGGCCGGCGTGGCACCCGGCGGCGGCGAGCACTTCGTGCGGCAGGTCAGGCCCGGCGATTGCGATCATCATCGTCAGTTCCCCAGCACGCCCGGCAACCAGAGAACGATTGCCGGAAACAGGATCAGCAGCGCCAGGTGCACGAAGTCGCTGGCAAGGAATGGCATCACGCCGCGGAAGATGCGCCCGATGCTCACGTCCTTGGCCACCCCCTGCATGACATAAAGGTTCATGCCCAAGGGCGGATGGACGAAGCCGATCTCCATCGCCCGGGTGATGAAGATGCCGAACCATACCGCCGACATGCCCGCTTCCTGTGCGATCGGCAGCATGATCGGTGTGGTCAGCAGCATCAGCGCCAGCCCGTCGAGCAACGAGCCGAGCAGCAGCAGGATCAAGGCCATCAGTAGCAGCGTGGCAACGCGCCCCATGCCCAGCCCGCTCACCGCTTCGCCAGCGGCATCGGCAAGGCCGGTCACGCCGATGAACGCAGCGAAGATCAGCGCGCCGAACAGGATCAGGTAAATGAGCCCGCTGGTCCGCAGCGTCTCCTCGAATGCCTTGAACAGCGTCTTTCGGTTGAGTCCCTTGCGCCAGCCGGCGATCAGCAACGCGCCGGCCGCGCCCACGGCAGCGGCTTCGGGCGGGCTGACCAAACCGGTGGAAATGCCGCCGATGATCAACGCCACCAGCAGGCCGATTTCCCACACCTTGGCCATCGCCCGCCAGCGCTCGCTCCACGGAGCGCGAGCGCCTGACGGAGCCAGCTGCGGACGCCAGCGAACCAGCACGAACACCACCAGCGCATAGAACAGCGCTTGCGTGACACCGGGGACGATCGCGGCGGTGAACAGATCGCCAATCGAGGTCTCGGCAATGATCCCGAACACGATCAGCGCGCCCGACGGCGGGATCATCTGCCCCAGCGTTCCCCCGGCGGCGATGGTGCCGGTGGACAGCGTATCGGCATAGCCGCGGCGGCGCATTTCCGGATAAGCGACCAGACCGACCGTTGCGGTGGTCGCCAAACTCGATCCGTTGATCGTGCCGAAACCGGCGCATCCGGCGATCGAGGCATAGGCCAGACCGCCCCGCCGATGGCCGATCATCTTTGCGGCAGCGTCGAACAGGTCGCGGCTGGCATCGATCGAGAAGAACACATGCGCCATGAACAGGAACAGCGGCAGCGTGCCCAGCTCATAGCGGGTCAGCGTATCGATGATGATCACGCCCGATTTGATCAGTGCCGCTTCCGGCCCCAGCACCACGGCCAGCCCGCCAATGCCGACAACGCCCAAGGCCACGCCGATCCGCACGCCCGCCAGCAGCAGCACCAGCAGCACGGCGACGCCGACCAGCGCGGTTGCGGAGGTGGCGAAAATCATGCGCGGCGTTTCCGCAGCAGCCGCAGTCCAAGGATCGCGATGCCCATGGCGAGCGCCACGTTGGCCACCGCGCGCAACGCTGCCCACGGCACACCCAGCAGTTCGCTCTGCTCGTGGCCATGCCACAGGTCCGCCGCCAGCCAGCCAGCCCCCGCGAGCAGGGCAGCGAGGAAGATCAAGGTGATGCCATCCGACAGCTGGTCGAGAAGTCGGCGGGCAGACGGTCCCAGCCGGTCGAGCAGCAGGTGGACGCGGGCGTGGGCATCGTCCCACAGCGAGATCACCAGCGCCGCCGCGCCGGATATCATCACCGCCGCCTGCATCAGCTCGATCGAGCCATTGATAGGCAGACCAATGTGACGGCCGATTACTGCCAATGTGTCGATCATGGTCGCCAGCAACAACGCCGCTCCGCCCAGCAGGATGAGGATGGTCCGCAACATGGTCAGGCTATCTGTTCGATGCGATAATCGGCGGCCACGCGAATTGGCGGCAGCCGGGCGTCACGCGTGATGCGTTCGACGTAATCGGCAATCGCGCGGCCCTGCGCACCCTCTACCAGCACTGGCCGCCCTGGGGCCTCGACGAATACCGGGTGCAGCGAGGCGGTGACGGTGCCGTCGTCTGCCAGCGACAGACGGCCGATGAAGGCGTTGACCGCGTCAGGATGGAACGGCGCCAGCGTATAGGCGGGATCGGGCTCGAACCCGAACATCTCGCGCCGTCGCCGCGCCCAGTCGCGCCGGGCCGGATGGTCCTGATCGGGCGACATGGCGCTGGTCACCACGCAGCCGTTGCCCAGACCGTGAAACACCGGCTTGCCGCGATACCATGAGATGCCGCGCACGATATGCGCGTGATGCGCCACCACGGCATCGGCCCCGGCATCGATGGCCGCGTGAGCCGATTGCAGTTCGTAGTCGAGGATCAGAGCCGGTGTATGCACGCGACCCTGATGCAGGGCCACAATGACAAAGTCACCCGCCGCGCGCGCTTTCGCCAAGTCGTCTTGCAGGATCGCGAGGGCCATTGGCAGCAAACCCTCGAAATCCGCCGAGGGGGTAACGGGAGACCCGTCAACCGTCCGCAGGGGAAGATAGGCAACGCCGGCGCTGGTCGGTCCCGCCCAGCCGAATTCGGGACCGACGCAGTTATAGCTCAGCAATGCAATGCGCCGCTGCTTGACGGTGATCACCGCTGGCCGCCGCGCCGTGGCGAGGTCCGCTCCGCAACCGGCATGGGCAATCCCCGCCTCGTCGAGCAAGGCGAGCGTCTGGGCGATGCCTTCGGGGCCGCAATCGGCCATGTGGTTGCCGGCCGTGCTGACCAGGCCGATTCCGGCGCGGGCGATGGCGGCCACGTTGGCGACCGGGGCACCCGGAGCGGGCACGTCCCCGGCCACTTCGCGGCCCGCCGCAGTATGCGGCACCTCAAGGTGGCCAATCGCCAGGTCACTCGCCAACAAGGCGGGAGCGATGCCCGACAGCCAGTAGTCGGCATTGGGCTCGTCGAGCACCAGGTCGCCGACAAAGGCGAGATCGATCATCGCGTCCCCCAGTTGGTCGATTGCGTCTGCCGATCAGAAAGCAGCGCGCAGGCTTACTGCAAACTGCCGTCCAATGGGATCGCTGGCGGTTACATCGAAGCCGCCCGCACTGTTCTGGCCGGGCCGCGCGTTCACGTACGGCGGATCACGATCGAACAGGTTGCGCACTTCCAGCCCCAGCGCCAGCCGCTCGCCCGGCAGGTCGAACACCTCGCTCAGCTCAAGACCGAAGTTGAGATCGACCATGGTGAACGAATCGACCGTCTCGACCGGGGTGACGATGTTGTTGATGTACGAACCAATGTGCGAAACCTGCATCCGGGCGTTGAATGGACCGTGTGTCCAAGCCACCGCGGCACGCGCCTTGAACGTGAGCGGCTGGTAGATGTTGTTCTGCTGATCGGTTAGAGGCCCGCCCGGCGTGAAGGCCACGTTGTAGGCGGTCAGGATCGTGCCCGTCGCAGTCAGCGTCAGCGTATCGACCGGACCAATGTCGGCGAAATAGCGCACATTGAAGTCCAAGCCCTGCATTTGCGAACGGCCCAGATTGAGGCTGCGGCCATCGGCATAGATGCAATTGGAGTAATTCGCCGTGGGCGCGTCGAGACATGCAGTACTGGCGCCGCCGATCACCCGCACGGCAATCGGACCGGGCTGGCCGCCGATGCCATGATCACGGATGTCGACAATGCGGTCATAGGCCGGCCTGCCGAACAGGATCACGTCGGTCCCGGCATATTCGTTGGCATAGGTCAGAATCGCCAGGTTGCTGAGCAAGCCCGTGATCGTGTTGCGATAGTCGATATCGAAGTAGGTGACGCCGATGGTCAGACCGTCGAACGGCTCGATGTCGGCACCCACGGTCCACGTGGTGGAGGTTTCCGGCTCCAGGTCGGGGTTCGGTCCCGAGCCCACCTTGAATACCGGCAACGCAGCGCCGCCGGCTGGATTCTGGTGACCCTGCACGTAGAGGAAAGTGCTGTTACCGAAGATCTCCGGGAATGTCGGCGCCCGGAACGACGTTCCATAGCTGCCGCGCAGCTTCAGCCCATGGAACGGCTCCCAATTGATGCCGAACTTGGGATTGGTCGTCGCCCCGACGTCGCTATAGTGGTCATAGCGCACCGCCGCTGTGACGGTCAGTTCCTCGAACCCGGTCATGGCATTGGCCGGACCGAAGATCGGCACGTTGATCTCGCCATAGAGCGAGTGGATCACGCGAGCGTTAGTAACTTCGGTCGCTAAGCCCGTGTTGCGTGTCTGCTGCTGGTCTTGCCCTTCGTAGCCAAGCGCGACCTTAAGGTCGCCTCCGGGGATCGAAAACACCGTGCCGTCGACACCCGCCTGCCAGGTGCTGAACGTGGCGTTGGTGGGGAAGGTCGCTTCGGC
>JBDSUF010000008.1:0-10056 GCA_039927835.1 Alteraurantiacibacter sp.
AGTCGCTACAGCCAACGGCCCCAAGCGGCCGTGGCTGATCTCAAACGTTCGGCAAAGAAGATCATGACGCATCGCGCTTCTATCTGCATTTCATCCGATGCGCCCGAAGAAGAGGTGGCGTTCGAGACTTGGTTGGAGCAGTGGAAAGGGAAGATGACGTTTATTTCCGATGATTACGGCTGTGGATGCTGTGTTCATCTTTACGACATCGAAGGTCCTAAAGAAGGAATCGATGCACTCCCGAAGAAGATTCGATCGACGAGCGATTGGAGTACGCTCGGCCTCGCGGCTGGCGACGCTGCCCGCAGCGAGCGCGGCGAGGCGCTGGCGCGCTTCAATGGCGGCAAGCGAACTGCGGCGTTGGGATAGCGATGCCTGCTCGGCCACCAGCACTTCGCCCGCTTGCCGCGCGGCCAGAGCCAGTTGCTGCGAACGGTCAATGCGGCGGCGCAGGCTGGCGGTGCGGCGCTGAACCTGCGGGACGGCCTCGGCCATCACCGCACGCAGGTACACAAGATCGCGAATCGCACCGGGACGCAGCAGGCTGAGTGCGACGGGGCGGCGCGAGAACTGCTGCAAGGCGGCGGTCAGGCTGACGATGGGCTGCTGCTCGCGCCCCAATTGCGCCGCCAAGCGCACTTGTTCGCGCGTCACCAGCACCTTGCGCGCCTCGGCTGCGGCGATCCCCGCCTCGGCCTGCTGAATGCGCGCGGCGAGTGCGGCCGCCTGTCGCGCGGTCTTCTCGGCCTCGTCCTGCGTCACGCGGGCCTGCTCCTCGAGCACCTCGCTACGCGCCGCTGCCGCCTGCCGCCCGGCAAGCGCCTGCTGCAGCGCCGTGCGCGTCTCGGCGGCGTCGTCGTAAACTGCGGGTGATTGCGCCAGCGCGGACCAGCCGAACAGCCCGGCGGCAAGGATGAGAGGAGAAGCGCGGCGCATAAGGCTATCCTGCCCTGTGATAGGGGTGTCCGGCAAGCAGGCTGGTGGCGCGGAACAGTTGCTCCAGCAGCATGGCGCGGACCAGCAGGTGCGGCCAGGTCGCCTTGCCGAAAGCGATCAGCAGGTCGGCGCTATCTCGCTCGGCCTGCGCATGGCCATCGGCGGCACCGATCACGAAGCGGCACTCACGCACCCCGCCATCGCGCCATTGCTCGAGCTGGCGGGCGAGTTGTTCGGACGACAGATCGCGCCCCTTCTCATCGAGCAGGACGGTGCGGACGGGAGTGAGCGGATCGGCGACCCGCCCGCCGGTTTCGGGCAACTCGGTCAGCCTGATCGGCCAGACAATGCGCTTCTCATACCGCGCGACCAGCTCCGCCTCGGGCGAACGGGCAATTTTGCCGCGAGCGATGACGTGTAAGATCATGGGCGGTCTCTTGCTTTCCGCACGCCCATCCGGGCGCGCGGTCCTCGGTGCTGTTCGCTCCGCCTGCGGCTGCGCGGCACCTGCGGGCGGCCGGTCGGCCTTGCGGTTCGCTGGTCGCGAACCGTTCCAGCGTTTAAACGCGAGTTTGAGTTAAGGTTCGGGTTAATCCCCCAACTTCAAATCATTTTTTCTTCCCCAAAACCCCACATGCGTTCGAGGTTGTAGAAGCTGCGCACTTCGGGGCGGAACAGGTGGACCACCACGTCGCCCGCGTCGATCAGCACCCAGTCGGCGGCGGGCAGGCCTTCGATTCGGGCCGGGCCATAGCCGTTCTGCTTGAGCCGCTCGCCCAGCTTGGTGGCCATTGAGGCGACCTGGCGCGTCGAACGGCCCGACGCGACGATCATGTGATCGGCGATCGACGTCTTCCCGGCAAGCGGGATCGAGACGAGGTCCTGCGCCTGGTCCTCGTCCAGCTGGTCGAGGATGAAGGCGTGGAGCGAGCCGGGTTCGGCGCCGAAACTGGCGGTTGCGCTGACGGCGGGAAGTTGGTCTGGGTTGGTCATGGTGAAAACGGTTGCGATGCCAGTGGTGGCCGGGCCAGTGGAGGCCTGAAGGGCGTGCGCCCGGGAGGGGGCCTGGTCGATCTGGACAGATCTCATCGCGACGTGTGGTGCTCCATACTTGGGGAATGCAACAAGACCTGCTCAAAACCGCAAACAGGGCCGGTTCGCGTCATGCGCCCCTGCCTGCCGCTTGGTCATGGATGAGGGAATGCGTCACATCGTCCCGAATGACATCTGGCCGGGAAACCGAACCGGAGACCCGGTTCGCCCAATCGGGATCCGCTTGTCGCAAGGCCGTGGCCGAGCGCGGATCGGGATCGAAACGCAATTCTATCAGCGCAGGTGCGCTCCATTCGCACCGGTTGCGAAATCGGGCGGCGGACAACCGGTAAGGCCGCAACCAGGCCATGGCGGGGCTCGCCAAGGCACCCGCATCATAACCGGGGCGGGCAATCACCGCAATCGGCATTTCGCGGGCGATCTGCCGCCAATTGCGCCACTTGTGGAACTGGGCGAGGTTGTCGGCCCCCATCAGCCAGACGAATCGGCGGCGCGGGAAGCGGCGCTTCAGCGCGCGCAGCGTATCGACGGTGAACACGGTCCCCAGCTCGCGCTCGAAAGCGGTCACGCGAATCCGTGCGCGGCGGGCCTGCCTTTTCGCCGAACGAACGCGCGCCGCCAGCGGCGCCATGCCGTCCTGGGGCTTGAGCGGGTTGCCGGGCGAGACCAGCCACCATGCCTCGTCCAGCCCCAGTGCTTCGAGCGTGAACAGGGTAATCCGGCGATGCCCGCCATGCGCCGGATTGAAACTGCCACCCAACAGCCCGGTAACGGCGCGGGTCATTTTGCCTTGCGGCGCGGGCTTACGCGGAATCCGTGGCGGGTGTTCTGCGCGCTGATCGCCCAGGCGGGATACTCGTCGTCGAGTTTGGCCACGGCATCGAGGGTGGCCAGTTCGTCGGCGCTCAGCTCGACATCGCTGGCGGCAAGGTTCTGAGCCAGCTGGTCGGGCCGCTTGGCGCCCACGATCACGCTTGTGACGACCGGCTGGTGGAGCAACCACGCGAGCGCGATGGAGGCCACGCCCAGCCCGCGCGATTCGGCCATCGGGCGCATGGCGGCGACGGCATTGGCGGCCAGCTGCTTGTCGGCCCGCGGGAAATCCATCTTGGCGCGGCGGCCCTCGCCCGAGACCGACCCATCGGCGGCGAAATCGTACTTGCCCGACAGCAGCCCACCCACCAGCGGGCTCCACACCATCAGGCCGAGCCCCTCGGACTGCATCATCGGCACCAGTTCGCGCTCCAGATCGCGGCCCGAGACAGCGTAAAACGCCTGGTTCGAGACGAACTTGTCCCACCCTCGCGCGTTCGCAATACCCAGCGCCTTGGCGATCTGCCACGCCGCCCAGTTGCTGACCCCGACATAGCGCGCGCGGCCCGAACGGACGATGTCCTCCAGCGCGCGCAGGCCTTCTTCCATCGGCGCGACGGGGTCCCAGCCGTGAATCTGGTACAAGTCGACATGATCGAGCCCGAGCCGCGCGAGGCTGGCATCGATCTGCGCCAGCAAGTGCTGCTTGCCATAGCCCCCATCGTTCGGCCCCTCGCCCATCGGCCCCATGCCCTTGGTGGCCACGACCACCTGATCGCGCGCGACCCCCAGATCGCGCAGCGCCTGTCCGGTAAACTCCTCGCTCTGCCCGGCGGAATAGACGTTGGCGGTGTCGATGAAGTTGACCCCGGCATCGAGTGCCTGCTTGACCAAGGCAGTCGAACCCGCCTGGTCGAGATCGTGCTGGAAGAAGGCGCTGGGGCGGTTTCCGAAGGTCATCGCGCCCAGGCACAGTTCGGATACGACCAGCCCGGTCTGGCCCAGTGTGTTATAGCGCATCAGTAAGCTCTCCCGCCGGTCATCAAGGGCGGGATTGGCCCGTTCCCAGCACTTGCCACTTGTAAGTCGTCAGCCCTTCCAATGCCACCGGCCCGCGCGCGTGCAGACGGCCCGTGGCGATGCCGATCTCCGCGCCGAGACCGAACTCGCCGCCATCGGCAAACTGGGTGGAGGCATTGTGCATCACGATGGCGCTGTCGACCTGCGCCAAAAAGCGGTCGGCCACGGCCTGGTCGGCGGTGACGATTGCATCGGTGTGGCCCGAGGAATGGCGCGCGATGTGGTCCATCGCCGCCTCCACGCCGTCGACCACCGCGACCGAGAGGATCGCATCGAGGTATTCGGTGTCCCAGTCGTTGGCGCTGGCGGGCTTTACGCGCGGATCGAGCGCAGCCGCGCGGGCATCGCCGCGCACCTCGCACCCGGCGTCAAGCAGCGCCCCGACCACCTCGACACTGCCCGGGAAGGCGGCGTCGAGCAGCAGCGTCTCCATCGATCCGCACACCCCGGTGCGCCGCAGCTTGGCGTTGAGCGCCAGCGCGCGGGCCATCGCCGGATCGGCGGCGGAGTGAACGTAAGTGTGGCAAATGCCGTCGAGGTGCGCGAGCACGGGCACGCGGGCATCGTTCTGCACCCGCTCGACCAGGCTCTTGCCGCCGCGCGGGACGATCATGTCGATCAGGCCAGCCGCCTTGAGCATGGCGCCCACGGCCGCCCGATCCTGCGTGGGGACCAGTTGGATCGCTTCGGCAGGAACACCCGCCTCGGCCAGCCCGGACGCCATCGCCGCAGCGATCGCGCGGTTGGAATGGACCGCCTCGGACCCGCCGCGCAGCAGCGCCGCGTTGCCGCTCATCAGGCACAGCGCGGCGGCATCGGCGGTGACGTTGGGACGGCTTTCGTAGATGATGCCGATCAGGCCGATGGGGATGCGTCGGCGCACCAGCGTCATGCCCGCCAGCGCGGTGCTGCGGTCGATCTCGCGCCCGACGGGATCGGGCAGCGCGGCCACGGCCTCGATCGCAAGGGCGATGCCCTCCAGCCGCTGGTCGTCCAGCCGCAACCGGTCGAGCAAGGCGCCCGACATGCCGTTCGCCTCGCCCGTGGCAACGTCGATGCCATTGGCCGCCAGCACTTGCGGCGCGGCGGCGCGCAGCGCGGCGGCGGCGGCGCGCAAGGCGGCTGCCTTGTCCGCTGTCGGCATCTGCGCCAGCACGGCTTGCGCCTTGCGGCCCGCGCGGGCGAGATCGCCGATCAGCGCGGTAACGTCTGTTTGCTGGGTGCGTGCCTGTTCCATGGCGGCGCCAGTTACCACCACGCAGAGCAGTTGTCAGGGGAGAATCGGACAAGGCCGCTTGACCGATTCGCTTGCCCGAAACGCGATTCGGTTGTCGAAAAGTCGACTCGTCGCAAGCCGCCTTCGTTTCGCCCCATTGATTAAAGACTCCGTTAGACTCGGCTAGTGGTATCGCTACCGCCCTCATCGGGGTCGCAGGAATAGAAACCTAAGGGGTCGTTTTGGACACGCAAACCGCTGGCGGTTTATTCAGCCGCTTGCGCACCATGTTCCCGGAGCGTGAGTTTTTCATGCGCTCCGATGGGCAGGTACGCTTCATCACAATTTCCACGCGCATGCAGATGGCTGCTGCGGGTCTTGCCGCCACCGCGCTGCTTGGCTGGACCGTGTCGATGGGGGCCATGGCCTTCACCCAGTATCGCGCCAGTTCGGAGCAAACCGAGCTGCTCAGCCGCGAGGCGCAGGTGGCGCAGGCCGAAGACCGGCTCGATGTCTACCGCGACGATCTGACCGCCACCACCGCCGATCTCGCCAAGCGGCAGGACTTCCTCGACCGCATCCTCGACCTGCTGCCCGCCGACCTGATGCAGCAGCCCGCCGCCGCCAGCGAGACTGTGTCCGATTCGGCCGCCGAGGCGGACGAGTTGATCAGCCTGATCGAGACCGCCATTCCCGAAGCCGCCGGCCTCGCCCGCATCGAGGCGCGCCAGCTGGCCTTCGTCGAACGGCTGACCCGCTATGCCGACCGCCGCGCGCTGCGCACCGAACAGGCTATCCGCCAGCTCGGCCTCGATCCGCGCATGATGATGGTGGCGGATGAGCAGGCGCAGGGCGGTCCGCTCGAAATGCTCGCCAGCGACACCAACGGCACGCTCGACCCGCGCTTCGAACGCCTCGCGCTCAGCCTGTCGCGGATGAGCTCGCTCGAACGCGGCCTGCTGGAAATCCCGCAGGTGATGCCGGCCGATATCAAGTCGATCTCGTCGGGCTTCGGCTATCGCCGCGACCCGTTCAACGGCCACGCCGCGATGCACTCGGGCCTCGATTTCCGCGCGCCTTATGGTGCTCCGATCCACGCCGCCGCCGATGGCACGGTCAGTTTCGTCGGCCAGCGATCAGGCTATGGCAACGTGGTCGAAGTGAGCCACGGCAACGGCATGATCACCCGCTATGCGCACATGTCGCGCTTCGGTGCGCGCACGGGCCAGGACGTCAGCGCCGGCGACGTGATCGGCGCCATCGGCAACTCGGGCCGTTCAACCGGGCCGCACTTGCACTTTGAAGTGCGCATCAATGGCCGCGCGGTCAATCCGCGCCCGTTCCTGGAGACTGCTCCCGATGTTCTCGAAGAAGCAAGGGCCACGTTCCACGCCAACCATGAGCAAAGCGCGGTCGGGCCCCGTGGCTAGCGGCGCGACGTTCTCGGTCATCGGGCCGGACGTGACCATCACCGGCAATATCGAGGCTTCGGCCGACCTGCATGTCGATGGGCGGGTGCTGGGTGACCTCACCTGCGCCGCGCTGGTACAGGGCGAGAAGAGCGTGATCGAAGGCGCCATCGTGGCCGAGCGCGCGCGCCTGTCGGGCACGGTCAAGGGCACCATTGCCGCGCGCGAGCTGGTCGTGCTGAAAAGCGCCCGCATCGAAGGCGACGTGACCTATGAGACGCTGACCATCGAGCAGGGTGCCGCGGTCAACGGCCGTTTCGCGCCCAAGGGTGTGGCGAGTGCGGGACATGGCGCAGGCGAGGCCAAGCTGACGCTGGCGGTGTAGCCGAGCAGCCCTGAGCAAACGAAAAGGGCGGCCTTCGCGGGCCGCCCTTTCGTGTTTCAGTTGACGCGAGTTGTCAGCCCTGGGCTTCCGCCGCGCGCTTGGCGGTAAGCCAGGCTTCGGCCTCGGCTTCCTGCGCGGCTTCGTTGGCGACGCGGACCGAGGCTTCGCGCTCGGCCTTCAGTTCCTCGATCAGCACTTCGCGGTCATCGCGGCGCACGGGAGCGTTCTCGTCCACGACAGGCTCCTCGACGTGCTTGCCGCTCTTCTTGGCAGCGCGCGCCACGGCGGCGTCGAGTTCGCGCTGCGAACACAGGCCCAGCGTCACCGGGTCCTTGGCGACGATGTTGGAGATGTTCCAATGGCTCCGTTCGCGGATCGCGTTGATCGTGTTGCGCGTGGTACCGATCAGCTTGCCGATCTGCGCGTCCGAAATCTCCGGGTGGTTGCGGATGATCCAGGCGATACCGTCGGGCTTGTCCTGACGCTTCGACACCGGGGTATAGCGCGGGCCCTTGGTGCGGCTGACGTCGACCGGGGCCTTCTGCATCTTCAGGCGGTATTCGGGGTCGTTCTGCCCCTTCTCGATCTCGCCGTGAGTCAGTTCGCCCGAGTGGACCGGATCGCGTCCGGTGTACTTCGAGCTGGCCAGATCGTCGGCCATGGCCTGCACTTCGAGGATGTGCAGCCCGCAGAATTCGGAAATCTGCTCAAAGCTGAGCGCGGTATTGTCAACCAGCCACGAAGCGGTGGCGTGGGGCATCAGGGGAGCGGGCTGGGCCACGGTGGAATCTCCGTTAGAAATAAAAGGGCCGCCCCTCGCGGAGCGGCCGTAAGGTGCCCGATTAGTCGCTTTGCCCCGCCACGGCAAGTATTAGCGTCAGGCGGCGGCAAGCAGCTCCGCAGACCCCGGCGCGGTGGTCGCATCAAGCGGATGCAGCGCGGCGAGGAACTGGTCGGCGCTCGCTTCCCAGCTGAAGCGGCGGCCATGCGCGAGGCACGCGGCCCGGTCGAGCAAGAGCGCGCGGGCGACCGCCTGTTCGAGCCTGTCGTCCATCGCCCCGGCTTGCGGCGCCAGCACGTCGAGCGGGCCGGGCACCGGGTATGCCGCCACCGGCGTACCGCAGGCGAGCGCCTCGATCAGCACCAGCCCGAAAGTGTCGGTGCGGCTGGGGAAGACGAAGACATCGGCCGCAGCATAGCACGAGGCCAGCGCCGCGCCGTGCTGCTGGCCCATGAAATGGACGTGGCGGTAGCGCGCCCGCAACATGGCCAGCGCCGGGCCATCGCCGACCACCACTTTCGATCCGGCATGCGCGTTGTCGAGGAAGGCGGCCACGTTCTTCTCCACCGCCACGCGCCCGACATAGAGCTGGATCGGGCGCGGCAGCTGGAGGAACAGCGCGGGCGGCAAGTGGTCGGGGTGAAACTGGCTGGTGTCGACCCCGCGACTCCAGGTGCGCAGGTGCGTCAGGCCGTGCTCGCGCAATTGCGCGCGGATCGTGCCGGTAGCCACCATGATCGCCGAGGCCGGACGGTGGAAGCGGCGGATCGCCGGCCAGAACCACGACGCGGGCAAGCCGGTGCGCCGCGCCAGGTATTCGGGGAACTGCGTGTGGTAGGCGGTGGTGAACGGCCGCCCCTGCCTCAGGCACCAGCGCCGCGCCGCCCAGCCGAGCGGGCCTTCGGTGGCGATGTGGATCGCATCGGGCGCGGCCTCGGCCAGCTTGCGCCCCACGGCGCGCGCTCCCGCCAGCGCCAGGCGGATCTCGGGGTAGCCCGGACAGGCGAGCGAGCGGAACTGGTCAGGCGTGACCATGACCACCTCGTGTCCGCGGCTGCGCAATTGGGCGATCACGCTGGTCAGCGTGCGCACCACGCCGTTGACCTGCGGGGCCCATGCGTCGCTGACGATAGCGATACGCATATCAGGCGGCTTGCGGCATGGCGGTGGCCTGCTGGTCGACCCGCTCGGCTTCGCGGCGGGCGACCTCGGCGGGCCAGTGGAGGATCTCCATGCGGCCATCGAAATGCTCGACCAGCGCGTTGCAGCCTTCAACCCAGTCCCCATCGTTCCAGTATTCGATCGGCTGGCCGTTGTGGGTGAACACGCGGTGGTCGGCGGTATGGATATGCCCGCAGACCACGCCATCGACCCCGCGCTCGCCCGCCGCACGCGCCACCACTTCCTCATAGTGTGAAATGAACTCGACCGCGTTCTTGACCTTGTGCTTGGCCATTTTCGACAGCGACCAGTACGGCAGGTCGAACCGCCGGCGCACCGCGTTGACCCACAGGTTCGCGCCCATCAGCACATGGTAGGCCGCATCGCCGACGAAGGCGAGCCAGCGGTGGGCCAGCATCACCGTGTCGAACTCGTCGCCGTGCAGCACCATCAACCGCCGCCCGTCAGCCGTATCGTGGAAGGCCGCACGTCTGATCTCGACGCCGCCGAAGTTGAGCCCGGTGAACTGGCGGAACATCTCGTCATGATTGCCGGGGATATAGACGATGCGGGTGCCGCGCTTGGCGCGCTTGAGCACGCGCCAGACGATATCGTTGTGGCTCGCGGGCCAGTAGAACTTCTTCTTTAGCCGCCAGCCATCGATGATGTCACCCACCAGATACATCGTCTCGCTGTCGGTGTGGTCGAGGAAATCGATCAGCAGCCTGGCGTTGCAGCCGCGCGTGCCGAGGTGGACATCGCTGATCCAAATCGTGCGGAAACGGCGCCGCTCGCCCACCGGCGGCTCCGGCGTGATCGGCTGGTGCCGCTCGACATCGGGCAAGTGCCCAGTGTGCGGGAAGGTGCGCGCGAAGCTGTTGCCCAAGGGGCCGTCAAGGTAATCGCCGAACATGCCTGGGCCGCCTTCGTGCTGCCGTGATCTGGCAGCGCCTATGGCAGGCGAATGTGACAGCCGATTCTCATTTCCGCGTCAGAACGGTGACAGTGGGAGGGGGGTGAGGGTTGGTTGGCGGGGGTGGTGCCCATTCAAGTATCCCACGCAAAAAACCACTTTCCTACAGCCCCCAAACCATGGCAGCCGATTCGCGTCCGATGTGTCTGCAGCGCAGCGGATGGACCTTCTCCTGATCCTTGGATGCAGGAGAGATGACCGGCGCGGGCGTCCCGGCAATCAGCCGAACGTTCGTACCACAGGCGGTCC
>JBDSUF010000009.1:0-156148 GCA_039927835.1 Alteraurantiacibacter sp.
AGGTGGGTTTCGACGATGCAGGTGTGGTCCTTGAGGTCATTGGGGGCGGTGGGCCGCCCCACCGCATCAAGGTAGCCGGGTGCGGCCACCAGGGCCATCGGATAGGATCGCAGGCGGACGGACTCGATCCCGGCATCGAACGGGTCGCCCATCCAGAAGGCGACATCAAACCGGCTTTTCAGCAGCTCCAGCTTGCTGTCCGCCAGGTTGAGGAACAGGCGCACATCGGGATAGGTCTGTAGGAACCGGGGGATAATGGCAGTCAGATCGAATAGCGAGGAGACCACCGGCGCATTGACTTTCAGCTCACCGCGCGGCTTGGAAACCATGCCGGTGATGACCTGGTTGGCCTCGTTCACCTCCTCCACGATACGGGCGCAACGGGCGTACATTTCACGCCCGGCTGGGGTCAGCGTGACCGAGCGGGTCGTGCGATCGAGCAGGCGCACGCCGATGTTCTGTTCCAGCTTGGCGATCTGGCGGCTGACCGCAGCCTTGGAATAGCCGAGCATCTTGGCCGCGTTGGAAAAGCCGCCTGTGCTTACGACTGCCGCGAACGACATCATCGACATCACGTTACCAAGGTCAGGTCTATCGTCCATGTGCGTTCACTCGGTTACCCGTCGGGACATGTCAATGTGCTGGGCACCCGGCATCGCGAACCTGCGTCCCGGGATTGGGTAAATTGTTGCATCAGTGCAATTATATGCCTTTATTTCGATATACTGTTGCAAATGTAGTAACATTGAGCGAGGGCAATGACAGTCGGTGAGATGCGAGTCGCCGCGGGTGCAAATTTGGATTGGAGAGATGTTTATGGCCAGTCAGCCGTCCTCATTGGCGGAGCGCGACCGCAAGTCGCAGTTCCATTCGTTCACCTCGCTCAACGACCTGAATTCTGAGGGGCCGACTGTCATGGTATCGGGCTCCGGCATCCGCGTGACGGACGTGGCGGGCAAGGAATATATCGATGGCATGGCGGGCCTGTGGTGCGTCAACCTTGGCTATGGGCGCAAGGAAATCACCTCGGCCATCGCCCGGCAGAGTGAAACGCTGTCGTTCTTCCATACCTTTAACGGGATGAGCACTGATGTGGTGGCCGAATGTGCCGAGGCGCTGCTGGCCCGCGCCCCGGTGCCCATGGCGCGGGTGTTCTTCGGCGTATCGGGCAGCGATGCCAATGAAACCCAGCTCAAGCTGATCTGGATGTACAACAATCTGCGGGGCAAGCCTGAAAAGAAGAAGGTGATTGCCCGCTGGAATGCCTATCACGGCTCTGGCGTGGCCACGGCCAGCCTGACCGGCCTGCCGGGCATGCACAATCTGTTCGACCTGCCCAAGGGGCCGATCCTGCACATCAGTGCGCCGCATTATTATCGCAACGCACCCGAAGGCATGTCGCAGCGCGATTTCTCGCGTCAGCTGGCGAAGGAACTGGAAGATCTGATCGAACGCGAGGGTGCCGATACCATCGCCGCCTTCTTTGCCGAGGCCGTGATGGGCGCGGGCGGCCTGATCCCGCCGCCGGAAGGCTATTTTGAGGAAATCACCCCGATCCTGCAGAAGCACGACATCTTGCTGGTCGCCGACGAGGTGGTGTCGGGCTTCGGGCGGCTGGGCACCTATTGGGGCAGCCAGACCTATGGCTATTCGCCGGACCTGATCACCGCCGCTAAGGGTGTGACTTCGGGCTATTTCCCGATGTCGGCTGTATTCATCTCGCCCAAGGTGTGGGACGTGATCGAAGGCGCGGCGGACAAGGTCGGTGTGTTCGGCCACGGCTACACCTATTCGGCGCACCCGGTGGGTGCCGCTGCGGCTCTGGCCGCGCTCAAGCTGATTGACGAACTCAAGATCGTGGAAAATGTTGCCGATGTCGGGCCATACATGATGCAGGCCATGCGCGACCGGCTGGGGCAGCACCCGAATGTGGGCGATATTCGCGGCAAGGGCCTGATGCTGGGCATCGAACTGATGAAGGACCGGGCCACCAAGGAAACGCTCCCGATGGCCAATCGCACGGGGCGCCAGGTGCTGAAGGCGGCCGCCGAACGCGGGCTGATCACACGGGCGTTGGGCGATACTCTGGTGTTTGCGCCGCCGCTGGTGATCACGCGGGCCGATGCCGACGAGATCGTCGACAGGTTCGCGCTGGCCGTGGGCGACGTGTTGAAATCCTGATCGGGGCGTATGCCGGTGTTGATTGCCTCGGGGAGGGGTAGGGTATGGAATTGAGCACCGCCAATGTCAGTCCGGCCGATGCCGGGAATGGCGTGGTCCGGGTTACCCGGACCGGGCTGGTCAGCGCGATGCTGGTCGGCCTCGTCGGTGCCATCGTTATCTTCCTGACCCCGGGTTTTCTGGCGTTGATTGCCCAGAAGACCGGATTTGGCGACGATGAGCTGGGATATCTGGCTGCGCTGGACATCAATGCGATGGGCATCACGGTGGGGCTCAGCACTTTCGCGCTGTCGCGGGTGCGGTGGCGGATGGCTGTGGGCCTTGGCCTGGGGCTGATCGTGGCCGGGAACCTGATGACGGCCGCAGCGGAGAGCTTTTCCGCGATGGCCGCCGCGCGGATCGTCGCCGGGGCGGGCGAGGGCATCTGTGTCGGCTTTGCCTTCGCGGCGCTTGGCCGGGCCAGCAATCCTGACCGGGCTTTCTCCATCTATCTTGTGGCCGGTGCACTGCTCAGTTCCGCTTTTCTGTACGCGCTGCCGACCGTTCAGGCTGCGGTATCGCCCGCCACGGTGTTCATGGCCAGCGCGGCACTGGCGGCGTTGGTCATGCTCACGCTGCGGGCCTTTCCCGATGGCAGCAGGGATGAGCCCGCCATGTTCGCGACTGGCGGCAAGATCGACCTCAAATATGCGACAGGGGTATTGCTGGGCGTGTTCCTGCTGTTCTTTGCGATGGGCGCCATGTGGAGCTATTCCGAGCGGATCGGGTTAGCCAGCGACCTGCCGGCAGATGTGATCGCCAATGGCCTGGCCATCGGCACCATGGCGGGCGTGGTTGGGGCGGGGCTGGCCGGAATGCTGCCGCGCCGCTGGGGACGCAGCTGGCCGCTTGTGATCAGCGGCATCGCGGGCGTGGCAAGCTTCCTCATGTTCCGCGATCAGGTTTCACCGTCGGCATTCGTCATCGCGACAGTGCTTATGCTGTTCAGCTGGAACTTCGCGCAGCCATTGCTTTCCGGATTGTGCTCGGAGGCCTGCGAGCGGGGCCGCGTGGTTTGTGCCATGGGCTCGATCCAGACGTTCGGGACGGGACTTGGCCCCGCCGCCGCCGCTGCGACCTTGGGCACCGGATCGTTCACCGTGGCGATCTATGCGTCCTGCCTCGTGATGATCCTCAGCGTGGCCGTCACCGTCGCCACAATTCGGCGCGGTCAACGCACGGGCTAATCAGCCGGCTTACGAGAACCACTTGGAATAGCCGTACAGCGTCGTGTTCCGGGTCCAGCCATTGGCCTCGTACAGGGCTTGGGCCAAGGCGTTGGTTCGGGCGGTCTGCAAGGTTATGCGCAAGGCGCCACTGCGGGCGGCAAAGGTTTCCGCCTGTTCCAGCAACGCTTTTCCCGCCCCGGTGCCCCGGTCCGACGGATCTACGAACAGGTCGCTGAGAATGCAGATCGGTCCGGCGAAAACCGAGCAGAAGCCGGGATAGATCTGGCAGAAGCCTGTGGCCCGATCATCGCGCTCCGCAATGAAGATGGTCGACTGGTTGTGGCCAAGCCGCTCCGAAATGAACCGCAAAGCCAGCGAGGCATCGGGCGGCATATCGTAGAACTGTCGATAGGCATCGAACAGCGCCGACACTGCTTGCGCATCTTCCAGCGTTGCGCGCCTGATTTGGATCATGCCCATCCTCTCTTCCCGTGCGGGCCGCCGCCGTTGGAGCACCCCCTGCCGGTTACAGGAACACGGCGCGCGACAGGCCGCCATCCACGGCGATCGATTCGCCGGTGATCCCGCTGCCCAGGTTGGAGCACAGGAATACGATGGGATCGGCCACTTCCTCTACTTCCAGCATCCGCTTGAGAGCGGCGGGGTCGCTAGCTTCGCGCGCGACGATGGCCTCGATGGTGGTGCCTTCCTCGGCAGCCATTTCAGCGAACCATTCCTCGACATGCTCGGTCCGGGTCACGCCCGGGTGGATGATGTTGACGGTGATCCCATCGCGACCGACTTCATCCGACAGGGTCTTGGTGAAATGGACCAGCGCGGTGTTGCGCATGCCTGAAAGCGCCTCGGTGCAACGTGCGGTCAGCCCGCCGACATTGACGATCCGGCCCCAACCTGCCTTGCGCATGTGCGGCACGCAGGCCTTGGAGGTGCGGAAATAGCCGAACAGCTTGGTGTTGAGGTCCAGCATCAGCATGTCCTCGTCGGCCAGCTCGATAGCGTTGCGCACCAATCCGCCAGGGGCGGCGGCGCAATTCACGAGGATGTGGACACCGCCGAACCGCGCTACTGCGGCATCGACCATTGCCTCTACCGACGCCTTGGAAGTGGTATCGGTGGGCACCGCGATGATATCTCCCCCCGTGGCTTCGCGCAGCTCCTGCGCGGCGGCCTCCAGCTTGCTCGCCGTGCGCGCGGCGATCACCACCTTGGCCCCAGCCAGCAGCAGCTTGCGCGCCGTTTCCTTGCCGATCCCTACGCCGCCACCGGTAATTACCGCGACCTTGCCTTCAAGGCCCACGTTCGTGTTCATCAACAATCCTCCACTTGCGACCTATCGGTCCAATTTAACCTTGGCGCTGTCAACGCCATCGAAGCTGACAACCACGGTATCGCCCGCGAATATCCTGGTCGCCCCGGTGCAGGTGCCCGACGCGATCAATTGCTCGCGCGTCAGGGAAATGCCTTCGTTGGCGCGCAGCCAGTTCGCCAGCCAGACCAGCGCATCCAGCGGATTGCCCATGACCAGCGAGGTGCCACCAGTGGCGATCTCGCCAGGCCCGTTGCCCGACTGACGCAACAAGGTAACCGGCATATCGGCAAAATGGTCTTCCCAGCCGTCCGCCAGCTTGCGCCCCAGAACCAGCCCTTCGGCCATGCAGTTGTCCGCCACCAGCTGGCCCAGCGACAGGTCGCTGTTGGCAAATCTTGTGCGGACGATCTCGATCCCCGCATAGACCGCCTTAAGTGCGCCAGCTACCTGGGCGCGGCTATAGGGGTCCTTTTGCATGGGCAGGTCGCTGGCCATTTCGAAGACCAGCTCGGCCTCGGCGTAAAGTTCCGGCTCCTGGTACAGGATGGAACTGGCATTGGAGTAGATCGAGCTGGCGGCCAAACGGCCGATCGCCGGCTCGGCGGCGCCAAACGCCGCGCGGCCGGCGGTGCCGGTCAGGCCGATTTTCCACACCATGACTGGCAAGTTGGCTGCGGCGGCCACCCTTCGCTGGATGCGATAGGCCTGCGACAGGTCTGTGACTTGTCGCGCCAATGACATTGGCGGAGCCGCACGACCGCGCGCGGTCAGAAGGGCCAGTTCAAATTCGCTTTCGCCTTCCGACACGGCCCACTCCATCGCTCCCACTATTGTCAATCATATGCAACAAACAGTCTTACAAATCTAGTATTGTTTACATTTGAAAGATCGGCTGTTATCTCTTCAAGAATCGAGGGTGGCTGCTTGCCGCACCGCCCAACAAGCAAATGAAGGTGAGATGATGTCGGACGGACAAACAGCTTTTGTGATCGCCGCCCGGCTTGAACAGGCGCTGTCGCGCCAGCCAACCGGTCTGCTGATTGATGGCAAGTCCGTCCCGGCGCAGAGCGGCAAAACCTTTGCCACCATCAATCCGGCTACCGGCCGGGAAATCTGCCAGGTGGCCGAGGGCGGCGTGGCGGATGTCGATCTGGCGGTGCAGGCTGCACGGCGCGCACTGAACAATCCGCAATGGCGCGACATGAGTGCGGTCGACCGTTCGCTTGTGCTCAACAAGCTGGCCGACCTGATCGAGCGCGATGCCGAGGAACTGGCGGTTCTCGAATGCCTCGATAACGGCAAGCCGGCCTTGTTGACGCGGGGCGTGGAGATTGAAGGTTCGATTCGGACCTTCCGTTATTTCGCGGGCTGGCCCACCAAGTTTGGTGGTGAGACCTTGCCCGTGTCGCCGCGTAGCGGCGCGAAGATCCTCAATTACACCACGCGCGAGCCGGTGGGCGTGTGCGGCCTGATCGTGCCGTGGAATTACCCGATGTCGATGGCCGCGTGGAAGGTGGCCCCGGCGCTGGCCGCGGGTTGCACAGTTATCCTGAAGCCTGCCGAACAGACCCCGCTAACCGCCTTGCGGCTGGCAGAACTGGCGCTGGAGGCGGGCGTGCCGCCGGGGGTGTTCAACGTCATCACCGGCTTTGGCGAAGCTGGTGCTGCGCTGGTCGATCATCCGGGCGTGGACAAGGTGGCCTTCACCGGTTCCACCGAGGTCGGCAAGGCGATCGTGCGCGGTTCCGTCGGCAACCTGAAGAAGGTCAGCCTGGAACTGGGTGGCAAGTCGCCGCAGATCGTGCTGCCCGACGCCGATCTCGACGCCGCTGCCGCGTCCATCGCCTCGGGCATCTTCTTTAATCAGGGGCAGACCTGCACGGCGGGTTCGCGCCTCTATGCGCACCAGTCCATCCATGATGACCTGCTGGCAAGGATCGTCGATCACGCGGACCGGCTGACCATCGGCAACGGCCTCGATCCGGCAGTCAATTTCGGCCCGCTGGTGTCGCAGGAACAATGGGACCGGGTCAGTTCCTATGTGGACATCGGCGCGGCGGAAGGGGCGCAGATCATGACTGGCGGCGCGCGCCCGGCGGGCCACGGCGACGGCTTTTTCTTCGCGCCCACGATCATGGCCAATGCCGGACGCGACATGCGCATCGTGCGCGAGGAGATCTTCGGCCCGGTGCTCAGCGCACTGAGCTGGTCCGATCCGGAGGATCTTGTGTCTCAGGCCAATGATTCCGATTTTGGCCTGTCCGCCGGGATATGGACCAATGACATCAAGCAGGGCCATCGCCTCGCCGCCGCAGTCAAGGCGGGTACGGTGTGGATCAACTGCTTCAACCTGGTGGACAATGCCACACCTTTCGGCGGGTTCAAGCAATCCGGCTGGGGCCGTGAGCACGGCCGCCAGGCGATGGAACTCTACAGCGAAATCAAGAGCGTCTGGGTGAACCTGAGTTGAGCCGCATGCAAGCGACCGACGATGTGATGCAAGATGAAAGTGCAGGAGTGAACATGGGCAGGACTTTGATTGTCTCCACCGATGGCCAGGCGGTCATGCGCAGCCATGACGATGGCAAGAGCTGGTATCGGATCAACATTCGCCAGGATCTGGAATATGATGATCGGGTGCGTTGCCTGTTGATCGATCCGGCAAATCCCAAAGCCCTGTTCGCCGGGGCGGAAAAGGGATTGTTCCATAGCGCCGACTGCGGGGTCCACTGGACGCGCGTGGATTGCGCCCTGAACGGGATGGCGGTGTGGAAGCTGGTGGCCAGCCCCAGTGACCCTGCCGTGCTCTACGCCGGCACCGGTGCGCCTTCGCTCGCCATACTCTTCCGCTCCGGCGATGGTGGCCGCACCTGGGAGCCGACCTCGCTGGAGATGGCGGAGTTTTGCGAAGGCGTGAACCGCCCGCGTATGCTGGCGCTTGCCGTCGATCCGGGCGATCCGCTGGACGTGTGGGCGGGCGTTGAGGAGGGCGGCCTGTTCCGCAGCCGCGACGGCGGTGACAGCTGGACGCGAATCGACAACACCTGGTCCGAATTCGGCGGCAATTCCGACATTCACGATATCGTTATCCTGCGGCAGGACGACGGATCGACAGTGCACCTCGCGCTGACCGTAATCGCGCTCTACCGCTCCACCGATGATGGCCAGACCTGGATACGGCAGCCGGCCAAGGAAACCTGGGGCCTGCGCTATTCGCGCCTGCTGCTGCAAAAACCTGGCAGCAACCGCGAGGTGGCCGTGGGTATCGGCGACGGTACGCCGGGCACCACCGCCGCAATCCTGACGTCGGCCGATGCAGGGGCAAGCTGGACCAAGGCCGCGCTCGATACGCCGTCGAACTCGTGCATGTGGGCCTTTGGCTCGAACGATCACGATCCGGATTTCTTGTTGGCGGCCAGCAAGTTCGGCTATCTCTATCGCAGCACAGATGGCGGTCAGACCTGGGCCAAGGAATGGCGCGAGTTCAACGAAATCACCGATCTCGCCTGGCTGCCCGCCGTGCCGCAGGATGAGGGGCTTCCGCATGTCACCCATTAAAGTCGATCGCATCGCCCATATCGTCCTGTTCGTGAAGGACCCGGAGGCGTCCGCTCGCTGGTATTGCGAAATCCTCAACATGAAAGTGACCGCGCGCGCCGGTGACGGCCCCTACAAGGGCGGGGTATTCCTGAGCTTTGGCGAAAGTGACCACGACATTGCCTTGTTCAAGAGCGCGGAAGGGGGCCCCAAGGGCAAGGAATTTGAGCATGTCGGCCTGATGCTGGCCAGCACGAGGATGGAAGATCTGTTTAACAACCATGCCTTCTTCGAAGAACGAGGGGTGCAGATTGCAGAAATCCTCGATCACGGGGTTTCCGTAGGCATCTATTTCTACGATCCCGATGGGCACATGTTGGAAGTGTTCTGCCAGAACGTCCCGCAATCCGGGGGCCTCTCGCAGCAAGAGCTGGCCCGCAACCAAGGCCAGGCCAACCCCATCAAGTTCTAGGATGCCCCGGCGACGGCCGTTGCCGGGCACACCGGCGATGTATTTTCAGGAGGAATGATGAACACCCACCAACCCAACTTCGGCGCTTTCCATGTGCGCAAGTGGTTCAGCCAAGTCGAGGAAATCTGGGCTGGTGAAACCGGTGCGCCAGCCGATGGCGAGCCGCTGTTCAAATACCTGATCGCAGCCTGCATCCAGAACCCCTATGCCGGGCAGTATGTCGATGATCTTTCGGCCTGGATCGACGCATCCCCGGTACTGGGCGTGGAGATCGGCCGGCGGCTGAACGCCTTGTCTGGCGGGGCGGCGATCGAAAGCTATGGCAAGGCCATCCTTGTCGGCCTTGACGGCGAATATGAGCACGGCAACGCCTTGCTCACCAACCCTGCGGCCAATCCGGTGCGCGATGCGGTTGGCGGCGGCGCATCGTGGGTGCCTTCTACTGGCAAGCGCGGCGTGCCTGGGACCATTCTGGATATCCCCTTCGGCCATAAGGACGCGCTCTATGTGCGGTCGCATTATGACACGATGAGTGTTTCGTTCGACGATGCGCCCAACCGCGACGAAGTGATCGTGTGCTGGGCCTTCGCCACGCGCGGACGGCTGAATGCGCGGCTGGGCGGCCTGCGCGCGCAAGACGCTGAAGGCAATGGACTGACCTGAGCGATGGCCGAAGCAGCAGCAATCCTTACTGGCGATTCCCCGGCACCGACGGTGCTGCTGGCGGGCGAACGGACCAGTTTCGTAGCCAGCGGCGGCCTGTCGATCCGGGTGCGCGAATGGGGCGACCCTGATGCCCCGGCCATCGTGCTGCTGCACGGCCTGCGCGGCTATTCGGCAACCTGGCGTGGTCTGGCGGCGCATCTGGCGGACCGTTATCGGCTGGTTGCCTTCGATGCGCGCGGACGCGGCGAAAGTGACTGGGATCCGGCCCGCAACTATTACACCGATGCCTATGTGGCCGACCTTTCCGCCGTGGTCGATGCCTTGTGGCTGGAGCGGTTTGTGCTGCTTGGCCATTCGATGGGCGGGACCACGTCCTATGCCTATGCCGCGCAGAACCCCGCCCGGTTGCACGGGCTGGTGGTGGAGGACATCACTGCCGGGTCTTCCGTTTCCGGTGCCGGGTTCGAGCGGATCGTGGCCGAAATGCAGGCGCTGCCCACGCGGTTCGCCGACTGGGGGGCGGCGCGAGCGTATTGGCGCAAGCTGCGCCCCGGCGTGGCCGATGCCGCCATCGAGGAACGGTTATACGAATCCATGCGCGCCGATGACGGGGGCGGGGTGATCTGGCGTTACGATGCGGAAGGCATCGCCGCCACCCGCATTGCTCCCGATCCGGGGCGGGTGGTGGACCTGCACCCGATAATCGCGGGCATTCGCGTTCCCACGCTGGTGATCCGTGGCGGTCGATCGGACTTCTGCAATCTGGCCAAGGTTCGCGAACTGGAGGCGGCCAATCCTTTGCTCGCCCACGCCACGGTGGCCGAGGCTTCGCACTATGTTCACGATGACGCGCCGGAAAGTTTCGCGCGCCTGATTGAAGGGTTTCTGGCCGGGCTCGGTGCCCGACAGGCCACAACGAGGCTTGAGGATTGATGACGATGGATCATGGGGCTGCTGCCAATGGGCTGGGCGCGCCGGATACGGGTGCTGATCTGCTGCTCGATTGCCTGTATGTTGGCGGGGCGAGGATCTGCTTTGCCAACCCCGGCACGACCGAACTTGGGCTGGTCAGCGCCTTGGCGCGCGATGGGCGCATCCGCTGCGTTCTGAGCCTGTTCGAGGGTGTCTGCACCGGCGCGGCTGATGGTTATGCCCGCGTTTCGGGAGCGGTGCCGCTGACCCTGCTGCATCTGGGTCCGGGTTTCGCCAATGGCATCGCCAACCTGCACAATGCCCGGCGCGCCGGTTCGCGCATCATCAACCTGATCGGGGATCATGCCACCTGGCATCTGGCCTACGATGCGCCGCTGACCAGTGATATCCGCTCGCTTGCCGCGCCGGTCTCGCGCGAGGTTCTCTATGTTGACAACGTTGCGGCCATACCGGAGGCAGTGGGCAAGGCCTTCGCCGCAACCGGGATTGCGGAAGGCGGAGCGGCAACGCTGATCATTCCCACCGACGCCGTGGACGCAGCGGCCCCCGCCGGAGCGGCCGCGCACGCCGTGGCGGGCTATAGGCCGACTGCGGTTGAACCTGCGAGGATCGCCGCGCTGGCTGCGTCGCTGGCAGAGCCAAGCGAGATCATCGTTCTGCTGGGGGGCAATGCCCTGTCCGAAGCGGGAATCCGTGCAGGCGACGCCGTTACGCGAAGGCTGGGCGGCAGGCTGCTGATGGAGCCCTATCCCGCTATCGTGACGCTGGGCGGCGAGCTTCCTGTGGTTGAACGACAGGCCTATTTCCCCGATGACGTGATTGCCCAGATGGGCACAGCGCGGGTGATACTGGCGGGAGCTCGCGCGCCGATCAGCTATTTCGGTTATGAAGGCTGGCCGAGCCAGCTGGTTCCGGACGAGCGTCTATTGCTGCTCGCGCAACCGGGCGAGGATGCAAGTGCGGCGCTCGCCGATCTGGCGAGCCGGCTTGGTGCCCCTGCCAGCCCTGCGGCGACAAGTGCTCTGCTTGCAGTTCCAGCGCCCGATCCTTCCGCAGGTCTGACAGCGGCCAGCGTTGTTCAGCAGGTACTGGGCCAGTTGCCGCAGGATACGATCATCTCGCTGGAAGGGTCCACCCTTGGCGGGCCGTGGCTCCGCAATGCGCATCGCGCGCCGCGCCACCAGGTGATGACGAATACCGGCGGCGCTATTGGTCAGGGCCTGCCCTGTGCGGTCGGCGCTGCGCTGGCTGCGCCTGACCGTCAGGTGATTTCGTTGCAGTCGGATGGCAGCGCGCAATATACCCTCCAGTCCCTGTGGACGATGGCCCGGGAGGGGCTGAAGGTTACGGTCATTATCGCGGCCAACCACCGCTACGCCATCCTCCAGACCGAACTCACCCGGTCATCGGTTCCGCTCGACGCGGAAATCGTGGCCAATCTGACTCTGCTCGACGCTCCACGGATTGATTGGGTGGCGCTGGCCGCAGGTTATGGCGTGCCCGCCGTGCGCGCCGCCACCAATGCCGAATTTGCGCTCGCGCTTGGCCAAGGGCTGGCGACAGATGGACCGTTCCTGATTCAGGCCGAACTGCCGTGAGCGAAAGCGCGGCCGTCGCCATCGTCACCGGAGGCAGCGGCGGGATCGCACCGGCGATTGCCGTGAAGCTGGCTCAGGCCGGGATGATCGTGGTGGTGACGGCGCGCCGACGGGATGCGCTGGAGGAAGTCGCTGCAGACCTTCGCGCGCAAACCGGCCAGCAGATCTACGCTGCCACTTCAGACGCGCTCGATACGGGCTCGATCAAGGCAATGGTCGATGGCGTGCTGGCGCGGCACGGCCGGATCGACGCGCTGGTTAATGCTGCGGCCAGTTCCAGTCCGATCGGCGGGGCAATCGAAGAGGTGGATGTCGATGCCCTGATCGGTGACGTCAACGTCAAGGTGGGTGGCTACCTGCGCTATACTCAGGCGGTGGTGTCGGTCATGAAGCAGCAGCGGGCCGGGCAGATTGTCAACATCGGCGGTTTGACCGGCCGCTCCAGCGACACGCTGAGCGGGCTGCGCAATGCTGCCGTGGCGCACATGACCAAGGTGCTTTCAGACCAGTTGGGGGTGTTCGGCATTGCCGTGAACGCCGTTCATCCCGGCATCGTCGATACGCCGCACCTGCGCGAACTGTTCGCAGACATCGCGATGGCCGATGGCATGGTGCCGGCAGCGGTGGAGGCAGGCTTCGTCAGCCAGATACCCTCGCGTACCTTGCTTGAACCGGCCGATATTGCCCGCCTCGTGGCCTTCCTGGTCATGGCATCGGGCGTGCAGATTACCGGACAATCGCTAAGTGTCGACGGGGGATATTCCCGCGGCATCTACCTGTGAAGGGAGTTTGACGATGGTTGAGCAGATGTCGCACGAAGCAGCGAAATATCCGGTCTCGATACGCGTGCTGCACTGGGTCCGGGCGGTGCTGATCCTCGGCCTGCTATTATCGGGCATTACCATGACACGCCTGCCTGAGACGACAGCGATGGAAACCTTCAACCTGTTCTACAACAATCACAAGCAGTTCGGTGTGCTGGTCTGGTTGTTGGCGGTGGTCCACCTGGTCCTGCGCTGGCGCAACCGCGCGGTCCTGCCGCACATGCCCGATGCGCTGAAACCCTGGGAAAAGGTTCTGAGCCATCTGGTTCACCGGGTAATCATCGTGCTGGTGCTGCTGGTGCCGTTGCTCGGCTATTCGATGTCGGCCAGTTTCACCCAGAGTGATGGCGTGCCATTCTTCTTCTTCGGCCACGTGCCTGAAATCCTGCCGAAGAATGACGACGCCTTCGAGGTCTTCGACAAGTTGCACCAGTATTCAGCCTATCTGCTGCTGACATTGGTCGCGCTGCATGCGGCTGGGGCGATCAAGCACCGACTGTTTGACCGGGGCGGCCCAACCGACGTCCTCCCGCGCATGCTGTAACGAGATCGCCGGGCCGATAGCATGAATATCAGACGCTGCCTGCCGGGCGGTCTGCAAGCGGTCGGCTGGAAACGGGATAGCCGCTCCAGCGCTTGATTTTACGAATGGCGAAGCTGGAGCGCATGGAACTTACGCCAGGCAGGCGCGACAGGCAGTCACGGTGGATCGTGTCGAAATGCTCCAGATCGCGTGCTGCCACCCGCAAGAGATAGTCGGCATTGCCTGACATCAGGTGACATTCCAGAATGTCGGCGTAATCCAGTACCGCCTGCTCAAACGCAGCCATTGCCTCGCTGCTCTGGCCGGTCAGGGTGATCTCCACAAATGCATTCAGCTTCAGGCCCAGCTTGTGCGCGTCCAGTTGCGCGCTGTAGCCACGAATGATCTGCGCCGCTTCGAGCGATTTGATCCGCCTATGGCAGGCCGACGCGGAAACACCGGCGATGTCAGCCAGCTCGGCGATCGAAAGCGAGGAATCCCGCTGCAGGGAATCGAGGATGAGACTGTCGTTTCGGTCCAAGAAAAAAATCCCGCTTAAGTCTACTATATCGGTAAAGTATCCCATTATTATGCCATATTCCAGGATCTATGACAAATATTTCTTGAAGAATTGGATTATGCTTCTGCATCAATCTGTCTCAGGGGATGTGCAATGCGCGTTGGCACCGTAAAAGAAATCAAGAACCACGAGTACCGGGTCGGCCTCACGCCCGAAAGCGTGCGCGAGCTCGTCGCTGCCGGCCACGTAGTATGGGTGGAAGCCGGTGCGGGGTTGGGTATCGGTGCCAGCGATGCAGATTACGTGGCGGCAGGGGGCACGATCAAGGCCGCTGCCGCAGACATCTTTGCCGGTTGCGAGATGGTGGTGAAGGTCAAGGAACCGCAGGCGGTCGAGCGGGCGCAACTGCGCGAAGGGCAGATCCTTTACACCTACCTGCATCTCGCACCCGATCCGGAACAGACCGCCGATCTCGTGAAGTCCGGCGTTACCGCGATCGCTTATGAAACCGTGACCGGAGAAGGCAATTCGCTGCCGCTGCTCAAGCCTATGAGCCAGGTGGCCGGGCGCATGTCGATTCAGGCGGGCGCGACGGCGCTGGAAAAGGCCCAGGGCGGGCGCGGCGTGCTGCTGGGCGGCGTGCCCGGCGTGCTGCCGGCCAAGGTGGTGGTGATCGGCGGCGGCGTGGTGGGCTTCAATGCCGCGCAGATGGCGGTTGGCATGGGTGCCGATGTGACCATCCTGGACCGCGATCCCAATGTACTTGAGTGGCTCGACAGCCA
Source organism: Alteraurantiacibacter sp. (assembly GCA_039927835.1). Lineage (GTDB taxonomy): Bacteria > Pseudomonadota > Alphaproteobacteria > Sphingomonadales > Sphingomonadaceae > Alteraurantiacibacter. The sequence goes on from JBDSUF010000009.1 coordinate 14,575, forward strand.
CTTTGAAGGCAGGGCGCGCACCTTGTATTCGGGGCAGGCGGCGCTGGCTTCCGAAGTCTCGCAGGCTGATCTGGTGATCGGCGCGGTGCTGGTTCCCGGCGCTTCTGCGCCCAAGCTGGTGACGCGCGCCATGCTCGGCACTATGAAGACCGGCGCGGTGCTGGTGGACGTCGCGATCGATCAGGGGGGCTGTTTCGAAACCAGTCGGGCGACAACCCATGCGGAGCCGACCTATGTGGTGGATGGGGTGGTGCACTATTGTGTGGCCAACATGCCCGGCGCTGTGGCGCGGACCAGCACCTACGCCCTGAATAACGTGACCCTGCAGCATGCGCTCCGCATCGCCAATCTGGGCTGGCGCGAGGCGCTGGCCCGCAATCCGCACCTGGCTGCGGGGCTCAACGTCCACGAAGGCAAGGTAACATACGAAGCCGTCGCGCGTGACCTTGGATACGAATACGTGCCCGTGGCGCAGGCCCTGGCTTGAGCCCGATGCCGTTCAGCCGCCCGCTCCACACGGGGCGGGCGGCTGAACGTCGGGTCGAATTTTTCGGGAGGGTCCTGTCAAAGCAAAACGCGGGCACTGTCAGACCAAATGCATCGCTTGATAAACAACAGGGCTGAAAACTTCCACCTGCCGTTCCGACGACGAGAGCGTGCGATGCCAAGATTCCGACAGCTTCTGACAGATAAAATCACTTCGCAAATTCGCTTCGAACCATGCCAACGTCCGCCAACACTTTGCTCTAGTATGCCTTCTCATCGATACAGGCACCGACAATGATCCCCCGTTGCAAGGTCAGCGTCCCTCGCTGTCGGCCCGGGCAAGTTGGATGACGTAACTGCGGATTGCTTCAATTTCCGCCGCGGATAGTACCGCTGCGAAAGCGGGCATGCCCCGACTGACAAGTGCGCCATCGCCCACAATCGTACGAAACGCTGGCGCGCCGAGCGCTGCGCTGTGGCGCAGGTCTGGAACCATGCTAGCCGATACTGCTGCGATACCGTGGCAGCGCAGGCAGTAACGGCCGTACAGGGCATCGCCTTGCGCGACCTGCTCTGCGGTGCCGTTGTCGGGCGGAATGCTTGCGCGGTGTGGCTGGCGCGCGGGCACGGGGGGCAACTGTGCAGTCCCCCCAATCCGGAATACCAGCAAGCGATTGGGCCCAACGGCGTTTGCCGGCACTTCGGCCAGTTGACCGCCCAGCATCGGCCAGGCGCCGCCCCAGCCCGCCAGGACGGCAACATATTGCACTTCATCAAGACTGTATGTGATGGGGCCCGCCACCACGCCCGTCTGGGCGGCAAATGTCCAGAGAGGGGACCCGTCGCGCGCATCATGGGCGGCAAACTGCCCGCTGCCGTTGCCTTGGAAAACCAGGTCGCCTGCGGTGACGAGGGCGCCGCCATTGAACAGCGCGGCCAAGGGGCGGCGCCAGGCGGCCCTTCCTGCTACGGGGTCCCAGGCGAGCAGATAGGCGCTGGCACCGGAAAGTACCGCGTCAAGGTCCGCGTCGCTGAACCGCGCGCCCCCGGCCATGGCAAGGCCCGAACTGTAGACGCCGGTTTGCGGTTGCTGCGCACTGTCAGCCGCAAATGGCAGGCCGAAATCCTGCACCGCCAGATAGACCAGACCGGTGCGCGCACTATAGGCCATCGGCTGCCAGTTGTGCGCACCCCCCGAACTGGGAAAGACGACTGCGGGAATGCCGGTCCGTTCATAACGGGCTTGAGGATTTTCTACCGGCCGTCCGGTGGCCATATCGATGTGGCTGGCCCAGGTGGTTCTGGCATAAGGCTGGGCCGAAATCAGCTCGCCAGTGCGCCGGTCCAGCACGTAAAAGAAGCCGTTTTTCGGTGCCTGCATCAGCACCTGGCGGACCCGTCCCGCTATGACAAGGTCGGCTAAAATCATCGGTTGGGTGGCAGTATAGTCCCAGCTTTCCCCCGGCGTCTGCTGGTAATGCCATACGTATTCTCCGGTCTCCGGTCGCAGCGCGACGATCGAGGACAGGAACAGGTTGTCGCCGATACCCCGGCTGCGCAGCATATGGTTTGTCGGGCTGCCGTTGCCCACGCCAATGTACAGCAGGTCAAGGTCGGGATCGTATTCGATTGCATCCCACACGGTCCCGCCACCGCCCCACCGCCACCAATCACCGGCCCAGGTCTGGGTAACCCTGGCCAAGGGTGCATCGGATGCCGCATGGTCGCGCGTCCCCGGCGCGCCTGGTACGGTGTAGAAGCGCCAGTCGAGCGCTCCGGTTTGGGCGTCATAGGCGCTGACATATCCGCGTGCGCCAAACTCTGCCCCGCCGTTGCCGATGATCACCCGTCCTTTCACCACGCGCGGCGCGCCGGTGATCGCGTAGTTCTCGGCACTGGGCTGGGCACCATCGAAGGTTTGCACTTCCCATGCAACGGCGCCGGTCGCCGCATCAAGCGCCATCAGCCGCCCGTCGAGCGCCCCAACGAATACCCGACCGCGTTCGACCGCCACCCCGCGCGACACCGGCCCACAACACGATCGCGCGGCAAATGGCATAACGTGCGGGTCGTAAGTCCACAAAACCTGCCCGGAGCGCGCGTCTACGGCACGCACAACACTGTACGCGCTCGTAAAGTACAGGACGCCGCCCACCATGATGGGCGTGGCTTCCAGCCCGGCATCGGTATCCAGATCGACCCACCAGGCCAGGCCGAGTTGTCCTGCGGTACCCACGTTGATCGATGCCAGCGGCGAATATCTCTGCGCATAGACATCGCCGCCGTGGCTTGGCCATTCCCCTGCGGCCAGGGACCTTGTGCTGACGTGCAGAGCCGGTCGGCCGGAACACGCGGCCAGATTGAATAGCAGCAGCACAAGCGCCACGGCCCAGAAAGGTCGCCGGATGCCCGTTCCTTCACCACGCCTTGCCGTTCGTTGATGGAGTGACGCGGCTTTCATCCCCGCCTCACGCACCTGAAGCCGATGTGGCTGGTGGACGTATCGATTGCCTGCGCCTGACGGGCGGCGGGGCGGTAGCGCTGGCAGTAGTTTTCGGCGCACAGGTGGCTGCCGCCCTTGATCACGCGGCGGCCGATGGGCACCTGCGGGGCAGATGGATCGAAGCTGTCAGCCCGCTTGGCGCCGCGCGGGTTGGCAATGGTGCAACACGCGCCGGGATTCTTCTTTTGGGCTCGCTGGTGCAGCCCATACCAATCGCCTGTCCATTCCCACACGTTGCCGATCATGTCCCAAAGTCCAAATCCGTTAGCGGGATAATGGCGCACCGGGCTGGTGCGTTCGAACCCGTCTTGCAGCGTGTTCTCGAAGGGAAATTGGCCTTGCCAGAAGTTGGCCAGCATCTGTCCGCCGGGAGCCAGTTCGTTGCCCCAAGGATATTCGCGGCCCTCGAAGCCACCTTTGGCGGCATATTCGAACTCGGCCTCGGTCGGCAGGCTCTTGCCCACCCACCGGGCATAAGCCAGCGCGTCGCCATGATTCACCTGTACCACCGGATGATCCTCCAGCCCGTCGATCGAGCTGTCCGGGCCGCTTGGGTGCCGCCAGTCCGCGCCCAGGCAGAACTCCCACCACTGCGAAAAGTCGGTCAGCGGCACGCGATGCGGGGTCTTGCGGAAGACAAGCGAACCGGGCTGGGCCAGCGCCGGGTCCATGCCGGGATAATCCTTCGGATCAGGGGCGATTTCGGCTGCGGTGACGTAACCCGTGGCCGCCACAAACTGGCTGAATTGCCGGTTGGTGACCGGGGTCTCGTCAAGCCGGAAGCTATCCACCTTCACCCGCCGAAGCGGGCGTTCTTCGGGGTAGAAGGCCTCCGATCCCATCGTGAAAGTCCCGCCCGGCACTTGTACCATGCCGTCGTTGCCCAGCTGAGGTTTGCGGTGGATCCGGGGCATGGCGTCAGGGGCGATACCAGATGGGCGAAGACCATGCGCGCTCTTGCAAGGTCAGCGGCAGGTTGGTGCGCGCGGGGTCCATCCCCAGCGCAATGGCGTCGAACAGCTGGTGCCGCGGGGTGGGGATTTCCAGCACGCGCACATAGTAGAACGCCTGCAGCGCTGGGTCGAAATGGGGATCGCGCCACACTGTCACCAACTCACCAGCACCGATGGTGTTGGTGTAGCGGGCCGCTCTCAGGTCCACCGTGTTGCCGACCGGTGCCAGTGACCCGTCGGCGCGTCGCCGGGCCTGGTCGCCCCAGGCCACGTTGTATATCCTTTCGTGCAACGACCCGTCGGCATCGCGCCAGCCCTTGATCACTTGCACCCGGTCAAGGTTGGCCCCGCCCGGTTCCTTGACCGCCTGGATCAGCAGCGCAGGGGCTATCGCGCGACTGGGCCGTTGCAGTTCGCCGCCCATCGGCACGCCCTTGCGATAACCGATCCGGGCAAAATCCGCCGCTTGGGAATCGGACGGGTTAAAGCCATAGCCGCCGAACACCCTCAGCGCGATGCGCGGACCCGAGGTGCCGTAAACTTCCCGCCGGCGAAACGCTTCATAGATGCTGCGTCGATCATTGTGATCGGCCCAGACGGCTGCGATGCCGCCTGCGGAAACGACCCAGGAATTCATCGGGCCCAACACAGCATCGGCCCGCTCTTGTGGCCGCAGGTCGCCGCCCGACTTGCCGTAGAACTCGTCCTCGCGCTGCGAGGACAGGCCGGTGTGGCTGTCGGTGCTGCCAATCAGGCCGAAGGCGAACGGGTTGACCCCGGTGCGGCGCTCCGAAGCAAGACCAGCGAGCAACGCAGTGCGCACATAGCTGCCCGCGCTGGGCAGGTTGGGCTCGGTGCCAAACATTGTCTCGCGAATCTCGAAGTCGGCAAATTCGTCGTTGGCGGACAGCGCGGGGTGGGTCTCGCTGGTGCCCTTGTATTGGGTAACCTCCACCACGCGCTCCCATTCCAGCCGCTCGTGGGCATAGGCCGCGTCGAATTCCTCGCCGTCGGTGTTGAGCTGGGTCCACATCTCGCCCTGCGAGAGGTTGGAGTTGTGCGGGATGGCGACGAAATCCGCCCCCGTGCGCGCCCTGGTCTCACGCAGGAAGCGCCACAGGCCTTCGGGCGCCATGGTGTCGTAATTGCTCAGTGGCAGGAACTGTCGGGCAACGTCGCCATCCGCCGGGGTAAAGACCACGCGGTGCTGATTGATGCCATTAGGGGTAGAGCTCCATTCCCAGCCTATCAGCGCGGTAAATTTGCCCGGTTCATTATAGCGTTCGGCAGCGGCGATGTGCCGCTCCCACGATGTGCGCATGATTGCGGGGGTATTGAGCGTGGCGATGATCGCGTTCACCGGATCGTGCGGCCCCAGCTTCATGGTCTGCATGTATGCCCGGTCGGGATCCGCGCGGTAGGCTTCGGCCAGTTGCTGTCCGCCGGTAGTGGCAAGGACGGCGGCATCGCCTTCAACCATGCGCGGCAGCACGCCCAGCATCTCGGCGTGATCAGCCACCACCAGGAAATCCAGCGGCTGGTCGATCCGGATCACCTCGCCGGTGCGGGTGTGGCGCACGGGCATGCCGCGCGCAAAGCGATAAGCGGTGTCGATATCGGCGTTGTTGCTGCCGTTTTCGAACGCATCGGCGCTGTCGCGGGTGTGAAGATGCGTATCACCCCACAGCAGGACCCGGTCGCCCGCTTGCGCCGGATTGGCGGCCCGCCGGTCGACTGCAGGATCTGCCGCTGTGGCCGCAGGCGCGACGGGTTGCTGGCAGGCGGCCAGGCCAGCCAGCAGGCCGGTGGCGGCAACTAGGCAAAGGGACGGGGCACGCATGGTTATTCTCCCGGCAGACCCGCCTCAGACGGCCCTCTGCAACATCCAATAGGTGGCGGTAATCCCGATAAAATAGGCGGAGGCGAGGCGCGGCAGCGAGGCGTGGCGGCCTTGGTCGAACAGCGGCATCAGGCGGCGAGCGGCTAACCCCAACAAGGCCCCGGCCGCCAGCAGCGCGGCAACGAAGACCAGCTGGCCCAGCTCAATCCCCAGATTGAAGGCGAGCAAGGCGCTCAGCAGGCCCGCCTGCGGCAAGCCGACCTCCTTCAGCACCGCAGCAAAGCCGAACCCGTGGAGCAGGCCGAAGCCTGTTGAGACCGCCAGCGGATGGCGCCAGGTTACGGTGTCGGACCGGCCCCGCGCCAGTTCCACGGCCAACAGCACGATGCTGAGCGCGATCAGCACCTCGATCGTTCGGACCGGCACGGTCACCAGGTTGAGCGCGGCAGCGGCCAGGGTGACCGAATGGCCGATGGTAAAGCCCGTTACGGTGGTCACCACGCGCCGCCAGCGCCCCGCAATCCACACCAGGCAGGCGACAAACAGCAAATGGTCAAACCCCAGCCAGATATGCTCCACGCCCATCACCAGGTATTGCCCGAAAGTACCCTGCGCCTGCGCGGTCGGAGCGGGGAAAGGGATATGCGTCACCCCTGGCAGGCGCATCCCCACGGTGGCCGTCCCATCTGCCAGCACGGCTCGATAAATCGTCGGCAGGTTGGGATTGCCCATCGGATAGGCTATGCGAATGGCTCGGCCTGCCAGCGGCTGGCGGCAGATCCAGCGCTCGGCGCGCTGGTGACCCACACCGTCGCTCCACTGGCGCATTGGTGCGGTGGGTGCGCAGTCGGGCGGCAGGATCAGGTCGGGGATAGCCCCGGCGGTAAAGGTGGGCGGGATGCGCCAAGCCAGATCGATCGTGGTCGCGCCACTCGCCGCCGCCTCAATGTACAGCGGGCGCGCTTCATCGGCCAGGGCCGGCATGGCGAAAGCCAGCGACAGCAGGGCCAACAGCCACCTCACCGCGCGGGGCCGCCCAGTTCGCCAAGGTCACGAGCGGGCTCCAGCCGATAGCCTGCCACCACCTGCTGCACCGCCTGATCGCCCAGCCGGTTGCGCTTGGCCTGCAAGGCGTCGCGGGTAATCAGGTCGCGCAGCTGGTCGAGTTGCACCTGTTGCGCTGCCCGGCGCGATGCAACGCGCAGCAGGTGCAGGCCCAATGGCGAGCGGAAGGGGCCGGTCCATTGCCAGACAGGCTGGCGAAAGGCGGCTGCGGCCAGGTCCTCGCCCAGTTCGGGCACCAGCGCCCCTTGCGTCATCGCCGAATAGTTTCGCTGGTAGGGAAAGCGGTCGCCACGTCCCAGAGCGTCTTCCGGAGCCACATTGCCGCTGCGCAAGGCTTGCAATTCGCGCGCAGCCACTTGCGCCGTTGCCGTGCCGTGCTTCTGCCCGTCGATGAACACGTGGGTGAAGGTAGCGGTAGCGGGCTGGGCATAATCGGCGGCGTGTTCTCGGAAATAGGCTTCGACTTCCGCCGGGCTGATCTCTGCACCAGACATCGCCTGGTCACGCAGCAACAGGTCCATCTGCTGCACCAGACGGCTGCGCACCAGCGGGTCGGCCTCATCCAGGCTGATGGCGCGCGCCTCGCGGTAAAGCGCTTCCTGCCGCACGTAATCGTCGAGCATTTCGCGCCGCTGCTCCGGGATCAGCGCGTCATAGGCCTGCTCGAAGGTCTGCCCGTCATATAGCCGTGCCTTGGCTTGCATGTAGCCGATGAGGTCGCCCCGCGAAACGGCGATCACTTGCGACGACAGGTCCGTCTCGCGCGGGAGAGCCATGAACAACGCGGCTCCGGCAACAAGGAAATGGACCAGCGGGTCTTTCAGCCAGCGAGGCAATTTACTCATGGGCGATACCAGATGGGCGAAGTCCAGGCGCGTTCCTGCAGCCACGCGGGTTGATCGGCGGGGAAGGGCAGGTTGTTGCGCTGCGCCAGGTAGACCGGCCAGCGCGGCGTGGGGATTTCCAGCACCCGAGCGTAGTAGAGCGTGGGTTGAGCGGGGTTGAAGTCCGGGTCGCTCCACGCGGTTATCAGCTGCGCGTTGCCTATAGTGTTGGTGTAGGTGGCGCGGGCCACGTCCACCGTGTTGCCGACCGGGCCCACGCGGCCGGTTCGGGGATCGGGGCGGCGATTGCCCGACCATGCGACATCGTAGATCCGTTCGTGCGCGCCCGCCTCGTCGATCCACAGCTTGACCACTTGCACCCTGTCGAGATTGCCCGAGAGCGGGTCCTTGACCGCTTCGAGCAAGAACTGCGGCGCGCGGTGGCCTTGCGGGCGGGTGAGCGATCCGCCCATCGGCGTGCCGCGGCGGTAGGCTTCGGCCACCCAGCTGCTGCGCTCGATCAGGCTGGCTGGCAGGTTCCATCCGGCAAACATGCGCACCTTGATGCGCGGGCCGCTGGTGGCGAACACCTCGCGCCGACGCAGCGCGGCAAAGATCGCCTCCCGGGTGTTCTGCTCGGCCCAGACGCCGGTGATGCCGCCAACTGAAAGCGTGGTCAGCGGGGCGTTGAGGATGGGCGAGATCTGGTTGAGCAGCGCCTCCGGGTCGGCCTGGGTATCGCCCAGACCCAGTCCGCCGGGGAAGTTGTCCTCTTCGCTGGACGACACGCCCGAATGGAAGTCGCTCGCGGCGATGATGCCAAACTGCATCGGGTTGATGCCCAGCTCGCGCTCGATCAGCATGCCCCGCTGCAGGCCAGTGCGGACATAGCCGCCGCCCAGATCCTCGCCTTCGGCGGCGAGCAGTTCGAACCCGGCAAATTCGTCATCGGGCGACAGTTCGGGCCGCGTTTCGCTGCTGCCCTTGTTCTGGCTTATCTCCACCAGCGGCTCGTTGGCGTTGCGCCGGGCGGCCCATGCACGGGTCATCGGGGCATCGCCTGTCTGCCGCATGGAAAAGGCCATGCCTTCCGACAGATTGGAATTGTGCGGAATCAGGATCGAATCCACCCCGCGCGCGCGCCAGCCTTCGGCATAGGTCCACAGGTCATCGGGCAGCATGGAATCGACTGTGGAGAAAGGCATGTCCGGATAGGTGGGCCCGGCGAAGATCACGTTGCGGTGTTGATGGCCGTCGTTCGGCGTGGCGGACCATTCGAAGGCGGCAAAGGTGGTGAAGGTGCCGGGCACATAATTGCCTTCGGCCGCATCGATCACGTCACGCCAGTTGTCACGGATGCCCGCCGGGTCGTTGAAGGGGGAATCGGCGCCGCGCGTCAACGCCGGGTTGACGATGCGCCGCATCGCCGGGAACACCTGACTAAAATCGTGCACATCCAGCACAGACGGCCAGTCCGTCCCGGCATACCGGCCCGCCGGATCACGCCCCAGCCGGACCATGCCAAGGTATTCAGCATGATCGGTCACCGCCAGGAAATCGAGCGGGGTCCGCCGCTGCACCGTTTGCCCCATGTAATCGACCGGCAGCCCTCGGGCATAGCGATAGGCATCGTTGGGCACGGTGTTGGTGCCCGAGGCCGCGGCATCCAGCGAATAGCTGGTGTGCAGGTGCAGATCGCCGAAATAGGCGTTGCGGGTTGGGTTGGCGGGTATCTCGGCCTGCTGCCGGGTGGCCGGGGCGGGGGCCTCGCTTTCGGCAGAGCAGGCGGCCAGCGCCAGCGCCAAGGCACCCAGCAGCGCGCGCTTTCCGATCATCCCGTTCATGCCCCAGCCCCTTTGTCAGACCTTGTCGTAATGGAACGGCGCAATCAGCGGCGCCGGATAGCATTCGTATTCCATCGTCGGCGGAGCATCGGGCTGGAGGCCGTCAATCGCGCGCAGCAGCTTGACTCCGTCCTTGTTCCATCCCTCGTTGAAATCGACGTAGATGTTCATATACCCGTGCAGCTGGGCAATCTTCCACTCGTCGCCGACCCGCTTGTAGGCGTTTTCGTAAGTCGCCTCGCCCCAGCGCGCTTCGTTGCCAAGCGATCCGACCATCATGAAACTGCGCCAGCGGCCGTTGGCTGTGCCCGCCGCGCTGTCCACATGGATCACCGGTTGCAATTGCATGTGGTTGTACAACATGCCGTGGCCATAGGCCGGCAGGTGATGCAGGTAGGCGCGCACCCGTTCGCGCCCGATGTAAACGCCGCGTCCGGCCAGCTCCAGCGTGCCATCCTCGGCAAACAGATCGGCAGCCTGGTCCCACAGACCCTTATCGACATAGTAGCCATAAGCCGCCTGGAGGTTCTGCACCGCCTGGAAATCACGGGCCTGCCGCACTTCGACTGCTAACGCATCGTGCCGCTGTTTCACCTCGGCAAGTTCGGTCTGTAGGGCGGCGATTACATCGGTCATGGCAATCCTCTCGTTTCTTTTCTGCTTGCGTCCGGCAAGGACTACATCGTCTCGCCGCGCCTGATAACCTCCGAACTGGCCCCGCCCGGGTTGGGACGGGGCGGGGCCGGGCCGGTCAGTAAGTCACCAGCGGTTTAGAACCGCTTGGTAACCGACACCGCCCATTCACGCGGGCGGGCCGGCTGGGCGACGGCAAATCCGGATTGCAGGTTCTCGAACGCGCCCTGGTAGTAGTACTTGTCGGTGAGGTTGGTCACCTGCAGCGAGACGTCCAGGTCATCATCGGCGTTGCGCCAGGTCACCCGACCGTTGAGCAAAGTATACGCGGGCACCCGGCTGGCAGCCGAGTTGGAGGCCGCCACGAAGAACTGGCTCTGGTGCGACAAGTCGAGGCGCGGGGTCAGCGTGGATCCGCCCGGCAGGTCGGCAACGTACTGCGCACCGATGCTCCACTTCCACTCATTGGTATAGGGCGCGACATTAGCCAGGCTGACCCCTGTCACCGCCGCATTGAGGCTGGTGTACTGAAAGTCGAGGTAGCTCAGCGTGGCATCGATGCTGAAGCCGTCCGCCGGGTTTATGGTGGTTTCCACCTCGAAGCCCTTCACGTGGGCATCGCCCGCGTTGGATGTCATGGCGCACGGTGTCAGCGCGTTGTTCGGGGTGAAGTTGGGGCACGAGGTCAGCACCAGCTGGATGTTGGTGTAATCGTTGAAGAAGGCCGATGTGTTCACCCGCAGCAGCCCGTCAATCAGGTCTGCCTTCAAGCCCACCTCATAGGCTGTAAGCGCTTCTGACGTAAACGGCTGGACCTGGGTATCGAAGAACGGGCGCGGGTTGATGCCGCCGCCCTTGTAGCCGGTGGAATACTGCACATAAGCCATCACGTCGGCCGTGAATTCGTACTGCAGGTTGGCGCGGTAATCCCAGCGGGTTTCAGTGTAGGTGCCCACCAGGCCATCGAGGCTACCCACACGCGGCACGCCGGTGCGCCCGTCGATGAAGCGGCGGGAGAACTGGTAATCCTTGCGTTCATGCGTGCGGCGCAGGCCTCCGTTGAACGTCAGGCCGTCCATCAGTTCCCACGATACGTGGGCAAAGGCGGCAAAGCTCACCGCTTCCACGTCCTCGCCCAGCGATGCGAACTGCAGGCCGGACACGCGCAGGTCCTGGACATAGGGCCAGAAGGTGTCCTGGTCTGAATAGTAGCCGCCCAGGGTCCACACCAGGCTATCGTCCAGCAGCGAGCCGGTGAGGCGCACTTCCTGGCTGAAGAACTTGACGTTGAGGTCATTGTACCCCTGGTTCACCGCCAGCGGCGACAGGTCGGCATCGTTGACGAACTGGCTGCTGAAATCGCGGTAGCCGGTGATCGAAGTCAGCTTCAGGTCGTCGGTCAGGTCGATGTCGGCGTTGAGCGACAGGCCGATGCCTTCGTAGTTCATGAACAGCTCGCTCGACGTATCGAAGCCGAAGCCCTGTGCGGTGTCGATCGGCATGCGGCCAGTGGCGTAGTTGCAATACAGCCCGCAGATGAAGCGGTTGTCGTAATTGACGCCGGCGAAGCTGCCGCGCACGCGAGCTTGCTGCGCCGGTGTCAGCGCGCCGTTGGTGGCGATCAGAATGGCCGGGCTGGGGCGGCGGTTATCGCTGATGTATTCGGCCGACAGCATCAGATCGAGCGAGCTTGACGGGTGATAGCGCAACTGGCCGCGCAGGGCCTGATAGTTGACATCGCCATCGCGCGCCACGCGGCAATCACCTGGCGCGCGGGTGGGGGCAATACCGCCCACGGTGGGGTTGTTGGCCGATCCCAGCGGGTTGACGCAGCCATAATCGAGCACGTCGACATAGCCGCCCTGCTGCTTGGCCGCGCCGGAAATGCGGGCCGACAGGTCATCGGTGATACCAAAGTCGAACCCGCCACGGAAATCCACCCGGTCGCGGCTGCCATAGCCGGCCGAGATCATCCCGGTGTTGTCGCCCTCCGGACGACGCGAATAGAGCTTTACCGCGCCGCCGATGGAATTGCGCCCGGCCAGCGTGCCCTGCGGCCCGCGCAGGATCTCGATCCGGTCAAGGTCCAGCAGGTCGAACACAGCGCCGGTGAGCGAGGGGTAGTAAACGTCATCGACATAGAAACCCACGCCTGGTTCCACCGCCGGGCTGAAGTCGTACTGGCCCACGCCGCGGATCGAGGCGGCAAGCGAGGGGCCGAAGCTGCCGGTGCCCGGCTGCAGGTTCACGTTGGGGGCCTGCGCCGCGATCTGCTGCACGTCGCTCTGGCTGCGCGCGTCAAGCATGTCTCCGCTGATTGCCGTGATGGCGATCGGGGTATCCTGCAGGTCCTGCTCGCGAAACTGGGCGGTGACGAGGATGACATTTTCGTCGCTGGCGGCCTCATTGTCCTGCGCCGCGACGGGTGCGGCGATGGCGAACGTCATGGCGGTCAGTGCCATGATCGACACCCCGCGCGCGATAGTAGCCTTGATCATTGTATTCTCCCCAGCTTGATAATGGATACTTTGTGAAATTTATTGAACCGTTATGGTTACATCGGCGATGGTGCAATCACACCTCGCCGGGCCGGTCCGGTCGTCGATCATCGGGCTACCGATCAGGGCGTTGCCGGCAAAAACGCGGTAGAACCGGTCAACGCTGGCACTGGCCACTTCGCTGCCGTCTACCGAAAGCGACAGTCGCACCCCGCGCCCTGCTGGCCGAAAGGCTACGGTCAAGGCATGATCGCCCGCGGAAAGTTGAGTCGGGCCGCGCACCGTGATGCGTTCCTGCGGGCGTCCGGTCGGGTTATAGGTGAAAACGGGCACGCCGCGATCCAACGCCAGGCCATAGCCGGTAAAGCGCGTGCCCATCACAAACACGGGGCCACTGTCGGCTCCGCTGCCGGTGGTCAGCCGCGCGGTGGCGGTCCAGTTGGGGCTGACGTTGGGCCAGGCGGCGATGGGATAGCGCAGCTCGCTTGGATAGTAGACGTAGGCCCCCTGCGCGGAGAGCGCTTCCGGGCGGCGCTCGGGATTGAGGCGGGCGAGGTAATCGGCCTGCAACGGGAACACGTTATTGCGTTCGCCCGCCGCCGCGAAGGCGGCCTGCAGTTCGGCCAGTCGCTCGGGGTAGGTGTCTGCCAGGTTGCGCGTCTGGCTGAAATCATCGTTGAGGTTGTACAGTTCCCACGGCAGGGTCAGCGGGTTGTAATCGTTGAGGCTCCAAGGCTGCCAGGTGACCGCTGTTCCGGCCAGCCAGCCATCACGGTAGATGCCCCGGGTGCCCAGCATCTCGTAATACTGCTCCGTCCGCACTTCGGGCGCGGCGGGATCAGCGAAAGTTGCGGCGAGCGATACACCGTCGATCTGCTGCTGTTGAACTCCGTCAACCACTTGGGGCGCGGTGATGCCGACTGCATCATAGATCGTCGGGGCGATGTCGATCACATGGCTGTATTGCGATCTGACGGCACCATGCTGGGTGATCCGGCGAGGCCAGAAGGCCACCAGCGCGTTGCGCGTGCCGCCCAGGTGACTGGCGATCGCCTTGCCCCAGGGGAACGGAGTGTTCATCGCAAAGGCCCAGCCGGCGGGGTAGTTGCCAAAGGCGTCCTCGCCGCCCGCGCGATCAAGGTTGGCGGCCATTTCAGCATCGTCTTCGTCGATCTGGGCAAAGCTCTCGTATGTGTTGGTGGTGCCGCCGAGCTCGTGCATCGCCGCGCCATTATCGCCCTGCACATACAGGATCAGGGTGTTATCCAGTTCGCCGCTCTGCCGCAGCGCCGCAATCACGCGACCGAACTGGTCGTCCATATAGGCCATGTGCGCGGCGGCTACTTCCATCAGCCGGGCGGAATTGTGCTGCTGCTGCGGCGTCAGGCTATCCCACGCGGGTATGCCCTCGGGTCGCGGCGCAAGCGCGGCATCCTGCGGGATCAGGCCCATCGCTTTCTGCCGGGCGAACGTTTCCTCGCGGAGCACGTCATAACCGCGGTCAAACTGGCCGGCGAAGCGGTCGATCCATTCGCGCGGGGCCTGCTGCGGTCCGTGCATCGCGCTGGGCGCGTAATACATCAGGAACGGCTGGTCCGGCTGCAGGCTGTTCTGCATGTGCAACCAGTCGATCATGTGATCGGCCAGGTCCCGATCAAGGTGGTAGGTCTCGTCTGCCCGATCGCGGCGGATCGGGTTGCGGTTCTCTACCAGTTCCGGGTTGAAATGGTCGGTCGCCGGGCCGTTGTATCCGTAGAAATAGTCAAATCCCATGCCGTTGGGCCAATGGTCGAACGGGCCCAGCGGGCCGGTTTCCCAATCGGGCGTATTATGGTTCTTGCCGAAGAAAGACGTGGCGTAGCCATTCATCCGCAGCACGTCGGCAATGGTTGCGGCGCTTTCGGGGATGATCGAAGTATAGCCCGCCTCATCCACCGCCACGTTGGCGATAGCACCATAGCCTACGGCATGATGGTTGCGCCCGGTCAACAGTGCCGCGCGAGTGGGCGAACACATGGCGGTAACGTGAAAGCGGTTATAGGTCAGGCCGTTGCGGGCCAGATAGTCAAAAGCAGGGGTGCGTATTGGTCCGCCCAGGCCCGTGACCGCGGAAAAGCCCACATCGTCGGTCAGCACTACCAGCACGTTGGGTGCCCCGTCTGGGGCCTGTGCGGGGGTAGGGTAATGATTCCAATGGTGCGGAGTGTCCTGCGCGGCAGCAGCGCTTGCCAGGCACAAGCTTGCCATCAAGGCCAGTCGGCTGGCCGCACGCACCATCGGCGCGGCGGAGCACAAGAGGCGCATTCGGCCGTTTCCGGCCCCACATTGTTGCACGCAATCCTCTCCCATTGCCCTTTTCGCCCATTTCCCCTGACAACCGTTGCAGAGCAACGCCTCGGCAGGCTATCAGTGATGTTGGAAAGGTTATCACTTCATGGCGTTCACGCTGCGTCAGATCGAGGTCTTCGTCGAAGCTGCACAAGACCAGAATTTCAGGAAGACGGCGGACCGGCTCGATATCAGCCAGCCAGCGATAAGCCGTCATATCCAGCTGCTGGAACGGCACGCGGGCGGTCGGCTGTTCGTGCGTGAGCGCGGTTCGCACGCGCAGCTGTCACCTTTGGGGGAGACGATGCTGGTTGAGGCTCGCGCCTTGCTGCGTTCCGCCCACAAGGTCAGTTATGCCAGCGGCGCCGACGGGGCGGAGGTGACTGTACGCATCGCGGCGGGCAACTACCTGCTGGATCACTGGATACGACCCAACGTGCGGCGGATGTTCGGCGCACAAAGCTCGCTCAATCTCGAATTCGTTCAGACCTACCAGCACGAGGATCTTTTGCGCCTGGTGCGGGAGGGGGCGGTCGACTGCGCCTTTTATACGGGCGACATGGCCGAGTTGCCGGGGCTGGACTCTGTGGCGCTGCGGTCAGCAGCGGTGGGACTTTATGCGGTGCCAGCCCTTGCTGAAAAGGTCCGGGATGTGCCGCAGGACCTATCGAAATTGCCTTTCATTCTGTCGAACCGGGATACGCCTTCCGAGGCTTGGCAACGCGCGACGTTGCGTCAGCTTACGGTCGAAATCGTGGATGTTGCCGCCCGTTCGCAGTTCATGGAAGTGATTATCGATCACGTAGCGGAAGGGCGCGGTGTGGGCTTGCTATTCGACGACGATGCCCGCGACCTGGTCGATCAGGGCCGGATCGTTCGCTTGCCGATCGATTTACCACCAGGCCAACGTATCCTGGTCACGCGCAGCGACCGCCAGCCACAACCACGCAAGGAGCGCGTCATCCGGATCATCTCCCAGCTGCTGCAGCAGCAGGCTTGAACATGTCGCGGCTGAAAGGCCTATAAATCCACCGCACAACCGTACTTGCCGAGTGGCTGGCGGAACCACTTCCGCCAGCGAGACCGTGGCGAAGGCGGGCTCAGCTCGGCAAGTCCAATCAGTCGTTACATGCAGCGCACCGGATTGCTCAATGTCCCAAGGCCGGTAATCTCGATCGTCACCTCGCCTGTGTAGCCGTCAAGGTTGCAGCGGGTGATCCCGGGCAGGTTGGGGGCGTCGGGAT
The DNA here is from genome assembly GCA_039927835.1 of Alteraurantiacibacter sp. Classification (GTDB taxonomy): domain Bacteria; phylum Pseudomonadota; class Alphaproteobacteria; order Sphingomonadales; family Sphingomonadaceae; genus Alteraurantiacibacter. Next base: position 30,793 of record JBDSUF010000009.1, read on the forward strand.
CGGCGCTTTCCATACCGACCGCCGTGCCCATGGCCACAACATCGCCCGGCAGCAGCGTGTTGGTGCGGCTGATGTGCGACAGGGCATGGGCCACGCTCCACACATAGTTGGCGGTGAGATCGGATGCGACCAGCGTGCCGTCCATGTGGCAGCGGATCGCCAGCGCGGACGGGTCGGGCACCTCGTCTGCTGTGGTCAGGTAGGGTCCCAGTGGGGCGAAGGTATCGGCCCCCTTGTAGCGGCCCGGATAGCTGGTGTGGTGCAGGTCATCCACGCGCGTGCCGTCGGGTTGATCGCGATAGGTGCGCAGGGTGAAACTGTCCTCCTCGCGCATCTTCGTACAGGTGACGTCATTGATGATCGAATAGCCGAAGACGGCTGCCAATGCCTGCTGCGGCGTGGCATCGGTCAGCGTCTTGCCCACGATCACCGCCAGTTCGGGCTCCGGGTGGGTGAAGCCATATTCGGGGCGGAGGCGGATTTCCCCGCCGTGCCCGGTCAAGGCCGTGAACGGCTTGAGGAAGAACGCTGGGTGATCGGTCGGCGCCTTGACCTTGATCTTGTCGAGGCTGCGGTTGTTGAGCGCCACACAGACGATCTTGCAGGGGCGCCGCACCGGTGGGTGCCAAGTGACCGCGGTCGGATCGAACAGCGCCAGTTTGGCAGGATCCGCCGCCGCCAGATCAGCGGCAATGCGTTCCAGCAGCGCGCTCCCGCCTTCGATCAGCGCGATCATGTCCGCCGGGCATTTGGTGAAGCTGGCGAGATCGGCCAGCTTGCCGTCCACCAGCACAACCAAGCGGTCGGCGCCATCTGCGTGAATTGAAGCCAGTTTCATTGGTATCCTTCCTCGCCCAGGAAGCGGGCGGCAATTTGCTGAAATTCGGTCTGCGCGGTCAGGTCAAAATGGCCGACCCCGGGCAGAACATGCGGCTGGATGTCCAGCGCGGAAAACAGCCGCGAACCCAGTGTCATCACGAAATCGTCTGCCCCGTTGATCACAGCGACAGGCGTGGTGATCGCGGCTACCATGCCTTCGTCGAGCACCGGATTGGCCGGGCGGCGCAGCACGGCGGCGACTGCCAGCGGATCGTTCAGCGAGGGCTCCCAGGTGGCCAGGAACGCGCGCACGCCGGGAGGCGTGTCCGGCCCCGCGCCATGCTCCAGAGCGGCAGCGGCAGCTTCGCCCACGGTCTCGGGTGCGAAGGCATTGTCGCCGATCCCCCCCAGCACCATCCGCCGCACGCGGTGGGGCCAGCGCACCGCAATATCCAGCGCCAGCTTGGCGCCCAGCGAGAAGCCGACAATATCGCAGGCACCAGCGGGAAACTGCGGCAACAGCGCCTGCGCCATGTCGGCATAATCTGCCGGATCGTGCGATGGGCCATCGCGCCCATGTCCCGGCAGGTGCAGCGCGTGGACCTGGCGCCCCGCAGCGCGGAATGCCTCGACCCAGCCAGCCTGTTCAAACGCCTGTTCCGGCGAGCCGCCGCAGCCGTGCAGCAGAACCACCGGCGGCAAATGCACTTCAGCCATGCACCACCACCGCGCACACACCCATCGGCAGCTCGTGGCTGAAATAGTCGACCGTGATGTCGCGCACACCCACGCGGCTCGCAGCGGCGGCAGCGGCAATCCACATACGGACTTCTCCCGCACCGTTGCCTCCGGCGGCGAGGACCTCGGCATCGCTCCAGCTGTCGAACACGGCCATGTCGCCGCCGGTGAACAGGCGGATAAATTCGGCGTCCCAATCGGGCCGGATCTCGCCAACGCCGGGCACGCGGTCGAGCAGCAGACCGTTGACCACCTGCAACCCCTCGTGCAGCTCGGCGAGCCAACCGTCGCGCGTCAATTCGCCCGTGGTGCCGCCGTGGAGCAGGTACTCACGAGTGCGCGGGTCGCTCACCTCGCGAAACTGCGGGAACACCTCGCCCGTTTCATGGCTCAGGCCGCCGGTGCCGATGATGGCCACTTTCAGCCCGGTCCTGGCCGCCCAGTCTCCCACCGCCTCGCCCAACATGCGGCAGCGGCGGAAGGTGGGGCGCGGTTCGGCCAGGGCGTTGACGAACACCGGGATCACCGGCTTGGCGTCGATCGCGCCGAAATAGTGGTTGAGCGGCGCGGAAAAGCCGTGGTCCACTTCCATAGCGTGACTGGTGGCCACGTCGATACCAGCGTCGATGACATGCGCGGCGCAGGCATAAGCGAGGTCGCGCGGTACCTTGAGTTTGCCGGGAAAGCCGCCATCATCGCCCACCGCTTCGGCTGCCATACCCACGGCAAAACTGGGCATCAGGTCCAGATGCATGCCGCTGTAATGATCCGATCCGAACATGATCACCAGATCCGGATCGAAAGCGGCGATCCGTTCCGCCTCGCGATGGTAGGCCTGCCAGAACGGCGCGTTGAGCGCCTTGTCCTGTAGCACGGTGAACGGCACGTGCGGGACGCAGCCGAGGTAGGCGCGGGGTGCCAAGGGGTCGCTGGGTGCCATGTCGGGTCCTTTACCGGGCGAATGCTGCCGCGCCTGCCCCGACAAATACGGTGCTGGCGCTGCGATGATGATAGAGCCAGCGGCCATCGGGCTGGCGGCGGCAGACGTCGTGGAAATCGGCGATGCCCGATGGTTCCGCGGCGGGTAGCGGATGCTCGCCATTGCCGGCATGAACAATGACGGTGGAGCGCACGCGCACGCTGCCGTCGGCTTGCGGCAGGGCCAGAAAATTGCTCGCCAGGTGGCGCGTGGTGCGCCCGGTCTCACGCATCGATTGCGCGCGGTCGGTGAAGAAGGCGGCGATGGCGGGCAAGCCTTCCAGCTTGAGCTTGCCGAGATCGAACACGGCCTGATCCTCGAACAGATCGTCCAGCGGAACCTGCTCGGTCAGGTCGGCCAGCGCCCAGTAGCGTGCCGCAAGGTCCTGCAAGGCAATGACGTCTTCCACCGGCAGGTTCACGATGCCGCCTCCTCGGCGATCAACTTGTCGAGCAGCAGCCGCGCGCGCACCGCCGCGACGTCGGTCTTCAGCATTACCGGCTTGAGCGAGAACAGGTCATGTGTGCCCATCATCCCCTGGCACGCGCGGATCATGGGCTCGTCTTCCTCGGCAAAGGCGTGGCGGGCCATCTCGGCGGTGATCGCGCTAAGCTCGGCATTATCGACCGCCACGTTGCGGCCCATTGCATAGAAGTAATGCGTGCGATTCTCGCTCTCGGGCACCAGAATGTGCAGGGTGGGCAGGAAAACACCCTCGTCCACCGGCCCGTCCACCTCGGTCATGCGGAAATCGAGCACCAGGTTGCTGGGCGGATAAAGCGTCATCATTGCCCGCACATCGGCCTTGCGCTCGCCCCACAGCGGGGCGAGGCCGGGCGAGGCGTTGACGTCGGCGAACAGGTAATCCGAATGGATCACGTTGCCTTCCTGCCAGAAGCGATGCTGCATCTTGGCGCCCATGTATTCCGGCGAACTGAGACCGCCCTTGTGAACAATGGCAGGGTGGGTCAGATCCAGCAGGTTGTCGATGATCAGCTGGTAGTGCGCGTCCACCGCCAGATAGCCGAAAACGGTGGCATAGCCCGGATCGACCAAGAAGCCGCTGTCGATCACCAGCGCCGGGTCAGCCCTTGCCGGATCGCCCATCCACACCCATACAATCCCGTCGCGCTCGACCACCGGATAGGTCCTGAGGTCCGCACCCGGCGGGATGGCGCCGTCGCTGTGCGGATTGTGGATGCACTGGCCGCCTTTGTCGAACACCAGCCCGTGATAGGGGCAGGTGATCGTGTCATCGGCGATGGTCCCCATATGCAGCGGCGCGAAGCGGTGCGGGCAGCGGCCCTGCACCGCCACCGCCACACCGTCACTTCCGCGAAGCACAAGCACCGGCTCGTCCAGCATCCGCCGGGCGACGGGGCCAGAATCAAGCTCGTGGCTCCACCCGACGCAGTACCAACCGTTCTTCAGGAACATGCCGTGCCTCTCCCGCCCAGGGGTCTGCGCCCTATTCGCCAAAATTCACGCGCAAGCGTAGGCCAAAGGTGCGCGGCGGGGCAATGCTGGCGTAAGTCAGCGGCGGGGCAAAGGCGTGGACGCCGGCACCGGTATGATAGGCTTCCTTGCCGATGTTGCGCATGTATGCCGCCAATGACCAGCGATCAGCGGGATCGGTGTAGGTCAGAGTGGCATCGAGGCTGGCATAGCTGCTTTCCTGTTCGGGCGGCACATAGTCGAAGCCCAGCCACCGGCTCGAGGCAAACTGCATCGCCGCGTCGAACACGATCTCATCCCCGCGGGGCAGCTCGAATGTGTGCTGGTAAGTGGCCGAACCCGACCAGCGCGGCGCGCGCGGCATGGCAAAGCCCGAACAGTCGATGGTCGCCGCCTCGGTCCCGAAGCTGACACCTGGGAACGGGGCGCTGACGTCGCAGCCGGTGGAGGCGGGGTTGAACAGCGGCGTGCCGAAAATGCTGAACGCCGTGTCGAAGGCAAATTCCTTGTACTGCGCGTGGTTGTACTCGACGAAGAAGCGCAGCACGTCAGAATCGCTCAGCGCGGCCTGCAGTTCGACGTTGGCGCCCTTGATTTCGGCCGAACCGGCATTGTCGGTGACCAGATTGATGTTGGCCAGAGGATCGAACTTTACATGCGCGATCTGGCTGTCGCGCAGACGCCACCAGAAGCCCTCGAAGTTCAGCACCACCCGTCCATTCGCGAACTCGTTGCGCGAGCCGATTTCGAACGCGGTGATATGCTCGGGGTCGTAAGTATCCTCGGGCGCGACGGTCTGGTTGAAGCCGCCCGCCTTGAAGCCCGTGCTGGCCGTGGCGAACAGCATCGAATCCGGCGACACGTCGTATTCCACGCCGGCACGCCAGTTCAGCGCATCGAAGTGCGTCTTGCCGCCAAAGGCCAGCTGCAGCAGCGGCAGGGCTTCGGGCGGCACGGGGAACGGCGGCGCGTTGGTATAGATCTCGCCGGTCACCGCGTTGCGCTCATAGGTATAACGCAGGCCGCCGATCACGCGCAGCTGTTCGGTCAGACTGTAGGTTGCCTGGCCGAACGCGGCATAGCTGCGAATATGCGGCAAGGCGTAGACGATGGTATCCTGGAAGATGCCCTGGAAGATCTGCTGTTCGGTGTCCTGGTTCTCATCGAACAGGTAACCGCCCAGCACCCAGGTCAGCGCCTCGCTGCTGTCGCCCAGCCGCAGTTCCATGCTCGTCTGCTCGGCATCGGTGCGCGGGATGGTATAGCGCAGGCCCGCGGGATAGTTGCGTTCGGACAGTTGGGCCTTTCGATACGCCGGGACGAAAGTCAGCGTGGCAAAGCCCAGATCGGCCTCGAGCTCGGCCGAAAGGTTCCAGAACTCATTACGGCGAAAGCTGTCGGTGCCCACCGCCGGCAACAGGAAACCGATGGGCGGGGTAGCCGCGATTTGGGCGTTGGCGCGCGGATCGCTCGCCGCAGTCCACGGATCGGTGCCGGCCGGAGCGGGCAGCATGACATAGCCCGGGCCTTGCCCGCCTTCCCAAGCATAGTCCGCATTGACCAACAGCGACACCGCGCCGCCGCCATCCCACAGCAGCCGTGCGCGGGCGGCGACGCGCTCGTCATCGTCGGTGCCATCGGACAGATAACCGTCGCGATCGACCGCGTTCACCGCCACCCGCACCGCCAGTGTTTCGCCCAGCGGCACGTTGACCGCGGCCTCCAACTGCTTGGTATCGTAATTGCCGTAAGTCAGCCCCAGATAGCCGCTGGTATCATCCAGCTGCGGACGGCGGCTGACCAGGTTGATCGCCCCGCCTGACGCATTGCGGCCATACAGCGTCCCTTGCGGACCTTTCAGCACCTCGATCCGCTCAAGGTCGTAGAACTGGCTGTTGAAACCTTGCGGACGGGCGATGTAGACCCCGTCGATATTCACCGCCACAGCCGGGTTGGACAACGAGCTGGCGGCAAAGTCGCCCACGCCGCGAATGTAGATTTGCGGGCTGTTCCCGCCCGAACCGATTTGCAGGCCGGGCACCATAGTGTTGAGATCGCTCGCCTGGGTGATATTGGCGCGCTCCAGCTCGTCGGGCGAGATCACCTGCAGCGACAGCGAGGAATCCTGGATCGATTGTTCGCGTCGTTCGGCGGTGACGACGATCAGGTCCAGCGGGTTGGACGCTGCCGGTTCTGCTGCTTCCTGTGCCCGCACCTGCAGCGACCCGGTCGCTACAGCCATGACCGCTACGCCAGCCGCCCAGCGGCATGCTCGCAGGTATGCTCCGCCCTTGCTCTCCATATCCCCGATCCTCATCCCCATGATCCATATTTTTATAGACACAAAGTCATAATGACTATGTATCTAAATTCGAATTATGGCACCAGCCGCACGGTGTCAATATGGCCGATGTTTGTTTGCAATCGGCGGGTGTCGCTTGCGCTTGCGTTCGCACCAACCTTCGCGGAAAGGGAACTATGGCCAAAAGCAACGTCGACCTTGCCCGCCGGGCTGAAATCGGTGCCGGTCGGCGAACGCGCACCCGCGCGCGGTTGCTGGATGCGGCGCGCACGCTCTATGGCCGCGAAGGTGGTCGCGCTACCCGGATCGAGGATATCTGCGAACAGGCCGACATCGCGCGCGGCACTTTCTACAACCACTTTACCGGGCTCGACGCGCTGCAGGCTGCCTTGTTCGAGGAGATTTCATTACGTTTCGACCAGGCCGTGCATGTCGCGTTCGAGGCATTCGGCACACCCGCTGAGCGCACATCCGCAGCGGTGCGTTATTACCTCACGCACATGCTGGACGACCGAGAGTGGGGCTGGTGCATGGTCAACACTGGCATGGGCATCGGCTTTTTCCACGATACCGTCGTTGAACGCGTTTCCGAGACCATCCAGCAAGGGATCGACGCAGGCCAATTTACAATCGCGACGGCTGAGGCGGGACGAGATATCCTTTTGGGCGCCGGCCTGGCCAGCGCCAGCAGCTTGTTGGCTGGAGAGGTGACTGGTCGGCACATCGAGCATGTGGCCCAAGGTGTATTGCGCGCGCTGGGCGTGACCGAGGAGGAAGCAAGAACGATCCTCGCCGCTCCCCTTCCGCCATTGCGACAAGTGGAGCCTGGCTGACCTTCCGCCAAGACACGGGATGATGCCGATTCCGACCAGCAAGACCGGTGCCGTGGCCACCTGCGTACATTCCTGATGCACCTGCTGACCGAAGGCGAGGTCGAACTGGAGAACGGCGGCGAAGTGGTGCTGCTGGCAGACTGGACCTATAAGAGCCCGGTCTGGAACGAAGTCGCGCGCTATCTGCCACTTCGTCGCGCGGCGACCGAGATGGTCAATGTTTCTGCAATTGGACTACATCGTCGTCCGTCGGCTGCCAGATCGAGCCAAGCAGGCCGCCGAGCCCGACGATGCGACGGATCGCCTGTTCGGGTCCGCCCTGCTGCCAGGCGGCGGCCAATTGCGCAGCCAAGGGGTCGTTCACCGGGCCTAGGCCGCCGCGTACGTGGCGCAACCAGCTGGCTAGGCCGCGCATGATCGCCGGTGAGGCCACGCCCTCCGATTGCCGCTCGGACAACACGGCCAGCCAGCGCTGCGGCAGCTTCTGGCTGCCGTCCATGGCGATCTGGGCCAGCCGGTGTTGCAACGCCGGGTTTTCGAACCGCTCTACCAGTGCTGCGGCATAGGCGGTGAGGTCCTGCCCCTCCGCCGCGCGGATCGTGGGTGCGGCTTCCTCCAGCATCAGGCGCAGGGTCACGGCGCGAAGTTCCGGATCGACAATCGCCTGGTGGACGAACTCGTGGCCCTTTTCGAGCCCGCAATAGGCCAGCAGCGAATGCGCACCGTTGAGCATGCGCAGCTTGGCGGTCTCGTAAGGCGCGACATCGGCCACGATCTGCGCGCCGTGGTCCTCCCAGCGTGGGCGCGGTCCGGCGAAACGGTCCTCGATCACCCACTGGCTGAACGCTTCAGTGAAAATGGCGCCTTCGTCGCGGCAACCTCCGAGCAGTGCCTGCGCCTCATCCAGTGCCTCAGCAGTCATGGCGGGAACGATCCGGTCGATCATTGTCGCGGGATAGGTGCAGCGCGCGTTGAACCAGTCGAGCGCTTTTGGGTGATGGACCGCGAGATAGTCGCGCATCAGGCCCCCGAGCACGGCTCCGTTGCTGGCCAGGTTGTCGCAACAAAGCAGCGTGACGCCGGGCAGGTCCGCATCAGCCCGGAGTGACAGTGCGTGGCCCAGCAACGGATAGAAGCCGCCCGCCGCGAGCGATTGATCCAAGGTGCCGTTGACCGCCCGGCAATAGCCTTTCTCGGTCACGGTAAAACTGACGATATGGCAGGCGGGGTCCGCTATCCGCTCGACGATCTGTGGCGCATGCCGGTCTGCCACCAGCACTTCGCGGATCGACCCGATGATGCGGGTGTCTGCTTGTCCTGCGGCCCGCTCGGTCAGCGAATAGAGACCCTGCTGCGGGTTCAACTGGGCCATCACGGCGGCTGAGCGCAACGATACACCGGTGATCATCCAGCCCTGATCGCCATCTGCCAGCCCCTTGTCGGTGTACCAGGCCAGATGCGCCCGGGCGAAAGCGCCGATGCCGAAGTGGACGATACCGCTGGCTTGCGCGCGGTCATAAGTGGGGCAGGCAATGCCCTTCTGCCGCAAGGCGGCAAGCGCCGCCCCGCTCAGGCGTTCAACCGCAGGTTCGGTGCTCACAGGCGATAGGCCTGCTTGGCCAGGTTGTATGCCAGGTCCACTGCCAGTTCGGCCGCCTCGTCCAGTTCGAGGCGATGCTCGACCACCAGTTCGGCGAGGAACCCGCAATCGATCCGCCGGGCCAGATCGTGCCGCGCGGGGATCGACAGGAACGCGCGCGTATCGTCGTTGAACCCGACAGTGTTGTAGATCCCGGCCGTTTCGGTGACCATCCGGCGGTAGCGGCGCATGCCTTCCGGGCTGTCATGAAACCACCAGGCCGGCCCCAGCTTCATCGCCGGATAGTGTCCGGCCAGCGGCGCCAGCTCGCGGGCGTAAGCCGTTTCGTCCAGCGTAAACACGATCAGCGACAGCCGCGGGTCATTGCCATAGCGGTTGAGCAAGGGACGCAGCGCCGAGACATAATCGGTCGCCATTGGAATGTCCGCGCCCTTGTCGCGTCCAAAGCGTTCGAACAGCGGCTGGTTATGGTTGCGGAACGAGCCGGGATGCAGCTGCATCACCAGCCCATCCTCGATGCTCATCGCGGCCATCTCGGTGAGCATTTGCGCGCGGAACAGCTCGGCGTCGGCGGCGGAAACCGGGCTTTTGAGGACCCGGGCAAACAGCGCTTCGGCTTCGGCAGCAGGCAGATCGGCGGTGCGCGCGGTCGGGTGTCCGTGATCGGTCGAGGTGGCTCCGGCTGCCTTGAAATCGGCGCGTCGTTGGCGGTGCGCGGCAAGATAGCCGTGCCACGTGCGGCAGTCCTCGCCCGTCATCTCGGACAGCCGGTCGATGTTGTTGGCAAACCCCTCGAACTCGGGATCGACCACGGGATCGGGGCGGTATGCGGTCAGCACCCGTCCCTTCCACCCGCTGGCGGCGATCGCGTGGTGGTGATCGAGGCTGTCGAGCGGGCTCTCGGTGGTTGTGATCACCTCGATGTTGAAGCGCTCGAACAAGGCGCGCGGGCGGAAGGCTTCGGTCGCGAGTGCCTCGGTGACGCGATCATAATAGAAGTCGGACGTTTCGGCGCACAGCCGCACATCGATGCCGAAAACTTCGACAAACACCCAGTCGAGCCAGATGCGCGAGGGTGTGCCGCGAAATAGCGGGTAATGTTCGGCCAGGATGCGCCAGGCTTCGCGCGGATCTGCGCCGCTCCCGCCGAGGCCGAGCGCTTCAAGCGGGACGCCTTGCGAATAGAGCATGCGGAACAGGTAGTGGTCTGGCTTGAGCAGCAGCTGGGTCGCATTGCCGAAGTTTGCATTGCCGGCAAACCAGCGCGGATCGGTGTGCCCGTGCGGGCTGATGATCGGCAGTTTCTCGACCAGCGCAAACAGCTCGCGCGCAAGGCTGCGGGTTGCCGGATCTGCCGGGAACAGGCGATCGGGGTGCAGGGCGAGCACGCTTGGCAATTCCATCTCCTCTCGCATTATGGGGCACTTTCGCTATGGCGATGTTAGCGCTAACGTCCAAGGATTGTTGCCGATGAAGATCACTGCCGCAAGAGTCATCGTTACTTGCCCGGGACGCAATTTCGTCACGCTGAAGATCGAAACGGACCAGGGCGTCTATGGCATTGGCGACGCCACCCTTAACGGGCGCGAGATGGCGGTCGTGTCCTATCTTGAGGACCACGTCATCCCGTGCCTGATCGGCAAGGATCCGCGCCGGATCGAGGATACCTGGCAGTATCTCTATCGCGGGGCCTATTGGCGGCGTGGGCCGGTGACCATGCGGGCGATCGCGGCGGTGGACGTGGCCTTGTGGGACATCAAGGCGAAGATGGCCGGCATGCCGCTGTATCAGTTGCTGGGCGGGCGCAGCCGTGACCGGGTGATGGTCTATGGCCACGCCAACGGGGCTGATATCGACAGCACCGTCGAGGCCGTCGGCCACTATATCGACATGGGCTACAAGGCCATCCGCGCACAAACCGGGGTGCCCGGCGTAGAGAAGGTCTACGGCGTTGGCCGGGGCGACATGTATTACGAACCCGCCGATGCCGCGCTGCCGACCGAGACGGGCTGGGATACCGCCAAGGCGCTCGCTTACATCCCCCGGCTGTTCGAAAAGCTGCGCGACACCTATGGTTTCGACCATCACCTGCTGCATGACGGGCACCATCGCTACACCCCGCAGGAAGCCGCGACGTTCGGCAAATTGCTCGAGCCGTACCGTCTGTTCTGGCTGGAGGATTGCACCCCGGCCGAGAACCAGGAAGCGTTCCGGATGGTGCGGCAGCACACGACCACGCCGCTGGCCGTGGGCGAGATTTTCAACACCATCTGGGACTGCAAGGATCTGATCCAGAACCAGCTGATCGACTATATCCGCGCCACCATCGTCGGGGCGGGCGGGGTGACGCACCTGAAGCGGATTGCCGATCTCGCCAGCCTGTACCAAGTCCGCACCGGATGCCACGGGGCGACCGACCTGTCGCCGGTGACGATGGGCACGGCGCTGCATTTCGATACCTGGGTGCCCAATTTCGGGATTCAGGAATACATGCGCCACGCGCCCGAGACCGACGCGGTCTTCCCGCACGATTACGCCTTCGACGCTGGCTACATGACCTGCGGCGGAACCCCGGGACATGGCGTCGATATCGACGAGGTGCTGGCGGCAAAGTATCCCTACAGCCCGGCCCAGTTGCCCGTTGCCCGGCTTGAGGATGGCACCATGTGGAACTGGTGAGCGTGCCGCATACCGCCGCGGCCGCCGAGCTGTGGCGGCAACACGCTCAACGCCGCGATTTACCCTGAACGGCGCGTCCGACCGGAGCGAATCTCGCGTCCTGATACGGCGCGCCACCCCATGACCGGCTCCCCCGCGTCGGTCGGTATTGAAAATCAATTGCATTAGCACCCGGGTTCTGCGAATGGGTCGCAATAAGGACGCGAATCGTTCGCAAAAAGGGGTGCGGCAATGAAGATCACAGGCGTTTTGGCCAGCACTGTGGCAGTGGCTCTGCTGTTCACCGGGTCCGCTGCCTCGGCTTCCGGACCGGGGGCGACTTTGCCGGTCAGCATGTCAATCGGCGGCATGTTCCTCCAGGCAAACGTGGTGGTGAAGCTGGTCATGATCGGACTGCTGATCGCATCGGTGGTCACCTGGACGGTGTTCGTTGCCAAGCAGATCGAATTGCGCCGCGCACGGAGCGGGGCTGCGGACATGCTGAGCACCCTCGTCAACGCGCGCTCGCTCGCCGATCTCAATTCGGAGATTTCCAACGCTCCGCTGCTGCGCGAAGCACGCGCCGAACTCGCCTTGTCGGTCGACGCGCTGGACGACCGCGAGGGGATCAAGGAGCGCATCGTTTCGCGGCTCGACCGGCACGAGGCGCGCTTGGCCCGGCAGATGACCCAGGGCGTCACGATCCTCGGCACGATCGGCGCCACCGCTCCCTTTGTGGGCCTGTTCGGCACCGTTTGGGGCATCATGAACAGCTTTATCGGCATTGCCGAAATGCAGACCACAAACCTTGCCGTAGTCGCTCCGGGCATTGCCGAGGCGCTGCTGGCCACCGCACTGGGGCTGGTCGCGGCCATTCCTGCCGTGGTGATCTACAACCACTTCGCGCGCCAGATCGCCGCGCATCGCGCCTTGGTGGCGGATAGCGCCGCCGCCGTGCTGCGCCTGGTCAGCCGCGACCTTTCGCGCGGCACGCTGCCCGCGCTCGCCCCGGTCAAGGTCGCCTGAGCCATGTCGCTGAAGCTCGCCTCGGATAGCGAAGACCTCGCGGTAGCGCACGAGATCAACGTCACGCCGTTTATCGACGTGATGCTGGTGCTGCTGATCATCTTCATGGTCGCCGCCCCGCTGGCCACTGTCGATACCAAGGTTGAACTGCCGGTGTCGAACGCCGCCGCTGCACCACGCCCCGACGCGCCCGTTTATCTGACGCTGCAATCGGGCGGCGAGATGCTGGTCAACCAGGATGAAGTGACGCTGGCCACCTTGGGCGCAGCCGTCATCCAGGCAACCAGGGAAGACCGCAAGCAGCGCATCTACCTGCGGGCAGACAAGTCTGTGACCTATGACGAGATCATGCAGGCGATGAATGCCCTGCGCGCCTCCGGCTATGTCCAGATCGCACTGATGGGCGCCGAAAGCGTGGCAGCGCAGTAATGGAAGCTCGGCCCGCCATCACCGACAAACGCACCTGGCTGGGGTCGGGCGCGGCGGTAGTGGCCGCGCATGTCGCGGTGGCGGCGGTGGTGATCTGGGCGACCGTGCGGACCATCGCGCCGCTGCCCGAAGAGCCGGTGGTGCTCGTCGAATTGCCGCCGCTCTCCGCTATGCCCGTGCCCCAGGAAGCCGCGCCGCAGGAGGTGACGCAGGATGTGCCACAGCCAGATATTGTCCGTCCGGCCGTCGCGCCGGTCGAAGCGCCGCCGGTCACCGCGCCCTTGCCGCGCGAAGTGGTCGCGGCCAGTCCGCCGTCCCCCCAACCGTCGCGCAGCCAGCGCGTAGCGCCTGCTCCTGCCGCAAGCGTGCCGGCACCCATTGCTGCTCCGGCAACCGCTGCGGCACCATCCACAGTGGCCGGCAACGATCCCCGCGCGCGCCAGCAGGAGGCGGATTACTTCAGCCTCGTCAATGCGCACCTAGCCCGCAACAAGCGCTATCCGCGTGAGGCGCGCCAGGCGCGCCAGCAGGGCGTGGTGACCGTGCGCTTCACGGTGGCGCGCGATGGCACCATCAACAACGCCAGCATCCGCAGTTCCAGCGGACACGACCTGCTCGACCAGGCGACGCTCGACCTGTTGCAGCGCGTCTCGCCGCTGCCGCGCTTTCCGCGCTCGATGACCCGGGACAGCGTCACGCTGACGCTGCCGATCGAATACTCACTACGAACTAACTGAACCAGAAGGGATTTTGAATGACCAAGTCTGTCTGCGGAGCGATCCGTCCGTTGAGCCTGCGCCAGCCCGCCACGCGCGGTGCAGTGGCAGCCATCGGCCTGTCGGCTGCTCTGCTCGCCGCTCCGGCGACGGCTCAGCAGGCGCAGGATGATAGCGACGAGGTCGTGCTCGACACCCTGCAGATCGAGGATTCGACGGCGGACGTGAACCCCAATGCCATGCCGGGCGTGCCGTACCGCGCGGAAACTTCGGGCGATGTGCGCCGCACCCAGCCGCTCAGCGAGACGCCGCAGACGATCCAGGTCATCACCGAAGCCCAGATCGAGGAGCAGGGTGCCACCGACCTGCGCGACCTGCTCGACAATGTGCCTGGCGTTACCATCGGCACCGGCGAAAACGGCAACGCTTTCGGCGACCGCTACATTATCCGTGGCCATGAGGCGCGGTCGGACGTGTTCGTCGACGGCTTGCGCGATCCGGGCATGACCACGCGCGAAACTTTCGCGGTGGACCAGATCGAGATCACCAAGGGCCCCAGCTCATCCTTCGCCGGGCGCGGCGCGATTGGCGGCGCGGTCAACTCGATCACCAAGCAGGCCAGCACCGACTACATGTTCGTGCGCGGCGATGCCGGGATCGGCACCGACGACTACTATCGCCTGACGGTGGACGCCAATGTGCCGCTGACCGACAACCTGGCCGTGCGTGCCAACGTGCTTTACGGCTATGAGGAAGTGCCCAACCGCAACTTCTCCGACCGTGAGCGGATCGGCGGCGCATTGTCGCTGGTGTGGAACCCGGCGGACGATTTCGAATGGGCGCTCGACTATTACCACCTGACCGCCAACGATACGCCGGACCTGGGCAGCTACCTGCCTACTCCCACCGGTACGGGTCCGTCTGATGTGGTGATCCACGCGCCGTGGGATGATGCGCCGAATTACACGCAGGACGGCGATTTCCTCGATACCGATGTCGATACCTTCACCAGCCGGGTGACGGTGCAGATGGGCGAGGGGATCGAGCTGACCAATGCCACGCGCTATGGCGAGACGACCAACGGCTATATCCTGACGGGCCTGCGCGGCGGCGCGTTCCGTCCTGCGACCAGCGATTACGGCCAGCTGACGCTGTCGTCGCATCAGGGCAATCAGGACGTAAAGTACTTCGTCAACCAGACCAACCTGCTGGCGGCCTTCAACACCGGCAGCGTGAAGCACGATGTGATCGTGGGCGCCGAGTACTCGGACTTGCGGGTGGCGAACGGCACCTACGTTCTGGCCAACGGCGGCACGCCTAATTGCCGCACGTCGGGCACGGGTGCCAACAACTCGTTCTGCATCACCGACACTCACCGCAACGTGCTGTTCGATGACACCGCGATCCACAACCTGCTGCGGCGCACGATCACTCCCGGCATTGTCGACAGCACGTGGGAGGTGGAAACGCTCGGCCTCTATGCCATGGACACCGTGCGGGTCAGCGACCTGGTGCGGCTGCACGGTGGTCTGCGGGTCGATCTCTTCGACTATGCCAACCTGGTGGTGGCGGGCGCCAACACCACCAATTATGCCTACAAGGATACCTTGTGGAACGGCCACGCGGGCATCAGCCTGCACCCGACCGAAGAGATCATGCTCTATGCCAACTATGGCACCGGCAAGGAAATCAACGGCGGCGAATCCGATCTGGGCGGCAACTGCGGCTATGGCGGCATCTGCGTGGCGACCGGCACCGATATCGGCGCTGGCCAGCCCGAGAGCGTTGCGAGCTTCGAGCTGGGTCTGAAGGCGGACCTGTTCGACGATCGCTTCCTGGTTACCGCTGCCGCTTTCCAGATCACCAAGGATGGCGTGTTCGAGAGCGCGGGCACCGGTTACGAGCCGGGCGGTTCGCTCAACACCGGCAAGAACCGCGTGCGCGGCGTAGAGTTCGGCATGGTCGGAAATGTCACCGATCAGCTGATGCTGCAGGCCGCGCTGACGCTGATGGACAGCGAAGTGCGGCAATCCAACATTCCTGCAAGCGTTGGCCGGGCACTCAGCAACTTCGCCGATACCCAGTTCAGCGGGCAGGTGCGCTATCAGTTGACCGACGACCTGGCGATCGGCTCCACCGCGACCTACAAGGGGTCAATGGCGACCGGCCAGCCCGACGCAGCGGCGGGCTACAATGCCACGCTGGGAGTCTACAGCTTCACCATCCCGGCCTACTGGACCTTCGACGGGTTCGTCACCTACGACTTCTCGCCCAACATGAGCGCGCGGTTGAACGTGACCAACATCGGCAACACCGACTATTATCTGGCCGGTTATCGCAGCGGACATTTCCTCTACAAGGGTGATGACCGTCGTGCCGTGTTGACCTTGACTGGGCGGTTCTAAAGCGAAGAAGACCAGCCCATGTTGATCGTGATCGAGAACGTCCTTTCTGCGGATGAAGTGGCGCAGTTCCGCCAGCGTCTGGCGAGTGCCAGCTGGCAGGACGGGGCCGCTACCGCCGGTACCCGCTCGATCGCGGTCAAGCAGAACCTCCAGCTCCCGCGAAGCGACCCATTGGCGCAGGAGCTGGGGACCCTGATCCTGCGCAAGCTGGGCAATCATGCCGAGTTCGTCTCCGCCAGCCTGGCCGAGAAGATCTGGCCGCCCGCGTTCAACCGCTATTGCGACGGCGGCCATTACGGCACCCATTCGGATGCGGCGCTGATGCGCCTGCCGGAAGCCGATCTGACATTGCGGAGCGACCTTTCCGCCACGCTGTTCCTGTCCGATCCGGATAGCTACGATGGCGGCGAACTGCTGGCCGAAACGCCGTTCGGCGCGCAAGCCGTCAAGCTGCCAGCGGGTGACATGGTGCTCTATCCGTCGTCGAGCCTGCACCAGGTCACGCCGGTAACCCGCGGCGAGCGGATCTGCGCGATCACCTGGATACAGAGCGCGGTGGCCGACAGCCAGCAGCGCGCGCTGCTATACGACCTCGACTGTGCGATCCGCGCAATCTCGCCAGGTCGGGCAAAGGACGATCCGGAGATCGACCGGCTGATCCACGTTTATCACAACCTCGTGCGGCAGTGGGCGCAAGTGTGAGCTGGCGGCGCGGTCTGCTGTGGGTGCTGTTGGCGCTGCCGGCCGTGCTGATGGTGCGCCAGCTGGCCACCGGGCAGGCCATGGCGATGGACCTCTACCACCCGAGCGGGGAAATGAGCCTGCGGCTGATGCTGCTGGCCCTGCTGCCGGGTCCATTGGCCGAATTCTTCGGCCGCAACCGCTTCCTGCGTGGGTGGCTGGCGATCCGCCGCAACCTTGGCGTAGCGGCGTTCGGCTACGCCGTGCTGCATCTGGTGTTCTACGTCATCGATATGCGTGTGCTCGCGGCAATGGTGGAGGAGCTGCAGTTCCCCGGCATCTGGACCGGCTGGTTGTCGCTGCTCGCGCTGCTGGTTCCTGCCATGATCAGCTTTGATCTTGCCATGAGGTGCTTGCGGCGGCGGTGGCAGCAGTTGCAATGGCTGGTCTATCCCGCGTTCATTCTGGCGCTGGTACACTGGCTGCTGCTCGGCTGGACCTGGGCGCCGGTACTGATCCATCTCGCTCCGCTGGCGCTGGCATGGCTGCTGCGATTGCTCGCCCGCCGGGGCATCCGTTTTACCAGGAGGACCACATGACGTTTCGCCTTGTCGCCGCCCTCGTGACCACACTTGGCTCGCTGGCCGTTGCCACGCCCGCTTGGGCCGATGGCGACGTGGTGTGCGGTTCGGGGCCGCAGGAAAACTGGCAACCCCTCAGCGAAGTCAGCAAGAAGGCCTGGCTGGAAGGCTGGACCGTGCAACAGGCCCGCGTCCAGGGTGATTGCTACGAGGTCTATGCCCGCACCGAAAGCGGACAGGCGATCGAAGCGTTCTTCCATCCGGTGACACTGGAAAAGCTGGTCGTGCTGCGTCGCGGCCGCGAAATCTATCGCAAGCGCGGCTTTACCGGCTGACTACCTGCCCGATCAGATAACCGGCCACGCTTTCGCGATGGAATAGACACTGGTCGCAATCAGCACCACCGATACGGCGAACAACAGCGTGCGCGGCTTGATCCGCTTGGCGATTATCGCCCCGAACGGAGCCGCCGCCACGCCGCCGATGATCAGGCCCACCGTCGCCACGGTGAAAGCCTCAAGCCCGATGGTGGCGATGAACGCGATCGAAATCGACGTGGTGATCAGGAACTCGGCGGTGTTGACCGTGCCGATCGTCTTGCGCGGATCGCTGCCCTGCACCAGCAGGTTGCTGGTCACCACCGGCCCCCAGCCACCGCCGCCCGCCGCATCGAGGAACCCACCGACCGCCGCCAAAGGCGCGGTGAACTGCGGGTCTTTCACCTGCGGGGCGGAGTGGCGGATAGCCTTGTAAAGCAGGTAGAAGCCGATCCCGGTGAGATAGATCATCACGAATGGCCGGGCCACCGAGGCATCGATGCTGGACAGGAAGTAGGCCCCGATCACGCCGCCCAGGATGCCGAACGGCGCCAGGCGGCGAAACAAGGCCCAGTCGATGTTCTTGTGCCAGATGTGGCTCGCCCCCGATGCGCTGGTGGTGAACATCTCCACCACATGAACGCTGGCCGACGCAGCGGCTGGGGGCAGCCCCAGCACGCTGACCAGCAGGGTCTGGGATATGACGCCAAACGCCATGCCCAGCGCTCCGTCCACCATCTGCGCCGCAAAGCCGACGGCAATGAACGGCAGCAGGTGGTAGAGGGTAATGTCGGCCAGTTCGATCATGAGGTGGTCCTCTCGGTAACAGGTAAGCGGTCAAAAGGTACGCGACAAGGTCAGGCCGTAAGTGCGCGGATCACCCGGCTGGCCGGCGATCAGGCCAGTGCTGCCGGGAGCAACGTTGAGCAGCTCGAAGAAATGCTCGTCGAAGGCATTGCGCACCCAGGTGAATACATTGAGCCCGTCATCGGTGCGGAAGCCCAGCCGGAAGTTGGCCAGCGAGTAGCCATCGATCCAGGTATACGCCGACGGCGAGGGGTTGGACGAGAAGCGAGAGCGGTAATTGCCGTCGAACCCGACGTAGACCTCGCCCGGTGCGCCGAGCACGGTGGTCGGCACGTTGTACTCGCTGCCATAGGACAGGCTCCACTTCGATACGCCGGCGATACGCTGACGGGAAATGTCGCAGCTCGCCGGGCTGTTGCCGGGCGTTCCGGGAGCGGCAATGACCGCGCCGCTGCCGCCGCCCGACAATTCGGGCGGGCACGGTGCGCCGGTAAAGCGCACGTACTTGGCATCAGTATAGGCCGCGTTGATATAGGCGCGGAAGCGGTCGCTCGGGCGGATGTTCAGGTCGGCCTCGATGCCCTGCGTACGGACCTTTTCGGCATTGGCGAGGTAGCCGCGGGTGGTGCTGACCGCGCCCGAGTTCACCAGTGCCTGATAATCGCCGATGTCGGTGCGGAAGGCGGCCAGGTTGAACACGCCCAGTCGGCCCGGCAGCTCGGTCTTCAGGCCCAGCTCGTAGTGATTGACCGATTCGGGCCGGATCGCGCCAACGCTAATCAGCGGGTTGCCTTGAGCATCGTTGGGTACACCGTTCAGGTTGATGCCGCCCGACTTGAAGCTCTGGGCATAGGTCGCATAGCCGAGCACGCCACCGGAGAGCTGATAGCTGGCGGTGAAATCGTAGCTGAAGTTCCAGTCGGCGAAGGATGGTTCGATCCGCTGCGGGGTCAGCGCATCGCGCTGCGCCACCACGCGCGGGCTGGTGATCAGGTTGCTATTGGCATCGCGGAACAGCACGGCATTGCCTTGCCCGTCGAACACGCGGCGCTCGTATAAGCCGTCCTTCTTGTCCCAGTTCAGGCGCACGCCAGGTTGCAGGGTGAGGCCGGGTGCCACTTCCCAGCTGACCTGACCGAACAGCGCCGCGCTGGTGTTGTCCAGCGCGATCTGGTTCAGCGCGGTGAGGCCATCGAGGACGGTTGGGTCGCAGGCGAGCGTGGTCGGCGCGGCGCAACCGGTGGCACCGACGGGAACGTTGCCGGGGTTCAGCAACCAGCGACTGGCGGCTGAGCCGAGGCTTTCGGTGCCTTGCGTGCGCACTTTCTGGTGGAAGCCGAACAGGCCGACCACGGCATCGATATCGCCCGCCGAGTAGTTGTAGCGCAGTTCCTGGGTAAACTGGTCCTGCTGGCTAGGATTCTGCGAGCGCGTTGTAATCGGCAGACCGGTGAAGTCGCGATCGTTGGCCGGGACCCAGTCCCAGAACCGCCACGCGGTGACGCTGGTCAACGTGCCATTGCCCACCTCCCATTGCACACGGGCGCCGAGGCCGCCGATCTTGTTGCCGGCGTTGAGATCGGCGTCGACGTCGGTCAGCCGGTCGAACGGATCGGGGCTGGGCGGAGCATAGCCCTGCGCTGCGGCGAGCGCCTCGTACTGGCGGTTGAGCGGGCGTTGGGTGGCACCGGTCCGGACATAGACGGTGCCGTAGCATTCGGGGTTCTGCGTGGAAAAGTCGCCCGAAACGGTCACGTCGACAGTATCAGACGGCTGCCACAGGAACTGGCCGCGCATGCCGATGTTGTCCTGCTCGTTGATGTAATTGCCGGTGGCGACGTTGAACAGCGTGCCCCGGCGGCTGGTGCCGGAGACGGCGAAGCGCGCCGCCACGTTCTCGGCCAGCGGGCCGGAGATGGCCGCCTTGAGTTGCTTGAAGCCGAGGTTGCCCACGGTCACTTCGGCGCGCCCTTCCAGCGTGAAGCTGGGCTGGTTGGTCTGGATGTTGATCGCGCCAGCGGTGGTGTTCTTGCCGTACAGCGTGCCCTGGGGGCCGCGCAGCACTTCGATCTGCGCGACGTCGAGGAAGTCGAACGTGGCTGAGGCGACGCGCGAGTAATAGATCTCGTCGACATAGATGCCCACGCCCTGCTCGAACCCGTCGTTGGTCAGGCCAAACGGCGCGCCGATGCCGCGGATCGACAGTGAGGTGTTGCGCGGGTTGGAGCTGTAATACTGCACCGTGGGGGTGAGCTGTTGCAGGCGGCCGACGTTGAACGAACCGGTGTTGTCCAACTGCTCACCGCCGACCACGCTGATCGCCAGCGGAATGTCCTGCGACTGCTCTTCGCGGCGGCGCGCGGTGACGATAATGGCGTCTTCATCGGCGGCGGTCACCGTGGTGACGGGAGCGGCGTCCTGCGCCAGGGCGGGAAGCGCCGGCAGCAGGGCTGCTGCAGCGGCGGTGGTCAGCAGCAGGTGACGGAAAGATGCGTTGGTCATGGTGTCGCTTTCTCAAGCGGGCCTACATCCGTTCGAACGGTCTGCGTTCCCAATGGGGAGTGGGTGATGGGAGATGGAATTGCCTAGCCATTGCCCGTTGTCGGGTCAGTCGCCGAGGCGCTTCTTTTCGGTAACGTCGATCTGCAGAACCTTGCCGTCGTGGACGGTCAACTGGATGGCCCCGTAGCGCAGGCGAGACAGCGCTTCGGTCACCAGTCCCAGAGCTTCAGCACGGTATCGGACTGGGTCTAAGATTGGTTTCTGTTCCCTCGACATAAATCAGTCCTTCGTCGCCTACGGCTCGAGGCCGTGGGCGCTCTCTATTCTCAACTCAATTTGTTGATAATAAGAGAGCCGACAAGAAAATGCTGCCGGGTCCCAAGTCTGGATTGGCAATCACGCCGCCGGCCGCATTTGCATGGCGCGGCACTTGGCCTATGCAGAGGCGAGCTTCATCCGGGGATAGACTTGTCACAGACCAGCGACGAACATGCGGGGCGGGCGGCGGCAGGTCGCCGTCGCCGGGCAGAAACCCGTGCCCGGATTATCGCGGCCGCATTCGTCATATTCGGCGACGAGAACGGATTGCTCGCCCGGATCGAGGATATCGCCGATCAGGCCGGAGTGACGCGCGCCACGTTCTACAACCACTTCGCCGGAATGATCGAACTGCGCGAAGCGTTGACGCACGAAGTGACGCACAATTTCCTTGAGGCGGTCACGCTGACAATTGCGCCTTTGCCCGATCCCCGTGACCGGTCGGCAGTGGCGATCCGCTATTACCTGCGCCGAGCGGGTTCGGACCAGCGCTGGGGCTGGTCGATGGTCAATCTCAGCGCGACCGGTTTAATCTTCGGTGCCGAGACCTACAATCAGGCCGGGCAGACGGTACGCGAAGGGATCGATGCCGGAGTGTTCTCGATCGCCTCGGTCGATCTTGGCCGAGACATCCTGTTGGGCAGTTGTCTGGCGGCGCTCGGCACGATCCTGCGGCAAAGTGCTCCAACCGATTATCCGGAGGCTGTGGCGGGCCACATCCTTGTCGCGCTCGGTGTGCCGCACGACGAAGCCAAGCAGATCGCGCATCAGCCGCTGCCCGATCTGGCGACGCCGCCTGATTGACAGGCTGGAACGATTGCCATATCCCGAAGTATCTTTTGACGTAATGTAAAAACATTAGTCGAGCGGGAGAGATGACGATGGAGCGGACATCACGGGGCGCGAAGCTGGCAGGCGGACTGGCTGCGGAGGCAATGGCAGCGGCACTGGCGCTCACCACCGGTGGCGCGCAGGCACAGGCGACTTACGAGATCACCCCGCGCGATCCACAGGTCATCTACGACCGCACCTGCGGCTATTGCCACGGGCACAACGTGGGTCCGATCCTTTTGGGACGGCGTCTGCCCGCCGCAGTGGTCTCCGCCATTGTGCGCAGCGGCAATGGCGCCATGCCGGCCTTCAGGCCGACCGAGATAACCGATGTCGAACTTGCTGCTCTGGCCACCTGGATCGAGACAGCCTCCACCGACACCACGGATCACGGGCAATGAGCAGCGCTGGCAACGGCGGCATCTCGCGCCGCGAGCTGATGGCCATCGGCGGCGCGGCTGCCGGGGTGGCAGCTATGACCCCGCTGGCTCACGCCCGCATGATGCCCGAGGCGATGGACCGCGATGTGTTCGCCGCCGCGTGCCGCGAATTGCGCGTTATCGTCGGCGAGGACTGGGTCTTTGCCGACGAGACGAGCACCATCAGCTATCGCAAGAGCGAGATCCCCGACTTGCGCGGCGAGCATATTCCGTCAGGCGCGGTCGCTCCGGCAAACGTCGAGCAAGTGCAGGCAATCCTCGCGGTGGCCAATCGCTACAAGCTGCCGCTGTGGCCGGTCTCCACTGGCAAGAACATGGGATATGGCATGGCCACACCGGCGAGCAGCGGGCAGATGATCCTTGATCTAAAGAGGATGAACCGCATCCTCGATTTCGATGCCGAACTGGGCACGATCCTGGTCGAGCCGGGGGTCACCTACCAGCAGATCCACGACTATATCGAGGCCAACAACCTGCCGTACTGGCTGGATGTGCCCACGGTTGGCCCGATCGTGTCGATGATCGGCAACACGCTGGAACGCGGCGTGGGCTATACCCCCTATGGCGACCACTTCTTCATGCAGTGCGGCATGGAGGTGGTGCTGGCTGACGGCTCGATCCTGCGCACGGGCATGGGCTCGATCGAGAACGGCAACACCTGGCAGGCGTTCAAGTGGGGTTACGGGCCTTATCTCGACGGCCTGTTCACCCAGTCGAACTTCGGCGTGGTGGTGAAGATGGGCATGTGGCTGATGCCCAGGCCGCCGGTGTACAAGCCGTTCGTCGTGCGATCCGCCAATTTCGAGGACGTGGCGGCGATCACCAACACCGTGCGTCCGTTCCGGATGAACGGCCTGATCCCCAACGGCGTGCTGATTATGGGCGCGCTGTACCAGCTGGCCATGTTCAAGCGCCGCAGCGACGTGTTCAGCGGCGAGGGCGCTATTCCGATGGACCTGATCAAGGCCGAGGCGGCGCGCAACGGGCTGGGCATGTGGAACACCTATTTCGCGCTTTACGGCACCGACGAGATCATCGGTGCGATCGAGCCGATCCTGCGCGCCGCGTTCGAGGCGACCGGGGCCGAGGTGCTGACCGATGCCGAGATGAACGGCAATCCGTGGTTCGAGCATCACAAGACGTTGATGCGCGGCGGCATGAGCCTCGAGGAGATCGGACTGATCCGCTGGTGGGGCCGCAACGGCGGGGCCGTGGCCTTTGCCCCGGTGGCTCCGGCCAAGGGCGACCAGACCCTCGCCCAGTCGGCGCTCGCCACAGAGATCATGAACAAGTACGGGTTCGACTATGCCCCCGCCTATGCCGTGGGCGGGCGCGAGTTGCACCACATCATCTTCCTGATGTTCGACAAGGGCGACGATGCCAGCTCGGCCCGCGCCGAACAGTGCATCGACGAGATGATCACCCGCTTTGGCGAGCGCGGCTGGGCGGCCTATCGCTCGTCGGTGTCGACAATGGACAAGGTGGCCGAGCAGTACGGCCAGACCAACCGCGAGGTGAACGCACGCCTCAAACAGGCGCTCGATCCCAACCACATCATCGCCCCCGGCAAGCAGGGGATCGCGTGACCGTGATCATCAGGCGACCGAGCGTTAGTCGCTCCAGTCCAGCCGTGGTAGGAAGTCGGCCAGGTAGCGCCGCCAGTTGATCCAGGTGTGGCCGCCGCCGCTCTCGTTGTAATGGTGCGCAATGCCGTACTGGTTCAACATCGCACGGGTCGGCGAAACGGTGCCGTAGAGGAAATCCGTCTCGCCCATCGCATAATAGACCAGCCGCATATCCTGCGCGGAGCGGCGCAGCATCGCATCGTTGGCGGTGGTGTAATCGGCAACGTCAGTCGGCACCATGCCCAGCCCCATGGAAAAAATGCCCACTCGGCTAAACACGTCTGGCCGCGTCAGGCCAAAGCGGATGGTGTGCCCGCCGCCCATTGAAAGTCCCGCCATGGCACGATGCGCGGCATCGGGTATGGTGCGGAACGTGGCATCGATGTGCGGGATCAGTTGCTGATGCAGGTCATCACCAAAATCGGTGTTGGCCAGCATATTGGTGCCATCGCGCGGCGGCGTGTGGCCAAACGGCATGACCACGATCATCGGATCGACCTCGCCAGCGGCCAGCAGATTGTCGATGATGTTCTGTGCATGGCCGACCTGCGTCCAGCTATCCGACGAATCGCCGGCACCGTGCACCAGGTAAAGAACCGGGTAGCGTTCTGTGCCGCTCATGTAGCCGGGCGGGGTATAGACATTGGCCTCGCGCATCATGCCCAGTGCTTCGGACCAATAGGTAACCTGCGTCACCATCCCGTGCGGCACACTCGCCACCCAGCGCTGGAAATCGCCTTCCGACCCCAGCAGGTCCACGGTCGAATTGATGCCCACCCGCTCGCGGCTGAAGGTGGTCGCCAGCGGGTCGGGCACGCGTGCGCCATCGACCTGGAAGTTGTAGCGGTAGTTGTCCGCCGGGACTGGCAACGGCGTGGTCACCGTCCACAGGCCGCTGTCGTCGCGCGTCATTGGCAAGCCGCCTTGCGGGCCGAGCTGGATCACTCCGTCCATGTCGTTGCTGATCACCTTCACATTCTGCGCTTCTGGAGCGCACAGCCGGAAGGTGACGCGGCCATCGGTCAATTGCTCGACCGAACGGTGCGTGGGCAGGGCGAAAGGCCCTTGCGGCAGGCATGAGGGCGCCGGAGTGTCCTGCGCCAAGGCGGGCGAGGCTATTACGGCCAAAAATCCAGCCAGCAGCGCCGTGCGACCGATTGTCATGCTGGTCCTCTCCCTCAAGGCGTTCGGTATTGACCGTGGGAGGCGGGCTGGCAAGCCTTGCGCACTCAGCGCCGCGTCAGGATTTCGCGTCCGCGAAAGTCGCTGCCGGTGTTGTAGATGGCCCATTCGCCCACCCAGCGGTCACCTTCGCGGCGATAGCTGATGATGCCGAACCAGCCATCGGCCAGGTTGGCAAAGGAGGCGTGGAGCTGCTGTGAGCGCTCATCGTATAGTGCGACCGCAGAGAACTGCTGCTGGCCGAGGTCCCAGTCGATATCGCACACGTCGGCGCCGCGATCTGTGATCCTCACCTGCGCCCGATAGCCTGGCGGAGTGTCGACGGGTGCGCCAGGGTTCCAGCCAACCGCGTCGTAAGATCCGACCGGACAAGCCGCTGTGGCCGGTGTGGCCAGGGCAAGCAGCGCTGCAGCTGCAATAAGACGCGCGACGATCATGATATCTGGATACTCCCCCAAGGTCTGCGCGCAGCTTGCCGGGATTGGGCAGCCCACTCAAGCCCCGGCTGTCGTCAGTAAGATGACAAAGGCCGTTCGGCGGGGTCTTCGTCTGCCGCACTGACCAACGAAAACGGGGATCCCGCAAGGGACCCCCGCTTCGTGCCGACCAACCGCGAGGGTTGGCGAGCGGCTTAGTTGCCCTGCGCGCGACGAGCGGCGGCGGCAACGGCTTCGGTGGTCGGGTTGCCGAGCGAGAGCTCGCGACCGTTGGGGAAGCGGATTTCGGCAGCCGAGGCGCGCGTGTCGCCATCGCGAGCCTGGAAGGCGTCGACGATGATGTCGGTACCGGCGGGCAGCGAGTTCCGGTTCCAGCCACGACGCAGCAGCGCCGAGGGGGCACCACCCTCAACGCGCCAGCGCTCGACACGGCCATTGCGGCGCACATCGATGTGGATCCACGAGTGCGGGTTGACCCACTCGAACATCGCCACCTTGCCTTCGAGGCGGATCGGCCGGTTGCGGTCAAACTCCGTGGCGAACGAGTGGTGGGCCGCAGCCCCCACGGCCGTCACCGCGAGCACGGCGCCGATCGCGGCAGCGCTGAGCTTCTTCAATTGCATGGCAGGTAACTCCTTGGTTTCACGAATCATGAGGTCTTGCGGGACTTCCGCCAGAGTGGGTTATCACTCGGCGCCTTGGCCCTCGATTAAGTCGCCGTACAACAGCTGTTCAGAGAACGGCACGCACTTGAATTCAAGCAGTTGCGCGTTCGCATCGACGTTGCGGTACAGCGGCATGCGGATGGTCCACGGGCGCGAATAGATCGTCGGATCGTCGATCGTCGCTTCATAGTCCATATGGTTGGGACCACGCGGGGTGAACCGCTCGGTCACCGTTGCATGGTTGGTCAGATAGTTGCCGGCGCGGTCCAGCCAGGTCACGCCTTCTTCCATTTCGCCAGCCGGCAGTTTCACCAGGCCCGGCCCCAGAGCCAGCGTAGTGACAACCAGCGTATCGCCGTCCCATGTGCCATACGACGTGCCCATCCAGGTATCGATCGGCGGAATGCCGACTTCGCCCATGTGGACCACGCGGTTGGCGGAGGCGTACTGGTAGGCCATCAGGATATCGTCATCGTTACCCTGAATGATCTGGAACGGGTACGGCATGTAGGTGGCGCGGGGAATGCCCGGCAGGTAGCAGGCCGCTTCCGGATCATGGTTGATCACGTTCATGCGGTTGCGATCCAGCCGCTCCCGCGCTTCAGGCAGGTACGGAATTTCGCCGCCCTCCACCACGCCGAGGCCCGGCGGAATGGCGCCAATGGCACCAATCAGTCGATCGGCCACCGGATTGGGAGCCGCGCTGTGCGGCTCCAGGTTCCAGTTGGCGGCGTTCATGGCTTGCCAGACACCATTGATGTTCGGCGCATCACCGATGCGATCCTGGGCCCAAGCCGAAACCGGAGTAGCACCGCTACCCAGTGCGAGCAGCGCCGCTGCGGCCACTGTCATCGAAAAACGCTTAATCCCCTGCATAACCTCTCCTGTATGCAAAAATTCACTGATTCAACGAATAGACCATGATAACGCCGCTGGCATTGATGGCGACATATTGTTTCCCGTCGCGGCCCCGATAGGTCATCGGATTGGCATTGGCATTGCCGCCCAGCGTCGTCTCCCACAATTGCTCGCCGGTGCTGGCATCAAAGGCGCGGAACCGGTGATCATTGGTTGCGCCGACAAACACCAGACCGCCTGCGGTGACCGTGGGACCGGCGCTGCCCGAGTTGCCGAGCGGCAGCTGGCCCTCGGGCGAATCGTAGCTTCCCAGAGGCACAGCCCAGAGGATTTCGCCGGTGTTGGCGTTGACCGCGGTCAACCGCGACCACGGCGGCTTGTAGCACGGCGCGGTCACGCCCACGCCGCGACCGTTCGCGTCATACTCGCCGGACATCGGCGCGGCGAACGAGAAGAACGGGCCCTTGCCGTCCACGCTGGCACGGTCATACGGCGGCGAGCTTGTGGCGTCGAAGCTGTACGGACGGTCACCCTCCACGCGCTCGACCCAACCGACCAGCGACCCGTCCTGCGTGTTGACGTAGACGATGCCGGTATCGGGGTTGGCCGCCGGGCCGCCCCAGTTCACACCGCCGGTCCCGCCGGGCAGCTGGATCGTCGATTGCACCGGGCCACCCGCCGGACGGAAGTTGAACGGGGTGTAGATGCCGAAGTTGAGGTAGCCGCCCGCCCGGTCCCACATGGCGTGGCAGGCAGCGGAATGCGCGGGGTTGGTGTCCTCGGCCGAGACGATATCGGCATAAGTGACGCTCACGCGGCTGAGCGGCGGGGTGACCTGCGGAATCGGCTGGGTGGGGCTGTAGTACTCACCCGGTACGTTGCCGCGCGGTACCGGCATTTCGGCCACCGGCAGCACCGGTTCGCCATCGTGCGCATCGACCAGGAAGAACAGGCTCGACTTGCCGATGTTGGCCAGCGCCTGATGGCGTCCATAGGGACCGTTGACGGTGATCAGCGGACCGGCATGGCTCATGTCGATGTCCCACAGATCGTGGTGCACCGTCTGGAAATGCCACTTGTACGCGCCCGTGCGCATGTCCACCGCGACGATCGAATTGCCGTAGAGGTTGGTGCCGGGGCGGTCGCCGCCATAATAGTTGTGCGCCGGACCCGCGATGGGCAGGTAAGCGGTGTTGGTCGCGACGTCGACCGTGGCAGCAAAGCCCCACATGTTGGTGCCGCCGCGCCCGGCGGAGCTGTTGGCACCCCAGGTCTCGCTGCCCGGCTGACCGGGGTCGGGCGTGGTATCGAATTCCCACAGCTTGGCGCCGGTGACCACGTCGAATGCGCGCGGGTTGCCGGCGGGACCTTGGGGATTTTCCAGGCTGGCCGCGCCGATCACGGCAACGTTGCCGTTGATCGTAGGCGTGCCGCCATAGGGGACGCCAACGTCAACCTCGCCGCCTTCACCGAAGCTGTCGACCAGCTGGCCGGTCGCCGCATCGAGCGCGACGAGCTTGTTGGAGCGCATCACCAGGATACGCGGAGCCATTCCGCGCTGGCCGGGCCAATAGCCCACGCCGCGCCCGGAGAAGCCACCACCTCCGCCGGTGCCGGGGCCCTGATCGGGCGCGGCGGGCAGTTCGTGCACCCAGATTTCCGCACCGGTCACGGCATCGAGCGCCAGCACACGGTTCTGGGCGGGCAGGTACATCACGCCATCGACCACGACCGGCACGGCGGTGTTGAATGCACGCAGCGGGTAGGTCCAGGCCTGGTGCAGGCTGGACACATTGCCGCGATTGATGTCGTCGAGCGGAGAAAAACGGGTGGCCGCCAGGTCACGGTTGATGGTGCGCCAGTCGCCCGCTGGCACGGAGTCCTGCGCCTGCAGGGCACCGGCCATGGCCGTTCCCAGCAACGCTGCTCCCATCAGCCATCGGCCTTGCACCATTAAATCCACTCCCGCCTGTCTGGACCGAGGCTGCCAACATCCCGTAGAATGCCGCACCTCGTTGATTCTGTCCTAAAGGCGCATCCTTGCTTTGACAATGGCCTCCCGCCTGCTTTAGCAGCGCGGCAAGGAGCCAATCGGCGTCGTAGGCAAAGTTCGCATTTGAACTTGTCCGTGATCCGTTGCGATTTGCGCGGGGTAATGTCGAGGCCGACTTTGTGATAAATTGTCGCGATTGGTCGCATCTCTGTCCCACCCCTTGGCGGGAACCCGTTGACGCGCTAGCGGGTTTGCGCTGGATCAAGGTTAGCTGGCCTGCGAACCCGCAAGGGTCCGGTGTCAGAAAAAAATTCGTAGGGGGAGCCCACAATGTTTGATTTGCTGTTCAGCCTGACGGACTGGTTGAGGAATACCTTCCTCCTCGACTTTGCCTTCTGGATTACCGAAACACCGCTCAGCCTGTTCATGGTCGAGAACTTCTGGAATGTGCCACTGGCACAGGTGATGCACATCCTGTCCATCTCCGCTGCGTTCGGCGCCACGCTGATGCTGTCGCTGCGAGTGCTGGGCAAGGCCGGCATGGGCCAGACGATGGCGGCAACGAGTGCCCGCTATGTTCGTTGGATCTGGTGGAGCCTGCTGGTCATCGTCCTCAGCGGCACCCTGATGATCACCGCAGAGCCGATCCGCAACATGGTCAACGCCGTGTTCTGGATCAAGATGGTCCTGCTACTGGTCGCCGTTGCAGTTTCGCTGGCGTTCCAGAAGAGAGTGCAAGCCGCCGCGTTGGCCGGCGGGGCAGACTGGCGGGCGCCTGCGGGCACCCGCGTAACTGCCGTGCTGCTCATCGTCCTGTGGTGCCTGATCATGCTGTGCGGTCGCTGGATCGCCTACGTTCCGGTATAAGGGGGAATATTCCATGTATCCGCAACCGACAAATATCTGGGAATCGATCGAGTATTCCCCAATGGGCATCTCCATCGCCGAAAGCCTGTGGGCCTTCCCGACGATCGAGACCGTCCACGTTATCGCGCTGGTTACCGTGCTGGGCACGCTGCTGGTGATGGACCTGCGCATGCTGGGTTTGGCGAGCACCGCCGTGCCCATCCGCAAGGTCTCCGATGACACCCTCAAGTGGACGTGGATGGCCTTCGTGGTCGCTGCGATCACCGGCACCCTGCTGTGGATCAGCAAGGCGCACTCCTATATGATCAACCCCTACTTCCTCGCGAAGATGAGCCTTATGGCGGTGGCTGGCCTGAACATGCTGTTCTTCCACTTCGTCACCTACAAGACGGTGGACCAGTGGGATTCGCTGGCCAGCCCGCCCACTGCGGTGAAACTGTCGGCGGTGCTGTCGCTGGTGCTGTGGGTGGTGATCGTGTTCTGCGGCCGCGCAATCGGCTTCACGCTGGGCATCTACTACTAAGCTCGCCGCGCCTGCGGGCCGGATACGAAAAAGGGCCGCTCCCCGCACAAGGGAGCGGCCCTTTTGTTATTGGTCGTCGGGCAGCGCGAAGACGTAGATGCTCGATGAGTTGACCTGCGGCACCGGCAATTCCGGGGTGAAGTTGGGCAAGCCAAATGCCAGCGGGTTGCCCATCCCGGTAACAATCGCGACGTACTGGTGGCCATCGACCGAATAGGTAATCGGGCTGCCGTTAGGCACGCCGGTCAGCCCGGTGCGCCACAATTGCTCGCCGGTATCCTGGTCGTAAGCCATGAATTCGCGGTCCATCGCCCCGGTGAACAGCACTCCCCCAGCTGTGGCCAGAACGCCCACGTCATACGGTGCGCGCCGGCGAGTTTCCCACAGCACGCGGCCTTGCTGCATATCGATGCCCTGCAGGATACCGTAATTGCCATCGCTATCGGCGGGGGCGGAATAGTACACGTCAACCCCGGTCGTCAGGAAACCGGCTGTTGGGTTGGGGACCAGTTCCATGCAGGTATCGCGCGCGTTGACGAACAGGCGGTGGGTCGCCTGGTTGAACGCGGTCGGGCTCCAGTTGCGCCCACCGCCTGCGTGCGGACACATGAACACCGGCGGTCGGTCACGCCCCGGCAGCAACGCAGGATCTGGCGTCTTGCGGCCGGTCACCGGGTCGATCGCAACGATGAAATCCTGGAAGCCCATGTCCACGGTAGAGAGATATTGCCCGGTCTGCGCGTCGAGCGTGTCGAACAGCCCTTCCTTGCCCCCGGTCATCACCACACGGCGCGGTTGTCCGTTTACGTCAAGCGTGCCGACTACCCGCTCGAACACCCAGTCGAGATCGTACTGATCGTTCGGCGAGTGCTGGTAATGCCACACCAGTTCGCCGGTGCGCGGACGGAAGGCGAGCGTGGAATTAGTATACAGTCCGTCGTTGTTGCTGCCGGGCACCAGATCGCGCAGCGCGCCGGTGTCATAGGTCTGCGCGACGCCCCACAGGGCAAGCCCGCTGGCGGCGTCGAACGTGCCGCTGGTCCAGACAGAACCACCGTGCCGCTCGTTGTTCGGCCGCCCGTTCCAGGTATCGCCACCCGGCGTGCCTTCCTGCGCCACCGTGTGGAATTGCCACAGGCGCTCGCCGGTCTCGGCATCGACCGCCACAATCAGGCCGCCGCCGTCGTTCTGCGTGGCGACGCCGTTCATCACCACGCCATCGGCCACCAGTGGGCCGCCGTTGTTGCGATAGCCGGTGGGATCGCCAACGATGATGGGCACGTCCCACAGCGGCCTCCCGGTGTGCGCATCGAGCGCCATGATGTGGAGGTCGCTGGTCGAGACGATCACCTTGTCGTCCCACAGCGCGATGGTCTTTTTCGACAGCGGGGTGGTGCCTTCAGGCAGTTGCCGCTGGTAACGCCACAGCGGTCGGCCATTGGCCGCGTCGAATGCGAACACCTCGTCGCCGAAACCGAATACGAAGAGAACGCCGTCGCGCACCAGCGGCTCGTTCATGTTGGCTCCGGCGGGCAGCGCCTGCGCCCAGGCAATGCCGAGGCGGTCGACATTGGTGCGGTCGATCTGGGTCAGCGGCGAAAAACCCTGACCATTGTGGCCGCGCCGCCAGCTCAGCCATTCCTCCGGCGCGGGATCGGCCAGTTCGGCGGCGGTGACCGGGCGATAGCTGGCCAGCCGGTCGACCGGCGGCGCGCTGACGGGGAGCGGGTGATTGGCCGAGATACCGCCGATACCCAGCGCGTTGCCTACCTCGGCGGGTGGGGCGGGGGGCATGGTGAGGGCCAGTCCGCGAGCGACCGGTTGGGCCAGCTCGCCGCCATTCTCGTGCACGATCAAGGCGGTGAGCGCAGCGTAGTTCGCCTCGCTCAACCGCCCGGCACCGCCCGGCGGCATCGATGTGCGGATATAGGTTTCCAGTTCGGCCACCGGCAGGCCGCCCCAGCGCGACAGGAAGGTCGGACCTTTGAGCGTGGCGGCGAACTGCCCTCCGGCCAGCGTCTCGCCATGGCAGGCAGCGCAGTTGGCGGCAAACAGCGTTCGCCCGGCGCTTGCCTGGTCGGCAAAGGCGGCCTCGCCCGATTGTGCCAGAGCGGCGCCGCCCAGCGCCAGCACTCCGGCCGTTGCCAGCAAGCTGGCAAATCCAATCCTCATTCCCGTTCTCCCATCCCGGCCCCGTTCGTGCTGAGCCCGTCGAAGCACCGTACTGTTTTGTGCCGTGACCGCAGCTTCGAACAAAAGCGGTCCTTCGACAAGCTCAGGACGAACGGGCGGGTGAGAAATCGGCGGTTTTGGATCAGTTCGCTGCGGGAAGCCCCAGCGGGGTGCCCACGCGATCCTGGAACAGCGCCTGATACAACCGGTCCTGCGCTTCGGTCAGCCACGGACCAACCGCCGAGCCGTCGCCATCGAGCCGCATGACCTGGTTGCGCGGCACTTCGTTGGCGGCGGGCCAGTGCGGCAGGCCGGGACCGTTCGGATTGCCCGTGGCGGCGAAGTTGACCCAGTATTGCGAGACTTGGTCGGCAAAGGCTTCTTCTGCCGCATTGCCGCACATCAGGGTGACCGACGAGCCGCCGGGATAAGTGCGGGGGGCGCACAGATTGTCGAACACATAGGGAATTTCGCCTGTGTGCGCGGCACCCAGGTTGGGCTTGTCGGGATCGTAGACCGGATCGTGCGTGAAGAAGTACTGGTAGGCGCTGCGACCCAGCCGCGCCTGCCCGTCGGCATATTGGCGCATGTGCCAGGTCATCGCGTCGGCAAACGGTCGCGGGCTCTGCGCGGCGGCTTCGGCATCGGTGCTGGCGGGATAGGCCGCACGGCCCAGTTCGACATGCGTGCCATAGCGCTGCACCTCGCCCTGGGCGAACGTTGCCAGCGTGGGTGGCGGGCCGAAAGTGAGGGTGAAGCTGCCTTCGTCTTCGTTCGACCCGGCGAGCACGTCCCACGGGTTCTGGCGTCCGTTGGCCACTGCGATCGAGACGTCTTCCGGGATGATGTAGCCGTCGACGATCATCCCCGCACCGCGCAGTTTCTGGTGGATTTCGGTGGCCGGAATGGCGCGCAATGCGGCCAGCGAGGTGGTGTTGAACTGCGTTTGCGCGGCGGTCATCACCTGCTGTTCCGCGCGCTCGCGGGCAACCATCGGGGCAATGCCGAGACCCATCCAGGCGCCCGACTGCGGGATGGCGCGGGTGACCAGATCGCGTGCGGGCGGCGAGCCCACCAGTCCGCCAGCCATCGCCGCCCCGGCGCTCTCGCCGAAGATCGTCACGCGGCTGGGATCACCCCCGAAAGCGGCGATGTTGTCATGCACCCATTGCAGCGCGGCGATGCTGTCGCCCAGCGCCTGGTTGCCCGATGCGCCATGCGGGCTGGCGGCGGTCAGCTCTGGGTGGCTAAAGAAACCTAGCGCACCCACACGGTAGTTGAGCGTGACCATGACCACGCCCTTGGCGGCCAGTTGATCGCCCTGGCTGAACGGGGCCGAGCCGCCGCCTTCGTTATAGGCGCCGCCATAGAGCCACACCATCACCGGCAGTTGCTCGTCGCCCCTGGCCGCAGGGGTCCAGACATTGAGGTAGAGGCAATCTTCCGAAACGCCGGGACTGTCGGGCATGTCGGTGGCGGAATTGTTAGGGAAGCGCTGCGGTGCCGGGTTCTGCACGCAGTTGTCACCCCAATGGTCGGCCAGGCGCACGCCGCTCCAACTGGCGGGCGGGCGCGGCTGCTCCCAGCGCAGGTTGCCCACCGGCGGTGCGGCGAAGGGGAGGCCCTTGAACACGGTGATACCGGGCAGGGCACCGCGAACGCCGCGCACCTTGCCCTGCTGCGTCCGCACCGGGCCGCTGGCGATGTCGTCCTGAGCAATGGCCATTTGTCCGGTGGTCGCACAGGCAGCAGTTGCCATCAGCAGGCCTGGCAAAGCGGACTTGGCGAAAACGGATTTCCTGAAAGCGATGGTCATTGCTTACTCGACGCCGCCTTGCGGGCCGGAGAGCTGGACGCCAGCGCGGCTGGCGTTGATGTAATTGCGCACCTGCACGTTGCCTTCGTGGCAGGCGTATTCGAAGAACGCATAGTCATCATTGCGCGACCAATCGAGGCGCGCGGTCCACGGCGCGGTGAACACTTCGGGGTCCGAATAGGTCACTTCATAGACGATTGAGTTCGGCCCGGTCATGGTCAGACGCTCGGTGGCCGTGGCTTGCGCGCTGGTGGGGATGGTGTTGAACGGCGGCACGCCCATGGTCGCCATGTTGAGCGGCGAGCCGTTGCGCGCAAACGCATCGCGGGTGGCGCTGTCACCGGCCTTCAGGTTGGTGGTTTCGACCACCAGCGTGTTGCCTTCCCACCAGCCGACCGACTGCCCCATCCACGCCTGCACGCTGGCGGGCCAGCGACGGGCATCGGCGGTGGCCTTGTTGGCCACGATCGGGATCACGCGGGCATCGTGGATCATCTCCAGATTGATCACCACGTAGCCCGGGCTCTGCACGACCTGGATGCCGTTGTTATAACGGAACGGGAACATCGAGGCGGGGAAACCGCGGCTGACGCAGCGGTCCCAGCTGTCGAACTCGGTCACCCAGTTGAACTGCGTGTTCGGCGTCCAGCTGCTGCGGCCGGCGCGGTACAGCTCCTGCGCCTGCGGGGTCATGGCGGGCAACTGGCCGTTGGCGGGCGAGACCAGCAGGTTGGTGCGGCGCCCCGAGCTGTCCGATTCCACCCAGTGGCCCATGCCGATGGTGCCGCTCTCGTCCTCAGCGGCATAGCGCGCGTCCGATCCGTTGGCCTGCGCCTGGCGGGCGGCATATTCCTCGTCGGTCAGCCAGAACCGGTTACCGAAAGCCGCCGGGCGGTTCATCGGCAGGCTGGCGATATTGTCGATCGGCCACATCCCGCGCAGGTCCGGATCGCCCCATGCGGTGCGCGGCGGATCGAAATCGGTCGGCACCGGCGGCATGACGGTCAGGTCTTCGGGCACAGCCTGGGCGAACGCGGGGCCGTTGAAGGCAGTCACCGCGAGGGCAGCGGCAGAAAGCGCCATCAGCGCCTTGGTCAGCTTGAACGTGGTCATGTCGGTTACTCTCTCCTGAATTCTCTTTTGCGACGAAGCTTTCGGTTCGCGCAGGCTCGGATCAATTGTCTCTGCGCCGCAGTCCACCGGCTGCCGGGTCCATTGCCGGCGGTGGGCCGGCATCGGGATCGACCGGCTCAATCATGCGGCCACGCCGATATTCGTTCTCGCGGCGTACGCGGTCGGACGTGATGTAGTTGCGCAATTGCACGTTGCCTTCGTGGCAGGCGTATTCAAACATCTGGTATTCATCGTCGCGCGTCCAGTCGACGCGCAGGGTGAACGGCGCGGTCCAGATGACCGGATCGTCGTAGGTCATTTCGTAGGTCAGGGTATCGGGGCCGACCAGCGAGAAGCGTTCGACAACCTTGGCGCGTTCGCTCACCGGGGTGGTGTTGTTGGTCGGTACGCCGCCGGTGCCATTGCTGAATACGCTGGCGCCTGTGGTGAGATTGGTGGTCTCCACCTCAAGCGTGTTGTGATCGAGCCAGCGCCCTCGGCTGGAGCCGTACCAGCCGGTGACCGCAGCAGGCCAATGGCCGCCTTCTCCGACGGGAATGACGCGCATGCCGAGCATCTCGATGGCGATCGCCACAAACCCTGGCGACTGGAACACGCGGATGCCGTTGTTGTAGCGCGCCGGGAACATGGCGGCGGGGAAGCCGCGTGTAATACAGCGGTCGTAGGTGTCAAAATCGTCGGTCCAGTCGTAGGTCTGGCCGATGATCCAGCTCGACCGCATCAGTGCGGAACGGCGACGACCCTCGTCGGTCCAAGCGGGCAGTCGGCCATTGGCGGGCGACACCACCATCGAGGTGCGCAGCGCGCCCGCCTGGAACTCGATCCAGTGTCCGAGGCCGATAGTCGAGTCTTCTTCCTCCGCCGCATAGGCTTCCTGGATCGTTTCGACCCGGCCCTGCTCGGCGGCGATTTCCGCAGGCGACTTCCAGAACCGATCGCCAAATTGCGCCGGCCTGTTGACGGGCAGATCGGCGATATCGTTGAGCGGCCAGGTGCCGCGCAGGTCAGGATCGCCCCATTGCGTGGTGGCCGGGCGATATTCATCCGACACGGGGGGCATGGTAGTCAGGTCGGCGGGTACTTGCGCCAAGGCGGGCGCGGCACCCAGCAGCAACACCGAACAGCAGAGGGCGGCTCGCAAGGTCATTGTACGGTTCCTTCGGCTGCGACAGGAGCCGCAGCCCGCTCTGCCCGGCTGGCGGTAATGAAGTTGCGCACCTGCACATTGCCTTCGTGGCAGGCGTATTCGTAGATCGCAAAGTCCTCGTCGCGCTGCCATTCGAGCCGGGCGGACCACGGCTCGGCGAAGACCACCGGATCTTCCCAGGTGAATTCGTAGATGATCTGGTCCGGGCCGACCATATGGAACCACTCGGTCATCCTGGCCTGCGCGCTGACGGGTGTGCGGTTTTGCGGGGGCGAGCCGGTGGTGCCGATGTTGGTGGCGCTGGGGCCGGGGAGGAAATTGGTGGTGGTCACCTTGAGGGTGTTGTGATCCTCCCACTCGCCGCGACTTTCGCCCAGCCACTGGCCGATCTGCGACGGGATGGGCGCGCGGCCATCGGTATAGATGATGCGCGTTTCGTGGACCATTTCCAGCTGCAGCGCGACCAGCCCCGGCGCCTGGAAGATGCGCATGCCGTTGTTGTACATGAACGGAAACATGCTGGCGGGCAGGCCGCGCGTGATGCAGCGGTCCCAGGTGTCGAAATCGGTCCAGGTGTTGAACGGCTGGCCCTGCACCCATGAGCTGCGCATCTCGCCCGCCAGTCGCTCGCCTTCAGCGGTAAAGGTCGGCAGGCGGCCATTGGCGGGCGCGGTGATCCAGCTGGTGCGGCGGTTGGCCGAGGCGACTTCGGCCCAGTGACCAATGCCCATCGTGCCGCTCGAATCCTCGTTCTGGTAGCGCTGCTCCAGCGCCTCGACCGCGGTCGCGCGGGTGGCATATTCCTCCTGCGTCAGCAGCTGGCGATTACCCATCGCCGGGTCGCGCTGCAGCGGCGTGCGCCCGTTAAGGTGATCGATCGGCCAGCCGCCGCGCAAGTCAGGGTCGCCCCATGCCGTCTGCGAGGGCTGATATTCGTTCGACGCTGGGGGCAGTACGGTCAGGTCCTCGTCCTGCGCGCTGACCACGGTGCTACCCAGCGAGCCAATCGCCAGCACAGCCGCCAGGACCAGCCGCCGGGACATCAGTTGCCAGCCGCCGGTAGCGCGAATGTGACATAGCGGCTGGGGCCTGGAGGGGCCATGCCCAGACCGCCGAGGAAGTGGCCTTCGCCGCCTACCGGGATGGTCACATACTGGCGGCCATTGACCATATAGGTCGCGGGCACGCCTTCGGTGGCGGCGTCCAGCTGGTATTCCCACAGCACGCGTCCGGTATCGGCGTCGCGGGCGCGGAAGCGGCGGTCGCTGGCGGTACCCACGAACAGCAGGCCGCCCGCGGTTGCCATCGGGCCGCCGCGCGGGGTCTGCGCGCCGGTATCGCTGATGCCCTGATCCATCAGCTGGCTCATCCCGCCGTTGGGGATGTGGTAGAGTTGCTCGCCAGTGTTCATGTCATAGGCGGTGATGGTGGAGAACGGCGGCTTGATCGCGCCCATGCCGTTCGATTGCAGCATGAAGTTGACCGGCCAGCGGTAGGGCAGGTCACCCTCTTCGGCGTTGGGCATGGCGGCCAGCGCCTCGGGCCGGTTGTCGACGTTGAGCTTGAGCAGGACCGGCAGTTCGCGGCTGACGACGTAGAGCCGCTGACGCACCGGATCGGCGGCCACTTCGCCCCAGTTGGCGCCGCCATTGTGGCCCGGCATCGAGACCGTGCCGCGCAAGCTGGGCGGGGTGAATATCCCCTCGTTGCGCCAAACCTCGGTCAGGTTGCGGCGCAGTTCGGCCTGGTCGGCCTCGGGCAGGTAGGGGTTGATGTCGTCAACAGTGAATTCCTGGCGCATGAACGGGCGCGGCCAGGTGGGGTAGGGCTGGGTGGGGCTGGCATGCTCGTTCGGAATGTCCGACGCGGGGACGGCGCGCTCCTCGATCGGCCAGATCGGCTCCCCCGTCAGGCGGTTGAAGGCGAACACGAAGCCATGTTTTGTGACCTGCACCACGGCGGGAATGCGCTGGCCATCCTTGCTGATGGTCATCAGCTTGGGGGCGACCGGCAGGTCGAAGTCCCACAGGTCATGATGGACGATTTGGTAATGCCACAACCGCTCGCCGGTGTTGGCATCGAGCGCGATCAGCGAGTTGCCGAACAGGTTGTTGCCTTCGCGATTGCCGCCGAAGAAATCGTATCGCGGGGTGCCGGTGGGGATGAAAACGATGCCGTTCTCCACGTCCACGGTCGATTCCGACCAGTTGTGCACGCCGCCATACCTGGCGTTGTCCTCGCCCTGCTCCCACGTGTCGTAGCCGTATTCGCCGGGCTGCGGCACGGTGTGGAAGACCCACTTCAGCTGGCCGGTGATCACGTCGTAGGCCTGGATGTTGGCGGGCGAGCTGGCGTAGTCATAGGCGCCAGCGGGCAGCGACATGACGATGGTGTTCTGGTAAATGCGGCCCGGATTGTTGGTGCTCAGCGGATTGGCGGGGATCGCCGCATCGCGCGGCAGCGCATCGCGCAGGTCTACCCCGCCATTGGTGCCGAACGTGGAGATCATCTGCCCGGTGGCGGCATCGACCGCGCGCAGGATGCCGCCGTTGAGGACCAGCAGGCGCCCCTCGCGGCCATCGGCGCTTTGCCAGTAGTTCACTCCGCGAACCCCCACCCGGCCATCGAGGTTGCTGACCCACAACTCTCGCCCGGTGGCGGGATCGAGCGCAACCAGCTTGCCCACACCGTTTTGCACATACATCCGCCCGCCGCCGATGGTGGGGTTGAACTGCGGCGACTGGCCCGCGCCGGTCTCGTACTGCCAGGCGACCTGCAACCGGCCGACGTTGGCGCGGTTGATCTGGTCGAGCGAGGAATATTGCGAGCTGTCCGCACCGCCGCCGCTGGCATCCCATGTGGCGTAGTCAGGAGCCATGCCGGTGGCGCGGGGCGAGGCGGCAGCCGTGGTCGCCGCACCACCGTCTGCCGTGGCGCAAGCGGCCAAGGCCAGGGCCAGCGCCGATGCCGCCGCCAGCCGCACCGCGCGGCGCGCCTGCTTCGGCGTTACCACGGACCGCACAGCTTCCCCGATTGCCAGACCGACCACGCCCATCTCCCCATGCATTTCATCGCGGGCAGAATCTGCCCGTCGTGCTGGCGGCAGCCTAGCCGCAAGGCGAGGGCTTCAACAAGGCAAAACCGCCGGTTGAATTTGACTTAATCCGGTTTTTTTGTCGCCAAATGTATCATTCGGCCGGAGCATTTGCAGCTGCGTTTGCGGCCGTGTCGGGCTCCTGCATCTGGTGCCCTGCCGCGCTGCCGTTGACCGTGTTCTCCACGCCTTCCAGCGGACGGTCAAACTCACCGGAGGATGTAAAGAGGGTCGAGGTGGTCATGGCCCCGCTGGCCTCCAGCCGTAAGGTGACTGTGTCCAGACTGCGGTTCTGCCAAAACCAGCCGTGAATACCGGTGAACGGGGCGGTATAGGTGCCCTGCATCGCCTGCGCTTCGGATACACCATAGCTCTCGGTCAGCTCGGTCCCGCCGTCGAACGGGTGGGCGTGCATGTCATAATGCAACGGCGCGCTGGCTTGCCATGCGAAGGCCGCCTTGCCGCGTTGCGGGATGGTGTACTTGAACTCGATACCGTCGAACGGGGCCAGCTCGTATTCCCAGACGTCGGTGGCGCCGGGCTGAGCGGTGGGGGCGGTATCGGTGAGTTCGAGCACGGTCTCGCGCTCCATGCGCGCCTGGCCGCGCAATTGCTCGGGACTGACCGGATCGCGAATCTCCACTAGGCCGAGCGCCTTGCCCACGCCGGTGGGGTCCCAGCCGGTCTCGGCAGGCAGGACAAACAACACCGCAACGGCAGCAACAGCCACCAGGGCAACGCCGCCGATCAACAGCGGCTTCTTCGAGCGGGGGGTGGGGGCAATTTCAGTCATGACGCAAGGTATCCCTGAATTTGGTAAGCGGTGAGCCCCAGGCCCACCAGGATCAGCAGCACATTTGCAACGATGGCGTACCGAGAGAAGCTGGGCCGGTCACGCCACAAGGACAGCAGCCACACGACAAATGCCAGGACAATCACCTGCCCCAGTTCGACGCCGACATTGAACGCGATCAGGTTGGTCAGCAAGCCGTCGCGCGACATCTGCAGGTCCATCACCTTGCTGGCCAGACCCAGCCCGTGGAACAGGCCGAACACCAGCACCACGGCCTTGGTGTTGATCGTCAGGCCCAGCTTCTGGAAGCCGCCCACGTTCTCCACGCCCTTGTAGACCACCGACAGGCCGATGATCGCATCGATGATGTACGAATTGACCCCGAAGCCCAGCAGCACGCCCGCCAGCAGCGTGGTCGAATGGCCGATGGTGAACATCGAGACATACAGCACCACGTCCTTCAGCCGTCGCAGGAAGAAAACCACGCCGACAAGGAAGGCGATGTGATCGTAGCCCGTCACCATGTGCTTGGCGCCGAGGTACAGGAACGGGAACACCGCCGGCCCCTCGATCGAGCTGACGAAGGCCTTGTCGCTCTGCGCCACGTCGTGCGCGAAAGCGGCAACGGGCACCAGCAAGGCCAGCACCACCAGCGCCAGCAGGCGCCGATTGTCTGCCCGCACGATCACAGGCGGATGCCCAGTCGCGGCGCGGCGACCAACATCAAGCCATACATCGCCACGGTCAGCACGCAGCCTGCTGCCAGCGCGGGCCAGAACCCTACACCCTGGCGCAGCAGCCAGGGGATCAGCAGGAACATCGGCAGCGACGGAAGCACGAACCAGAAGGTCGCCCCGGCGTGGGCCGCCAATCGCTCCGGGTCGTGCGTGTCGTGCCACAGCCACAGCATCGCCAGCAGCGAGACCAGCGGCAGCGACACGATCAGCGCGCCGAACCCCGGCCAACGGCGCGAGACTTCGGAGGCGATGGCAATGATCGCCCCGGACAGCAAGGCCTTGGCGAGCAGGTAGAGCATGGCGAGGGCTTACTGGTTTGGCGTTACGTCAACCGGAGTGGGCGTGGCGCCCGGCTCCGCCGCTTCAGCCGGGAAGGCCTGGTGGCAGGCAGAGCAAACGCTGTAGAGCGTGCCACCGGCTTCGAAAATCGCGTCTGCATCTTTCGACTGGGCGGCCTGTTCGGCCAGCGTGGCGGCGTCGCGCAGGCCATCTGTAAAGGCGATCCAGCTTTCTCCGCGCCCTTCGGCATAGGCGGGGGTCGCCAAGCTCGCCGCCAGATCGCGCAGCTTGGCGGCAGAAGCGGCCACGGCCTGCCATTCCTCGTCGGTCTCGGGCTTCCATTCGCGGAACACCGGCTGGCCATCGACCAGCTCGCTGGCCGATCCGACCGACATCCAGAAAATATCGGCCGTTGGCTGGACCTGGGTGGCCATCATTTGCTGCACGGTGCCGTAGGGCAGCTCAGCAGGCTTGTCGGCGCACGACGTCAGCAGCATGAGACTTGCGACAGCAGTGCCAATGAGAAGATTGCGATTTTTCACGGTGTCTGACCTTTCAAGCCTTGTGAACAAGCATTGTGCGATCCAACCCGCAGACGCACCTTAGGACAGCTCGCCGCCAGTGACAATGATTGACAATGTCCGGAAATTGCGGTGAGGCGAACGGCGTATAAATCAGCGGTAAATCTGGCGTGCCCTATCGCGGTGGCTGGCCGGATGCGGTAACCGCCGCCGGATCATGGTTTTGGAAAGGTTTGGATCGATGACTGCAATTACGGGCAAGTGGCACAAGCTGGCTCTCGCCACGCTGGGTGCTGCGTCGCTGTCGATACCGCTGGCCGTGGCGCTGGCGCAGGGGCCTGAGTTCCAGCCCACCGAGGAAGCAGCCGCCGATGCGCCACTGACCGACGAGCAAGTGACCGAAGGGCGCGGCCTGTTCAACTCATGGTCGTGCAGCGCCTGTCACGTGCTGACCGATGCCAATGCCCACGGCCACATCGGTCCGTCGCTCGATGGCAATGCCACGCTGGACAAGGCCTTCGTGGTCAGCCGCATCAACAATGGCCAGGGCGCCATGCCGGGCTTCGGCGGGCAGCTTTCGCCCGAGGAGATCGACCTGCTGGCGGCTTATGTGGTGCAGGCCAAGCAGTAAATTTTCCGCTGTGCCGGATTGAAGAGGGGGCCGCGCAAACGGCCCCCTTTTCGTACCAATTCGGGCCTTGATCAGTTTTGGCCGCGCGCGGTGCGGCTGCCGGGGCCGACCTGCGCGAAGTAATTGGTCACCCCGTCGGGATCGTTGAGCCAGATCGTCGTCAGGTCAAACCCGCGCAACCGGTTGAGCGGAGTCTCCACGGCCACGCTGCGGTGCGCAGCCATCGCCGCCACGAACGGCGCATCGGACACCACGTATTGCAGGCCGCTGCTGCCGGTATCGGCGGGCACGCCGGGCGCGACTTGGTGCAAATAGACCGTCGTCTGCTCGTGCCGGAAGGGGTGGACCATCACCCCCAACACATCATCCTGCATCGGGGCAAGCTCGGTCAGCCCGACGAATTCGCGGTAGAACTCCTGGCTGCGGGCAAGATCGGCGACGCCAATGCCCACGCCCACGCCGTCGTCCGAATGGTCCTGCGCAGCGGCGTCGATCACGATCAGCACGGACAGCCCGGCGGGATCGGTGACCAGCGCTTCGGGACCGTGCGGCGTGTCGCGGAACTGCGGTGCGGCGAACCCGGCAGCGGTGAACCGACCGGAAACGGCGGCGGCATCGGGGTAAGTCAGCCGCAGATAGCGAATGCCGGTTCCGCCGGTGACGCCGCCTGTGAGGTTGTAATGCCGATCACCCTGCTGGCCCGCCGACAGCTTGATCTGCCCGCTGCCGACCCCAGTCAGGATCATCTGCTGGGTGCTGGTCAGCTGGATCGGGTTGAGCGAGCGCAAGGCTAGCGCGTTGACATAGAAGCTGACCATCTGCTCGGTCATCTCGCGCGGGAAGCGGCGGAATACGTTGGCCGATGTCTGGCGGAACAGGTGGTGCGTGGTCCCATGCAGTTGTGCTTCGGACAAGGCACCGACCGGGTATGCCAACCCGTGGTCGAGGTCCATCACCGCGCCTTCGGGAGTGCTGGCGGTCGATTGCGCCGCGGCGGGCATGGCCAGCAAGGCCAGGGCCGCAGCACCGGCGGCAAGGGCGGTTTTCAGGATCATCGTTTCTCTCCCATGCCGGGCGGGCTATTCAGGCAGCGCCCAGGTAATCAATTGTTCGTTGTTGGCCGGGCGCCCGTCGGGCCCGCGCACCGGCGGGCCACCAAACGCCGAGCCGGTGGCGAATACCGCAATATACTGCTTTCCGTCCGATCCGCGATAAGTCATCGGGATGGTCATGGCGGCATAGTCGAGGTGCTCGCTCCAGACTTGCGCTCCGGTGGCGGCATCGAAGGCGCGGAACTCGCCGTCGCTCGTGGCGCCGATGAACACCAGCCCGCCCGCCGTCACCATCGGTCCGCCGAACGTGTTGTTCGATCCAGTTTCCTGCTTGCCCGGCTCCAGTTCGGGCGTGGTGCCGAGCGGCGTTGCCCAGGCGATCTCACCAGTGTTGCCGTCGACCGCGATCAGCCGGCCCCACGGCGGTCGCAGGCACGGCAGGTTGACGGTGCGCCCTTCCGGCGTGCGGAAGTTGGCCGAGAGGCTGGCATAGGCGCCCGGCCCGGTCAGGCTGCCGCGATCGTAGGGCTGGTTCGAGCCGCTGGTGCCCCGACCATAGTCGCCGTCCGGTGTGCGTGCCTCGATCCAGCCGATCGAGCC
Source organism: Alteraurantiacibacter sp. (assembly GCA_039927835.1). GTDB lineage: Bacteria > Pseudomonadota > Alphaproteobacteria > Sphingomonadales > Sphingomonadaceae > Alteraurantiacibacter. The sequence continues at coordinate 75,356 of JBDSUF010000009.1, forward strand.
GCTCTCGGTGGTGTTGAGGTAGATCAGCCCAGTGGTCGGATCGGCCGCGCTGCCGCCCCAGTTCGAGCCGCCGTTGTGCGGCAGGTTGATCGAGGCGCGCGGCGCATCGCCTTCCTCGTGGAGGAAGAACGGGGTGAACGGTCCGGCGTTGAATAAGCTGCCGCCATAGCTGTCGAGCAGCGCGTGGCAGGCGGCGGCGTGTTCGGCATTGGTGTCCTCGGCCGTCACCACGTCCTCGGGCGTCCAGTGCATTCGGCTGAGCGGCTCGGGGCGCACCGGGATCGGCTGGGTCGGGCTGTACCATTCACCGGGCACATCGGCGCGCGCCACGAGCATTTCGTTGACGCCGTGAACCGGCTCACCCGTACGGCGGTCGAGGATGTACATCAGGCCCGGCTTGCCCGTTTCGGCCAGCGCGGGGATACGCTCGCCGTTGACGGTCACGTCGACCAGCACCGGCGGGGCGGGCAGGTCCCAGTCCCACAAGTCGTGGTGGATGGTCTGGAAGTGCCAGCGGTATGCGCCCGTCTCGGCATCGACCGCGACAATCGAGTTGCCGTACAGGTTGTTGCCCGGTCGGTCACCGCCCCAGTAGTTGGGACCAGGGCTGCCCAGCGTCATGTAGACGAGGCCGGTCTCGACATCGGCGGTGGTATACCACACCCACATGTTGGCGCCGGGGCGGTCGATCCAGCCGTCGTTGAGCCAGGTCTCGTGGCCCGGCTCGCCGGGGCGGGGGATGACGTTGAACTCCCATTTCTTGGCGCCGGTAATCGCGTCGAAAGCGCGGGTGTTGCCGCTGGGGCCTTGCGGGATCTCGGGCGTCAGCGCGCCGATGATCAGCGTGTTGCGGAAGATCGACGGCGGGTAGGTATAGGGCGTGCCGTCGAAGGCCATTTCGCCGCCCACGCCGAAGCTGGTGACCAGCGAGCCATCGGCGGCGTTGAGCGCGACCAGTGCATTGCCCTTGGAATAGAACAGCCGCGGGGCGTGGGTGGCATCGCCCGGCCACCAGGTGACGCTGCGGCGAACCGTGGCGCCCGCCACCTGATGGCGCCACAGCTCGCGGCCGGTATGCGCTTCCAGGGCGACCACGGCGTCGCCCAGCGGCAGGTACATCACCCCGTCGACCACCACCGGCACCGTGCCCGCCAGGATGCCGCCGCCGCCTTCGGGCCGCAGGCGATAGGTCCAGGCGTGCTGCAGGTCGCCCACATTGGCGCGGTTGATGTCGGCCAGCGGCGAGTAGCGCTGGCCCGAATGATCGCGCGCGTAGAGCGGCCAATCGCCGTCGGCGGCGCGGATCGTGGTGTCTTGCGCATAGATAGGCACAGGCGACAGCGACAGCAGCAGTATCGTAAGGGCCTTGCGCATTGCGGGTCATTCCTTGCCATTTTCGCCGACGCTCCTAGCGCCAAAATCGTTATCTGGGCAAACGATTCTCGATCCACCGCGCGATCACCGCAGCCACCTCGTCGCTGTTCTTTTCCAGCTGCATCGCGTGGCCGTTGCCGTGGACGCCATGCTCGGCGAGCCGCAAATGCTCGACATCGGCGCCTGCCTGGCGAAGGAAGTGGACCATCGCGTGGTTATCCGCCGCCATCCAGCTGGCCTCCGCCGTCACCACCACGATCGGCATGCGGGCGAGGGCGGGCAGCCGCCGCGCGGGCTCGGCCTGCACCTTGTAGGCCACCAGATCGGGCCCGGGCGAGGGCACGTCCATGCTCGCCAGCACATCGCCGTCTGCCAACGGTGGATCGAACGCGAGCGGCGCATGCGTGATGCCATAGGGTAGCGCCCCGCTGATCGCGGCAAACGGCGGGCCAAGCGGCTCGACTGCGACGATCGCCTTGACCAGATCGGGCCGGGCATCGGCGATCAGCCAGCCGGGAGGACCACCGGCCGAATGCGTCAGCAGGATCGCCGGGCCAATCCGCGCGAGCAGTTCCGCCCCCGCACGCTGCGCGTCGATTTGCCACACGGCGGGATCGGCCAAAGTCGGCCCGGTGCCCGCGAGAAACGACAGGAACGCCGGATCGTCGAGCTCGCCGGAACCCGGCCACTGGGTGTGCAACCGGCTCTGCGGATAATTGTCCGGAAACGCCTCGGGCCGCGAAAACAGCCGTTCCAGCGCAATGTTCGGCCCCGGCGCGGCCATTTCGCCTTGCATGGCGGGGTGGAACGGGCTGCGGCCATGCTGCGGCCGGTCGACCACGTAGACCGCCCAGCCGTGGCGCACGAACCAGTGGACCCAGCCTTCGCGGCCATCGGCCGTGCCGAGGAAATCGGTCCCCTGGCCGCCGCCGCCGTGGATCATCACGATCGGCAGCGGCTGCGTCAGTTCCTGCGGAATCCAGTATTCGACGTACTGCTGCCCGCGCAAAGCCTTGCCCGCTTGGCGGTGGTCGACGATCTCGCCGCCGGTCCAGAAGAACCCCTGCGCCGCCAGCCGCAGCGGATTGGCCTTGCCCGCTTCGTGCAGGTCTGCGGGACGATAGCTGCGCATCAGTGGATCTGGCCTTTCCGGTCGCGGATGTTGATCGCCACCCGGTCGCTCGGGTCGGCGTTGGCCCAGCGCGAATTGGGCCGCAACACGTCGCCGATCACCTTGTAGGCGAACAGCATCAGCAGCGCGCCGCTTTCCGGGTTGGTTTCGAGCGCCTTCAGGAAGCCGAGGTCCTGCTGCCGCCGCTCGGGGTCGCGCTCCTGCAGCATGCGCTTGTTCTCGGTGGCGGCTGGCGTGACCACTTCCCAGAAAATCCGCCGCCGCTCATCCGAAAAGCGCTGGAGGATCGATTCGTCCTCGTCACCTTTCAGCACCGCGCCCAGCACGTCGGCCAGCACGATGCCGGTCCATAGCCCGCTGGTCAGGCCCAGCCCGCCGCATGGATTGGTGGCATGGGCCGCATCGCCCGCCAGCAGCACGCGGCCCTTGACCAGCGTCTCGCCCGCGCGCTGGTGCAGCATGTAGGGGCTGGCCGAGGCGATCTGGTAGTCCTTGCGCCCCTGCATGAACCATTCGTAGCGCTGGTGGATGCGGTCCATGAAGGTCTCCTCGGGCAGCGCCGAATCCTCCATGTAAGTGCAGCGCCACAGGCCATCGATATCGAGCTGCGCGATCACCGCCATGTTGACCGGATCGCACACGAAATTGGCCTGTTCGTAGCCCAGTTCGTTGAACGGGAACTTGACGTTTGTGGCCACGAACCGCTCGGGCCAGGTGTGGCCTTCAAATTCGATCCCGGCCAGCTTGCGCACCGTGCTGCGCGCGCCGTCGCAGCCGATCAGCCACTTGGCAGAATAGGTCTCTGCGCCGTCCGGTCCGCTGACCTGTGCCACCACGCCGGTGCCATCATCGGTGAAGCCATCAAGTTGCCGTCCGAACAGCACCTCCACGCCCAGCTTCTGCGCATGCTCCATCGCCACGCGGGCGACTTCGTGCTGGCCCACATGCAGCTGGTAATCGTACTTGATGCCCTCGATCGCCTCGGCCTTGATGACCGAGTGATAGCCGAATTCGGGCACATGGGTGCCGAAATCCCAGTTGCGAAAGCCGATTGCTTCCAACTCCTCCAGCAGCCCAAGGTCTTCCAACACCAACAGCGTGGAAGGGAAATAGACCGCCGCGCGGGGGGAGTTGATGAGGGTCGCCTCGCGCTCGATCACCCGCACGCTGGCGCCGGTTTGCGCCAGAGCCAGCGCGGTGATCATGCCGACAGGGCCGGCGCCTACGATCACGACATCAGTGGGGGTACTCATTGGTTCTCCTCTGCCGCGCGGCGGGCCGCCTCGGTCAAAACATAGGCGCGCACCGCCTCGATCTTGCTGTCACTCAGCCACGGGCTGAAACTGATCATGCCGCGCTGCGCCAGTGCGCCGCCCGCCACGACATTCTTCCACGCCGCCGCATTGATTGCCAAGGGGCTGCGCATCAGGTTGGGGTTGACCGGGCCGTTGTGGCAGATGGTGCAGAACGCGAGGTACTGTGCCTGCCCCTCGGCCACCTGCGCGGTGCTGAACGTCTCGCTGCTGCTGGCATAGGGCGGCGGGGTGTAGGCGGCCAGCGGGGCGAGCAGGCCGGTGCCGCCGATGCGGAACACCAGCAGCATGCCGTTGGCGGGCGGGCGGCGCATCTGGTCGCTCTGGCTGGCCATGCCCATTGATCCGCCATAGCCCGCGAGCACGGCGACATATTGCACGCCATCGGCGCGGAAGCTGATCGGCCCGGCCATGATCCCGCGCTCCTGCCGGAAGGTCCACAGCTCCTCTCCGGTGCGGGCATTGAGCGCGTGGAACGTGCCGTCGGCCGTGCCCTGGAACACCAGGTCGCCGCCCGTCGCCAGGGTGCCGCCGCTCCACGGCCAGTCGCGATCGACGCCCCACACCTCGCGCTGATTGACGGGGTCCCACGCGACGAGGCGGCCCTTGGTCTGCGCGGTCATGTAAGCGCGGCGGGCCTCGGGGGTGTCGCCGGGGACGAGGCCTGCGGGCGGGGTCATGAAGCTGACGCCGGTGTTCCAGCGACCGATGTGCCGGGTGAAATTGGTATCGTCGGCATAGGCGCTGGGGACCTGCATGCTGGGGATGTAAACGAGGCCCGTCTGCGGCGAATAGCTCATCGGGTGCCAGGCGTGGGCACCAAGGCCCGATGGCGTGATCAGGAACGGCGCATCGGCGAAGCGCGCTGCGGGCACTTCCACCGGGCGGCCCGTGGCAAGATCGATCCGCTCCGCCCAGGTCTGGTCGGTGAATTCCTCGGCACTGATCAGCTTCCCGTTGCTGCGGTCGATGACGTAGAAGAACCCGTTCTTGGGTGCCTGCATCACCACCTTGCGGCTGCGTCCGTCGATGGTCAGGTCGGCCAGCGTCATCTGCTGGGTGGCGGTATAATCCCACGTCTCGCCCGGGTTCAGCTGGTAGTGCCACTTGTAGGCCCCGGTATCGGGATCGAGCGCGAGGATGCTGGTCAGGAACAGGTTGTCACCCACGCCATCGCTGCGCACGCGGTGGTTCCACGGGCTGCCGTTGCCGACGCCGATCAGCAATTGGTCGAAATCGGCATCGTAGACGATCGAATCCCACACCGTGCCGCCGCCGCCCAGTTCCCACCAGTCTCCGCTCCAGGTGGCTTGCGCCATCTGCGCCATGATTGGATCGCTGGCCGCGCCATCCGGCCCGTCAGCCGGGTTGCCGGGCACGGTGTAGAAGCGCCAGACCAGCTCGCCGCTGTCGGCATCGTAGGCGCTGACATAGCCGCGCACGCCCAGCTCGGCGCCCGAATTGCCGATGATCACCTTGCCGCGCACCACGCGCGGTGCGCCGGTGATGGTATAGGGCTTGGCCTGATCGACCGTGACCACGTCCCACAGCTTGGCTCCAGTGGCAGCATCGAGCGCGATCAGCCGCCCGTCCAGCGTGCCGATGAACACCTTGCCCTGCCACACCGCCACGCCGCGGTTGACCACGTCGCAGCAGGCGTGCGCCCCCTTTGCTCCGTCGACCTCGGGATCGAAGCGCCACAGCACCTCGCCGGTGGCGGCCTCGATGGCCATGACCTTGTCCCACGCGGTCGAGACATACATCGTGCCGTCGACCACGATGGGGGTCGCTTCCTGCCCGCGATTGGTGTCGAACTCGACCGCGTAGGCAAGGCTCAACTGGTCGACGTTGGCGGTGGTGATGTCGGCCAGCGGGCTGAAGCGTTGCTCGGCATAAGTGCGACCGTGGCTCAGCCAATTGTCGGGATCGTCCTCGGCGGCGAGCAGGCGTTCTTCGGTCACATTGCCGAATTCGCTATGGGCCTGGCTGCATGCGGCGAGCAGCAGCGCGGCGGCCAAAGCCAGGGTCTTGCGGCCCGAAATCATGCGTTCTCCCTCACCAAAGGCGCACCCTTTGCGGGCGTCATCGTCACGAACGTTAGAATGAACTGCGGGTCTTGGCCAGACTCTAGACGGGGACTGCCCTGGGTATGTGATCGGGGCCGATTTCTATCACCACGTCGGCCCGGCGCGGCAGGTCTTCGAGCATGTGCCGGGTCAGCCGTTCGTAATGCTGGCAGAAGCGGACGAGGGCGGCCTCGTCCATCAGGCCGGGCGCATCGGGGCGGGCCTTGCGGAGCTTGTCCTCCTGCTTGCGGCGGTTGGCGGTGACCGCGTCGAACCCATCGACCTTGAGCATCACCAGCATGTCCAGCCGGGCGAACAGGTCGCGATATTCACCGCGCAGCCACAGGTTGGCGACCGAGCGCCACACGCCGTCGGGGTCCTCGCCGCGCTCCAGCGCATTGACCGGGTCGAGCAGTTCCTCGTCCGCCTCGGGCGTGCAGCCGACGCACCAGCCTTCGAACAGCAGAACGTCGACCGGGCCGGACACGTGTTGCGGATCGGGCAGGCGATCATCGGTGCCCTTGTCGAAGCGCGGGAGGGTGATATCCCGGCCAGCCTTGACCGCATCGAAGATCGCCATGCCCAGCGCTGGCGCATGCGTTCCGGGCACGCCGCGCGTGGCGAACAGCGGGTGGATCTCCGCCGCCAGCCTCTGCCGGTCGGCCTTGCTCAGGTACAGGTCGTCGAGCGACAGCGTGGCGACGTTTAACCCCCGCTCGGCCAACAGGACCTCGAGGAACGCACAAAGCGTCGATTTGCCAGACCCTTGCGCGCCGTTGATGCCAACGATCAGCGGCTTGTTGCGGGTCGCGATCATGTCGGCCAGTGGCGCCCAGTACTCCTCCACCACCGCGCGATAGGATCGGGGCAGGTGGTGTTCGGCGATCAGCGCATCAATCATGGCAGACGGTTTGGCAGGTCCGCCCCTTCGGCGAAAGCCTCGACGTTGGCCATGGCGCAAAACCCCATCGCCTCGCGCGTTTCGCAGGTAGCGCTGCCAAGGTGGGGGAGGAGCACGACATTCTCCAGCCCGAGCAGTTCGGCGGGCACTTGCGGTTCTGCCGGATAGACATCGAGGCCCGCACTGGCGAGGTGGCCGGAGCGCAAGGCCTCGGCCAGCGCTGCGTGATCGACCAGCGACCCGCGCGCCGTGTTGATCAGCGTGGACCCCGGCTTCATCGCCCGCAACGCCGCCGCGTCGATCATGTTCGCCGTCTCCGCGCCACCGGGCGCATGCAGCGAAACAACATCAGCAATGTGCAGCAAATCGTTGAGATCAGGGTAAAAGACCGCACCGAGCTCTGCCGCCACAGCATCGTCACACGGCCGCCTGCCGTAATAGGCGATCCGCATCCCGAACCCGTGATGGGCCCGCCGCGCGGTGGCCACGCCGATCCGCCCGAAGCCCACCAGCCCAAGCACCTTGCCCTTCAGCGCGCTGCCGACGAGGTGGGTCGGCCGCCATCCGCTCCACTGACCGCTACGCAATTCGCGCTCGCCTTCGCCCGCTCGGCGCGCGGCCATCAGCAGCAGCGTGAGCGCCAGATCGGCGGTCGCATCGGTCAGCACGCCGGGGGTGTTGGTCACCGCGATCCCGCGCGCTTTTGCCGCGCCGAGGTCGATATGATCGAACCCCACGCCATAGTTGGCGATCAGCCTGACCCGGTCACCGCCGGCTATCACCGCCGCGTCGATCTTGTCCGATACGGTGGGGCACAGCACGTCGAACGCGCCCATCGCTGCGGCAAGTTCGGCCCCGTTGAGCGGCTTGTCGGCACCGTTCAGCACCACATCAAAACGCGCCGCCAGCGCCTTTTCGACTGCTTCCGGCCAGCGCCGGGTTACCAGTATGCGCAATGGTCAGTCCTTGGTGATGTGGTCGGTTTCGGCGCGGGTCGAGGCGGGGCCGGTGTTGCGCTTGTAGATTCCGCCGCGCCAGCTTTCGCGCATATACGGTTCGGGTCCACCCTCGGGCACGTGCAGGCCGTAGAGGTTCATCAGCCCCGGATGGCGGCCCAGCCCGCCGAACAGGTCGCGGCAGCGCTCGATCCAGTCACGCAGGGGATCGTCCTGCGCCAGCGAAGGCACCGTGCCCACCGAGGCGAGGAACAGGATCGGCCCGAGAATGCGATAGTCGGCATAATTGGGCGACGAACCGCCCAGCCACTGGTGGTCGCGCAAGGCCATCCGCAACGGCTCGATCGCGGCAGAGATTTGCGGCAGCCGCTGCTCGCGCCCCGCCTGCATATCTTCCAGCTTCATGCCGAGCATCTTCTCGCGGCTGGTGGTGACGTAATCCTTGTCATGCTCGAAGCACAAGTCGCGGTAATCGGCGCAGAAGCAGCGCATCCACGGGCCTACTGCGGTCGGCCACCACCACGCATCGAGCGCCTTGGTCAGCGCCGCCACGCTCTCGTGCGGGATCAGCATCGGCCGGTCGGGGTAGGTCGCGTCGAGGTATTCGACGATGCCCCAGCTATCGAGCACCCACTTGCCATCGTCGACAATCGTCGGCAGTCGCTCGGTCATGCCGCCGGTCCGCTCCATGATCCCGGTAAAGCCGCCCGGCACCGTGTCGATGGAGAAGCCCTTGTGCGCCAGCGCATACTTGGTGGCCCACACGAACGGACTGGTCGTGGCGCCATGCGCCATGGTCAGGTCATAGAAGGTGATCGTGTTGTTTTCGGCCATGGCGGGCGAGTCCCTCTCGTTGAGTTTGTCCGGTTGGTTATGCGGCCATGCGACAAAAGGGAAGGGGCAGGCTTTGTTCTGGATCAGCCTGGGTCCTAAGCCAGCTTGGCCTCTTCCAGCTTGACCAGATGCCACAGCGTACGCGTGACCGGCGCGGCGACGCCCTTGGCCTCGGCCGCCAGCACAATCGCGCCGTTGATCGCGTCCACCTCGGTGCGCCGCCCGGCCTTCACATCCTGCAGCATGCTGGCTTCGTGATCGGCGTGGTCGGTCATGCTCGTCTCGGTCAGCGCGTGAATCGGCGCGGGATCGATCATGCGGCCATTGGCGTGCGCGGCGGCGACGCCTTCTTCCACCACGCTGCGGATCGTCGCGCGCGCCTCGGCGCTTTTGGCGAGGAAACCGGGCGTGCGGCGGGTCAGCGCGCACAGCGGGTTCATCGCCGCGTTGAACACCACCTTGGACCAGATCGCCTCGTGGATCAGCGGGTCGAGCTGGGCGGGCAGGCCGCCGCGGGTGAGGGCATCGGCCACCCGCTCAGCCATCGCCGGATCGCCGCCGAATGCCGGGTACAGCCGCGAGTAACCTGTCCCGTGGCTGCGCACCTTGCCGGGGCCGACCAAGTCGCTCGGCAGCATCGAGGCACCGACCATCACCTGAGTATCCGGCACGAAGCCCGCCAGCCGGGCATCGTTGCCGAGGCCGTTCTGCAAACTGAGCAGGTGGGTGTCTGGACCGATGGCGTGCGCCAATCCCGCCAAGGCACCTTCGGTATGGAAGGTCTTGGTGAACACCACCACCAGATCGAACGGGCCAGCGGCATCGGCGGGCAAGCTGGCGCGGATAGGCAGATGCTCGACCCCGCCGCGCAGGTCCAGTTCGAGGCCGTGGGCATTGATTGCGTCCACATGCGGTTGGCTGACGTCGACCAATGTAACGTCGCACCCCGCGCGGTGGAACGCCGCGCCGAACAGGCAACCCATCGCGCCCGAGCCAAGGATGGCGACTTTCATGCGTTCAAACTCCCAGCAGGTGAGGGCCAAGCACGGCCAGCAGGCGCACATCCATGGCCACGCCCCGCGCGCGGAACGGGGCGATTTGCGCGGCAATGTCGGCCAGCGGCAGGCGGTGGACCACGATGTTTTCCGCCTCGGTCCCGCCGCCGAGACCCACCTTGGTGAGGCCGGTGGCCTTCAGCAGCGTGAAAGTTTCGCCGGTCAGGCCGGGCGAGCTTTGGAACACGCCGCAATCCTGCCAGTGCGTGGCGGCATAGCCGGTTTCCTCGATTAACTCGCGCTGCGCGGATTCGAGCGCCGCTTCGCCCTCTGTACCGTCCTCATCGCCCACCAGTCCGGCGGGCAATTCCAGCACCGGCCCGCCGACGGGAACCCGGTACTGCTCGACCAGGATGATATGCCGATCGTCCTCAGGGCCATCGACCGCCAGGATCACCGCCGCCTTGATCCCGCGCGCGCGGCTGACATATTCCCACTTGCCGCGTCTGCAGGCGACGATCCACTTGCCGGACCACATGATCTCTTCGGGCGCATTCGCATCTTCGACTGGCATGGAAGCCCGCCTATCGAAGGCTTACAGCACGATCAAGCGATCCGGCAGTTCGTTCACATCATCGGCGCTGCGGGGGAACTGCTCCGCCAGTACTGCGCCCACGTCACGCACCCCGGCGGCGATGCCTTGCGCGACCTCGTCGCGCTTCACCTCGGCCAGCATGTCGGCCATCGCCATGCCCCACACCTCGGCGGGGACCTTGCCGGCGATGGCTTCGTCGGCGACGATTTCGGCGCGGTGTTCGGCCATCGACAGGTAAATCAGCACGCCGGTGCGGCCATGCGTGCGCCGCTCTGCCCCCACCTTGAAGTGGCGCACGGCGGCATTGCGCACGCGCGCCGCCTTGATCGGGCTGGGGACGAGGAAGAAGCGCAGCGGCTGCCACCATTGCAGCATCTGCATGGCCATGAACTTGAGCAGGCCCACACCGATCACCAGCGTCAGTACTTGGCCGCGAGTCCACTCGCTGGCCCAGCCGGAATGGAATAGCCCGTCCCACAGGCCGAGATAGAAATCGGCGAACACGGCGACGAACGACATCGCGGTGAAGGCCACCGCAACCGACCACCACAGCGCCACGTCGGAATAGCCGTCCGAGCGTTCGGCCAGCACGGTGACGATTTCGCCGCTGGTGGCCAGTTCGGCCGCAGCGACTGCTTCGGTCACCACGCGCTGGCTGTCTTCGTCAAATATGGCCATGGCTCACCATCCCCCGGAGGCGCCGCCGCCTCCCGACATGCCGCCGCCGAAACCGCCGAAGCCGCCCCCGCCTCCGCCGCCGAAACCGCCGCCACTAAAGCCGCCGCCGCCGTGGTCCGAGAAGCCGCGCGAGATGGCCTTACCGGCCTCCCACAGCACGATGTTGCCCACCGCATCGCCCAGTCCGCCGCCACCAAAGCGCCGCCGACGCCCGCGTCCGCCGATCATCGGCAGGATGAAGAAGAAGAACACGAAGCCCAGCCAGATCAAGGTTCCGATGGGGAAGCCGCCTTCGCTCTGCCCGGCTGCGTCGGCCGCTTCCGCCGCCTCGGCCACGGCGGCTGCATCGGCCGGGGAGCGGTTGAGATGCTCCATGATCGCGTCGACCCCGCTGGTGATCCCGCCGTCGAAATCGCCCTCCTTGAAGCGCGGGGTAATGGTATCGTTGATCACCCGGCCAGCCATGATCCCGCCGAAATAGGGGTGGAGGCCATAGCCGACCTCGATCCGCAACTTGCGGTCATCGCGCGCCACCAGCAGCAACAATCCCTGATCGCGCGCCGCGCCGCCAATGCCCCAATCGGCGAACAGGCCGGTGGCATAGGGTTCGATATTCTGGCCGTCGAGGCTGGGAATGGTCGCCACGATCAGCGCCCGCCCGGTCTCGGCATTATAGGCCCGCAAGCGCTGGTCCAGCTGCGCCTCGACCTGCGGCGAAAGCATGTCCGCCCCGTCGTACACCGGCCCATCAGGGCGCGGGGGATAGGCTTGGGCGGAGGAGGGGAGCGCCATGGTGAGCAGCAGCAGCGCGGCACCGATCCATGCGAACAGCCGGGTCATGCCGCTTGCCTTTCGGGATCGAGGCACAGGGGCGAGAGCGCATGTGCGTCGGGATGGTCGGCCAATTCCTCGGCCAGTGCGTCCACCCCGGCTTCGATCCCGCCCGGGAAGTCACCAAGCAGGAACTGCGGCAGGATGTTGTCGTCGATCACTATACCGGCAAACTCGTCGGTGATGACCGATTCGAGGCCGCAACCCACTTCGATGCGGACCTTCCGTTCGTTCGGCGCGACCAGGATCAGCAAGCCGCGATCATCGTCGCTGCTGCCGATGCCCCAGGTGTTGAACGTCTCGAATGCGACCTGTTCGATCGTCTTGCCTTCCAGTGATGCGACCGAGGCGACCACGATGGCGGTGCCGTAATCGCGGAAATAGGCCCGCAGGTGCCGATCCAGCAGCGCTTCCTCGTCGGCGGGCAGGATGTCTGCCAGGTCGACCACCGGTCCGGCGGGAAGCTCTGCCGCCGCATCGGCGCTGGCACAACTGGCCAGCAATGCCGATGCCGCAGCGAGGAGAGCGAGGCGCTGCCCGATCAAGCTGGCGGTATCAATTGGCCGGCGCGGGTTCAGCCGGGCCGGTGATGCGGTCCATGTTCACCGTGGGGTTGGCTTCGGCGCCCTCGGCTGCCTCGAAGTACTCGAGCGGCTCGGCGCCGTAGATCACGTTGGCGGCGATGGTGGCCGGGAAGGTGCGGATCTCGGTGTTGTAGTCGCGCGCCAGATCATTGTAGCGGCCGCGTTCGGTGCTGATCAGGTTGTTGCTCTCGTCCAGCGAGACCATCAGATCGCCGAAGCGCGGCTGGCTGGCAAGCTGGGGGTAGTTCTCGACCACGGTGCGCAACTGGCCCATCGCCTGCGTCAGCTGGTTCTGCGCGTCCTGATAGCGTTGGAACTCCTCGGGGTTCGACAAGTCGTCGGTGGTGATGTTGATGCTGGTGGCACTGGCGCGCGCCTCGGTCACGCGGGCGAGGATGTCGCCTTCCGAGATCGCCGCGGCCTGGACCACGGCAACGAGGTTGGGGATCAGGTCGCTGCGGCGTTGCAGCGCGTTTTCCACGTTGCCCCACTGGGCCTTGGCGGCTTCTTCCTTGGTCGGCACCGAATTGATGCCGCAGCTGGCTAGGGCCATGCTGCCCACGGCGACAAGTGCCAGGCGGGAAATGCGGGTGATCATCGCGTCCAATCCTCCAAGTACCCCTGAGCCTCTCAGGTGTATTGCGCATATAGCACGGCTGGGACAGGTTTCAAGGATCGGCCTTGCCTTGCCGTTGTCCATCGGGTTTGGCACAAGCGCGGCGGACAATCAGAAGGGGAACGGGTCATGCTTGGCGAATTCAAGGCGTTTATCCTGCGCGGCAACGTGCTGGATCTGGCGGTCGGCGTCATTATCGGCGGGGCGTTTGGCGGGATCGTCACCTCGCTGACCGCCGACCTGATCATGCCGATCATCGGCCGCGTGGTGGGCGACGTCGACTTCTCCAACCTTTATGTGGTGCTGAGCGGTGATGTGGCGCCGGGCACGTCGCTGGTCGCCGCGCGCCAGGCGGGGGCCAACGTGATCGCCTATGGCAACTTCATCAGCGTGCTGATCAACTTCGTGATCCTGGCCTTGGTGATTTTCCTGATCGTCAAACAGGCCAACAAGCTGATGCCCAAGGCGCCCGAAGCGCCCGCCGGTCCGACCGAGGTCGAGCTGCTGGCCGAAATCCGCGACGCGCTGAAGAAGTAAAGCACCCTGCGCTCACTTCACATTCAGCATCGCGTCGCTATATCAGCCGTGCCGACTTCGGTCGGATATGGCGATAAATGGCCTTGTGTAATAGATGCAGCGGACCCGGGGGCAGTACCCGGCGGCTCCACCACCTCTTCCGGCAACGGGCGAAATGACGGGGCCGAACTAGGATCGACGTGTGTTGAAAGACAATGGTTTTCGCCCGGGCTGAGTAACCCGTTCAAGGCTCAAAACACACAAGTGCCAACGATAACGAAGCACTCGCAATCGCCGCGTAATGTGACGGGCTAACGCCCTGAATTTACAAAGCTAAAGCGCGGTTGGACCGACCGGGCAACAGAACGGATACCGGAGGCCCGGAGGGAGCCTAGCAACAGAATCCCTCCACCTTCCCTTTTAGCTGTGGCGTTTGCTGAACCGAAGGAACGCGACGAACGTGGCCCCTGCCAAAACCCACGTGCCAATCTCGACCGCGATACTGTCCAACGCGCGGGAAAGAAGCAGCCCTCCGCCAAACACCCCCAGCATGGCTACCGCGAACAGGCCCATCACCAGACAACCTTCAAGGTTCGCAGGCATGAAGGACCAGGCCACTCGATGAAACAGTTTGTGCGGCTTGCTGCGCAAGGGCTTCGTCAGCTCTCGGCCACCGCCGCTTCCCGCTCCGCCCGCTCATACTTCAGGCAATCGAGGATCTTGGCGCCGGCCATGAACACCGCGCCGGTGCAGGCGAGGAACAGCAGCCAGCCGCCGTTGCCCGGATATTGCTCAAGATAATGCGCCCCGCGCGAGGTGGCGCCCAGCGCCAGCGCGTAGATAATCAGGAATGCCTCGAGCCGCGTCTTGATCTTGAACAGCCGAGAAACCTTACGCAGCATCGCCAACCCTTTATGTTTAACGCTTTCCTCCGCAAACACCGTGCCAATGGCGGAAAAGCGGGATTGTCGAAGGTTAATCCAACCCTCGCTGTAAGGCAATCCGACAGGTTCAGGTTAGTTCCGCAAGATCGAGCGCTTCCAGCAGTTTGCTGCGCGCTACGATGACATTTTCCGCGAGCGTCTCGTTGTCCACATCGCCGGCATCGATCTGTTCGGGCCACCATCGGGCGAGCACCCGCTCGATCGCGTCGGCCTGAGCCTCGCCTAGAAGGAAACGCGGATCGACCGTCGCGGGATCGGCCACCACGCGCAGCCGCAGGCAGGCGGGGCCGCCGCCATTGGCCATCGACTGGCGCACGTCGACCACTTTGACCTGCCGGATCGGGCCATTTCCCGCCAGCATAGCTTCAAGGAAAGCCCACACGGCGGGACTCTCGCGGCACTCGCCGGGCACAACCAGCGCCTGATCGCCAGAAGGCAGGGTGAGCAATTGGGCGTTAAACAGATAGCTGCGGATCGCCTCGGCCAGGCTGACCGCGCTGTCGGGCACCTCGACGATCTGGACACCGGGACACTGGGCGCGGATCGCCTCGTAAGCCGCAGCCGGAGCGGTAAAGGCCCTTTCGTGCGCGAACAGCGTCAGCCCATCGGCCACGGCGACCACATCATTGTGGAAGGCACCGGCGGCGATGGCCTCGGCGCTCTGCTCAATGAACAGCACGCGCGACGGGTCGAGCCCGTGGCGCCGCGCCACGATGTGTCCGGCTTCGACGTGCTGGCGGGCAGGGAACTTTCCGCCCGTGCGGCCATGGACGAAAAGTTCCAGCCCCGGCTCACCATGTCCCGCCGCCAGTCGCATATGGTTGGCCGCGCCTTCGTCGCCGAAGGTCGGCGGCACCGGGCCGTGCACCGCGAAGTGTCGGCCATCGCCAAAGGCCAGCTGCAATTGCGCCAGCGTATCGGGCCATTCGTGGCTGCGGTGCGGCATGGTGACCAGGTTGGCCACGGTCAGGTGGCAGCGAGCGTCCGCCGTATCGGGCGCGGGCGAGACGGTGGCGGCGTTGGCGGTCCACATCGAACTGGCCGACCATGCCCCCGCCACCAGCGCGGGATCGGTCGCTTCGTTGGCAGCGAGATCGTCCAGCCAGCGCGCACTTGGCCGGGCGAGCGGCACGAACACGCCCTGCGCCAGCCCCAGCACCAAATTGCCGCGCATCTTGGCAAGGCCCTGCAGCGCCGCCGCGCGTGGATAGGACGGAGCGCCCGCATTCTTCGTCGCCGCCAGATTGCCGAGGCTGAGGCCCGCGTAATTGTGGCTGGGACCGACGATCCCGTCGAAGTTGATCTCCACCAGCGGCATTGGTTTACCAGCGCGCAACGTGGGTGATGCGGTCGCCTTCGCCCACGCCCAGCGCGGCGGCACAGGCGGGGTCGAGAGCCACGCTGTCGTCCTCGCTGGCGATCCAGCCGTAGGCGGCGCGATAGTCTGCCATGAGACCGGCTGATATCAGCCGCTTCTCGCCCTGGCTGCCATTGGCGAGCGCCGGATCGATGCGGCCCACGGTGCTGTCGCGGGCTTCGCACACCGAGCGGATCTGGTCAGTCCG
Organism: Alteraurantiacibacter sp.; assembly: GCA_039927835.1. GTDB lineage: Bacteria > Pseudomonadota > Alphaproteobacteria > Sphingomonadales > Sphingomonadaceae > Alteraurantiacibacter. Next base: position 91,256 of record JBDSUF010000009.1, read on the forward strand.
CACGGTCATCGAGGGGCCGCCGTCGAAGATATCGACGTAGCTTTCCCACGCGAACCCCTCGTCCTCCAGCATCCGCATGGCGGCGCGGCCCGAGGGGTGCGGCTTGCCGATCACCGCGCGGGCGTGCTCGGTCAACATGGCGATATAGACCGGGTGCTTGGGCATCAGGTCGGCAATAAACTGGTTGCCGAAGCGGGCGTTGAACTCGTCGGCTTCCTGAAAGCTCATGCCGAAGAAGCGCCCCGCGACGCCATCCCAGAACGGCGATCCGCCCGCCTCGTCGATCACCCCGCGCAGTTCGGCGAGCGTGCGATCGGCAAAACGCGCACGGTGATTGCGGATGAAAAGGTAGCGGCTGCGGGCGATCAGCATGCCCAGGCCGCCCGCGCGCTCGCCCGGATGGAGGAACAGCCCGCCGACTTCGCTGGCGCCTTCGAGGTCGGTCGAGAGGTTGAGGATATCGGCGCGGAAAGTGCGCCCCAGCTCCTCGCTATGCTGCGTCAGGGCGCCGATGCGATAGGAATAGAATGGCCACTTCTGGCCGACCATGGCGAAGATCTGGCACGTGCCGCGCACTTCGCCGGTGGCGACGTTTTCCAGCACAAAGACGAACATGTCGTCCGCCGGTTCGTCGCCTTCGCGGGTGAAGGCGGCCTCGCTTTTCTCCAGCTTTGTGGTGAGCGCCTTGCGGTCTGGCGGCAGGTTGGTGAAGCCCCCGCCGGTCAGCTTGGCCATTTCGTACAGCGCCTGCAGGTCACCCGTGGTGGCCGCGCGGATCCGGTGCGTCACAATATTTCCCCCTGCGCCAGCCGGGCCAGCACCAGCGCAGACAGCGCAGCGCGTTCGTGCAGCGACGGGACGAACATGAACTCTTGGGCTGAATGAATCGAGCCCCCGCGCACGCCCATGGTATCGACCACGGGCACCCCGCAAGCCGCGATGTTGTTGCCATCGCACACGCCGCCCGAATCCAGCCAGCCAATCCTCTGCCCCAGCGCCGCACCGCAGCTTTGCACCAGCTCGAACAACCGCCGCGCCGGTTCGTCGACCGGCTTGGGCGGGCGGGTAATGCCGCCGTGAGTGTGGATCGAGACCTCGTGCAACTTCTCGATTACCTGCAGCAAATCGTTGAAATCAGACAGGAAATCCTCTGCCGCCTGATTGCTGCGCGGGCGGATGTTGAAGCGCAGCACGGCGTTATCGGGGACGACGTTGTTGGCCGATCCGCCGTCGATCCTGGCGGGGTTGATCGGCAGGTCCTCGTGGCTCATCAGCTTCAGCCGCACCGCGCAATCGGCGGCGGCGACCAGCGCGTTGCGCCCATCCTGCGGGTTGCGCCCGGCATGGGCCGAGCGGCCGGTGAAGCACACCGAATAGTTGCCGCTGCCGCCGCGTTCGTAAGCCAGCGTGCCATCGGGCATGGCAGAGGGCTCGTAAGTCAGCGCCGCGAATTTGCCGCGCGCCAGCCCAGCGATCAGCGGGGCCGATGACAGCGAGCCGGTTTCCTCGTCCGAGTTGATCAGCACGTCATAGCCGCACAGTGCCGCATCGGGCAGCGTCTCGAACGCGGTCAGCGCCGCCAGCAGCACCGCGATGCCGCCTTTCATATCCGCCGTGCCAGGTCCGTTCAGCGTGGTATCGTCGAGCCAGGTGACCTGCTGGAATGCGTGATCGGCGGCGAAAACCGTGTCCATATGCCCGGTCAACAGGAAGCGCCGCTCCGCCTCGGGGCGAACGCGCACAACGAGGTGGCGGCCGTGGAGTTTGTCGACCTCGCGCCCGGCCTCGTCCAGCGTGGTGACGTGGGCCGGCTCGCGCAACGAAATCTCGCCGGGAAGCGCCGCGAAAGCGTGGCCCAGCATGTCCGCCACCCGCGCCAGTCCGGCAAGGTTGCCGGTGCCCGAATTCACCTGTGCCCAGGCGAGCGTGTTGCGCAGCATTGCCGCAGGGTCAATTGCGTCGAGCAGCGCAGTTTCGGGAGCGGTCAGTTTCATGTGTAACCGGGATAACCGAATGCCCATTCGTGTCAATTGCGGCTGTCGACGGAGCTTAACGCCTGCCTAAGCACTTGCACGCTAGAAGCGCCCCTTCGCGAGGGAACAAGCAAGATCGCAAGCGCCGCCGACAAGCCGAGAGTCGAACACCGCGTGCATGCCATGGTGCGCGCGCGGCTGCGCGACGCGGCGGGCGAGCGTGACATGTGTATCATCGACATCTCGACCAAGGGCCTGCTCGCTACGGCGGCTGATCCGCCGGTGCGCGGTGAGTTCGTGGAGATCCACGTGGGTCGCAACCGGCTTGCGGGGCAGGTCAAATGGGCAGGCACGCATCGCTTCGGCCTGGCGCTGCGTGAGCGGGTGAGCGTGGCGGCGATGGTCGAGGGCGGCTCGGCACCGGTGGAACTGGCCCGCTCGGTCGGCCAAGCCCGTGCGCGGTCCAGCCTGGCCGATGCTCTGGGGGCCAATCCGCAGATACTCGGGCGCATGCTCGATTTTGGTTTGCGGGTGGCTGGCGTTGTTGCCGTAGGATAGTTTGCCTATGAGATTGTCGGCGAGGCGCTGGCCCCGCTCAGCAATGTGATGCACTCGGGCGGTTAGGTCTTAATTGGCGGGCGCAACTGGCGGGCAAGCGCGACGAATTCGTCCACCGACAGCGTTTCCGCCCGCCGCGTGGTTTCGATCCCCAGTGCCTCGCACGCGGCCACCGCGCCGGGCAGACCCTTCAGGCTCTGCCGCAGCATCTTGCGGCGCTGGCCGAAAGCGGCCTCGGTCACTTTTGCCAGCCGCGCCGCGGACACGCCTTCGGGCATGGCCGCCGGGGTCACATGGACAATCGCGCTCATCACCTTGGGTGGCGGGGTGAAAGCGCTGCGGTGAACCTTCATCGCCAGCCGCGCGGTGGTTCGCCACTGAGCCAGCACCGCCAACCGCCCATAGGCTGAGGTATCGGGTTCGGAGACAATCCGCTGGGCCACCTCCTGCTGAAACATCAGCGTCAGCGAGGTCCACGGCGGCGGCCAGGCCTCGCCGTCCAGCCAGCGCGTGAACAGCGCGGTGCCGACATTGTACGGCAGGTTGCTGGCGATGGCGAAGGGCTCGCCCATCAACTCGGCATGGTCGATCGCCAGGGCATCGCCCGCGATCACGCGCAGCTTGCCGGGGAAGGCTTCGGCCAGCTCGGCCAGCGCGGGGAGGCAGCGGCGATCCATCTCGATAGCGGTGACGCGGGCACCGGCGCGCAGCAGGGCGCGGGTCAGGCCGCCGGGTCCGGGGCCGACTTCAAGCACGGCCTTGTCGGTAAGGTCGCCGGGGATTGCCGCGATCCGGTCGAGCAGTTGCTCATCGAACAGGAAGTTCTGCCCCAGTGCTTTGGAAGCGCTGAGGCCGTGGCGGGCGATGACTTCGCGTAATGGTGGCAGCGTCATCCAGCGGCCCGATGGGCGTTTCGGTGCGCCGCCGCTGCCGCCGCCATGCGGATCGCGGCCACCAGCGAGGCAGGGTTGGCCGTGCCTTGCCCGGCAATGTCGAACGCGGTGCCGTGATCGGGCGAGGTACGGACGATCGGCAGGCCCAGCGTCATGTTCACGCCATGGTCGAAATCGAGCGTCTTCAGCGGCACCAGCGCCTGATCGTGGTACATCGCCAGCGCCACATCATAAGTGCCGCGCTTGTGCGGGGCGAACATGGTGTCGGCGGGCCAGGGGCCGGTGGCGGCGATGCCCTCGGCGATCAGGCTGGCGATGGCGGGGGCGATAACGTCGCGCTCCTCCACTCCCATGCGGCCCTTTTCCCCCGCGTGCGGGTTGAGCCCGGCGACCGCGATGCGCGGCGCGACGAGGCCGAAATCGCGCCGCAAGGCCCGGTCGATCACCCGCGCGCGGCGCACGATCAGGTCGTGCGTGACCAGCGCGGCAACTTCGGCAATGGCCACGTGAATGGTCAAGGGCACGGCCTTGAGGCTGGGACCGGCGAGCATCATCACCGCGTCCTCCTCGTCCACACCGCAGGCGTGGGCGAGGTATTCGGTCTGGCCGGGGAAGGCGAAGCCAACCTCGGCCAGCGCAGACTTGGCGACGGGGGCGGTAACCAGCCCGCCAGCAGCGCCGGACAAGGCGAGCGAAGTGGCCAGTTCGAGCGAATGGAGCGCCAGAGCCGCGCCTTCCTTATCCGGCTGGCCCGGCAGGTAGCGGCCATCTCCACCTTCGGCCAGAACGGGCAAGGCCGTGGCAAAGGCGGCGAGGGCCTCGCGCGGATCCTCGATGGCTACAATCGGCAAGTCGATATCACGCGACCGGGCGGCGGCGGCGAGCACATGCGCCCCACCCGCCACCAGAAACGGCGGCAGGCCCAGCTTGGCGCGCTCAGCCCAGGCCGCGGCAATCAGTTCGGGCCCGACACCCGCCGGATCGCCGAGCGATATGGCCAGGGGCGCTTCGGGCTGTGTCACGGCGCGTCCGATCAGTCGTAATCGATCACGGCATCGCGCCGCAGATCGCGCAAATAGCTTTGCGCGCGGCGGTTGATGCGTTCCTGCTCGATCGAGTTCATCAATTCCTGGAAATCCGGATCGGCGGTCTGCGACGGCGGATCGTCGCGGCCGCACAGCATCAGCACGCGCACGCCGCTTTGCAGGTCGCCGAACGGCGGGGTGGCTTCGCCCACGTTCATCTGCAGGACGAGGTTCTGCAGCGCCTCGGGCAAGTCGCGGGCGGACATCTGGTCGTTCGACTGGACCGTAGCACCCAGCGCAGCCGCGCGGGCATCGGCATCGCCGCAGCCGTTCATGGCCGCGACGGCAGTGGAGAACTGCTCGGCCTTGAGCTGTGCCTCGCTTTCTGGCGTGCCAGAGGCGAACTCGATCGAGATCTGCTTCAGGCTCAGCACTGCGTCGCGCGGATCGGCCATGCCGATCTGGCGTCGGTCGATCAGGTACAGGATCGAATAGCCGCCGGGAATCTCGATTGGACCGACCAGCTGGCCGGGGACCATTTCGCGCACGGCCCCTTCCATCGCGGGATTTTGCAGCCGTTCGAGCCGCAGCCAGCCGAGGTCACCGCCGGTCACCTTGCTCGACGCTTCCGAATAGGTCCGCGCCGCAGTCACGAACGATCCGCCCTGCTGCAGCAGGTTGATGATCTGCGCGGCGTTGGCGCGCACCGTGTCGCGGGTGTTGGTATTGGCCGACAGGTAGATTTCGCCGATCCGATACTCGTACTGCCCGCGCGAGGCGCGCAGCTGTTCGAGCAGCTCGTTCACTTCATCGGACGACACGTTGATGAACGGGGTGACGTTGCGGCGCAGCAGCCGGTCCCACGCCATCTCGCCCTGGATCTGCCGCTTGAGTGTGCGCGAACTGGCACCGATCGTGGTCAGGTACTCGTCCATCTGCTCAGGCGTGCGATTGAACCGTTCGAGCGCAAAGCGCGCATAGGATTCGTTCACCTCGTCTGCCGTGACCTCCATCTCCTGCGCCACGGCTTCCTGCACCTGCAGCGTTTCGTCGATCAGGTTGCGCAGCACCTGCAAGCGCAGCGACTGCATTTCCTCCGGCGAAATCTGCGTCTCGTTGGAGGCAACGATCAGGGCGACGCGGTGGTTGACGTCGGTGCCGGTGATGATGTTGCCGTTAACGCGCGCGGTGGCGCGGCGCATGTTGGGGTCCGGCTGGCGCAGGAAATTGATGTCGGTCGGAAAATTGAAGCCGTCGCTCTGCGCTGCGACGCCGATCGGCAGCACCATAGCGAGCGCCAGCGGGGCGGCCATCATGCGGAAGGTCCGGGCAAACCTGATCACTATGTTTTCATTCCTGTATTTGGCGCGGCAAGGCGCCTGAACCACATGCGGCGCTGACTGCATCGAGCAGGCTTAACGCAAGCTGATCGGCCTGATAGCCACTTTGCGCCGCCATGCCAACGCGCCCGCGTCTGTAATTACCGGGCAATTACCGGGCTATTTACCGGAAGCCGAGGTTGCGGAGCGCAAAATTGATCCGGAACGAGTTGCCGCGCCGGGCATCGGCCACCGCAACATAGTCGCGCCGCCAGGTGAAACTCATCTCCAGGCAATCGTCGGCATAGGCCACGCCCAACCGGGTGCGCAGCGGCGCGAAACCGTCGGAATTGAGCGTCGGGTCCTCGGCGCGGTTGGTCAGGTTGACCACTGCCGAGCCGAACACCGACCAGTATCGGGCAAAGGCCACCCGCCCGGCCACGCGCACTTCCTCGCGGTCCTGCAAGTCCTCGAAGTTGAGGTCGATATCGCGGTTGAGCCTCAGGTAGCCCACCTCAACGTAATTTCGATCGTTGCCGAAGGTCGCGTCGATCTCGTTGCGGCGGACATTGAGGTTGTCCTTGTCGAGCCGGAAGCGGTGCGTGAACTTGACCACATCGCGATAGCGCAAGGTGGTGCGGCCGACGAAATCCGACCACTGCTCGTTCAGCCCGGTGCCGTCGGGGAACAGCGTCGGGCGCTTGGACATGCGGTACGATTGGCTGACGGTCGTCTCGAGCCGCCAGCCGGGCAGGTCGGCCTGCCAGTCGAGGCCATAGGTCAGCCGCACGCCGTCCTCCACCCGGTCATAGCCGGGGAAGCGGTTTAGCGCGAAGAGGTTGGAATCCTCCAGATCGATCGCCCGGGCATCCTCGTTGGGGATCGCCAGATTGCGCGTGGGCGGGGTGGCGACCAGTTGGACGCGCGGCGTGATCACCTGCGTGCCGCCGAGGAATTCGCCCATCAGCGGCCATTTCACGTCCACCGCCGCCAAGGCCACGCCGCGCAACTGCCAGCCGGGCAAGCCGCGATAGCTGATCGTCTGGGTCAGCAGGTTCTGGTTGGAGTTGTAGGCATCGGCGCGCGCCATGCCGGTCAGCGTGACTTCCTGGCCCAACGGAGTGATGCGCCGCATGTCCCACTGTGCGCGCACGAAGGCGCGCTGCGTATCCTGACCTTGCGCGCGGGTAATGGCGAGCGTGTTGGCCTGCAGGTTGACCGTGCCGCCCAACACAGGATCGGTCAGCCGCAGCCGGTAATCGAGCAGCGGAAGCGCCAGCGGCACCTGCTTCTGGTCCTGCTGGATCAGCAGCGCCTGCGTCGCCCAGCCACTCAGCGAAAGGTAGCTGGTGGCGTCGATCCGCTCGAGGTTGAAGGTCGAGCGCAGGCGATCCTCGCGGGTGATGTCGTACCGGCGCAGGAAGGTGCGGTCGCTCGCCACGCGCAGCGATCCGGTGAAGCTCCAGTTGGGATCGAACTGCCAGCGCCCGTTGGCGAACAGATAGCCGCGAAATTCCTCCTGCGCCGTGGGCACGGTGGAATTGAGCGGAATGCGCGTCGAATAGGTGCCGTAGCCGCTGACCTGAAAGGCGCCGTTGCTGTTGAGCTGGCGGTATTGTGCGGACACCATCGGCACCGCGCTGGTGAACACGTGCCCGGTAACAATCAGGTCACGATTGTCGGCCAGCCGCCAGTAATAGCTGTCGGACAACTCGAACCCGTTGGAGGCGGAATAGCCGACGTCGGGCATCAGCAGGCCGCTGGTCGGGCGGCCGTCCGCGCTCATCACCAGGCCGGGCAGCGGCAGGATGCGTGCGCCGAACAGTTCCAGATGTGCGCCCTCGAAACGGATGGCCTTGGTCTCGGCATCGTACAGCACGCGGCGAGCGGTCACGCGCCAGCTGGGGTTGCGCGGGCAGCCCTCGGCATCGATCACCGCGCACGAGGAATAGGCGGCGTTGCCGAGCACGATGTTGCCGGTCTCATCGCGTGTCGCCATGTCGGCGGCGAGCCGTCCGCCCTGGCGGAAGGCGAGCAGCAGGTTGGCCATGGCACCGGCCTTCAGCTCGTCGGTCAGCTCGAGCCGTTCGGTGAACAGCTGGTTGCCGTCCTCGTCGACCAGCCGCACATTGCCGGTGGCGACGATCTCGCCGGTCATACGGTTCCACACGATGGCATCGGCGCGGACCGACTGGTCGCCCGAACGGGCGAGCACGTTGCCGGTGGCGCGCACCGTCTCGGTCTCGCCCTGGTATTCAAGGCCGTCCGCCTCGAAGGCGATTTCGCGCCCGGCGAGCGGATTGTCCGGCGCTGCGGCTGCCTCTTTGGCGGGTGGTTCATCCTGCGCCAACGCGGGCGCGGCAGCGAAAGCCAAGGCCCCCAGCAAACCGCACGCCAGCAGGCGCCGGGCGGCCGGGTGGGAAGGCTGGACTGGCGACACTTGCTGCGCTGTCGGGGGCGGCACGGCGGGGAGCATGGCTTGCCTATCGCACCGGCGGGCTCTAACTGCAACGCAGCAATTGGCGGCGCACAAGACTGCCCGCCGCAAGTCCATATCCGTCTGCCGGAGTTCTTCATGAACGTATCTTTCATCGCCAATGCCGATCCGTCCCTGCCGCGCTTGGTTGCCCGCGTGGTCGATCAGGATGCCTTGCCCGCCGGTCTGCCGGTGGCCGTGGTGCAGGGTGCGACGGCGTCGCGCTTTGCCGGGAAGGCGGGCCAGGTGTTCGAGGCGTTTGTCGAGCGGGATGGCGCGGTGCAGCGGCTGGCACTGGTCGGCGGCGGCAAGCCGGCGGCGGAAGACCGCGCGGCCAATCTGGAACGTGCCGGGGCGGCGCTGGCGGCACGCTATTGCACCTCGGGCGAGACCGGGTTGGTGCTGGACGTGACCGGCAGCAGCCTCGATGCAGCTGGCGTTTCCTCGGTCTTGCTCGGCTTGCGGCTGCGCACCTGGCGGTGGGACGCCTATCGCACCAAGCTTAAGGACGAGCAGAAGATTTCGCTCGCCAATGTCACCGTTCTGGGCGCACCCGAAGGGAGCCAAGAGGCGTGGACCGTGGGTCAAGCGCTGGCGAGTGGGGTCGAGTTTACCCGCGAACTGGTGGCAGAACCGGCCAACATCATCTTCCCGCAAAGTTTCGTCGAGCGGTGCCAGAGACGGTTCGCCGGCACCGGGGCCGAGCTGGCCGTGCTCGACGAGACGCAGATGGCCGAGCTGGGCATGGGCGCGCTGCTGGGCGTGGCGCAGGGCTCCTCCAAGCCGCCGCGGATGCTCGTCATCAAGTGGCTCGGCGGTACTCCGGGCGAGGCGCCGCTAGCCTTGGTGGGCAAGGGCGTGACCTTCGACACCGGCGGCATTTCGATCAAGCCCGCTGCGGGCATGGAAGACATGAAGTGGGACATGGGCGGCGCGGGCGCGGTGGCTGGCGCGATGCTGGTGCTGGCGAGCCGCAAGGCCAAGGCCAATGTCATCGGCGTATGCGGCCTCGTCGAGAACATGCCCGATGGCAATGCCCAGCGTCCCGGAGACGTGGTCACCACCATGTCCGGCCAGACGGTCGAAGTGATCAACACCGATGCCGAAGGACGGCTGGTGCTGTGCGACGCGCTGACCTGGGTGCAGCGCGAGTTCAAGCCGAAAACCGTGGTCGATTTCGCCACGCTGACCGGCGCCATGATGATCGCGCTGGGCATGGAACATGGCGGCCTGTTCGCCAACACCGATGGTCTGGCCGATCAGCTGCTGGCGGCAGGCAAGGCGAGCGGCGACAAGCTGTGGCGCTTCCCGCTGTCGGCCGAGTACGACAAGATGATCGACAGCCCGATCGCCGACATGAAGAACGTCGGGCCGCGCTTTGCCGGATCGATTACCGCCGCGCAGTTCATCCAGCGCTATGTCGAGCCCGGCGTCGCCTGGGCGCATTGCGACATTGCCGGAATGGTCTGGGCCGACAAGCCCGGCGCCACGTGGGACAAGGGCGCAACCGGCTATGGCGTGCGGCTGATGGACAGTTTTGTCCGCGCGACTTGCGAGAACTAAGCTGCGCCTTGGCTTCTACCTATCCGGCAACCAGCCGGTCGAGCGAGTCCTGCCGCTGATCGCCCGCGCGGCCTTGGGGCAGGGGCAGCGCCTGCTTGTCGTGTCGGGCGAAGCCGAACAGCTGGCCCGGCTCGACGCTGCCTTGTGGGAGCAGCAGCCCGAGCAGTTCCTCGCGCATGGCCCGGCTGGCGGAGCGCATGATGCCCGCCAGCCGATTCTGCTCGCCGCCACTTGTGCTTCGGCGAACGGCGCCGACCTGCTCGCGCTGGCTGACGGCGTATGGCGCGAGGAAGCGGAAGCTTTCGCCCGCGTCTTCCTGTTCTTCGACGAAAGCGGCCGCGCCGCCGCCCGCGCAGTGTGGCGCCAGTTCGACGGACGCGAGGATGTCGAGCGCGAGTTCTTCGAGCTCGATGGCGGTAAATGGGTCAAGAAGGCATGACGCGGCAGGCGACGATGAAGCGAATTTTTCCGGCCCTTGCGGCAATGTTGCTGGCCGCTTGCGGTTCGTCCGACGAGCCTTCGATGGAAGTGGGTGATGGAGCAGAAGGCGCACCGACGCTCGACTTCAGCGATGGTGAGGGCAACCAGGTCTCGGTGCAAGGCGGCGAGGCGGCGATTGCCGCGCTGCCCCCCGGCTTCACCGCCTATCCCGGCGCGACCGTGGTCAGCTCCACCGCAGTGGGCACCGGCGATGGCGGCGGCGGGGTAATCCTGGTGATGACCACTAGCGATGGGCCCGAACAGGTAATCGAGTTTTACCGCACGCAGGCACTGGCGGCGGGCGTGCGGCTGGATGGGCAGGTCACCACCGGCTCGAACACGCTGATCGGCGGCGAGGGCGAGGGCGGGCTGGCCTTCTCCGCCAGCGCGGCGCCGGGGCCGGATGGCTCGATCGTGCAGCTGACCGTGGGGCGCGACTGACGCTGGCCAGTGTGCCCGCCCTTGCCCTCGTGGCACAGGGCGGCTAGGGGCGCGCCCGACAGGTCCGCACGGGCCTGACCCGATTACAGACAAGCTTTTTACAAGGAACGTACCATGGCGGTCACCCGCACTTTCTCGATCATCAAGCCCGATGCCACGCGTCGCAACCTGACCGGCGCGGTCACCAGGATGCTGGAAGAAGCCGGCCTGCGCGTCGTCGCATCGAAGCGCATCCACATGACCCGCGAGCAGGCCGAGGGCTTCTACGCCGTTCACGCTGAGCGTCCTTTCTTTGGCGAACTGGTCGCTTTCATGATCAGCGGCCCGGTGGTGGTGCAGGTGCTCGAAGGCGAGAACGCCATGCAGCGCAACCGCGACATCATGGGCGCGACCAACCCCGCCAATGCCGAGCCCGGCACGATCCGCAAGGAACTGGCCGAATCGATCGAGGCGAACACCGTCCACGGTTCGGACAGCGACGAGAACGCCGCGATCGAGATCGCCTATTTCTTCAAGCCGGAAGAAATCGTCGGCTGATCTGGCCTGACCAGACTGGTTTCATGAACCCCGCCGGAGCGTTCCGGCGGGGTTTTTGCTGGAGCTCTTTTGGCCGCCTAAAACTCGTCCGCCACGCTCATCAGCCGCGTCAGCCGCGCCGGTGCCACGCTGCGCCAGCTGCGTTGGAGCCATTCGGCCACGTTGTCCCAGTCCACGCCCGGACGGTTGAGCACGATGCCGACCCAGCCGCTCGCGCCGTAATAGGCGGGGCGGTAGTAGGTGTCGGGCGCGGTCTCGACGAGGCCGGCCAGTTCATCCGGGCCGCTGGTCTTGACCATCAGCGACACGTGGGCCTCGCCGTGATGCTGGTCGTTGAAATAGGCGAAGAACTTGCCGCTCTTGCCCGCCGTCTTCCAGCCGGGCGCGCCGTGGCTGTCACGCGGCTCCACTTCGGGCAGCGCCATCGCCAGCGCGCGCACCTGATCGAGCAGCCAGTCCGCGTTGTACGGACGCCCGACATACCCGGCGAACATGCGCGGATAGAGCTGGTATTCGGCCAGCAGCACGCGGTGCGCCAAGCTGTCGGCGGAGTCGCTGGGCAGGATCGCCACCGGCATCTGCCCCAGCAGCGGCCCGCCATCGAGCTCGGCGGTCACCACATGGACCGAGCAGCCGCCGAACTTCTCGCCCGCATCGATCGCGCGTTGGTGGGTGTCTAGGCCCTTGAACTTGGGCAGCAGCGACGGATGGGTGTTGACCATGCGGCCTTCCCAGCCGGCCACAAAGCCGGGGGTGAGGATGCGCATATAGCCACACAGCGCTACATATTCGACACCCGCCGCGCGCAGAGCCGCATCGATGATCGCTTCGTGCGCCTCGCGGTCCATCCCGCGGTTGTCGTGGGCGAACGTGGCGATGCCTTCGGCGGCGGCGATGTGCAGGCCCGGCGCATCGGGCACGTTGCTGGCCACCAGCACGATCTCGTAGGGGCAATCGGGCAGTTTCGACGCGAACAGCAGCGCCGACATGGTCGTTCCGTTGCCCGACAGCAGGCAGGCGACCTTGGCCTTCTCGGGGGCCTTTTCAGGCCCGGAATCAGGCATTGTGCGTCGCGTCCCAAGCCGCCCGGGCGGACCATGTTTCGGCCGAGCCCTTGACCGTGCAGCCCTTGGGGCCTGCGACGATTGCGCCGATGCGGAACACGGTCTCGCCAGCCGCGGTCAAGTCGTCGGTGACGCTGGCGACATTGGCCTCGGTCACCGCCAGCACCATGCCAAGGCCGGTGTTGAAGGTGCGCGCCATCTCTGCCGGCTCGATATTGCCCTGCGCCTGCAGGAAGGCCATCAGGCGCGGCAGTTCCCAGCTGTCGGCATCGATCACCGCATGGGCACCGGCGGGCAGCACGCGCGGCACGTTCTCCAGCAGGCCGCCGCCCGTGATATGCGCCAGCGCGTCGATCTTGCCCGCGCGGACCACCGGCAGCAGGCTCTTCACGTAAATGCGCGTCGGCTCGATCAGGTAATCGAGCAGCAGCTTGTCGGCGTCGAACAGGGCCGGGCGGTCGAGCTTCCAGAACTTGTCCGCCGCCAGCCGCCGGACCAGCGAATAGCCGTTGGAGTGGACCCCGCTGCTCGCCAGACCCAGCAACACATGGCCGGGGGCCACGCGGTCACCCGTCAGCTGCTCGCCGCGCTCAACCGCGCCCACGCAGAAGCCCGCCAGATCATAATCGCCGGGCGCATAAAGCCCCGGCATTTCCGCCGTCTCACCACCGATCAGCGCGCAACCGGCGATCTTGCAGCCTTCGGCAATGCCCGCGATAACGCGTTCGGCAATGCCGTTCTCCAGCTTGCCGGTGGCGAAATAGTCGAGGAAAAACAAGGGTTCGGCGCCCTGCACGATCAGATCGTTGACGCACATGGCGACCAGGTCGATGCCGATCGCGTCGTGCCGGTCATGGTCGATGGCGAGCTTGACCTTGGTGCCCACGCCATCGTTGCCCGCCACCAGCAGCGGGTCCTTGTAGCCCGCCGCGCGCGGATCGAAGAAGCCGCCAAAGCCGCCGATCTCGCCGTCCGCACCGGGGCGGGCGGTGGCCTTCACCATCGGGCCAATCGCCTTGACCAAGCGGTTGCCCGCGTCGATCGAGACCCCGGCCTGTTCGTAGGTATAGCTTGGCGTGTTGGCGGGCGGGTTTCCGGACATGCTTGCCCCTTGGCGCATTCGTGCTTGGATTTCCACTCGCCTTTCGCCAAAAGGGCTGCGATTTCCCCGATGCCCATTACCGCCCCATCATCTTCCGCGCCGTCGCACCGCCCGCTTGCCGCGCTATGCGCTCCCGCGCTGGTGGTGCTCGCCGTGGTCGCGGGGGGTGGACTTTTCGCGCAGGTCGGCGGCGAGCGCGGCATCATTCCGGTGGCCAGCAGCACCGATATCGAGGTGCGCGGCATCGAGGTAAACGTCACCGGCGACAATGCCGAGGACGCACGCCGCAAGGGTTACGAGGAAGCACAGCGGCTGGCGTGGAAGAAGATCAACGGCCCCGAACTCCCCGATTCGCAGTTGCAAAGCATGGTCGCGGCCATTCTGGTCGAGAACGAACAGATCGGCCCGCGCCGCTATGTCGCCCGGCTGGGCGTGATCTTCGACCGCGCGCGCGTCGGCGGTCGGCTGGGCGGCGAGGGCGGGGTATCACACTCCGCTCCGATGCTGACCATGCCGGTGCTGCTGAGCGGCGGGACGGGCACCCTGTTCGAGGTGCGCAACGCGTGGCAGCGGGCCTGGGCGGAGAGCCAGTTCGGCGCCTCAACCATCGACTATGTGCGTCCACAAGGCTCGGGCGGCGAATCGCTGCTGCTGACCTATGGCCAGACCGGCCGCCGCAGCCGCGCCTGGTGGAACACGATCCTCGACCAGTTCGGCGCGGCCGACGTTCTGGTGCCCATCGCGCGGCTGGAATACGAGTATCCGGGCGGCCCGGTGGCCGGGCATTTCACCGCTCGCTTTGGCCCGGACAACCGCTGGCTGGGCGAGTTCGACCTGCGCGCGGACGGCCCGCAACAGGTCCCCGCCATGCTCGAACAGGCGGTCACGCGAATGGATGCGATTTTCCGCCGCGCGCTGGCCGAGGGCAAGCTGCGGCCCGATCCCACGCTGACACTGGCGAATGTCGAGCTGACCCCCCAACTACGCGCCCTGCTCGAGGAAAGCCGCCGCGCCGAGGCGGTGGAGCGGGCGCTGGCCGCTGGCGAGGATGTTCCTGCGTTGGTCGCGCAACCGATACCGGAGGGTTCGCAGCCCGCCGCGCAGGCGGTTGTCAGCACGATCGTGGTGCAGGCCGCCACGCCCGATGCCCGCGCGTTCGATGCCACGCTGTCCGGCTTGCGCGGTGTAGGCGGAGTGCGCGGCGTGGCTGTGACCAGCACCGCGATCGGCGGCACCTCGGTGATCCAGGTGACCTTCACCGGCGATGTCAGCGATCTGGCCGCAGCCCTGCGCGGCGCAGGCTGGCGCGTGACCGAAGGTGGCAGCGCGCTGGCCATTGCTCGCTGAGGCGGGCAGCGGACGGCAAGGCCCGGCCATGTCACAGATCGCCCTCCCGCTGAAAGCCGGCTCCGGCGGACCCGCGCGCATCATTATCGGACCGGCCAATGCCCATGTCGCGCAAGCACTGGCGCAGCCCGAGACCTGGCCGTTCCGCACCGCCGTGCTCACCGGGCCGCCGCGCTCGGGCAAGAGCCTGTTCGCCCGCTGGCTGGCCAATACCGGCACCTGCGATGTGGTGGACGAGGCCCAGGCGCTGCCCGAAGACCAGTTGTTCCACCGCTGGAACCGCGCGCAGGAGCAGGGGCGGCCGCTGCTGCTGGTTGGCGGCACTCCGCCGTGGACCATCGCCTTGCCCGATCTGCGCAGCCGACTGGGCGCAGCGCTGCAACTGGAGATCGGCCAGCCGGACGATGCCATGGCGGGCGAACTGCTGCTGTCGCTGGCGGCGACGCGCGGACTGGCGCTGGGTCCCGATGCCATCGCCTATCTCGTCCCGCGCGCGCCGCGTGACCAGGCCGAAATCGAGCGGCTGGTCGACATGATCGACCGCTTGAGCATGGAAAGAAAATCCCCACCTACGCAAGGTATCTGGCGGGCAGCACTCGAAGCGCTGCACGGGCCGGAGGAGCCGCGCTTGCTTTGAGGGGCGTTTGATGGAACACAGTTTTACACAACAACCGGTTTTTGCCAGCGATGTTTGATAATCTCACTTCCTATCTGGATTCGATCCGAGCCCGCGATCCGGCGCCGCGATCGCGCGGGGAGATCCTGCTCTATCCGGGCGTGTGGGCGCTGGCTTTCCACCGCGTGGCGCACTGGCTTTTCGTGGGCGAGCTCTATTTCCTCGCCCGGCTGGTCAACCATATCAGCCGCTGGCTGACCGCGATCGACATTCACCCCGGCGCCAAGATAGGGCGCAATTTCTTTATCGACCACGGCTTCACCGTGATCGGCGAGACGTGCGACATTGGCGACAACGTGACCATCTACCAGTGCGTCACGCTGGGCGGCACCAACCCTACCAACGGCAAGGGCGGCAAGCGCCACCCGACCTTGTGCGACAACGTGATCATCGGCTCCGGCGCGCAGGTTATCGGGCCGATCACCGTGGGCGAACGCGCCCGCGTTGGCGCCAATGCCGTGGTCACCGACGACGTGCCCGAAGGCGCCACGATGATCGGCCTCAAGGCCCGCTCCACGCTGGTGCCGGCGGAAACCTGGCTGCGCGAATTCATCCCCTATGGCACGCCGTGCGATGAACCCTGCGAGAGCGAAAACAGCCGGCTCGACGCGCTCGAGCGCGAACTGGCCGCCATGCGTGCCGAGCTGGCCGCCTTGCGCGACGAGCGCAAGCCGGTGGCTGCAGTGCGCAAGAGCGGGGCCAACAACTGATGGCCGCGGCTGCCAGCGGTCCGACCATCGTTCCTTTTCCGACCGCACGCACGCTTCTGCAAGTGGGGTTCGAGCGGGCGGAACTGGCGCGCATCCTCGACCTCTACGGGCGCATGGTCGCGGCGGGCGAATGGCGCGACTATGCGATGAGCTTCACCCGCGATTGCGCCACCTTCTGCGCCTTTCGCCGAACCGCCGACGTGCCGCAGATGCGCGTCGAAAAACGCCCCGAACTGCGCCACCGCCAAGGCATGTGGGCGCTGTACGGCGAACACGGCCAGGTGCTGAAACGCGGCCACGAACTGCCCGGCGTGCTCGCCCCGATGGAACGCAAGCTGTTGAAGGCGGTGGAGGGCTAGGCTATTCGAATACGTTGGCCGTCGCCACGCCGTGGCGTTGGGCCATGCTTATCGCGATGATGGTCTGGTGGAGAAACCAAGCTGATCCCATCAAAAGCAACAGGTCGAACAAACCCATTATAGTTGTCGCTGCGGGCGGCGCGGTGACCCAGATGTTCGATACAAGCGGCAATACGCCCTGGATCGATAGCGCCACGTAAAGCATGACCACAGGAATGTGGCAGGCCCACCAGCTCGTCACCGGTCCGGCACCGCTCTGCGCAAAGTCCTCTGGCTCGCCGTGGCTCCGATTGTACAGTTCGCGCATGGCGCGGAACGGCACAACAAGGTTGGCCAAGGGCACGAGAAAGCTGCCCGCAGCCCAACCGGGCGAATATTTCAGACCCGCGACGCTGGCTTCCCGTAAATTGGCATGCGCGCGGTAGACCCACAACAGGATCGGAATCGTCGCCAGCAGCAGCAATAGGATCATCAGCAGGTAAACCAGCGTACCCAGATCGTTGATTGCGGTCGGCGGATCGGCCACCTGCAATTGCCGCGCAAGGATCACTAGATCGACGATGAATGCGAGGCCAGTCACTAGCAGAAAAGCCACCAGTGCCAATTGAACGATCCGCGCAAGTACCTGCAACTTGGCGATTCCCTGCGCCGTAGCCGCCGGTCCAACCATGTGCTTCCCCCTTCAGCCGCTATCCCCGATACAAGGATGGAAGGTCAAGAATGAATTGGCAAGCGCCTACCCCAGCCCTTCCAGCGCCCCCACCAACTCGTCGAAATGGTCGATCAGCATATCCGCCCCCAGTTCAACTGGCGGCAGGTCGTGGTAGCCGAAGCTGAGTGCCACCACTGGCACACCGGCATTGCGCGCGGCCATGACGTCGAAGCTCGAATCGCCGACCATGGCGAAAGTGCCTCCACCGCAGCGGGCAATCGTCTCATGGATCAGGTCGGGCGCGGGCTTGGCGCGGGTCCGGCCCAGCGTGTCGCCGCCGACGATGGAGGCGAAACGCTCGGTCAGGCCCAGTTCCGCGATCAGCTGGCGCGCGAGGTCCTCGGCCTTGTTGGTCACCACTGCCAACAGGCAGCCGCGCTGCGCCAACTGGTCGAGCGCGGCGAGGCAACCGGGATAGGGCCGGGTATTGGCGGCGATGTTGCGGCCGTAATGGTCGAGCAGGACCGCCACCAGTTCCTCGAACTCGTCGCCGTGAACCGGGCCGCCGGACACTTCAAGCGCCCGCTCCAGCATCCGCCGCGCGCCGCCGCCGATCAGGCCGCGCGTGACATCGAGGCTCACCGGCTCGCGGCCTGCCACCTCGAGCGCGACATTGACTGCCGGGCACAGGTCCAGCGCGGAATCGACCAGCGTGCCATCAAGGTCAAAGCCGACGATGCGAAAGGGAAAGGGGTCCATCGGCGAGAGCCTGTGGCGCAGCGCTGTGGAATCCGCAATCATTTGGTGGCATGGCTTTTTCCGCCATGACCGAACCCACCCGCCAGATCGCCGCTATCATCCTCGCCGCAGGCAAGGGCACCCGCATGATGAGCCAGCGCCACAAGGTGCTGCACGAGATCGGCGGCAAGCCGATGATCGAGCACTTGCTTGACGAGGTCGACCAGATCGGGGCCGAGCGCATCGTGGTGGTGGTCGGCGAGGCGCGCGAGCAGGTCGAGGCCAAACTCGCGGGTCGCGTCACCTTTGCCGTGCAGGATCGCCAGCTGGGCACCGGCCACGCGGTGATGCAGGCAAAGGATGCGCTCGCGGGGTTCACCGGCGACGTGCTGATCATGTACGGCGACGTGCCCTTTGTGCGCAGCGACACCATGCTGGCCATGCTCAAGCGGCTGCGCGCGGAGGATGCTCCCGCCGCCGTGGTGCTCGGCTTCAAGCCATGGGATCCGCGCCAGTATGGCCGCGTGATTGCCGACGGCGATACCGTGGTGAAAATGGTCGAATTCAAGGATGCCGATGACGAGGAGCGCGCCTGCCCCTTGTGCAATTCCGGCCTGATTGCGGTGCGCGGCGACGTGCTGTTCACGCTGCTCGGCGAGATCGGCAACAGCAACGCGCAGAGCGAGTTCTACCTTCCCGATGTGGTCAACGTGGCGATCAAGGCGGAAGTGCCGTGTGCGGTGATCGTCACCCCCGATCCGGACGAGGTGGCGGGCATCAACAGCCGCGAGGAACTGGCCGACGCTGAACAGCGCTTCCAGCACGGCAAACGAGTCAACGCGATGGCGCAGGGGGCCACTCTTATTGCCCCCGAAACGGTGTTTTTCAGCCATGATACCCTGCTCGGCAAGGACGTGCTGGTCGAACCCAATGTGGTGTTCGGCAAGGGCGTGGTGGTGGCCGACAACGTGACCATCCGTGCATTCAGCCATCTCGAGGGGGCGAGCCTTGCCGAAGGGGTCGAGATCGGCCCTTATGCGCGCCTGCGCCCCGGCGCGGTGCTGGAGAAGGGGGTCAAGGTGGGCAACTTTGTCGAGGTGAAGAACGCCACGCTGGGTGAGGGCGCCAAGGCCAACCACCTGTCGTACATCGGCGATGCCACGGTGGGCGCGCGGGCCAATATCGGCGCGGGCACGATCACCTGCAACTACGACGGCTATTTCAAGCACCGGACCGAGATCGGGGCAGGAGCCTTCATCGGCTCCAACTCGGCGCTGATAGCGCCGGTGCGGATCGGCGCCGACGCCATCGTGGCCGCGGGCAGCGCGGTCAGCCGCGACGTGGCCGACGGCGAACTACGCATGGTCCGCGCCGAGCAACTGGTGAAGCCGGGCTGGGCCGACCGGTTCCACGACGCGATGAAGAAGAAAAAAGAAGCAGGCAAAAAGTGACCAACCAGACCGATCTCAACCTGCGCGAGCAGAAGCTGGCCTATGTGCTGCAGTCCTCGTTCGATTTCGCCTTCAGGCAAATGGCCGAGGGCAAGCGGCTGATCCCGTTCGCCACCCGCGTGCAGATGAGCGGCGCGGTGGATTTCCAGCGCGAGGAGAACGAGAGCACCGAGCTGCCGCTGGCCGAGGTTCATGATCTGGTGCGCCAGTCCATGCGCTCTCAGGCCGTGGCGGGCGAATTGCAGGCGGCCGCGCTGGTGGCGCCGATCCAGTCGGACGAGAAGATCCTCGGCGAGGGCTTCTACCAGGCGATCCGCGTGCAACTGGAGATGGCCGACTATTGCCGCCTGTTCTTCCAGCCCTATCGCATCGAGCCGGGTGTGGGCGGTGAAAAGGGCAAGCTGGTGATGGGCAAGCTGGTCACCACCGCCGCCGAACACGTCATCTTCGGTGAGGAACCGACCGAGGGTGACAGCGGACGGACGATTTTCAGCTTGACGTGATATCATGATATGATATCAGTATATCAATCATGACCCGCATCCTCGCCGACCTTCCTGATGACGATATCAAGTGGCTCGACCAGCTCGCCGCCGAGCAGGGCAAGTCGCGTGCTTCGGTGCTGCGCGAAGCCGTTTCAGCCTATAAGACCGAAGCCAATTCCGGCGGCGACCTTGGGTGGCTGGATGCTGGCTTCGGTCTGTGGGCGCGACACGGAGTGGCTTACGATCCGCACGAGTATGACCGCAAGCGGCGCGCCGAATGGACCCGCCCGTGGGATGACGATTACGAGGAAGCCCGCGCCGAATCACCCGATCTGTTCGACGAAGAGGATGATCGGCAGCGGCAGATTTATCTCGACATGATCGCCGGCAAGTATCCCGAACCCAAGCCGCCGACATCCAAGTGAGCGGCTACGCTTTCGATGCCAACATCATCATCGATGCGCTGGCAGGATATGCTCCCGCCAGAGCCGAGATTGTCCGGACGGTTGGACGGGGCGAGCGGCCCTGGATTAGCCGCATGGCCTGGATCGAAGTCCTGTCGAAAGGCGACGACATGATCGTCCGCGAAGCAACGGCATTCCTGTCGCGTTTCGGGATGGATGAAATTGACGACGAGATCGCCTTGCGCGCAGCGGCGCTGCGGCGCGAGCGGCCGCGGCTGAAATCGCCCGACGCCATCATCTTGGCATCGGCTCAAATTCGCGGCCGCGTCCTCGTCACCCGCAACACCAAGGATTTTCCGGCCGAAATGCCGGGCATCCGCGTTCCCTATATTCTCTGACAGAAAGACCCAGCGCATGTGCGGCATTATCGGCATCGTCGGCAAGGAACCGGTGGCAGACAGGTTGGTCGATGGCCTGCGGCGCATGGAATATCGCGGCTATGACAGCGCCGGCATCTGCACGCTGAGCGACCTCAAGCTGGTCCGCCGCCGGGCCGAGGGCAAGCTGGTCAACCTGGTACGCGAAGTGGCCGCCAATCCCGCGCCGGGCAACGTCGGCATCGCGCATACCCGCTGGGCGACCCATGGCGCGCCGACGGCGGCCAACGCGCACCCGCACGCAACGGGCGAGGTGGCCATCGTCCACAACGGCATCATCGAGAACTTCGCCCAGCTTCGCGCCGAGCTGGAAGCGCGCGGGCGCAAGTTCGAGAGCCAGACCGACAGCGAAGTGGTGGCGCACCTGATCTCCGAGCAGGTCGAGGCCGGCAAGGGGCCCGAAGAGGCGGTGGCCGCCGTGCTGCCACGCCTGCGCGGGGCCTTTGCGCTGGCGATTGCCTTCCGCACCCACCCGGAAATCCTCATCGGCGCGCGGCTCGGCTCGCCGCTGGTCGTGGGCTATGGCGAGGGCGAGATGTACCTCGGATCGGACGCGCTGGCGCTCGCCTCGCTGACGCAGCGGATATCCTACCTCAACGAAGGCGACTGGGTGGTGATCGACCGCCAGCAGGCGCGTGTGTTCGATGCCGCCAACGCGCTCGTCACCCGCCCGGTGGTCGCCAGCGGCGCCAGCGCGGCGGCGATCGAGAAGGGCAAGTTCCAGCACTTCATGCAGAAAGAGATTTTCGAGCAGCCGACCGTGGTGGCGCAGACGCTGCGTTCCTACTTGCGCCCGCTCGAACGGCAGGTCGCATTGCCGCAGATGGACTTCGACATCAGCGCCGTGGAGCGGGTGACCATCGTCGCTTGCGGCACTAGCTATTATGCCGGCATGGTCGCCAAATACTGGTTCGAGACCTTCGCCCGCGTGCCGGTGGACATCGATTTTGCATCGGAGTTCCGGTACCGCGACCCCATCCTGCAACCCGGCGGGCTGGCGCTGTTCATCAGCCAGAGCGGCGAGACCGCCGATACGCTGGCCGCGCTGCGCCACTGCAAGGACAAGGGGCAGACCATCGCCGTGGTGGTCAACGTGCCCACCAGCACCATGGCGCGCGAAGCGGACCTGCTGCTGCCGACACATGCCGGACCCGAGATCGGCGTCGCGAGCACCAAGGCGTTTACCTGTCAGCTGGCCGTGCTGGCGGCTTTGGCGGCGCATTTCGCGGTCAGGAAAGGCCGCCTCTCAGCCGAGCAGGAGGCCGAGATTGTCGATCACCTGCTGGAAGCGCCCGCCGCCCTCAACGCCGCGCTCGATCACGATGCCGAGATCAAGGCGATGGCGCCGCTGATCGCCCCGGCGCGCGATGTACTGTATCTCGGGCGCGGACCGGACTTCCCGCTGGCGCTGGAAGGCGCGCTGAAACTGAAGGAAATCAGCTACATCCACGCCGAAGGCTATGCCAGCGGCGAGATGAAGCATGGCCCTATCGCGCTGATCGACGAGGCCGTCCCGGTGATCGTCATCGCCCCCAGCGGGCCTTTGTTCGAAAAAACCGTGTCCAACATGCAGGAAGTGCGCGCGCGGGGCGGCAAGATCGTGCTGATTTCCGATGCCCAGGGCCTGGCCGAGGCCGGTGCGGGCTGCCTCGCTACGATCGAAATGCCCAAGGTTCACCCCCTGATCGCCCCGCTGGTCTACGCCGTGCCGGTGCAACTGCTGGCCTATCATGTCGCCTGCGTGAAGGGCACCGACGTGGACCAGCCGCGCAACCTGGCCAAATCGGTGACGGTGGAGTGAATTTCGTTCAGGCGCGCAGCTTTACCTGAAACTAACGGTTTGCCCGTACCGCCAACGGGTGAGCCAAAACTACTCAGGTCTGCCCAGTTTGCCCTTGCGCTTGTCCGCGCGGGAAGTGTTCGGCTTCAAGGAGCCGGTCGAGGGCGAGTGGGCCCGGCTGCGCGCCCTGCAATACCTCGATCTGCACCGGCACTCCGGCCGAAGGGTGCTGGCCCATAGTATCGCCGCAGCGATAGCGGCCTCGCTGCTGGGCGATAGCAATCCCTGGTGGATGATGGCCTTGTGGCTGGCCATGCTGGGGCTGGCTGTGGCCCAAGTGCTGGGCCTGGAGCGCGAGCTGTCGAACATCGACAGTCGAGCGATGACCCGCCGCGAATTTGACAGCCATGCCGTAGCGGTCGCCATCATGGCGGGCGTCTGGTCTCTGCCGATGCTGGGTTTTCCGGCACTGGGCGGGGAGGGCGATCATCATGCCTTGTGGACGGTTACCGCCATGCTGGTGGCCGGCTCTGCCGCAACCATGGCGCAAGCGCCGATGACCACGCTGGTGTGGGCCACAATCTGCGGCGCAGCGAGCGCGATGTCGTTCGCCATCGGCGGGGAATTTCCGCTGGCCATCGCCAGTCTGGTGTTCTGCGTGGTGATCGTGATCGGCACGCTGAACAATGCGCGCACCTTCCTGACTGCCCGCATCTCCGAAGTGGGCGCGGCGGAGAAGGACGAAGTCGTCTCGCTGCTGCTGCGCGAATTCGAAGAACACCAGGCCGACTGGTTATGGCAGGTTGATCCGCAAGGCCGCATCAAGGCGGCCAGTCCGCGGTTCGCCTTTGCCCTGGCGCGCGATCCCAAGGAAGCCGAGGGCCAGCGCCTGATCGAGCTGGTCGGCGGCACCAGGTGGAAATCGGGCGCCTTGCCGCCCTCGCTGCACGAACTGGCCGAGCGGCTGAAGCGGCGCGAAAGCTTTTCCAACCTCACCGTGCAGGCAGAATTCGAATCCGGCCGCCTCTGGTGGGAGCTTTCCGGCACGCCGCTGTTCGACGACGGCGGGCGGTATCTGGGCTTCCGCGGCGTCGGCAGCGATGTGACCGAGCAGCGCGAATCGTCCGAGAAGATCGCCTGGCTGGCGCGCTATGACACGCTGACCGGCTTGCCCAACCGGCTGATGCTGACCGAGGCGATGACCGAGGCGCTGCGCTATTCGGCGCAGTGGAAATCACGCTGCGCATTCCTGATGATCGACCTCGACCGCTTCAAGTCGGTCAACGATTCGCTGGGCCACCACATCGGCGACAAGCTGTTGGCGCAAGTGGCGGAGCGGTTGCAGAAGGTGATCGGTCCCAACGAGCAGGTGGGCCGACTGGGCGGCGATGAATTTGCGGTCGTGATCCGCGATGCCTCGCGCAGCGGCTATGTCGCCGAATTGGCCCAGTCGATCGTCGACGCCATTGGCGCGCCCTATTCGGTCGATCAGCACACGCTGTACATCGGCGCCTCGATTGGTTCCGCCCAAGGACCGCGCGACGGGGCAACGGTGGAAACGCTGATGCGCAACGCCGATCTGGCGCTGTACCGCGCCAAGGATGATGGCGGCGCGACTCACGCCCGCTATGTGCCGACACTGCACGCCAACGCCGAGGAACGGCTGAAGCTGGAAGCCAGCCTGCGCCAGGCCATCGGCAACGACGAACTGCAACTGGCCTTCCAGCCAGTCGTCAACGCGCGCAGCGAGCATGTGGTCAGCTTCGAGGCGCTGCTGCGCTGGAACAGCAAGGATCACGGCGCGGTTAGCCCGGCCAAGTTCATCCCGCTGGCCGAGGATACCCGGCTGATCGTGCCGATCGGCGAATGGGTGCTGCGCGAGGCCTGCCGCGAGGCGATGACCTGGCCGAACGAAATCCGCGTGGCGGTCAACGTCTCCGGCGAGCAGCTGCTCGAGCCGCATTTCGCCCAGACAGTGGTGCGTGCGCTGGCCGATACAGGGTTGCCCGCGCATCGACTGGAAGTGGAAGTGACCGAGAGCATCTTTCTGCGCGACGCTCGCACCGCGCGCCAGACGCTGGAGGAGATCATGGCGCTCGGCTGCTCGATCGCGCTCGACGACTTTGGCACCGGCTATTCGTCGCTCGGTTACTTGAGGACCTTGCGCTTCTCGACCATCAAGGTGGACCGCAGCTTCGTGCAGGGCGCCGCGCAGAACAATCCCGAAAGCCTCGCCATCGTCAACGCGGTGGTCGCCATGGCCCGCAGTCTGGAAATGACCACAACCGCCGAGGGCGTGGAGGACCTGGCGCAAGCCGAGCTGGTGCGCGAACTCGGCTGCACCAAGATCCAGGGCTATTACTTCGGCCGCCCCATGCCCGCGCTCGAAGCGCGCAGCCTGGTGGTCAAGCGGCGGAACGTGGCGGTTGCTTAGTTGTCTTTTCGAAGGCGCGGATGCGCCTTCGCAAACAAAAATCACCCCACGCTCAGCGCGGCAAACACACCCTCGAACAAGGCGCGTCCGTCGGTGCCGCCGTGGTCTTGCTCGATTGCGCGTTCGGGGTGCGGCATCATGCCCAGCACGTTGCCGGCATCGTTGAGCACACCGGCGATATCGCGCTGTGAGCCGTTGGTCGGCGCGGCGTAGCGGAAGGCCACGCGGCCTTCGCCTTCGAGCCGGTCGAGCGTGTCCTCGTCGGCGAAGTAGTTGCCATCATGGTGGGCCACGGGGATGTGGATCGTTTGGCCGGCTTCGTAGCCGCCGGTGAACAGCGACTGGCTGGTGGCCACCGTCAGCGGCACCGTGCGGCAGATAAAGGCTTGTCCAGCGTTGCGCATCAGCGCGCCCGGCAGCAGGCCCGCCTCGGTCAGCACCTGGAAGCCGTTGCACACGCCCAGCACCGGCACGCCGCGCGCGGCGGCGGCGATGACGCCCTGCATGATTGGGCTCTTGGCGGCCATCGCCCCGCTGCGCAGGTAATCGCCGTAGGAAAAGCCGCCGGGCAGGCCGATGAAATCCAGGCCCTCGGGCAGTTCGGCATCGCCGTGCCACACCCTCAGCGGTGAATGGCCGGAGATCTTGGCGATCGCATCGGCCAGGTCCCGGTCGCAGTTGGAGCCGGGAAAGGTGATGACCGCAGCCTTCATCAGGCGACCTTCTCGATGCGGTAATTCTCGATCACCATGTTGGCGAGCAGCTTGCGGCACATGTCATCGAGCGCGGCATCGGTTGTGCCGTCGGCGACGTCGAGTTCGATCAGGCGGCCCACGCGCACATCATCGACCCCGGTGAAGCCGAGCCCCTCCAGCGCATGATGGACGGCGCGGCCCTGCGGATCGAGCACGCCGGGCTTGAGGCTGACGAAGACGCGGACTTTCATGGCTGCTGCCTCTCCCGGAAAATGGCGGAGTCGCTGTTGGCAAGCCTATGGCGACGGCCACGGCCAAGGGCAAGGGGGCGGCTTGCCGATGGCCCCGGATTGCTGCCGATCAATGTCCCGTGCCCCCAGATACAGAATAATGCAATTCGCGGGCTGTTGTTGCGGATGGCTCTGCCTTACGCGAGTGCAATTGACCTTGGAGGAAGAGCCCTTGACCAGCGATATGCCCGCCTTGGCCGCCACCCCTATCTCTCGCCGCGCGCGCGGCGGCGGCAATTGTGGCTGACGATCCACCGCTGGCTGGGCATCGTGCTGCTGATCCCGATGGCGCTGCTGGGCTTTTCCGGATCGTTGCAGGTCTGGCCCGAGGAGACCGAGGCGCTGCTCAATCGCGAGCGCGCGGTCGCCGCCACCGCTGATCCCGCCGCGCTCACCGCCGCCCATGTTACAGCCGCGCGGACGGGTCTGGCCAACTATGGCCCGATCACGCGGATCGAACTGGGCGAGGTGGGCAGCGCCATCGTGGCGACCTCGGCACCTTATGCCCCGCCGTCGATTGCCAGTCGCGGCCCGGTGGCGCGGCAGGTGTGGGTCGATCCCGGCAGCGCGGCTGTGGTCGACAGCGAGGATACCGCCAGCTTCATGGCGCTGATGCACATGCTCCACGGCGTACTGCTGATCCCCGGCGTGGGGCGGCAGGTGGTGGGTATCATGGGCCTGTTCCTGACCATTTCGGGCGTGACCGGCATCATCGTCTTCTGGCCGGGCCTGCGCCGCGCGGTCGCTGCGCTCAGGTGGCAGAGGCGTGACGGCACGCTGCTCAATCTGCACCGCCAATCGGGCTTCGTGCTCTCGCTGGTGCTGATTTTCGAGGCGATCACCGGCGCGTGGATCTCGTTCCCCGGCTTCTTCGCTTCAATGGTGGAGCCGGGTGTGGAGCAGCCGCAGCGTCCGCGTCGCGGTGGCCCCGAAGGCACACCGCTGGAATCCGAGGACGCATCGTGGATGATCGCCGCGCAATCGGCGCAGGCTGCCTATGACGGGCGCCTTTCGTCCATTTCCGCGCCGATGGAGGACACGCAGGCCTGGACCGTGACCATGACCAGCCCCGGCAAGACCGCCACGGTCACCGTCCCGCTGGGCGGCGGCGCGCCTGAAGTGAAAGAGGAGGAAGCGCGCGAAGGTCCGCCGCCCGCCACCACCCGCGCCGGTGCAGTCGCCACGTGGATGCGCGGGGCGCACTATGCCACCATCGGCGGCTTCCTCTGGCAGGTGCTGGTGTTCCTAAGCGGCTGGGCGCTGACTTTCCTCGCCATCAGTGGCGTCTATGTGTGGGGCAAGCGCGAACTGTTTGGCAGGAAGCGCCGCCGGGCCTGAAGCTACTCGGCGGCAGCGGGTTCCTCGGGCAGCACGACGATTTCCAGCCGCTGCGCTGGATCAAGATAGCGCACGGCCATCGCGCGCAGGTCCTCGGGCGTCAGT
Organism: Alteraurantiacibacter sp.; assembly: GCA_039927835.1. GTDB lineage: Bacteria > Pseudomonadota > Alphaproteobacteria > Sphingomonadales > Sphingomonadaceae > Alteraurantiacibacter. The sequence goes on from JBDSUF010000009.1 coordinate 118,588, forward strand.
TCCTCCAGCACGCGACGACCATCGGTATAGCGTTGCAGCCGGTCTGGCTGGCTTTGCGCCCGGTCGACAAGCCCCAGCCAGCCGTTGTTGCTCTTGAGCAGGTTCTCGTAGGTCTCCGCCAGCGGCGCGCGCGCGCGTTGCAGCACGTCGGCTGTGACCGGCGTGGTGCGCAGGTCGCTGACAACTTGCAGGATCGCGGCGCGCGCGGGCTCGACATCGGCGGGCGTCACTGCCGCGCCGATGGTCATGGTGCCCCAGCCGGGATAGACGCGCGAGGTGTCGCTGTCGGCCATCGGCGAATAGGTCTGGCCCAGTTGCTCGCGCAGGCTGTCGGTCAATTGCAGCCGCAGCACCCGGCCGAGCAGGTCTAGCTCGAGCGCCTCGCGCAGATCCTCGCCATCGCGCGTCGGCCACAACATCTGCAGCATGGCCTGGTTGGCCTCGCCCTGATGATAAAGCACGCGCGGGGTGCGGTCGGCGGTGAATGTGCGGGCGCGGTTGGCCGTCCAAGGCTGAAAGTCAGCCTCGCGCGCGGGCAGCGCGCCCAGCGTGCGGGCGACAAGGTCGATCGCCGCCGCCTCATCGAAATCGCCGACCAGTGCCAGTTCCATTGCGCCGTGCTGCCAGCGATCCTCGATCGCCGAGCGGAGGCCCGCGAAGGTCAGCGCCTGGTACGCATCGAGCGGTTGCAGCGAATAGCGCGGATCGTTGTCGGACACGATTGCGCCGATGGCATTGCCCAGCGTGGCATCGGGTGTGGCGCGCAGTTGCGCGAAGAAGTTCGCCACGCTGCGACGGTACTGCTCCTCGCCGGTGGGCCGATAGCCGGGATCGGACAAGGCAGCAGCGAACAGTCGCAGCTGCATGTCGAGGTCGCCTGGCGTGGTGGTGGATGCGAGCTGGAATGTCTCCTCACCCGCATCGATGCCGATACCCACCTGTTTGCCGGCGAGGATCGTCACCAGCTCGTCCAGGGTGTGCGCGCCTAGCCCGCCCACGATCAGCGAGTTGGTCATGGCGGTGGCGAGCGGCTGTTCGCGGGTGTCGAGCATCTCGCCGCCATCGATATTGAGCCGCACCGCCACGCGATCGGCCGCCAGATCGGTGCGCTTGAGGTTCAACTTGAGGCCGTTGGCGAAGGTGATGGTGCGCACGCCGAGCAGCGGTTCCACGGTGTCGCTGACCACGGCGCCCGCAGGACCGAAATCGTCGTAGGCGAAGGTGCCCGAGGCGGCATCTTCGCGCGCCACCAGCGGTGCGGCCATGCCGGCCTCCCACGCGGCGCGCAGGGCTGTCTCGCCGCCTTCGGGCATGGCCCGGCCCGAGAAGCGGATCAACGGATTGTCGAGCGGGACAGCATCGGCCTTGAGCGCCGCCAGCACCGCTTCGGGCGTGATCAGCGGCGCGTGGGCATTGAACCGTTCGAGCGCGCTTTCGGGCGTGGTCGGCACCTGGCCGTCTTCGAGCAGGGTCATCGCCCCGGTCATCAGGCCGCCGTTGTTGCGGGTGGCGGACCCGGCGGCATTGGCTTCCAGCGAGGCGCGCAGGTTGGCCAGTTGTTCGGCCACTTCGCCCTGCGTGAAGCCGAATTCCAGCGCGCGGCGGTATTCGTCCTGCGCGGCGGCGAGGCCGCGTGGCCATTCGCCCTCGGCCGCCTGGATCACCAGCGACGTGGTGCGTGCTTCGTGGAAAACTTCCTCGCTGGTGAAGCCCGCCCCGCGAAACGGTGGATTCTCGGTCCGTTGCAGGCGTTGCAGGCGGCGGTTGACGATCGAATAGCCGATCTCGCGCAGCACCCGCTCGCGCCGGGTGGCCACGGTGTCGGGCCTCTCGATCCACGGCGCGCTGCGGTTGATGACGATCTGCTCGGACAAGGCCGGATCGACCCAGATTTGCGTTTCGCCGCCACGCGCCAGGTCAACCGGACCGGCGCTGGCCGGTGGTTCGACCGGGGCGGGGGCTGACCAGTTGGCGAAGTGCTGGCGGATCGCCGCTGCCACCGCATCGGCATCGAAATCGCCGATGACGACCACGGCGGCGTTATCGGGCCGATACCAGCGGGTGTAGAAATCGCGCAGCCGGTCGCTGGTGGCGGCGCCGACGCTTTCGGGACTGCCGCCGAGCCAGTTCTCGGCAAAGGCCGCGCCGGGGTAAGTGAACTTCAGCTGCGCCAGCGTGTTGCGCAGGGCATAGGTGTCGCGCACACGCAGCTCGGACTGGACCACGCCGATTTCGCGGCGGACGGCCTCGGGATCGAGCGTCAACCCGCTGGCCGTCTCGCGCATCAACATCAGCGCGGTGTCGAGCAGCGCCACATCGTTGCGCGGCAGGTTGAGCTGATAGATCGTGCGGTCGAAGGTGGTGCTGGCATTGGTGTCCGGCCCGAAGGCCAGCCCCTCGCGCTCAAGCAGGTGAACCATCTCGCCTTCGGGAATGCGGGTGGAGCCGTTGAACGCCATATGCTCGAGGAAGTGGGCAAACCCGCTCTGGTCGGGCTCCTCGCCCAGCGAACCGGCGTTGATCCACAGATAGACCATGCCTTGCGCGGCCGGGGTGGCGTTGGCGCGGATGATATAGCGCAGGCCGTTGTCCAGCACGCCCACGCGGTAGCCGGGATCGAACGGCAGGTCGCTGCCCGCGATGTCGAACGGATCGTCCGCAGGCGCGGTGACCTGGTGGATCACGCTTTCCGGATGCTGATATTCCGGGGCCTGGGCCAGTGCGGTGAAGGGAAGAGCGAGGGCGAGCGCTGTGGTCAGCGCCAGAATGGCACGCGATGTCATGCGCGTGCTTCTGACGTAGAAACACTGAACGGGCAATGACTTCACGGTTTCTCCACCGTAACTGGTCAATAGGACTGCTGACTACGCTCCGGTAGGCGCACGAAGGAAAACACGCAGCATGGATCGCAGGTCACTTCTCGTCAGCACAGCCGTGGCGCTTGCGGTTCTCACCCTTCCCGGCTGCGCGGAGGCGGATGATGGTCCGCCGGATTATCGCTATCGCCTGACGGTGGAGGTGGACACGCCCGAGGGGGTGCGCACGGGCTCCAGCGTGATCGCGGTGGAGCAGCGGCTTGTGGGGCCAGGTTCGAACCCGGCGGGTACCGGCGTGGAGCGGCATATTCAGGGAGAGGCCGTCGCGGTTGACCTGCCCGGCGGGCGAACACTTTTTGCACTGCTGCGCTCCGAAGAGGATGTTGATTGGGCCAGCCGCGTGTTCGTGCTGCTGGCTCCGCGCATTAGTGGCGAGACCTTCGCTGAGGAATTGGACAATGTGCTGTTGGTACAGGGCGAGAATGTCCTGCCTCGCACTTGGCCGCCCGTCGGCCACCTGCCGGAACGACCCGCCTATCCGATGCTGGTGACGTTTGCGGACTTGTCCGACCCCACCAGTGTTGCGCGCGTGGATCCCGATGATCTGGCAGCCAGCTTTGGCGAAGGCGTGACCCTGCGGCGTATCACCATGCAACTGACCAGCGATCCGGTGACGACGGGGATTGAGCAGCGGCTGGTTTGGTTGGCTAATCAGAGAGGCAGCTTAATTCCGATACCGCGAGGCACGCCAATCGGGGATATGCCGATTGGATCAGATATCACCGAAGGTGATTTCAGCAGGAGCACAGCACAGTGACAATGAATTCAGACGTGTTCCTCAGTCTGCTGGCACTTGATTCTTACAATCGCCGTTACGGGCAAAATGTCGGCGGATTGTCGAATGTAGGTCAAATTGGAACTGCCACGATCTTAACCGATAGCGTTGTTTCGCTCGGCTTCGCTACGCAGGATTCCGGCTTCTACGCCATCGCCTACCAGTGGAACGGCCAGACGGTGATTTCCTATCGCGGGACCAATTTTCCAAAGGAGCTCAGCCTCAGCGAACTCTACGATGTGATCGACAGGGACATCGGGAAAGGCTGGAGCATATTCACCGGATTGGGGCCAAATTCCCAAACACCTCTGCTGCCGACTTACCACTAGGCCGATTACGACAGGTAGTCGGCGCGGCCCTACTTCTTCGGCTTGGCCGGGGCCGTGCTGCTGCGCAGGCGTGAGCGGTGGGCGTTCATGTCGAGCACTTCGCCCGGCGCGCCATCGTCCTGCAGCAGGCCGAGGCGGCGGGCGACTTCCTGGTAGGCTTCTTCCTCGCCGCCGAGGTCACGGCGAAAGCGGTCCTTGTCGAGCTTTTCGCCGGTGACCATGTCCCACAGGCGGCAGTTGTCCGGGCTGATCTCGTCGGCCAGGATCACGCGGCTGTATTCGCCGTCCCAGATGCGCCCGAACTCCAGCTTGAAGTCGACCAGGCGGATGCCGATGGCGGCGAACATGCCGCACATGAAGTCGTTGATGCGGATGGCCATCGCGCTGATGTCCTGCATCTCGTCATGCCCGGCCCAGTTGAAGCAGGCGATGTGTTCCTCGGCCACCATCGGATCGCCCAGTTCGTCGCTCTTCAGGTAATACTCGATCAGCGTGTGCGGCAGCGGCTCACCCTCGGGCAGACCCACGCGGGTGGCCAGCGATCCGGCGACGACATTGCGCACGACCACTTCCAGCGGAATGATCTCCACCTGCCGCACCAGCTGCTCGCGCATGTTCAGGCGGCGGATGAAGTGCGTGGGGATGCCGATGTGCGCCAGCCGCGTGAACACATGTTCGCTGATGCGGTTGTTGATCACGCCCTTGCCGTTGATCGTGCCCTTCTTCTGGGCGTTGAAGGCGGTCGCATCATCCTTGAAATACTGGATGATCGTGCCCGGCTCGGGACCCTCATAGAGGATCTTGGCCTTGCCTTCGTAGATCTGGCGGCGGCGGGACATGGGCGGAAACCTTCAGCTGGCGCCCGCGACAAGGGCGGGCCTGAAAACAAGACGCGGTAAACGAGAGCGCCCCGGCTGGCGAAGCTGAAACTTCGCATGTGCCGGGGCGCGTGCGGGCTCCTATACACCCGGGGTGGCGCGCTGGCAATCGGCAGGTCGGGCACAGCGAGCAAGAGCAATTTGTTTACCCAAGTCGGTTAACACGGTCACCATGAAGCAGATGCGCGCCTTTGCCTTGTTCCTCGCCGTGATGATGATCGGCACTGCCGCTTTCGCCTCGTGGGCGGGCTATGTCGTGGTGGTGGACGAGACCGGCATGGTCGATCGGGCCAACGTCGTCGGCTTCCAGGGTGGCAGCGGACTACTCGGCCTGCCCGGCGGCCGCTATGTCGGCATTCCGCCCTATGACGGCGCGGTGGAGGTCCAGTGCACCGACGGATCGAGCCTGACCGGCGGCCTGGTGGCGCGCGGACAATCGACCTATCTAGTGGTGACCGGCGCGGGGACCTGCAGCCAGATCGGCTGATCTATACGCGACCGAACCGTTGCTCTGATCCGTTGCTTTGGACAACGCATTCGGAGTTTGCCTTGACCAGCCTGCACGCCTAACTCGCGCTCCAATTGGGTCAAGACAACAGGGATCGCTCCAATGACGACTTGCGGCTGGCGGGCCACGGCTTCGCACGGGGTACTGGCTTTGATCGGTCTGTCGCTGGCGGCGCCGGTACAGGCGCAGGACGGCGAAGGCCAAGGCGCCGCCTCCGGTGATACCATCGTGGTCACCGGATCGCTGATCCGGGGTTCGGCCGAAGATGCCGCCGCGCCAGTGACGGTCATCGGCGGCGAAGACCTGGCCGCGCAGGGCAACCCGACGATCATGGACCTGTCGCGCAGCCTGGCAGCGTCCAACGGGGTAATCGGCGATGCCAGCCAGTTCGATCCGCGCAGCCAGTTCAACCAGGGCGTGGCCAGTGTGAACCTGCGCGGCCTTGGGCCGCAGCGGACGCTGGTGCTGCTCAACGGCCACCGCGTCGTCGCCACCGGTGCGGGCAACCTGCCGGTGGTCGACGTCAACCTGATCCCCGCAGCCGCGCTCGACCGGATCGAGATCCTCAAGGACGGCGCCGCTGCCACCTATGGTTCGGACGCGATCGGCGGGGTGGTCAACTTCATCACCCGCACCGATCAGGACGGATTCCTGGTCGGCGGCGACTATCGCTGGATCGACGGCTCCAACGGCGACTGGACTGCCAACGCCAGCTATGGCCGCGATTACGGCGCGGTGCGGGTGTTCCTCTCGGGCGGCTACCAGCGGCGCGCCGAACTGCGCGTGACCGACCGCGATTTCACCTGGCGCCCGTTCAGCGAGAATCCGCAGGGCGGCTTCTCGGGTGGCGGCAACCCGGGCAACTTCGACTTCAACGGCAGCACTGGCGGCACCGCCTTTACCGCCGATCAGGGCTGCGCGGGGCTGGGCGGTTTCCGCTCCGTGCCGGGGTCGAGCGCCGACTTGTGCAACACCAGCTATCTCGGCTTCACCAACCTGGTCGAGCCGGAGGAGCGCTATCAGGTGCTGGCCGACGTGGCGGTGGCGCTTGGCGAGGGCATGGAGCTGCGCCTTGGCGGGCTCTACAGCCACACCGCCACCGTGCTCAACACATCCCCCAGCTTCCTGCCGACGATTGCGCCGAGCACCAATGCGGCGTTCGGCGGGGCGGGGCTGTTCGTGATCCCGGCCTATGCTCCGGCGCTGGCCGATTACTGCGCGCGGTTCGGTTCGGCGGCGGGCTGCGCGCTGGGCGGCGACGGTCGGCCGACGCAACCTGCCTTGGCTTTCCCGGTGCGCTTCCGCCCGTTCCTGGCCGGCGGCAACCCGCTGTTCGACAACGATCGCCACGCGGCCGAGCTCGATTACCGTTCCAGCCTGTACCAGCTCAACGCCAACTTCTCGGCTGAACTGGGCAGCGCGCTGCGGTTGGACCTGGGCGCGACCTACTCGCGCAACGATCGCTATTTCGAAGTCGGCGACAGCTTCGTCGACCTGCTGCAGAATGCCCTTGCCGGGTTCGGCGGGGCGACCTGCGCCTATGCCAGTCCGCAGAGCCGTGCGGGCCTGACGCCGCAGCAGCTTACCGCCGTGGCGGGGACCAGCGGATGCACCTGGTTCAATCCGTTTTCCACCGGCGTCTCGGCCAATTCGGTCAGCGGCGAGGCCAATCCCAATTTCGCGGGCAGCGGCGCGCGGCTGGGCCTGTCCACCGCGCCGGGTGCCGGGCTGGTCAATGACCTCGCCACGATCGGCAACTTCTACCGCGTGTCGGCGCGAACCGCCGACACCAGCCAGACGGTGTTCGATGCGGTCGTCTCGGGCGAGAGCGGCATTGTGCTGCCTGGCGGCCCGGTGCAGTTCGCCGTGGGAGCGCAGGCACGGCACGATCGCTATGCCCGTACTTTCGGCGGCGGCGGCAACCTCGTTGCGTTCCCCTGCCCCGGATCGGTGCTCAATCCCGCCGCCACCTGTATGCCCGAGACGGGCGCGCTGGGCTTTATCGGCGCGGGCCGCGATTTCGCCGTGACCGACGATGTGCTCGCGTTCTTTACCGAATGGCAGCTGCCCTTGACTGACCGGCTGAGCATGCAGCTGTCGGCTCGCTACGAGGCCTATTCCGACGGCGGACCCGAAACATTCGATCCGCAGGCGCGCGTGCGCTGGCAGGCGACCGAGTGGCTGGTGCTGCGCGGCGGGGTGGGCCACACGTTCCGTGGCGCGCCGCCGAACCAGACCTCAGCCGATCTCGTCTCGCTGACATTCATCGGCGGCGCCTTCCGCGCGGTCGACCTGCTCGCCAACCCCGACCTCGCGCCCGAGAAGGCGACGACATGGAATGCCGGCGCGATTGTCGACCACGGCGGGTTCCACTTCAGCCTCGACTGGTGGCGCTATGATTTCTCGGGCGCGATCGAGAACGAGCCCGTCGGCGGCATGGTCGCGGCGATGTTCGGCGCCAGCGGCACGGTCAATTGCGGCAATCCCGCTTACGCCGGGCTGCAGGCGCGCTTCACCTTCTCGGGCGGCGTGTGCAGCGTCAGCAACGTGCAGCGCATGGCGACCTATGCCTTCAACTCGGCGGACGTCACCACCACCGGGCTCGACCTGGCCGCGCACCAGCGGTGGCAAATGGGCGCGGCCCGCCTGACGCTGGGCACCGCTGCGTCCTATATCATGACCTACAAGATCGCCGATCAGGTGGTCGAGGGTATCGTGGTGCAATCGGCGTTCGATGCCGTCGGCCTGCTCAATTACCAGACCACCGCCTATCCGCTGCCCCGCTGGAAGGGCCAGGCGTGGCTGCAGGCAGAGCTGGGCGAGCACCTGCTGCGGCTGCAGGCCAATCACATCGCCGGTTACGAGGACCAGCGCGGGGCGGCGGTGTTCGGCCCAAACAATGCGGCGTTGGCCGGGGCCGTGGTGCCGGGCGGCAAGCGCATCGGCGCGTTCACCACGCTCGATGCCAGCTGGCGCTGGACCTTGCCAAGTCGAACGACGCTGTCGGTGACGTTGAACAATCTGCTCGATGCCGCTGCGCCGTTCGCCCGGCTCGATCAGAACTTCGATCCGTTCACGCACAGCGCGCTTGGCTTCACCGCCAAGCTGGGTGTCAGCCAGCAGTTCTGATCTGCTCAGGTTCATCTGACTGGCTTTATGCCCGGAACCGACAGCCGAGGTTTGCGTATCGCAGGTTGGGCTGGCACTGTGTCGATCCTCTCCAGTCACGGAATCGTAATGCAATTGTCGATTGTTCCCTTGCTACTGGCTTCGGCCTCGCCTTCAGCCATGGCTACCGAGCAGGTCGCGCTGCAGGCCCAGGCTCCCACTGAAGTGACCATCCCCGCTGATGCGCCGGTCGTCGTGGTGCCTGAGGTCGCTGCCGCGCCGGACGCTGCCGGTGCGCCTCCGCCCGAGCCGGTCACCGATGGGGATGTGATCATCGTCGAAGGCCAGATCGGTCCGCCGCCGGGCGATCCGGCAGAGCAGATCAACCAGGCCGTTTACGGCGTGGCGCAGGACGTCGATCAGGCGGTGGTTGGTCCCATTGCCGAGGTTTACCAGGACGACATTCCCAAGGATCTCCGCAACGGCCTGCGCAACTTCCTGCGCAACCTGATGGAGCCGGTCAACGCGCTCAACTTCCTGTTGCAGCTGAAGCCGGGCAAGGCGTTGGAAACGCTGGGCCGGTTTGCCATCAACAGCACTGTCGGCATCGCCGGACTGGTCGATATCGCCCGCCGCGATCCGTTCAACCTGCCGTGGCGGCGCAATGGCTTGTCGAACACGCTGGGCTATTACGGCGTCGGGCCGGGGCCGTATTTTTATCTCCCCTTGATCGGCGCGACGACCTTGCGTGACCTGGCGGGCAGTCTGGTGGATCAGGCGGTGGTGCCGTTTATCGTCGGGCCGCCGCTGAATACGCCGTATTATGGCGTCCCGGCCTACGCGATCAGCTCGCTGCAATATCGCATTGATTTCGACGAGACGCTGGGTCAGATCCGCGAATCGATCGATCCCTATGAAGCTGCGCGCGAGCGCTATTTGTGCATGCGCGAAGCCGATATCGAGGCGTTGCATAACCGCCCGCCGCCGCGCGATTGCCGGATCGACGCGCTGATGGGCGAGCTGGACGATGAACCCGCCGCTGTTCCAGCGCCAGCCGCCGAAGCGCCTCCCGAGGCCGAGCAGCAGGCGGTACTGGATGTGGTGCCCGAATTGCCCGTCCTCCCGGTCGAGCCGAGCGATGCGGTGACGGTGGACATCGCGGCCTAGAACAGGTTGGCGAGCCAGGCGACGAGCACCGCTGCCGGCACGAACACCGCCTGCGCCAGCAGCGTGCCCGCCAGCCGGCTCATCGAGATCCACCCGATCGCCCGGCGAAACGCTCCGTCGCTGACTTCGCCATCGAGGGCATCGTCGGTCAGTGCGGACACTTGCGGATCGATGAAGGCGAACAGCAGGATTGTCGCCACGCCGTTGATGACGGCCGACAACTGCGATGCGGTAACCCGGAACTCGGGGTTCAGATAGCCCGCATAAAGCGAGGCGAGCACGCCTGTCGCCAGCAGCATCTGCGCCAGCGCGTTGGCCGCCAGCACCTGCCAGGTAATGCCCGGCGGCATGCCCGTGTGCTTCAGCGTGGCGCCCGTCGGGACCGCCGCGGAGGCGCGGATGGCGCGCAGGCCGGCGGGCTTAAGAGCAGATAGGACCAGGCGTATGACGCTGCGGTGTTTTTGGAAGTCATTGATTCCAAACACAAATAATCTTTGCGCCATCGGGATCAGCGCCACGCCCAAAAGCACCGCCACGCTGCCCGCCAGCAGCACCAGGCGGAAGTCGGTGACCAGCGTATCGCCGCCACCGTCGGCGAGCCGCGTCTCGATCCGGCTGGCGAGGAACGGGCCGAGAAAGCCGTTGGCGGTGCGGCTGAACAGCACCAGCACGTTGAACAGCGCCAGACTGGTGGCGATGCGCCGCGTGCGAACTCCGGCGATGCGCGCGGCATAGGCCAGCGTGCCGATCAGGTTGATCCCCGCGGTCAGCAGGCAGATGACAACCAGTTGGGTATCCATAAGTGTCTGTGGGTCCTGTCGGTCGGCAGCTTGACTGCTAATCCAGGCAGCCGGATAGACAAAGACAAATGCTGTCGCAGAAGACCCGCTATGCCATCAGGGCCATGCAGCACCTGGCCGATCGCTTCGGACAGGGGCCGGTGCAATTGAGCGAAATCGCCGCACAGCAGAAAATCCCCGCCAACTTCCTCACCGTGATCCTGTCCGAACTTGGCCGCTATGGTCTGGTCGTCTCAATGCGCGGGCGCGACGGCGGCTATTGGCTGGCGCTGCCGCCGGTGGACATCTCGTATGGTGACCTGATCCGGGTGATGCGCGGCTCGCTGGCGCTGGTCCCCTGCGCCAGCCGCTTTGCGCACGAAAAATGCAAGAATTGCGTCGAGGAAGGCGATTGCCGCACCCGCGCGCTGATGCTGCAAGTCCGTGATGCGACCGCCGAACTGCTCGACGCGGTGCGCCTGTCCGACCCGATCGAGCTGGTCCCCGCCTTTACCTCCGACAGCGAGGGGTGAGCGGTCGGGCCTGAGTGGCCGGGCCTGAGCGAAAGGACTGAGCGGCAGGGGCCTGTCCCCACCGCTCTCCCACTCCCTACGCGCTCAGCTTGGCGGCCGTTTCGGCCACCCGCTTGCCCAGATAGCGCGCGCCGTCGAGTTCGGTCGCGCTCGGCTGGCGTCTGCCATCGTCGCCGGCGATGGTGGTGGCCCCGTAAGGCGCGCCGCCCTTGACCTCGTCCACGCCGTTCTGCGCGGTGAAGCCATAGTCGAGCCCCACGACGGTCAGTCCGAAGTGCAGCAGGTTGGTGATCACCGAGAACAGCGTGGTCTCCTGCCCGCCGTGCTGGCTGGCGGTGGAACTGAACGCCGCGCCCACCTTGCCGGTCAGTGAGCCCGTGGCCCACAGGCCGCCGCAAGTGTCCCAGAACGCCGCCATCTGGCTGGCCATGCGTCCGAAGCGGGTGGGGCTGCCGACCACGATTCCGTCATAGCCAGCGAGCGCATCGGGCCCTTCGATCAGCGGATGGCTGTCATCGGCGAGGAAACCGGCCGCCTTGGCCACTTCGGGCGGAGCGGTTTCGGCTACGCGGCGGATCTCGGCGTCGTGTCCGGCGGAGCGGACGCCCTCGGCAATGGCGTCGGCCATCTGCGCCATGTGGCCATACGAGGAATAATAAAGCACGAGAATGCGGGCCATGAAGGGTTCCTTTGCAGCGGGGTAACGGCTCCCGATCACTTGGGGGTGGCGGCGCGAAAGGCAAGGGCGGTGAGGTGTTTGGCGGGACCGTGGGGAACCTCGTTTTTCCGCCTACCCCGCGTCACCCCGCCTCTTCCTCGTCATTCCGCCTCCGTCATTCCGCCTCCGCGTCGTCACTCCGCCTCCACCCTCGTCATTCCCGCGAACGCGGGAATCCAGGGCGGAAACCACCACGTATGCGGCACTGGATTCCCGCGTTCGCGGGAATGACGAGGGTGGGTGGTTGGCTTGTCTGCGGACGGCTTCGCTTCCCCGCCCGCGCGGAAAAGACAAAGGGGAGGCGCCGGATTCCGCTTGGCTCAGCTCGCCTTGTGCCGCCGCTTGCGCAGCGGCACGCCCAGGTCCTCGCACGCTGTCACCACCGGGGTCGCCAGATCGGGCCCGAAGACGATCTTGCCTGGCCGCCCGAAATAGAACCCCTGCGCCTCCTGGCAGTTCTCCTGCCGCAGCAGGGCCAGGTCCTCCTCGGTTTCCACCCCTTCGGCCAGCACCGGCAGGTTGAGGCTGCGGCCAAGCCCGAGCACGGCGCGGACGATGTTGCGCGATTGCTCGTCGCGGTGGACGCCCTTCAGGAACGATCGGTCGATCTTGATCTTGTCGAAGGCGAAGGAACTCAGGGTGTCGAGCGACGAATAGCCGGTGCCGAAATCGTCGATCGCCACCGACACGCCCAGGTGCTTGATCCGCCGCAGGTTGTGCAGCGCGCGCCGCTTGTCGGAGATGATCGCCGTCTCGGTGATCTCGATTTCCAGCTGGCGCGCGGGCAGGCCGGCCTCGAGCAGGGCCTCCATGATGATATCGGGCAGGTTGGGCTGGATCAGTTGCACGGGCGAGACGTTGACCGCCACCTTGTACGGTACCGGCCATTGCGCGGCCTCGCGGCACACCCGTCGCAGGACCCATTCGCCGATCGGCAGGATCAGCCCGTTGGCCTCGGCTGGAGGGATGAAATCGTCGGGCGAGATGGCACCGTGCGTGGCGTGGTTCCAGCGCAGCAGCGCCTCGTAGCCCAGAATCGCCCCATCGGCCACGGCGCACTGGACCTGATAGACGATATCGAACTCGTCGCGCTCGATCGCCAGCCGCAAGTCGGCCTGCAAGGTCCGGCGCTCGCGCACCTCCTCGTCCATCTCGGGCAGGTAGCGGTGCCAGTGGCGCAGAGGATCGCACTTGGCGCGGTACATTGCCAGGTCCGCGTTCATCATCAGGTCGCGCGCGGTGAGGCCGTCGTGCGGATAGATCGCCATGCCCAGGCTGCCCGCTCCCTCGATCCGCGCGCCGGAATCGGTGCCATCGACCCTGAAGCTGAACTGCATGGCATTGATCAGGGCATCGGCCAGCGCCGCGCCGGTGTCGCCCTGCGGCACGACCATGAAGGCGGCGAATTCGTCCCCGCCCAGGCGCGAGATGCTGCCGCGCCCGGCCAGCGCCAGTTCCAGCCGCATGGCGGTTTCGCGCAGTAACTGGTCGCCCGCTCCGTGACCGTGGATATCGTTGACGTCCTTGAAGTCATCGAGATCGAGGATCGCCACCGCCAGCAATTCGCCGCGTCGGCGCGCCTGGGTCAGCGCATCGTCGAGCATGTCGGCGAAGCGGGCCCGATTGGGCAGGTTGGTCAGCGAATCGTGCGTGGCCATGTATTCCAGCCGCTTGGCCGAATGATGACGCTCGGTAATGTCGTCGATGGTCACCACCCAGCCGCCATCGTCGAGCCGCCGCGACGTCAGCGAATGGACCAACCCGCCTTCGGCTTCGGCGGTCACCGAGTGGCCATCGGGCGAGGCGAGCAGTTCGGCAAATAGCTCGTTTGCCACCTTCAGCGAGCGTTCGAGCAAATCGGGCGAGACGATGTGCCCCACGGTCAGGCCGATCACCTCATCAATACTCATTCCGCTGCGCAGCGGATCAACGTCAAGTCGATACAGCTCGGCCACGCGCCGGTTGTGCAGCACCAGTTGCCGGTTCGGATCGAGCAGCAGCAGGCCCTGCTGCATGTTGTCGAGCGCGACGTCGCGCTGGTTTTCTATCCTGCGGCTTTCGGTGACGTCGCGGGTGACCTTGATGAAGCCGAGCTGCGATCCGTCGGTGTCGTGCAGCGGCTCGATGGTGACCGAGGCGTAAAAGGTCGATCCGTCCTTGCGCACGCGCAGGCCGTAGTCGCTCGCCATGCCGTCTTTCAGGGCCCGCTGGAGGGCGCGCTCGGGCTGGCCTTGGTCGCGCATTTGCTGCGGATAGAAGCGGGCGAAATTCTCACCGATAATCTCGTCGGCGGTATATTGCTTCAGCTTCTGCGCGCCCTTGTTCCACGTTTTCACCCGACCTTGCGGATCGAGCATGTAGATCGCTGCACCGGTGACGCTGTCCATGAACAGCTGCATTTCGCGCAACCGGCGCGCCTCGGCCACATCGTGCCGCCGCTTGGTGATCAGCAGGATCGCCAGGCACACGGTCATGGCCACGGCGACGAGGCCAACAACGGCCGTAATCAGCGACTGGTTGAGTGCCGGCGCATTGACCAGCGCCGGGACATAGCGCTCTGCGCCGCCCGCAGGCAGGCGCACGGCGGCCATGCTCAGCACATGTTCGGCGACCACCGCCAGCGTCAGCAGCCATGATCCCGCGACGGCGAGAAGCGGGGCCGGCCGCGTCCTCGTTATCGCCAGCACGGCCAGCGCGGAAAGGGCCACTCCGACCGCGATTGCCGCTGCCGTCAGACCGATGTCAAGCCGGCTGCCATGCTGCACGGCGAGCGCGGAGAACCCCAGATATTGCACGCAAGCCAGCGTGAACCCGATGCCCGTGCCGCACAGCAGCGCCCGTCCCGGCGACCGTCCGCCGCGCAGGAGCGCCAAGGACAGCCACGACCCGAGCAGGGCCACAAACAGCGACAGGATCGTGGGGGCGAACAGGAAGGCGACCTGGACCGTGCGGGTGGTCCCCAGCAGCGCGGTGATCTGCGCGCCCCACAGGCCGAAGCCCATGACCAGCGACGCGCTGCCGAGCCACCAGTTGCGCGCCTCACCACTGGAAGCCAGCGCCAGCCGGATGATCGAGCGGGCGGCCCAAGCGGTGGCCCCGCACAGAACCAGCGCGCCAAAGGTCAGGAGTATGTCGTAATCCTGTCCCATGCGACCGATCCATTTTCACGAACAGTCGGATATAATTGGTAAATGTGAGGATAGGCTTAACCCCGGCATGGCGGGGCCTACCTGCGGTAGCGGGATCGGATCGGCAGGAAAAATGGTGCCCAGGGGCGGATTTGAACCACCGACACGACGATTTTCAGTCGTCTGCTCTACCCCTGAGCTACCCGGGCATCACTGCAGCGACAATCCCCAGAGCGGGACCGGCGAGCGATTGGAAGCGGCGCTATGGCGAAGGCTCCGCCGCTTGGCAAGGGGCTTTTTGGGATCGGACGGTCAATCCTCGGGGTCGTTACCAGTCGCTGTCGGCAGGTCTTCCAGCGACACCGCTTCGCCGGGCACGGCATAGCCATCGCTCAACCAGCGCGCCAGATCGCGGTCGCGGCACCGGGTGGAGCAAAACGGGGAAAATTCAGCCGCGCGGGGCTTGCGACAGATCGGGCAGGGTCGGTTCATGATGCTACAGCCTGGGCAAATCCGCCGCCGATGGCAAGCGCCGGATCGGCCTGCAGGCGCACGGCGCGGCCGGTCCGTCGCGCCAGGTCCTCGCGCCAGTCATGGCGGATGGCCGCCAACACCGCAGGCGCGGCGGTGAGGACCAGGGTGCCGGGCTGGGCCACAAGCTCGCCTGCGCGCAGCAGCGCCCGGGCCGCGGCTCCGGCGGGATCGAACTGCCAGCGATGGAGCAGCGACGGGCGTTCCAGCCGCGCGACCAGCTGGACAAAGCCGAAGCCGTTCATCGCGGTGCGCTCGTGGTCGAAATCGGCCAAGGCGCCCGCCAGCACCACGTCCACCGCCTTGCGATCGTCCTTGCCTTGCAGCGTCGGAAAATCGATCCCGATCACCCCGCCGAGGCCCAGCCGGGCAATCGCGCGGGCCAGCGGATCGACCGCGGCCAGCGCCAGCGCGCGCGCGGGCAGAATGCCGTCGACATCGACCAATGTCATTGCCGGGGTGGCGGTAATTGTCAGCGAGCCGCCGGTGAAGGCGATCACCCCGTCGCGCGCATCGTCGAGCACGTCTTCCCACAAGCCGGGGCTGAACCGGCGCACCACGCGCGCGGCGTATTTCTCGGCCAGCGTCGGGGCGGGGCGGACAGGTTCGCTGGACGGGCGAGCCTGCGCCAGCTTGATCCGGCGGCCTTCGCCAATGGCTGCGCGGGTCACTTCCAGCCGCACCTGGCTCCCCTCGCTGGCGGTGGGCGGCAGGCGATCGACCAGCGCTTCCTCGCCCGAGGCGAAGCGGGCGCGGCCACGTGGGGACGTTTTCGGCTTGGCGATCAGCTGCGCGTCTTCAACGAGGCCCGGCTCGAGCTGGCCGGGCCAGCGGACATGCGCGGCCAGCCCTTCGCCGCCGCTGAGCAGCACGGCACGTTCCTCGCCGATCCCGTCCTCGACCAGCCAATCAGCCAATGGCGAACCCCGCCGACTTGAGCAGCGCGCGCGTCTCGAACAAGGGCAGCCCGACCACGCCCGAATGGCTCCCGCCGATCCACGCGATCAGCCCCTCGGCCCGGCCCTGGATGGCATAGCCGCCCGCCTTGCCGTGCCATTCTGAGCTGGCGAGGTAGTCGGCGATTTCTTCAGCCGAGAGCCGCTTGAAGCGCACCTGCGTCTCGCTCAATCGCTCGCGCAGCGTGCCGTCGGGCGCCAGCAGCGCGACGGATGACAGCACGCGGTGACGGCGGCCCGACAACAGCTGGAGGCACTGGCGCGCGGTCGCCTCGTCCTCCGCCTTGGGCAGCACCCGGCGGCCCAGCGCGACCACGGTATCGCCCGCCAGCACATGAGCAGCAGGATCAGCCGCCGCGAGTGCTTTCTCGCGCGCCATCCGCTCCGCATAGACGCGCGGCAGTTCGGTCTTGCCCGGCGTCTCGTCGATATCGGCGGCGACAATGGCGCTTGGCACAAGGCCCAGCCGCGCGATCAGTTCGCGGCGTCGGGGGCTGGCGGAAGCGAGGATGAGGGCGGGGTTCGCCAAATCCAGCGACAGGTTATTGCGGGCCGGGGCCGCCACGTCCCGGCATGAAGCGATAGGTAATGCGCGCCTTGGTGAGGTCATACGGGGTCAGCTCGCACAGCACCTCGTCGCCCACGAGCACGCGGATGCGGTTCTTGCGCATGCGCCCGGCGGTGTGACCCAGCACTTCATGGCCATTCTCGAGCTCGACCCGGAACATCGCGTTAGGCAGCAATTCCATCACCTTGCCGCGCATCTCGAGGAGTTCTTCTTTGGCCATATGCGTGCTTAGGTCCGTCTGCGGTTCGCTCTGGGCGGGCGCAATAGCGGCGGGCAGGCGAAAAAGAAAGTGTCGGAGCGCCTGCCAAGGGGAAAAACCGGAACCCGCGACACAAACGCGACAGGTCTCGTACATTTGCGACATTTTATTACCCGACCGCGCCTTGTGGAGCGGGCGGGGGCCGAACATATCGCAGTGCAACAAGACAGTTGGATCGGACCCCCGTGACAGAGCAGTGTTTCAGACTTTCCGCCAGTTCCGCGGTCATTGCCACCAGCCTGCTGCTGGCCGGTCTTGCTCCGGCGCAAGCGCAGGATACGCCCAACGCCGATACCGCTCAGGCTCCGGCCCAGGCTCAGGCCGCCGATCCGGTAGCGCCCACAAGCTCGGCCAGCAACGAAACCGAAGCCGACGACACGATCCTCGTTCTCGGCGCTCGTCTGGTCGGCACGATCGATGCCGTGCAGCCGCCCATCCTCGAGCTCACTCAGGAAGACATCGCGGCATACGGCGCAGGCTCGATCGCCGAATTGCTCAGCGCGCTGGGCCCGCAGGTGCAGAGCGGGCGCGGGCGCGGCGGCGGGCAACCGGTGATCCTGGTCAACGGCGTGCGCATTTCCAGCTTCCGCGAACTGCGCAGCTATCCGCCCGAAGCGATCGAGAAGTTCGAGGTTTTCCCCGAGGAGGTGGCGCTGCAATACGGCTATTCGGCCGACCAGCGGGTGGTCAACGTGATCCTCAAGAGCCAGTTCGCCAGCCGTGAGCTGGAGGCCGAATACGGGCAGCCGTGGGCGGGTGGCTTCTCGACCCAGCAGATCGAGGGCACGTACCTGCAAATCGCCGGGCCATCGCGCCTGAATGCCAACCTGACGTGGGAAAATTCCAGCATGCTGACCGAGGCCGAGCGCGGGGTGATCCAGTCCTCGCCGCCGACCTTCGGCACCGATCCCGATCCCGCGCGCTACCGCAGCCTGGTGTCCGATACCGCCGGGCTGGAAGGCACGCTCAACTGGTCAACCCGCATCGGCACGGGCAATTCGCTCAGCCTCAACGCCAGCTACGAGCGCGACGACAGCCTCAGCCTGCAGGGTCTCGACACGGTCACGCTGACCAACCCCGGTGGCACGAGCGCGCTGCGCACCTTCAACGAGGCCGATCCGCTGGCGGTGGACAGACGCTCGCAGACATATTCGAGCGGCGCCACGCTCGATCTCAACCTCGGCGACTGGCAAGTCACCGGCACTGCCGACCTGACGCTCGGCCGCACTTTCAGCACCACCAACCGGCGGCTCGATACCGCCGCGCTGGTTGCCGCCGCCGCGGCGGGCACGCTGCCGATCGATAGCGACCTGGGCACTTTTTCCGATGCCGGTTTCGATGAAGGACTGAGCAAGACCTATACCGCCGACACGCAGGTGACCGCGCGCACCCGTCCGGTCTACCTTCCGGCGGGCGAGGTCGCGCTGACGCTGGATGTCGAGGGCCGCTGGAACGGCATCAAGAGCACCGACACGCGCAATCCCGGTGTGATCACCGACCTGTCGCGCCAGCGGCTGGCCTCGGGCTTCAACGTCAGCGTCCCCGTGACCAGTCGCGACGAGGACTTCCTTGGCGCAGTGGGCAACATCACCCTCAACCTGGGTGCCGGGCTCGACGAGCTGTCGGATTTCGGCACGCTGACCGACTGGACGGCTGGCGTGACCTGGGGGCTTACCGAAAAGCTGACCCTCAGCGCCACCTACCTCAACCGCGACACCGCGCCCACGCTGAGCCAGTTGGGCAGTCCCGAACTGGCGACGCTGAATGTGCCGGTGTTCGACCTTTCCACCAACCAGACCGCGCTGGTTACGGTGATTTCGGGCGGCAACACGGCGCTCGAGACGCAGAACCAGAGCGACTGGAAGGTGGGCGTGCAATGGCAGTTGCCGGTGCTCGACAACGCCAGCTTCTCGTTCGACTATGTCAACAACAGCTCGACCAACGTGGCTTCGTCGTTCCCGGCACTGACCCCGGCGATCGAGGCGGCTTTCCCCGATCGCATCGTGCGCGACGGGGGCGGACGGCTGGTGCAGATCGACCAGCGGCCGGTCAACTATGCGGGGCAGGACCAGGAGCGGCTGCAGGTGGGCCTCAACCTGTCGGGCCAGATTGGCTCGGCGCCTGCGACTGGCGGGCGCGGTGGAACAGGCCAAAGCGGGGCAGAGCGGGGCGGCCCGGCCAACGGCGGTCCGGCGACCGGACTGGTCGGCGCGGGTGGCGTCGTCGGCAGCGCCAGCCCGGCGGGGGTCCCCGGCGGCGGCGGCTTCGCGGGTGATCCGGAGCGCTTCGCCCAGATCCGCGCGACCTTCTGCAATGCCGATCCTGAGACACTGCGCGCGCAGCTCAATGCCGCCCTGCGCGCGACGGCGGCGGGCGAGGCTCCGCCGATTGGGCCCGATGGCCAGGTGCTGGCAGTGCCGCGGCAGATGCTCGAACGCCTCGCGGGCGAAGACGGGGTGATCGACGAGACCGAGTTCGCCGCCACGCGCACGCGCTTTTGCTCCGCCGATGGCGCGGCCGGAGCGCCCGGTGGGACTCCGGGTGGCTTGCGCGCCGATCCGCAGCGGTTCGCGGCGATCCGCGCCACGTTCTGCGGGGCCGATCCCGAAGTGCTGCGCGCGCAGCTCAACGCCGCCGTGCGCGCGGCGGCAGCGGGCGAGGCGCCGCCGGTCGGGGCTGACGGCCAGCTGCTCGCGGTGCCGCCGCAGATGCTCCAGCGGTTGGCTGGCGAGGATGGCGTGATCGACGAAGCCGAGTTTGCGACCATGCGCACGCGGATTTGTTCGGACAGTGCCGGACAGACCCCAGGTCAGGCGGCTCCGCAGGGCCAGGGCGGCGCTCCCGCCGGAGGACCGCCAGCGGGCGGCTTTGCTGGCGGTGGTCGCGGTGCCGGTGGTGGTGGCTTTGGGCGGGGCTTTGGCGGTGGTGGCGCGGGCGGCGGAAACGGCGGCGGACGCTGGTTCGTCAACCTGCAATATGCCTACGAACTGAACAGCGAAGTGCTCATCGCACCGGGCATTCCGGTGCTCGACCTGCTCGACCGCGACGGCAACCAGGCGCGGCACAGCGCCAACGCGCGGCTGGGCACGTTCTACAAGGGCTTCGGGCTGATCTGGGATGGCCGTTACACCGGCTCCTCGGTGCTCGGCGGCACCGGCTTGCCGGGCAGCACCGACCTCAGGTTCGGCGACTATGCCACGCTCAACGTGCGCGCTTTCGCCGATCTGGGGCAGCAGGCGTCGCTGGTCGCAGCGGTGCCGTTCCTCGCCGGGTCGCGCATCGGGGTGAATGTCGACAACCTGTTCGATACCCGCCAGACGGTGACCGATAACGCGGGGCTGGTGCCGCTACGCTACCAGCCGTTCCTGATCGATCCGGTGGGGCGCCGGGTGGAGGTCGAGTTCCGCAAGATCTTCTGACGGTTCAGGCGGCGGCACGCAGCTCCGGCGTGGCCATTTCGATGCGGTTGCGGCCGCCTTCCTTGGCCCGGTACAGCGCCTCGTCGGCGGCGGCGAGGGCCTCGCTGGGGCTGCCATAGGCGAACACGTCGGCAATCCCGCCCGAGAAGGTGATCTGGCCGAACGGCAGGTTGGTGCGGCGGTTGACCAGCTGCTTGGCCGCCAGCGCGGCGCGCGCGCCGTCGAGCATTTCGAGCGCCACCAGCAGGTGCGATCCGCGAAACAGCACGACGAATTCCTCGCCGCCGTGACGGGCGATATGGCACCGCTCACCCGAGATGTCGGACAGCGTCTTGGCCACCACGCAAATCACCCGGTCGCCCGCGTCATGGCCGTGGGTATCGTTGACCGCCTTGAAATGGTCGATGTCGCAAAAGGCGATGCACAGCGGCTCTCCGGCGGCCTGCGCCTCGGCAAAGTTGCGCTCCAGCTCGGCCTCGAACGCGCGGCGGTTGGGCAGGCCGGTGAGGAAGTCGATCTCGGCATCGCGCCGCGCCCGGTCGAGCGTGTTGCGCAGACCGGCGGCTTCCTCCTCGCTCTGCCGCAGCTCGGCTTCGACGCGGCGCGACCGTTGGAGCATGGCGCGGGCATATTCGGCCAGTTCTGAGATCATCTCGCCGGTGTCGGGTACGGCTTCCAGCTGGTCGACATGCTGCGCCAGCGCGTCGCCATACTCGCGGCTATTGGTTTGCGCGGTCTGCGTGGTGCGCTTGAATTGCGAGAGGGTTTCCTCGAGCTGCTTGATCAGGTTCTCACCCGCCTTGTCCTCTTCGCCCGCCTCACTGGCAGTGGCCAGGTCCAGCCACTCCTGCGTGATCGCCGCGCCTGCCGCCTGTTGCGAGGCGATCTTGCGCCTGAGGCGCGGGTTGAGGCCCGACACCGCACCGTGAGCAATCGCCAGGTTGTGCGGCGTTATCGCAAGGTCGTGATCGACCAGGAACTCGCCGATCGCCTCGACCATCCGGCCACGCAGTTTGCGCCCGCGTTCCTGCGGGGTCAGCGCGGCTCCAGCGCCGTCGCTACCGTCGGACCCGTCGTCATGCCGACGAAAGCCCAGCCAACCGAGGATAGAATCGCTCATGTATCAATGTCCGGTTCCAGTGTGCCACGCGTCATACCGCGGCAAGCTGGGCCTTTCGGAAACTCCACCTTAGGGACGTTTCCCTAGCGAGGATTGAGAATGTAGGGCAGCCGGACTATCTGCCTTGGCATGAGCCGCACCCCCGCAGGAAGCCCGCCCGATCCGCCCAAGGGTCCGGGGGGACAGGAACGCTTCAACGAGGAGCGCGCGACCGATACCGTCAAGGGCGGCAGCAGCCAGCCGGATCTGGCCGCCGGGATCGCGGCGATCCGCGAGGTGGTCCGCACCTTGAAGCCCAAGCCCGGCGTCTATCGCATGTTGGATGCGCGCGGCGACGTGCTCTATGTCGGCAAGGCGCGCGCGCTGAAGAACCGCGTGGCCAATTATACCCAGGTTGTCAACCTGACCAACCGGCTGCAGCGTATGGTCAGCCAGACCCGCGCGATGGAGATCGTCACCACCAACAGCGAGGCCGATGCGCTGCTGCTGGAAGCCCAGTTCATCAAACGCTTCCGCCCGCCGTACAACGTGCTGCTGCGCGATGACAAAAGCTTCCCCTTCATCCTGCTGCGCGAGGGCCACCCGTACCCGCGCATCATGAAGCATCGCGGCGCTCGGAAGGCGCAGGGATCGTACTATGGCCCCTTCGCCAGCGCGGGATCGGTCAACACCACGATCAACGCGCTGCAAAAGCTGTTCCTGCTGCGCAGTTGCACCGACAGCTTTTTCAGTCGGCGTGACAGGCCGTGCCTGTTGTACCAGATCAAGCGCTGCAGCGCGCCGTGCGTCGGGCGGATCGACCCCGACAGCTATGGCGAGCTGGTGGACGAGGCGAAGGATTTCCTCACCGGCAAGAGCGACGCGGTCCAGCGCAAGATCGAGAGCCAGATGAAAACGGCGGCCGAGAACCTCGACTTCGAGACCGCCGCCTTCCTGCGCGACCGGCTGCGCGCCGCCACATTCATCCAGGGCACGCAGGCGATCAATGCGGAAGGAGTGGGCGACGCCGATGTCTTCGCGCTGGCGGCCAAGGGCGGGCAGATCGCGGTGCAGGGCTTTTTCATCCGTGGCGGGCAGAACTGGGGCCATCGCGCGTTCTTCCCCAGCCACATTCAGGAGGTGAGCGAGGACGAGGTGCTCGCCCGCGTGCTCGCGCAGTTCTATGAAGAAGTGCCGCCGCCGCGCACCATCCTGGTCGACCGCGTGCTGCCCGAGCATGACCTGCTGGCCGAAGCTTTCGGTGCGCTGGCCAAAGCATCGGGAAATGGCCGCCGCGTGGAAATCTCGGTCCCCCAGCGCGGTGATCGTCGGCGGCTGATGGAGCAGGCCAGCCGCAACGCGGTCGAAGCGCTCGACCGGCGGCTGGCCGAGTCCGGCACGCAGGCGCGGACGATGCGCGAGATGGCCGAATTCCTCGAGCTGTCCGACGTGCCGCATCGGATCGAGGTGTACGACAACAGCCATATCTCGGGCACCAAGGCGCTGGGGGCGATGGTGGTCGCCGGGCCCGAAGGGATGATCAGGAACCAGTACCGCAAGTTCAACATCAAGTCCGCGCAGACCGATGACGATTTCGCGATGATGCGCGAAGTCATGCAAAGGCGGTTCGCCCGCGCGCTGGAGGAAGACCCTGAGCGCGACCGGGGTATGTGGCCCGATCTGGTGCTGATCGACGGGGGCAAAGGGCAGATGAGCTCGGTCCGCGATACGCTGGAGGAACTGGGCATCGAGGACGTGCCGCTGATTGCCATCGCCAAGGGGCCGCACCACGGGCGCGAGGGGCGCGAGGTGTTCCACTTCCCCGACGGGCGCGAAAAGACGCTGCCGACCAATTCACCCGTGCTGTTCTATCTCCAGCGGCTGCGCGACGAGGTCCACCGCTATGCCATCGGCGCGCACCGCGACAAACGCAGCCGGGCGATCACCGCCAGCCCACTCGACGAGATTCCCGGCATCGGCCCGGCCCGCAAGCGGGCGCTGCTGCTGCATTTCGGCACGGCGGGCAAGGTGCGCGCGGCGGCGCTCGACGATCTGAAGCGGGTGCCGGGGGTGAGCGAAAGCGTGGCCCAGCTGGTGTACGATTTCTATCATACTGCGGGGTGAGGCGGGGCAGACTAAACCGCGCGCAGCATGCCTTCTTGCGCCACGCTGGCGACCAGGCGGCCGTCTTGCGTGAAAATCTGCCCGCGACCGAAGCCGCGCGACATGCCTGACCACGGGCTGTCGGTGACGTAGAGCAGCCACTCGTCGGCGCGGAAATTGTCGTGGAACCAGATCGCGTGATCGAGGCTGGCGGCCTTCAGCTGGCCGAGATGCATCGACAGCCCGTGCGGGTTCATCGCCGTCGAGAGCAGCTGGAAATCGGATGCATAGGCCAATACCGCGCGATGGATCGGCCGGTAATCGGGCAATTGCGCGACCGTGCGGAACCAGCAGTGCGCCACCGGGGTGCGCTGCTGCGGATTGAGCCAGTCGCGCGGCTCGACCGAACGGAAATCGATCGCGCGCGGGCGCAGCAGCGTGCGGCGCAGCGGACCATCGGGCAGTTGCAGGGCTACTTCCTCGCGAATTTCCGCATCGGGCCGCAGGTCTTCGGGCGGCGGCACATCGGGCATCCGCGCTGCCTGATGGTCGAGGCCCGCCTGCGGCAGATGGAAGCTTGCGGTGAGGTTGAGGATCGCCTCGCCGCGCTGGCTGGCGACCACCCGCCGGTTGGAGAAGCTGCGGCCATCGAGATCGCGCTTCACGCGGAATTCGATCGGATGCTCGTCGCTGCCGGGGCGCAGGAAATAGGCGTGCAGCGAGTGGGTGTATCGCTCTGCCGGAACGGTGCGCCGCGCCGCGCCCAGCGCCTGCGCGATGGCCTGCCCGCCGAACACCCGGCCCGTGCCTTCGGGGTGCTTGCGGCCGATGAACAGATCAGAGCCGCGCGGCTCCAGGTCCAGCAGCAGCATCAGGTCTGCGACCAGCTGTTCGGGTGTGGGGGTGGATCGCGCTTGCGTGGCCATCGCCTTGCCCATGCGCGGTGGCGGCGTGCCAGTCAATCGGCCAGTGGCAGTTTGCGACACACCGAGCGGCAACGCCGGGCGGCCGAGCAGCTCAAACGCCCGGCAAACGCCGCAGCAGCCGCCAGCTCATGGCCTTTAGCCGGTTGCGCGAGGGCCAGCGTCCCGGGGGTCGGGGATCCAGCCCCCACTTGCGCAGCAGGCCGTTGAAGGCGCGGGCGTCGGCTTCGGCAAAGCTCCATTCGCTGCGCCAGGTGACCGATAGCGAGATCGACACCTGCGGTCCGTTGTTGACGAAGTGCGGCGCCATCACCGGGACGAACAGCGCCTCGCCCGGCTCGAGCGGGAAGGGCATGCCATCGCGCACGAAATCGTCCTGCCAGGTCAGCTCGCGCGCACCGCCGCGGTGATAGCTCTCGTGCACCCGGTCAGGCGCATATTCGTTGGCTCCGGCGGGGAACACGGTCATCACCTTGGTGCCGCGCAATTGCAGCAGGATGTTGTGCTCGGGGTCGAAATGGTACGGCGTCACCGCGTCGGGGCTGGAGATGAAGATGAACCCCTGCGGCTTCAGCATCTTGCCGGTGCGCCGTTCGACGATCGGCTTCAACTCGCCCAGAATATCGAGCAGCAGCCCGGCATAGGTCGACGATTGCTCGATGTTCTTCAGCGCCGCCCAGCTGTTCGACGTGGCGATGTTGCGGATCGTCTCACCGATGGCGAGCCCGGTCGCGCCCGGCTTGCCGGTCACGCCCACGGGCACGTCGCCGCGGTTGTATTCGACGCTGGTGGCGGGCAGCGCTTCGCCCAGTGCGGCCAGCGCATCGATCGCCAGCAGCGGATGATCGTGCAGTTCGTGCGCCAGCTTGTGTGGACCCTCGGGGTACGATGACGCGAAATCGGCGCGGGCGGACGGCCCGAACACGGCGGCACTGGTCAGGGCGGCGCCCCTGGGGCGGTTGGCGGGTTCGATCATGCGAGGCCTCCTGCCGCAAAGCCGGTTTCGTGCCGCACCAGCATGCCGAACAGCTTCTGGCGGGCGGGTCCGCCAATCGCCAGCGAGTGGCGCACGATGCGGCGGCGTTCGCGCCAGATATGGTCGATCATCAGGTGGTCGGGCGCGGCGCAGCTGTCGGTCCAGTCGATTCCCGGCCGGTCGAGCAGGGCCAGGTTCTCCGCCTGCAGCAGCACGCCGGGGGAAAAGCGGGCATAGTCCTCGTCGAACGCGGTCTTGAACGAATAGGCGCCCGGCGCGGTGAGGAATGTGGCCAGCATGGCGAGCGGCTTGCCGTCCAAGGTCAGCGACAGGCACTCGACCCGGCCCAGTTCGGCCGCGCCGACCAGCGCCTCGCGGAACCAGGCGGCGTTGGCGTGGCTGCCTGCGAGGGCCGACCCCGCAAGGCCTTTCCAGCCGCGCTGCTCCAAGGCGAGGAACTGGTCGGCCCAGCGGGCGACGTCGACGGGCTTGCACAGCCGCTGCGTGGCCAGTTCGCCCAGTTCGCCCAGCCGGCGCTGCTGGCGGCGCAGCTCCTTGCGCTTCTTGCCCGTCAGCGATTGTTCGAGATAGACCTCGGGAGCCAGCCGCGAGGCGAGCATCGCGCGCTCCTCCGACTGGACCGTCGCAGCCGTCCGCCGCTCGCCTGCCAGCAGACCCTTTAGCGAGGTGTGGAGCACGCCGTCACCGGGCATTTGCACCAGGTGGAGGAACAGCGCGGTTCGGGCGTGGCTATCGCACCAGGCGATCACCTCGCGCCAGAACACCAGCTCCATCCCGGCGGTGACCAGCGGCAGACCGCAAAAGGCGTTGGCGTGGACCCAGTTGCGCAGGTGCGGCAGCGGGTAGCCGTAATACGATGTCTCGCGGCGCAGCGGCATCAGCCCGGCCAATTTGCCGCCCACTTCCAGCCACAACAGCTCGACCTTGCCCTGCGGGTCGAGGGCGCGGAGCGAGGGAAGGAGGAACCAGCTTTCGAAGAACGGGTTGGGTTCGGCGGCGGCCTCCGCCAGCGCCTGCCACGCGGCCAGATCGGGCGCATCCTGGCAATCGGTCCAGCGGCGCAGCGTCAGCCGCACGCCCGGCGCAGTCGCCCCATCAGCCGAACGGCTGGGCAAGTGCAGCGATGCATGAGGCGCCATTCGTGACACGTCGCGTTAACCTTCGAGCGGAATTCCCGTCGAATTCCATGCTCCTGACTAGGCGCTGCGCCCGAAGAAAAGGCTAACGTGAAAGGTAAAGAAACCCCTGCCCGGCGCAAATTGCCGGGCAGGGTCACTTGTCCCAAATGGGGTCCCGGTTGGGATCAGGCGATAGCGGCCAGCAACAGCAGCGCCACGATGTTGGTGATCTTGATCATCGGGTTGACGGCCGGACCAGCGGTGTCCTTGTACGGATCGCCCACCGTGTCACCGGTCACCGCGGCCTTGTGGGCATCGGAGCCCTTGCCGCCGTGGTTGCCGTCCTCGATGTACTTCTTGGCGTTGTCCCACGCGCCTCCACCCGAGGTCATCGAGATGGCCACGAACAAGCCGCCCACGATCACGCCCAGCAGCAGTGCGCCGAGCGCGGCAAAGCCGTTGGCCTGGCCGGCCACGGCGGTGATCACATAGTACACCACCACGGGCGCGAGCACCGGCAGCAGCGACGGAATGATCATCTCGCGGATCGCCGCCTTGGTGACGAGGTCGACCGTGCGGGCATAGTCGGGCTTGGTCTCATAGGTCATGATGCCCGGGTTCTTGGCGAACTGGTCACGCACGTCCTTGACCACTTCGCCCGCCGCGCGGCCCACCGCCGTCATGCCCATCGCCCCGAACAGATAGGGGAGCAGCGCGCCGAGCAGCAGCCCGACGATGACGTAGGGGTTCTCAAGGCTGAAATCGACCGTCACGCCGCTGAAGAACTCGCGCAGGTCAGCGGTGTAGGTGGCGAACAGCACCAGCGCGGCAAGGCCCGCCGAACCGATGGCATAGCCCTTGGTGACGGCCTTGGTGGTGTTGCCCACGGCATCGAGCGCATCGGTTTTTTCGCGCACGCTGTCATCCAGGCCGGCCATTTCGGCGATGCCGCCCGCGTTGTCCGTCACCGGACCGTAAGCGTCGAGCGCGACGACCATGCCGGCCAGTGCCAGCATCGAGGTGGCCGCATAGGCAATACCCATCAGGCCTGCCAGCTTGAAGGCGATGATGATGCCGGTGCAGATCACCAGCGTTGGCAGCGCGGTGGATTCCATGCTGATCGCCAGGCCCTGGATCACGTTGGTGCCGTGGCCCGTTTCCGAAGCCTTGGCGATCGAGCGGACCGGGCGGTAGTTGGTGCCGGTGTAGTACTCGGTGATCCAGATGATCAGCCCGGTGATGACCAGACCCAGCAGGCCGCAATAAAACAGCGTGCGGCCGGTATATTCGGCGCCCGCAATCGGCGTTTCCATGCTGCCCAGCGCATAGTTGATCGCCCACCAGATCGCGGGGACGGAGAGCACGGCGGTGACGAGGAAGCCCTTGTACATGGCCCCCATGATGTTTTTGCCGCCTCCAAGGCGCACGAAGTAGGTGCCGATGATGGAGGTGACGATGCACACGCCGCCGATCAGCAGCGGGAGCGACATCAGCGTGTAGAGGTTCTCCGCGCCGCGCAGCAGCAGTGCGGTCAGCACCATCGTCGCGCCCACGGTGACCACATAGGTTTCGAACAGGTCGGCCGCCATGCCGGCGCAATCGCCCACGTTGTCGCCCACGTTGTCGGCGATCACGGCGGGGTTGCGGGGGTCATCCTCGGGGATACCGGCTTCCACCTTGCCGACGAGGTCAGCGCCCACGTCAGCCGCCTTGGTGAAGATGCCGCCGCCAAGCCGCGCGAAGATCGATACCAGCGAGGCGCCCAGTGCCAGCGCGGTGAGGCCGGTGACCACCGGACGGCTGTCAGCCGCCAGACCGGCAGAGTTGGTCAGATACCAGAAGAACCCGGCAATCGCGAGCAGCGCAAGGCCCGCCACCAGCATGCCGGTGATGGCGCCAGCGCGGAACGCCAGCGTCAGGCCCTGTTGCAGCCCTTCCTGTGCGGCGGCGGCGGTGCGCACATTCGCGCGGACCGAGACGTTCATGCCGATAAAGCCCGCCACGCCCGAGAGCACCGCGCCGATGACGAAGCCGACCGCCGGGATCGTGCCCAGCGTGACCATGACGATAACCGCTACGATCACGCCGACAATGGCAATCGCGGTGTACTGGCGCTTCAGATAGGCTTGCGCGCCTTCCTGAATGGCGGCGGCGATTTCCTGCATCTTGGCATTGCCGGCGCTGGCACCCAGCACCTGGCGACTGGTGACGAAGCCATAGACGATGGCCAGTGCACCCAGAATAATTGATAGAATTACCAGGTCCATGACCGGCATACCCCCTCTTTAAATGAAAACGGCCCGGGTTTCCGGGTCCGCAAGACGGTGCATGGCTATCGGCGGGATCGGGTCGGTGCAAGGGGAAAGGGCGCTTTTTCGCGCCTCTGGCCGCTAATTATGTGCGTATCCGAGGCCGTGGGGGCTGACGAGCGGTTCGCCATCGAGGAACAACGGCCCGAAGCCGCGCGGCTCGACCGTGCCGATGCGGGTGGCCGATATGGCCAGCTTGCCCCGAACCGCATGGCGGGAAGGCAGGGTGAACAGCAGCTCGTAATCGTCGCCCCAGGTGAGGCATTCCAGCCGCCGGTGTGGCGCGGCGACGGGGATTGAAGCGCCATCGATGGCCAGCGTGACGTGACTCGCCTCGGCCAGGCGGAAAGCGTCGAGCAGCAAGCCGTCCGAGACATCCATCATCGCGGTGACCAGTGGGGCGACCGTTCGGCCTTCGGACAGGCGAGCCGTGGGGCGCGAATAGGCCGCGTGATCGGCTCCAGTTTTGTCACGCAGAGCCTCGAATCCCAGCAGGGCCGCGCCGACCTGTCCGGTAAGCCACACACCGTCACCCACTTGCGCCCCGGAACGTGAGGGCACCGGGGTATGCGTGGCGCGACCGATGGCAGTGAGCCCATGCGCGCGCAGGCCATTGCCGGACACTGTATCGCCGCCCAGCAGCGGCACGTTGTAATACCCCAGCACCTCGGCCAGCCCATCGAGAAAGCGGTCGTCGCCAGCGCCCAGCATATGCCCCAGCAGCACCCCCAGCGGCTCGGCACCCTTGGCGGCGAGATCGGACAGGTTGGTGGCGACCAGCTTCCACGCCACGTCCGCCATATCGGCACCCGGCAAATAGTGCGTGCCTTCGACCAGCATGTCGTGCGTCAGGACCAGCGTTTCGCCGCCCAGTTCGAGCACCGCACAATCGTCCTCGAGATTGCGCGCGGCGGGGTGAGTGGCCAGCGCGCGTAAGGAGGCGATGAAGGTGTCCTCGCGGCTCACCGCACCTCTTTCGCCACCGCATCGAGCACGCCGTTGACGAACTTCGCCTCGCGCTCGTCAAAGAAGGCGTGGGCAACATCGACGTATTCGGTGATCACCGCTTTCTTGGGCACATCTGCGCGGGCGAGCAGTTCGTAAGTGCCCGCGCGCAGGATCTGCACCATGGTCTTGTCGAGCCGCGCCAACGTCCACCCTTCGGCGAGGCGGGCGGAAATGATGCCATCGATCTCGTCCATGCGGGCGAGCGCGCCAATCACCAGATCGTCGAAGAAATCGACTTCGGCGGGGGCCAGCTGATCGTCCTCGATTTCCTTGCCCAGCCGGTGCTGGTGGAATTCGTCGAGCAGCCGCGCCTGCGGGGTCTGCTCCATGTGGAACTGGTACAGCGCCTGGACGGCGGCGAGCCGCGCGGCGGAACGGGAGGTCGAGCGGGGGTTGTTCATTTGAGGCGCAGCTCCACCGATTTGGCGTGGGCGGGCAGCCCTTCGACACGGGCCAGTGCGACGGCAGCAGGGCCGATCTTCGCCAAAGCCGCTTGGTCGAGGGCGATGAAGCTGGTGCGCTTCATGAAATCGAGCACCGACAGCCCGCTGGCAAAGCGCGCGCGGCGTCCGGTGGGCAGCACGTGGTTGGGCCCGGCGACGTAATCGCCCACAGCCTCGGGCGTGTGCCGACCAAGGAACACGCTGCCTGCGTGGCGGATAGCTGCGAAGATCGCTTCGGGATCGTCGGTGGCGATCTCGACGTGCTCGGCGGCGAGGCGGTTGGCGAGCGCGGGTGCCTCTGCCACCAGATCAGCCACGATGATGATCACGCCGTTATCGTCCCAGCTTTGGCGGGCGACGCGGGCGGTAGCAAGGTCGGCGCACATCACATCGAGAGCGTCCTCGACCACATCGGCAAAGCGCGGATCGTCGGTGATCAGGATCGATTGCGAGCTGGGGTCATGCTCGGCCTGGCTGAGCAGGTCGGCGGCGATCCAGTCGGGGTCGCACTTGTTGTCGGCGATGACGAGGATTTCGCTCGGGCCGGCCACCATGTCGATGCCGACCACGCCGAACAACTGGCGCTTTGCTTCGGCGACGAAGGCGTTGCCGGGGCCGGTGATCACATCCACCGGCGCGATGGTCTTGGTGCCATGCGCCAGCGCCGCCACGCCCTGCGCGCCGCCCACGCGCCACACTTCGTCCACGCCAGCCAGATAGGCGGCGGCGAGGACCAGCGGATTGGTCACGCCTTGCGGGGTCGGCGTCATCACCGCCAGCCTGGAAACGCCCGCGACTTTGGCCGGAATGGCGTTCATCAGCAGGCTGGAGGGATAGGCCGCGCGCCCGCCGGGCACATAGAGCCCCGCCGCATCGACCGGCAGCCAGCGCGCGCCGAGGCGCACTCCGGCCTCGTCGACATGGTCGCGATCGGTCGGCAACTGGGCCTCGTGATAGGCCCGGATGCGGGTTGCAGCCAGGTTCAACGCATCGCGTAAGGCCGGCTCCAGCGCCTCGTATGCCGCCTGACACTCGGCCAGCGGGATCTGCCAGCCGCTGTTGTCGAGATCGTGCTTGTCGTACCGCGCGGTCAGATCGCGCAAGGCGATATCGCCCTCGATCCGCACGCGGGCGATAATGTCGCCGACCACACGGCTGACATCGGCATCGTTCTCGCGCCGGTCATTGACCACGCGGGTGAAGCGCGCCGCGAAATCGGTGTCTGACGTGTTCAGCCGTCGCATCAGCTGGCCGCTCCCACTTCGGCCTGGGCACGGAACGCCTCGACCAGCGCGGCGACGCGCGCATCGGTCTTCAGCGCCACGCGGTTGACGATCAGGCGGGCCGAGACCTGCATGATCACCTCGGTCTCGACCAGCCCGTTCTGCGCCAGTGTCTTGCCGGTGGAGACCAGATCGACGATCCGGCCCGACAGGCCCAGCGACGGCGCCAGCTCCATCGCGCCGTTCAGCTTGACGCATTCGGCCTGCACGCCGTGGCGCTCGAAGTGGCGCTTGGTGATGTTGGGATACTTGGTCGCCACGCGCAGGTGGCTGGCCAGACCCGGGCGATATTCGCTGCCCGCGACCGGCTCGGCGACCGACAGGCGGCAATGCCCGATGGCGAGGTCGACCGGGGCGTAGAGCTCCGAATAGGCGAATTCCTCGATCACGTCGGAGCCGACAATCCCCGCCTGCGCGGCGCCGAACGCGACGAAGGTGGCGACATCGAACGCGCGCACGCGGATAATCCGCATCCGCCCGTCGTCGCTGGCAAAAGCGAGGCTGCGGTCGGCCTTGTCATGGAATGACGAATGCGGCACCACCCCGGCGCGCGCCATCACCGGCAGCGCCTCATCCAGGATGCGGCCCTTGGGCACGGCAAAGGTCAGGGGTTGCGGCGCGGTACTGCTCATCGGCGCGCGTGTAGTTTCTTGGCGAGGAAAGGGCAATCGGCTTGGCGCAACCGGATCAAGGTGTGATCGCGATGGAGATCGCCGACATTGGCGCTGCGCTGGAATGGCACGCGCAGCATTGCGAGAAGAGCGCCGCCCCGATCACCGCGCGCGTGATCCGCGCGCTGAAGGCGGTGATGGCGGGAGACTCCGCCACCGGGCGCACCCTGCGCGAATGGCCGGGGCAGGCGATGGAAGATGCCTTGGCGCTGCGCGTGGCGGGCGGGGTGCATTTCCTGTTTTTGAGCGGCGCAGAACCGGCTTTGAGCGGGGTCTATCGCGGTGAAGTGACCGATCAACCGGCGGTCGATGCCATTGTCTGCGCCGCCGCCGAGGCGCACGACGCAGCGCTGCTGCCGTGGTTCGACGGCCCGCCGCAAACCAACGAGGCGGGCCGCAGCGCCAGCGTTATGGCCGCGCTGCTGTGGCTCAGTGGCAAATTCGGCCCGCGCTTCGAGCTAACCGAGATCGGTGCCAGCGCGGGCATCAATTCGATGATGGCGCGCTATTTCTACGATCTGGGCGGGACCAAGGTTGGCCCGACCGCTTCGCCGATGCGGATCGTGCCCGAATGGCGCGGGGCTGCTCCGCCGCACAATCCGGTCAGAATCGAGGAACTGGCCGCGTGCGATATCGCGCCGGTTGACCTGACGGATCCCGCTGCGGCCGTGCGGCTGAAGGGCTATAT
The DNA here is from genome assembly GCA_039927835.1 of Alteraurantiacibacter sp. GTDB lineage: Bacteria > Pseudomonadota > Alphaproteobacteria > Sphingomonadales > Sphingomonadaceae > Alteraurantiacibacter. The sequence continues at coordinate 151,762 of JBDSUF010000009.1, forward strand.
CTGGGCCGACGCGCAAGACCGGATGCAGCGCATGGCAGTGGCCATCGCGATGGCCGGCGAGCAGGCGCCCGATCTGGTGGCGATGGATGCCGAGGATTTCGTTCGCCAGCGCCTCGCCCGCCCGCAGGAAAACGGCGTTACCCGCGCGGTGTTCCACACGATCATGTGGCAATACCTGCCTTATGAAAAACGTCAGGCGATCCGGGCGATGCTCGAGGAGGCGGGGGCCAAGGCGACAGCGGACAAGCCGTTCGCGTGGATCAGGCTGGAAACCAACCGGGTCACCTTCCGGCACGAATTGTCGGTCAAGTATTGGCCCAGTGCCGATTTGGGCGGTGGGGAATGGACCCAACTGGCCGAAGCCCACCCGCACGGTGCTTGGGTGGAGTGGGTGGGTTAGCCGGTTATCCGTTCGCCTCGAGCGAAGTCGAGAGGCCTGGTGCGGTGTCTCGACTACGCTCGACACGAACGGAGTGGAACTACCGCCCCGGCGGGACCAGCACATCCAGCAGTTCGATGGTGAAGAAAAGCGTCGCGCCCGGCGGGATCGGCCCGGCACCGCGCGCGCCATAGCCGAGCTCAGACGGCACGGCGATCTCGATGGTGTCGCCTACGCCCATATAGGGGATTGCGATCTGCCAGGCGCGGATCAGCTGGCCCAGCGGGAAGGTTGCCGGGCGGCCACCAGCGGTGGAATCGAATTCCTCGCCATTGGTCAGGCGGCCAGCGTAGTTCACCGTAACCGTATCGCGCACCGTGGGGGCGGGGCCGGTGCCATCGCCCGCCACGCGGCGAAAGCGCACGCCGCCGTCAAGCTCGTACCAGCCTTCGGCGGGGGACAGCGCATAGAGCGCGGCCAGCTGGCTGTTGGCCCAGGCCGAGCTTTGCGACAGGTCCACCCGCTCCTGCGCGGCGGCAGGCGTGGTGAGGGTGAGGATGAGCGCGGTGGCCGAGAGGATGTGCTTCATGCCATCCCCATAACCACTTTCGTCATTCCCGCGAAAGCGGGAATCCAGTCGGCTCTTCTTTTCGGTCGCGCGACGCAACTGGATCCCCGCTTTCGCGGGGATGACGAGGGGAGTTAGGGATAGCTCACCGTCTTCGGCACATCGGGGATAGGGATGAATTCCACCTCGTCGCCCGGCACCTTCGCAAAGCGCCCCTCGCGCCAGTCGGCCTTGGCCTGCTCGATCCGGTCGCGATTGCTGGAAACGAAGTTCCACCACACGTGGCGCCGGGTGGGGAATGCCTCGCCGCCCAGCAGCATGGCCTTGGCGCTGGACTGGCTCGCCAGCGTCATCGCCGCGCCGGGCTTGAGCACATAGAGCGTGTACAGTTCCAGCGGCATGCCATCCAATGTGGCCGCGCCGCCGGTGAGCATCACCGCGCGCTCGTCCGCCTCGGCGTCGATGGGGATGCTGCCGCCCGCCGCGAGGTTGATCTCGGCATAGATCGTTTCGGCATGGCAGGTGGTCGACGCGCGGCGGCCCCACAGGCTGCCCATGATCACCGTGGCGCTGGCGCAAGTGTCCGCCACCTGCGGCAGGTCGGTCACCGCCTCGAACGCCGGGTCGATCTCCTCCTTGCCGTCTGGCAGGGCGAGCCAGGTCTGCATACCGTACATCGCCGGGCCATTGTCGCGCTCCACCTGCGGCGAGCGTTCGGAATGGACGATGCCGCGCCCGGCGGTCATCAGGTTGACCTGTCCGGGGCGGATCGTGGCGAAGCTGCCCAAGCTGTCGCGGTGGTCTATCGCGCCGTCGAACAGCCAGGTGACCGTGGCCAGGTTGATGTGCGGGTGCGGGCGCACGTCCATGCCTTCGCCGCGCTCCAGCCGCGCCGGCCCGAACTGGTCGACGAACACGAACGGGCCGACCATGCGGCAATCGGGACTGGGCACCGCGCGGCGGACCTGAAACCCGCCCAGGTCATGCGTGATCGGGGTGATGGTCTGCATAATGCTCACACGGCTTCACCGGGCGCATAGGCCTTGATGGCGAGCGCATGGACGCGGCTTCCGGGAATGTCGCCCAGCGCGCGATTGACCATGCGCTGGCGCTCGAGCCGGGACTTGCCCGCAAACTGGTCGCTTTCCACCACAACGGTGAAATGCGATTCGCCGCTGCCGTCGTCGCCCGCATGGCCGAGATGGTTGGCGGTATCGTTGATCACTTCGAGCCGCGAAGGGGCCAGGACGGCGGACAACATCCGCTCCATCTCGGTCTGCAGGGGTCCGACCACACCAATTCTCCTTGTTCGGGGGGTTCCCATCTGGGCCTTGATGCCCCAAATTCAACCGAATGCGAGTCCACAAGTTTCACGGGCGCTATGAGCACCCCGGGCGCCACTGCGAGGCTCCGGGCTGCGCGGAGGCGGGCGAATTCCGCGCGCCGGGCAACCGCCGGCACGGGTTTGACGGACCGGGCGACTGGCAGTGGTTCTGCCTCGACCATATCCGCGATTTCAACGCCGGGTACGATTTCTTTCACGGCATGAGCGCGGACGAGATCCTCGCCGCGCAGTCGCCCATCGCCGGCTGGCAGACCGAGACCCGCGCGTTCCGCCCCACCGGCGGGGTTGGTGACGGCCCGCGCTGGGCCGATTTTGCCGACCCGCTCGACGCCATCAACGCCCGCGCGGCCGATATCCGCCAGCGGGCCGAAGGGCGGGCGGCCAGCCAGAACGCGCGCGAGGCGGTGCGACTGTCTCCTCCCGAACGGGCAGCGCTGCAGGTCATGGGACTTGCTCCCGGCGATGACCGCACGATGCTGCGGCGGCGCTATTCGGAACTGGTGCGGCGCTATCACCCTGATCGCAACGGCGGCGACCGCAGCCACGAGGGGCAATTGCAGCGCGTGGTCGAGGCCTACCAGTTGCTGCGCAAGACGCGCGCTTTCGCCTAGTCCTGCGCCCTGCGCGGCCAGATCCACCGCAGCACATCGGGCAGCATTGCCCCGCCGTGCGCGTCGGAATGCGCCCCGTCGCCCCACACGTGTTCCACACGGTAGCGAGGTCCGGTTGCCCCCGCGAGATCGGCGGCGCCGTTGGCATAGTCCATCGCCGCGAGCATCTGCTGGTTGGCGAGGAACCAGCTGCCGTGCTGGTTGTCGAGGTCGTTCGAGCCATCCTGCAGGAACACGCCCAGCGCGCGCGGCGGACTGTGGCGGATCAGGCGCGGGTAGAGGTCGCCTGCGGGAACTGGCGGCGCGGCGGGGTCGGCATCTTGGGCGGCGATCGCGGTATAGCTGCCGATAAACGACACGACATTGCCGAACGCCTCCGGGTGCCGGAAGGCGACGGTGAACGCGGCGATGGCGCCGCTGCTGGTGCCGCCAATGGCGCGGCGGGCGGCATCATCGGTGAAAGACCACCGGCGCGCCACTTCGGGCAGCAGTTCGCCCAGCAGCAGGCGCGAGTAATCGTCGTCCAGCTCGTCGTATTCCTGCCAGCGATGATCTGGATTGCTCATGCCGAGATCGTCGGGATAGCTGGCCGACATATTGCCCGGCGTCACGAACACCCCGAGCGTCGGCGGGATGTCGCCGCGTGCGATCAGGTTGTCGAGCACCACGGGAATGCGTAGCGAGCCTGCGGGATTGGTCGCCCGCTGGCCATCCTGAAACACCAGCAGGTTGGGCGGGCTAGCCGCGTCAAAGCCGTGCGGAACATAGACCCAGTAGCGCCGCACCGTGCCGGGAAAGGCCTGCCCGCGAAATTCGAACGGCCCCAGCAATTCGCCACGCGCCACATCTTGCTGGACCAGCGAATCCGGGCCGAGCGGATAGTCACCCGGCTGGCGCTGGGCGAGGGCGGGTGTGGCAAGCAGCAAACTGGCGGCGAGCAGGGCTGAAGCGGCGCGTTTCATTGCGCCTTGTGCGGTCCGCCGGTCAGCCCGGTCAAGCCCGGTCAGCCAGCTTGGGCCGCCGCGATCAGCGCCATGTCGATCGCCTTGGCTTCCTTGTAGGCCGGGCGGGCGCGAACGCGTTCGGCATAGGCGATAAACGACGGCAGATCGGGCAGCGACTTGAACGCCAGCCCCCAGTCGATCTGGCTGCTGAGATAGACGTCGGCCATGGTGAACCGCGCGCCAGCGGCAAAGTCATTGGCCGAGAGCCACCAGTCGAGCGTTTCGACCGTACGGTCGTACGAGCCGTAACCGAGCATGACTTCGCGCCCTTCGGGTGCATCCCAGTTCATCGCGCGCGCGGTGGTCGCCTGTTCCACCGGACCGGCGGCGAAGAACAGCCAGCGGAAGTAGCTCGCCTTCTCGGCCGGCGTCGGCAGCAGGTCGGAGCCTTCCGCTTCGGCGAGGTAGTGGCACACGGCCGCCGCCTCGGTGACCACGTGGTTGCCGCCCGCGGTATGGTGGATGATGGTCGGCAGCTTG